>JANXZG010000171.1 GCA_025355645.1 Gammaproteobacteria bacterium | reverse complement strand
GGGATAGCCGGGGTCAATGGTCTGTTCGTCGGCCTATTCGCCTTGATCATGCCTAGCGTGAAGCAATCGAGCGGCGTCGTGCTGCCGCTGGTGATATTCGGGGACTGGATCGCGGTAGCGGCCTACCGGCGCCATCTTCAGTGGCGCCACCTCGGCCGACTTTTCCCGTGGGCAGCCGGTGGGGTCGTGCTGGGTTATTTTGCGCTGGGTCACTGGAGTGACCATACCATCAAGACCTTGGTCGGCACGATCATCGTCGCGCTCGCGTTGTTGAGCTATTGGCGCCGGCTCCGCACTGGTGCGCCGGCGCCCGATGGTGAGGGGCTGGCACCGCCGCTACGAATCCACTGGTTTCTCGGCGCGTGCTTAGGGTTGGCGGCCGGCTTTGCCACGCTGGTCGCGAATGCCGCAGGCCCACTGATGGCGATCTACCTGCTGGCCATGCGCCTACCCAAGATGGAGTACGTCGGCACGACCGCCATATTTTTTGCGATAATCAATCTGTTCAAGCTGCCGTTCATGATCAATCTCGGGCTCGTCTCCCTACCCAGCGTCGCGTTCGATATCTGTTTGTTTCCCGCCGTCGCCATTGGCCTGTTCGCCGGTCGCTGGCTGCTGCAAAGGATCCGCCAGCGATTATTCGAGGAAATGGCCCTCGCCTTAAGTGCCCTGTCCGGGGTCGCGCTTCTGGTTTAGGGACGCGATAGAATACGCAGCGACCGAAGTTAGGCTACCAGCGATCGACAAAAGGAGTATTCGTCACGGTCACGCACACCCGCCACCGAGGCCATGAGCGCCACACTCTTCACGGGATCTCGTGGATACGCGCCGCCGTGCTCGGCGCAAACGACGGCATCGTCTCGACGTCCAGCCTGATTGTCGGCGTCGCCGCCGCGCACGCCGCGCACGCCAACATCGTGCTGACCGGCCTCGCGGGACTCGTGGCCGGAGCCATGTCGATGGCGACCGGCGAGTATGTGTCGGTACACTCGCAGGCCGACACCGAGAATGCGGCGCTCGCGCAGGAGCGGCGCGAACTGGAAACGGACTACGCCGGGGAACGCCATGAGCTGACCGAGATCTATGTACGCCGTGGGCTCGAGCGCGATCTGGCAGGAAAGGTCGCGGAACAGCTGATGACCCATGATGCCCTGGGATCTCATGCCCGTGATGAGCTTGGCCTCACCAGCACATTCAAGCCGCGGCCGCTGCAGGCCGCACTGACGTCGGCGGGAAGTTTCGCGCTGGGCGCGTTGATGCCGCTGCTGATCGCTGCACTCTCGCCGCAGCCCAACCTGATCGCTGCGACGATGGCGGTATCGCTGGGCGCGCTACTCGGCCTCGGCGCAGTCGCCGCAAAGATTGGCGGCGCCAATCCACTGGTCGGCGCGTTACGCGTGACCTTCTGGAGTGCGCTCGCCATGTTGGTCACGGCGGCAGTCGGCGCGCTAATCGGCTACCACCTCTGACGCCCGCGGCAGCGCCATGATCCGCACGATGATCCCCTGGCTTCCCGGCCTCACGCTGCATTCGCTGGCGATCATGGTCAGCCTGCTGACCTACATCTTAACCACCCGCAGCGCGCGCGAGCGCAGGCCACCTTCGAGTGCCATAGGCTGGGTGCTGGGCATGATCGCGCTGCCCTACGTCGTTCTACCGCTCTATCTGATTTTCGGCCGACGCAAGCTGAAGCGCCGCAACGCGACGCGCCTCGCCGACAACGCGCCCGCGACTCACTGGGCCGAAGAGCTGATCGACAGTTTCGGCCTGCCGGGCGCCTCTGCCACGAACGTGCGCTGGCACCAGGACGGCGCGGCGGCGCGGTCCGCGTTATTCGAGATCTTCGCGCGAGCGCAGCAGCGGCTCGACGTGGGCACATTTATCCTGACTGATGATCCTTTCGGACGCGAAGTGTCCGAGTGCCTGATCAAGCGGGCGCAGGCCGGCGTGCGCGTACGCCTGATGATCGATGGGCTCGGCGCTCTGCAATTGCCGCGCGCGCGCCTGCACGCGATGAATCGCGCGGGCGTGGAGACCGCGATCTTCGGGCCCCTTTTTCGGGGTAGGAACAGCGGGCCACGCAACCTGCGCAATCATCGCAAGCTGGTCGTCGCCGATGAGGCGCAGCTGTGGGCAGGCGGGCGCAACCTGGCGATCGAATACTTTACCGGCGAATCGGGCCGGCGACCGTGGCGCGACTTGTCGTTTGACCTGGATGGGCCTGTCGCAATCGCGGCCAGCCGTCAGTTCGAGGCGGACTGGCGCGCCTCGCACGGCCGCCCGGCGGGCACTCTGAAGCCCAACCCGAGCGCGTCAGGCGATGCCATAAAGCGTGCCTCGCGGGCCCAATTCCTGCCGAGCGGTCCTGACCAGAGCGAGGACACCGTGCACTCGCTGCTGATCGCGGCCTGCTTTCATGCCAAGGAGCGCGTACTTGCGGTGACGCCTTATCTGCTGCCAGATGCGGCGCTGACCGCCGCGATTCGCCTGGCTGCGCGCCGCGGCGTACGCATCGACCTATGCCTGCCGCGCTCCTCAAATCATGTGCTGGCAGACTTTGCGCGTGGCCGTACCTTATGCACGCTGGCAGAGGCCGGCGTGCACTTTCACCTGCTGCCCGAGATGGTCCATGCGAAAGCCGTGGTGTTCGACTCGACCCTGGCCATTTCCGGTTCCGTGAACCTGGATTCGCGCAGCTTGCTGTTGAATTATGAATCGGCTTTCGTGTTCTACAGCGCGGCGGACATTGAGTGGTTGGCTGACTGGGTGACGGCATTGATTGCTGAGGCCGAGCCTTACGTCAATCATGCACCCGGACTATGGCGCGACCTGGCGGAAGGGCTCCTGCTGACGGTCGGCTACCAGTTGTAGCGAGGCCCATGGCGGATTGATTCTGGGCAAAGTGCCCATATATGTCCCGGGTGCAATTCAAGGACTACTATCAGGTCATGGGCATCGCCCGTGAGGCCACTGACGCCCAGATCAAGCAAGCGTATCGCCGGCTTGCCCGCAAATTCCATCCCGACGTGAGCAAGGAAAAGAATGCCGAAGCGCGTTTCAAGGAGGTGGGCGAGGCCTATGAAGTACTCAAGGATCCCAAGAAGCGGGCAGCCTACGACCAGCTAGGCACCGGTCCTCGGCCGGGCGAGGAATTCCGGCCGCCACCCAACTGGGATACCGGTTTTGAGTTTCGCGATCCGGGCGCCGGGGCTGATCCCGGCGGATTCAGCGACTTTTTTGAATCCCTGTTCGGGCGCGCCGGTGGCCCGCATGCGGGACGTGGCCGGAACCCGCAGGGCGAGGATCAGCACGCGCGGGTATTGCTGGATTTGGATGCATCACTGCAGGGCGGTTCCCGGGCGCTCACGCTCGAGGGTCGCACGCTGAATGTGCAAATTCCTAAGGGCATTCTGCCCGGCCAGCATATTCGCCTGACCGGGCAGGGATTTGCGGGGCCTGCCGGTGACAAGCATGGCGATCTGTTTATCGAGGTCGATTTTCAGCCACACCCGCTGTACCGCATTGATGGCCGCGATCTGGCGATAACGCTGCCGGTGGCGCCGTGGGAAGCCATGCTGGGTGGTGCCATCAAGACGCCCACGCCGGGAGGACTGGTCGAACTCAAGATTCCAGCGGGCTCGCGCGCTGGGAGTAAACTGCGCCTCAAAGGCCGGGGCATCCCCGCCTCGCCCCCAGGTGACCTGTTCGTTGTACTCGAGATCGCGCTGCCGCCTGCAGCCGACGAAAAAGCGCGCGCGGCCTACAATGCATTTGCTGCCGCGTGTCCGTTCAACCCGCGCGCGCAACTGGGAGTGTAGGGACCATGCTGACGGGAAGGATTCTCGAGGAAACAACAGTCCTCACGACAAGTGAACTTGGCCGGTTGTGCACGGTCGAAATTCAGCAGATTGTCGAGCTGGTCGAGGAAGGCGTCTTGATTGTCGAGACGGAGTCCGGCGGCGAATGGCATTTTGCGCCATCAAGCTTGCGGCGCGCGCGCACCGCGATCAGGCTGCAACGGGATCTGGGTATCAATCTTGCCGGGGTCGCACTGGCAATCGAGCTACTAGATGAAATTGCCGATTTGCGACGCCAGATTTCCCTGCCTCGTTGACAAAGAATAAGGATTTTCCATGAACGCCGCCGAACAATTGCATGCTTTGCAACAAAGTCTTTGGCTGGACAACATTACCCGTGAAATTCTCGACAAAGGCACTTTGCAGCGCTATGTGACCGAATTTGCGGTCACCGGCCTCACTTCGAATCCGACGATCTTCGATGAGGCCATCGGGGCGACGTCTGACTACGACTCCGGCATCGCCGCAAAACAGCGCGGCGGTTTATCGGGCGAAGCGTTGTTCATCGAGCTCGCGCTGGAGGATTTGCGTCGCGCTGCAGACATCTTCAAGCCTGTGCACGTGGCAACCGCCGGAATGGACGGCTGGGTGTCGATGGAGGTCTCGCCGCTGCTGGCCGATGACACCCAGGGCACGATCAAGGCCGCGCAATTAATCCAGCGCCAGGCTGGCCGGGACAACCTGTATGTGAAGATTCCGGGCACCGCGGCCGGCATTCCCGCGATCGAGGAAGCGATCTTTCGCGGCGTCCCGGTCAACGTGACACTGCTGTTCTCGCGCGAGCAGTACCTCGCCGCGGCGGGCGCCTACCTCAGGGGCATCGAGCGGCGCATCGGCGCAGGGCTTGACGCTAAAGTCTCCTCGGTTGCCTCGCTGTTCGTGAGCCGATGGGATCGGGCAGTGGCCGACAAGGTGCCGGGCACGCTGCGCAACAAGCTCGGGATTGCCATCAGCCAGCGTACCTATCGTGCCTACCGCGAACTGCTCGGCTCCGCGCGCTGGCAAAAGCTCGCCGCCCAGGGTGCCCAGCCGCAGCGCCTATTGTGGGCGAGCACGGGCGTTAAAGACCCCGTCGCTTCACCGACTATGTACGTAGAGGCGCTGGCCGCACCGGCAACGGTTAACACGATGCCCGAGAAGACCTTGCTGGCGTTTGCTGCGTCCGGCAAGCTCGGTGGCTGCATGAGGGCGGATGGCGGCAATGCCGAAGAAGTACTGCAGCAATTTGCCGCCGCCGGCATCGATGTCGATCAGCTCGCCGCAACCCTGCAGCAAGACGGGGCCCGATCGTTCGTGAAATCCTGGGGGGAACTGCTGCGACGGATTGCAGAAAAAAGCGGCGCCGCCGCTGCATCATGAATCCGCGCATCCATCCGCTTGCCGGCCAGCCGGCACCGCCCTCGTTGCTCACCGACATTGCGCGGCTGGTCACGGCTTTTTATAGCGAGCGACCGGATCCGGCAAACCGCGCGCAGCGCGTCGCTTTCGGTACCTCCGGGCATCGTGGCATCTCCTTCGATGGCACGTTCAACGACGCCCATGTCGCCGCGATCAGCCAGGCAATATGCGTGCACCGGCGCTCGAACGGCATCACCGGACCCTTGTTCATGGGCTTCGACACGCACGCACTGTCGGCTCCCGCATTCGCGACCGCGCTTGAAGTGCTGGCCGCCAACGGCGTCGACGTCATGATTGCGGCGGGCGATGAATACACGCCGACGCCTGCGGTCTCGCACGCGATCCTCAGTTATAACCGCGGGCGGACCGAAGGGCTTGCTGACGGGATCGTGATCACGCCCTCGCACAATCCGCCCGACAACGGCGGCTTCAAATACAACCCGCCGAACGGCGGGCCCGCTGGAGCAGATATCACCAGCTGGATCGAAACGCACGCGAATGAATTGCTGCATGCGGAACTCGTCGGTGTGCGGCGTATCCCGCTAGCCCAAGCCCGCGGTGCAGCGACGACCCATCTGCATGACTTCATCGGCGCCTATGTCGCAGACCTTGGTGCTGTTATCGACATGGATGTGATCCGCGCATCGACCATGCGCCTCGGCGTCGATCCACTGGGCGGCGCGGGCGTGCACTACTGGCCACGCATCGCGGAACTCTACCGCCTCAAATTGGATGTCGTCAGCGTTGAGGTCGACGCGACCTTTCGTTTCATGACGCTCGACTGGGATGGTAAGATTCGGATGGACCCCTCTTCTTCCTACGCGATGCAGCGCCTGATCGGCATGCAGAATCGATTTGACGTCGCCTTCGGCTGCGACACGGACCACGACCGGCACGGCATCGTGACGGCAAGCGGCGGCCTTCTGCCTGCCAATCATTACCTCAGTGTCGCCATTGATTACCTATTCCGGAACCGCCCGGCATGGAAACCTGCCGCGGGGGTCGGCAAAACCATCGTCAGCAGCTCCCTAATCGATCGGGTGAGCACGCGGCTTGGGCGCAGGCTGTACGAGGTCCCGGTCGGCTTCAAGTGGTTCGTCAATGGATTACTGGACGGCTCGCTTGGATTCGGCGGTGAGGAAAGCGCGGGAGCGGCATTCAGCCGTCGCGATGGAGCGGTCTGGACGAGTGACAAGGATGGCCTGATACCGGGACTGCTGGCGGCCGAGATGACGGCGCGCAAGGGCCGCGATCCCGGCGAGCAATATCGCGCGCTGACGACAGCGCTCGGGGAAGTGTTCGCGGACCGGCTCGATGCGCCCGCAACGCCTGCGCAAAAGAGCAAGCTCGCGAAGCTTGCGCCGGCGGAGGTGAAAATCACCGAACTTGCGGGCGACCGCATCACCGCCATACTGGACAAGGCCCCCTCGGTGGGCGCCTCCTTCGGCGGCATCAAGGTAGTCAGCGATGGCGGCTGGTTTGCCGCGCGCCCATCCGGTACCGAGGATATTTACAAGATATATGGCGAGAGCTATCGCAGCGCCGATCACTTGCGCCAGATCCTGAGTGACGCCCAGATCATCGTGGATGCCGCGATCGCAGGCACCTGAGCGCGAGCTTGCCGCATCAGCCAAACGGCTCCTGCCGTGGCTGGTTGCGGTTGCTTTTTTCATGGAGTCGCTAGACTCAACCATCCTGAACACCGCCGTTCCTGCGATCTCCCGTGCGCTCGGCGTGGCGCCGCTCAGCATGAAAGCGGTGATGTCGAGTTATACGCTGAGCCTTGCCGTATTCATTCCCATCAGCGGCTGGGTGGCCATGCGCTATGGCACCCGGCGGGTGTTTGCGAGTGCCATCGGCCTGTTCACCTTGGGTTCACTGCTGTGCGGGCTGTCGAATAACATCGAGCTGCTGGTCGTGTGCCGCGTTCTGCAGGGAGCAGGCGGCGCGATGATGCTGCCGGTGGGACGCCTGACGATGGTGCGCACCTTTGCAAAGTCCGAGTACATGCGGGCGCTCTCCTTTGTCGCGATTCCGGGCCTGATCGGCCCGATGTTGGGTCCGACAATCGGCGGGTTCCTGATCGAGTATTTTCACTGGAGCGTGATTTTCTTCCTGAACATCCCCATCGGCCTCGTGGGCCTGTGGATGGTACGCAAGCACCTGCCGGATTATCGCGAGGGGCGCCGCCACGCGCTCGATGTAGTCGGCTTTGTGCTATTCGGTGTTGGCATTGCGCTGCTCTCCTACGTCCTCGAAGTATTCGGCGAACATACCTTGAGCGCGCGGCAGATCCTCGCCATGCTGGCGCTGGCTGCAGCCCTGCTCGGCGCGTACGGGCTTCATTCGGGACGCGTCAGTCAACCGCTGTTGCAGCTCGGCCTGTTTCGCCTGCGCACGTTCCGCGCCGCCAATGTCGGCAGCTTTGTCACGCGGCTCGGCATTGGCGGCATCCCATTCCTGTTGCCGCTGCTATACCAGGTTGGATTTGGGTTCAACGCGATCCAGTCAGGCCTGCTGATCATGCCGCTGCCCTTTGCAGCGATGAGCCTTCGATTCCTGATCAATCGGCTGCTGCGACGCTTCGGTTACCGGCGCGTGCTGATGGCCGATACCATGGCACTCGGCCTGATGCTCGCGCTGTTTGCGACCGTCACTGCGCACACGCCGCTCTGGGTGTTGGTAATCATGGTGTTTTGCCTCGGGTTCATGCAGTCCACGCTATTCACAAGCCTGAACACCTTGTCGATCGCAGACCTAGAAGATGCCCAGGCTAGCAACGGCAGCACGATCCTGAGCACCACGCAGCAGCTGTCCTTGAGCTTCGGTATCGCCGCCGCCTCGCTCGTGACCGCCGTGTTCGTGCCGGATCGCTTTCATGCGGATGCTGCCGAGATGATCCAGGGTATTCACCGGGCATTTCTGGTGCTGGGTGTCTGGATGTTGCTGACGACCATCACGTTCGTGCGGCTGCGTAACAGTGACGGCGCGGCGGTCAGCCAGTATCGAACCGAGGTGGCCTGAACCTACTCGCTCTTCATTGCATGGCCGCCAAATTGGTTGCGCATCGCGGCGACCAGCTTGTCGGAAAAAGAGTCCGTGTCACGCGAGCGCAGCCGGCTCAGCAGGGAGTGCGTGATGACGAATGCCGGGACACCCAGCTCGATCGCCTCAGCGACGGTCCAGCGACCTTCGCCGGAGTCTGCCACATAGGGCGCGATGCCTTTAAGCGTCGGGTTCTTCTCAAGCGCATTGGCGGTCAGGTCCAGAAGCCAGGAACGCACCACGCTGCCACTGCGCCAGATCTCGGCAACTTGGTGCAGGTCAAGGCCGAATTCGGTCTTGTGCTGCATGATAGAAAACCCTTCCGCGTAAGCCTGCATCAGGCCGTACTCGATGCCGTTGTGAATCATCTTGGTAAAATGTCCTGAACCCACGGGGCCGACGCGTCCCCAGCCGCGATCCGGCGCCGGTGCCAGTGTCTCGAATATCGGCCGCAGGCGCTCGACCGCCTGCTCGCTGCCGCCAATCATCAGGCTGTATCCCTCGGCGAGCCCCCAGATGCCTCCGCTCGTGCCCGAGTCCACGTACTCAATGCCCGCCTGGTTGACCGAGGCGGCGCGCCGCAGCGTATCGTGATAATTGGAATTGCCGCCATCGACCAGGGTGTCGCCTTTGCTGAGCAGCGGCACCACGTCATTTATCGTCTGATCAGTAATCTCGCCCGCAGGCACCATCAGCCAGATCGTGCGCGGGGTCTTGAGCTTCTTGATCAGTTCGGCAAGCGATGCGGCGGACTCCGCCCCATGGTCCTCGATGACCTTTCTGGCAGCCTCGGCTGGATCGTAACCGACCACGCGATGGCCGCCGCGCAGCAATCGCTGCACCATATTTGCGCCCATGCGCCCGAGACCAATCATGGCGATATCCATAGCTATTTATTCAGGTAGACCTTGACACTGGTGGCCGCAAGCGTACTCCCTGCGGCGGTGAAAATCCCTTCCGCCGTAACAGTTGTCGCAATGGTCGTGCCATTGAGCTCAGCCTGCAAGGCGGTGATGAAATTGGCAAAGGTGTTGAAGTTCTCCACCGTCGAAGTTGAGGCATGTGCAATCGCGAATACCTGCGTCGAGGCCGTTGAGGGCTCGATCAGCAGGTCGGAAGTCAGCGTTGAAACTTCGACGGGCGGGGGCGCGCCTACCCAAATCTGGTGCCTGCCCCCCGCGGCAATGCCGCTGATTGCAATGTCCAACTGATCGCTCGCGAGCGTCGCAAACGGCGTCGCGCTGCCAGCGCTGCCAAAATCCAGCACGAGCTCTGCGCTGATCGTGGTCGGATCGCTTAACGAGGTGGCCGCGAAATCTGCTGTGGTCGTGCCATACGGTGCCATGGTCCCGGTAAATTGCACGGGTTCGTTCGCGACCAGGCCCGAGCTATCCAGTGCGTTGGTCGTGAGCTGGAAATTTGCCGGCAGATAATTGAAGACAAAGGGCGCAATCAACCGGCCTGAAAGGGTGTCGAGCCCGATGGTGACGACACTGGTGCCGGCACTCGTGAAGGTCCCCGCGGCCACGGTATTGCCGATTCGCACGCGTCCCGCGGTCACATCCATCGCGACGTTGCCGCCGCCATTGCGGGTCACGGCGCCGAAGGCGTCGATCCAGGACCCGACCGAGATTTGCTGCTCCGTGTTCGACGAAATGCCGGTCTGACCACTGACGAAGTACTGTAGCCCCGCGCTCGTGATCAGGCTCGCGGTCGGAACCGTCAGCGTGGTGTCCGTGCGCGCCGTGACGATGCCAGAGATCCGGTCAAAGCCGCCCTGAACGCTGCTCCCGGCAAAAACTAGCGTCGGCGAGAACGTCACGTCCGTGGTGGTCGTGCCCACGGTCGTATCCGTCGTCGTGGCGGTGCTAGGACTCGTGGTACTTCCGACCCCGAAAGGATCGCCCGACGTCGAGGTGTCGGTCGGCGTCGTAACCGGGGTGTTGACAAAGGAGGTATTGCTGGTCGAGACCAGGGAGCCGTAAGCGACCGACCAGGCGCCGGCGCCCAGTCCCGCCAGCGCGGTAAAGCCGGTGGACCCGGTCGCGGCAACTCCGTTGACTTCGTATAGCGTCGACGATGTCGTCGGCACGACCTGGACCGAGCCCGATTCGCTGACGAGGCCATCGGAGGGATCGATGCCAGTGGTGTAGCCGCTATTCGTCGTGTACACGCTCGATAGCAGGCCGCGCAGGCGCAGCGCCTTTGAGTCGATCGCGAGTGAGCTTGCGATCATGACGGGCGTGATCGTCACGGTATGGGCTTGCAGGTTCACGTTGCTCGACGCCGACAGGCGGAAGTCGAGCGCGAACTGCGAGGTACTGTTCTTCGATATCACCAGCGGATTGGCCGGGTCGAAAGCAAGCGTCAGCGTGACTTTTCCGATGCTCTCGGCATTTACGTTCTGCGCCGTCAGCGCTACCCCGTCCAGGCTGCCATCATCCGCCACGATCACTGCATTAGTGAAGTCGATCGTCACGATGACACTCGAGTAGGTGCCCTTCTTAACCGTCGCGGCACTCAGGATGTCACTGAAGCTCGTCATCTGCGCGAGGTCAATGCTGACCGGGGCCGGTAGCACGTTCTGCGACGAGCCGCCGCTTGCTTGCTGCAGTGCAACGGAATCCAGCGTGACGCGGTAAGTCAGGAATCCGGTCACAGTGGCAGGCGTGGCCGTCATGGTCACCAGCGCCGTACCGTTGCAGGCTGCCAATGCCACGCAGGTCAGGGATCGCCAGAATGCGGTGGAATCGTTTCATGAGGTACTTGGCCGATTTGACCATTCTTGGCATGCAGTAGTGCCCAAGTCTCAATAATAAAACAAAATGCCCGCCTGCAACGCTAAGTACGCTCGCGATTTGTTAGCATTCTGTCAATGGCTCCTGTCTCCAAATCGAGACCGTTGATCGTCGGCATCGGTGGTACGACCCGTCCCGGATCCACGTCCGAACGCGCGCTGCAATTTGCGCTGACCAAGGCCCGCGCTCTCGGGGCGGATACCGAGATACTGGTGGGCAACCAGATCCTGTTGCCAATCTATACGCCCGAGTCGACTGAACGGGATGCGACCGCGCGGCACCTGGTTGCAGTTCTGCGGCGCGCGGACGGCATTATCGTCGCCTCCCCTGGTTACCACGGCTCCCTGTCAGGGTTGATCAAGAACGCACTGGATTATGCCGAGGACATGCGCGCCGATGAGCGGCCTTACTTCGACGGCCGCGCCGTCGGGCTTATCACCTGCGCGCATGGCTGGCAGGCAACCGGCGCGACGCTTGCCGCGATGCGTTCCATCGTCCATGCCTTGCGCGGTTGGCCGACGCCGCTCGGAGTTGCCATCAATACCAGCGAAGGTCGGTTCGAGGAGGATCAGTCTGCACCGAGCGCCGCGTTGTCCAAGCAGTTGTCGATACTCGCGCAGCAGGTGGTCGAGTTCGCGATGCAGCGAGCCGCACTGCATGATTTGGTCTCGCCTGTGGCGAGCGCCGCTGCCCGCTCCTAGACCGGGGGTTTAACCTCATCAACGGGCGCATCCGTTGGTCCCGGCACCGCTGGCGCATCGGGCCCTACTCCCGCGCGGCGCTGCTGCTTCGCATCCTGGCGGGCCTTGCGCGCGGCCTCTTTCTGTTTCTTCGCGTGACGGTAATTCGGCTTGGCCAACGATCTCTCCTGAACTCACGAAACGGCGCTTCGCTCGAATGCGATCTTACTCTGCTTGCCAACGCTAGTGGCGGCTCATGACGCACAATCGGTCGGCAAAGCAGGCCAGCTCCCGCATCGGCACGCCTTCATCCGTCAGGTGCGCGCGCGTGACCGGCGGCATCACCGCAATCCCTTCCTTTAAGGATCCCCACCGGATACCAAAATCCGCCAAGTTTTCGATACTCAGGTCAGGCGCCTGCCGCTGTCCCAGGGCGAACTCGTCGCGATAATCGACCAGGGTCACCGCACGCCGCAGGTAAAACGGCAGGGACTGCTGGTAGTTCTGTACTGAAAAGACCGGGGTGGTTGCAAATGCCTCGCGCGCGATCAGCGCAGCGATATCCTTGCTGCTGAAAAGGTCCTGCACTTCGAAGGCTGCGGCCGTGATCGCGATTGCGGCGGCTGCCCAGCCAGCGGCGAGTGAGGCCCACGCGCTGAGTACCTGGCGCCAGTGTGCCAGCCAGATCGCTGCTATCGCGCCGGCCGCAAGGACCACAGCGAGGCATAGCAACATGGGCCGCAGGCGCATCGCCAGCATCGCGCCGTGCGCCGTGCTGAAAATCGCGCTCGCATAGCCAAGCACGCCGATCGCAAACCCGATCGAGAGGGCAGCGCCCGCCCACACATGCAGCCGCTCATCGGCGCTGCGCGGCCGGGCGCAGAGCAAGGCGAGCGTCGGCAGCGCCGGCAGGATATAGGGAATCAGCTTCGCATTCGATGCGGAGAAGAAAAGCAGCACGAACACCGACCAAATCCACAGCAGGCGCACGGGGTTGAGCTCTCCTGCGGGCGACTGTGCGCGCCAGTCAAGCGCGAGAGACCGCAGCCCGAGCGTTGCCCATGGCAGCATACCCACCAGCAACACCGGTATAAAAAACCACCAGGGTTCGCTGCGTTCCTCGATCGGCGTTAGGAAGCGCTGGAAATGCTCGCGGATGAAAAAGAAATGCAGAAATTCCACATTAGCGCGGCTCGCGAGCACAAACCAGGGCGCCGCGATGGCGAGGAACAACGGCAGTCCCCACTTGATCTGCAGCCGCGCGAGCAGCGCCCAGTCGCGCTGCAACAGCACATAGATCAGCAGCGTTGCTGTCGGAATGAGCACGCCGATCAGTCCCTTGGTCAGTACCGCGAGTGCCATCGCCGCCCAGCATCCGAGCATCCAGTTGCGCGCGCCGGCGCGATGGACAGCCTCGGTTTGCGCAAAGATAAAGGAAGCAAGGCTCAACAGCAGCCAGAAGCTCAAGCTCATGTCGAGGGTCAACTGATGGCCAAGCAGGATAAACAGCACGGAACCCGCGGTCAGTATCACGGCCTTCAGCGCTGCTTGGGCGCCCCACAGGCGTCGCGCGACCGCAAAGACCAGCCATAGCGACAGGTATCCGCATAGGCCCGTGTACAGCCGCGCAACGAATTCGCTGGGTCCAAAGGCCGCAATCGATAACGCCGATAACCAATATTGCAGCGGCGGCTTTTCCAGGTAGACCAGGCCGTTCAGATGCGGGATCAGCCAGTCGCCGCGGCTCAGGATTTCGCGCGGTATCTCGGCATAGCGACCCTCGTCCGGATCGTACAACGGCCGGCCTGCGAGCAGCACGAACCACAGCAATGACAATGCTGCCACGGCGCTGGCGAGATATCGATTGAAGCGAGCATTCGCCATGATTCTAGTTGCTATAGTAGCTGACATGAGTGCCGCGCAGCGCAGAACCTGGCTCGTATCCGCAAGCTGGGGACTGGCGATCCTGACGCTGATCAACCTGTTCAATTATCTGGACCGCTTTGTCGTCGCCTCGCTGTTCGAAAGCCTGAAGCACTCGACACTTGCCCTGAGCGATCGTCAGCTCGGTTTCCTGATGAGCGCTTTCCTGATCGTCTACATGGTGGCGGCTCCGATATTCGGTGCGCTCGGCGACCGGCGCCCGCGGCCGCGATTGATTGCCTTTGGCGTCGCCTGCTGGAGCGTCGCCACCGCGCTGTCGGGCCTCGCGGGCAGCTACCTCGCCCTGATCGTAGCGCGTGCCACGGTGGGCATCGGCGAGGCGGCGTATGGGACGATCGCACCATCGCTGCTGGCCGATTATTTTCCGGTCAGTCGCCGCGGGCGCATCATGGCGATTTTCTTTTGTGCGATTCCCGTGGGCGCCGCGCTCGGCTACGTGGTGGGCGGCCTGGTCGATGCGCGTTTCGGCTGGCGCGCCGCGTTTTTTGTCGCGGGCACGCCTGGCCTTGCGCTTGCGGCCCTATGCCTGTTGCTGCCTGATCCGCCGCGCGGCTCACAGGACGCTGCCAACGGCGGCTCGATTAAAAAGAAATCTGCCCACGGGCAAGTCTCGACGCGCGCGACCTACGGGCGCCTGCTGGCCAACCGGCCCTACGTGCTTGCGGTGCTCGGCTACGCGGCATACACCTTTGCAGTCGGCGGGCTGGGCGCGTGGATGCCAGCCTTCCTCGAGCGGGTGCGCGGCATGCCCAAGGCGCAGGCCACGGTAAGCTTCGGTGCGATCGTCGTGGTCACCGGCTTTGTCGGTACCTTTGCCGGTGGGTGGCTTGGGGATTACTGCACGCGATATTCGCGCCAGGCCTACCTGTGGTTATGCGGGTGCTCGATGCTGCTCGCGGCGCCCTTCGTATGGATGGCGCTGACCACGAGCGCGCCCGCGGCCTATTCGGTCTACATGGTGATCGCCCAGTTCCTGATTTTCCTGTCGACCGGTCCGATCAATGCCGTGATCGTGAACCTGGCCTCGCCGCTCGAGCGTGCCTCGGCGATCGCGCTCAGCGTATTCGCGATTCACCTGCTCGGCGATGTGATCTCACCGCCGGTCATTGGCGCGCTGTCCGATGCCACCTCGCTCGGCGAGGCGGTGAAAATCGTGCCAATCGCAGTGCTCGTCAGTGGCCTGGTGTGGTGCCTGGCGGCGCATGCCCAGCGCGCTCGCGATCAATAGCCTCGAGATGAACGCGCAAGTCGGCGCGCGCCACGATTGACTCCATGCCCTGGCTCATCTTGCGCTGCCAGTTCGGGTACTCATCGTGGGTTCCGGGCACATTGACCGGTTCGATCATGCCAAGCAGGTCCTCGAGCTGCAGCGCCGTCAGCGCTGCGCGCGAGCGCGCAAGATAAAGGTGAAGTGCTTGCATTAGCTCGGGCGTGTAGGGTCCGTCGGTGCCGGCTGGATCCTTCGGCGCTAGGCCCTGCTCGCGCAGCGCCTCAAGCAGGCCGCCACGGTCCGCCTCGCGTTCGCTTTTGACGCGATCGCGGATCTCGTCGCTGGGATACTGGTGCAGGCGGTCGCGCAGCACAATATCCTCGGAGCCCCAGAAGCTTCGCAGCGTCGGCAGGTCGTGCGTAGTGACCGCGGCAAGCGCCGGGTGCTGGTATTCGGCCGGCCGCCGAAACCGGCTGCCGTCCTTCTCAAACAGCAGCACTTTGTAGTGATAAAGCCCGTACTGCGGCATGGCCGCGCGTACCTCATCCGGTACCACGCCCAGATCTTCGCCGACCACGAGGCATTTGCTGCGCTTGCTCTCGAGCGCCACGACCGCAAGCAGCAGGTGCAACGGATAATGTACATACGCCCCGTCCGCGGCCGACATGCCTTCCGGCACCCACCACAGTCGAAACAGCGACATGACGTGGTCGATGCGCAAGGCGCCGCAATAGCGCATGTTATTGCGGATAAGTGCCGCGAATCCGCGCAGCCCGTTCTGCTGCATGCTAAGCGGATCCTGTGGCGGAACACCCCAGGCCTGTCCCTTCAGCGCCAGCGGGTCCGGAGGCGCACCGACCTGCGCTGCCAGCCGGTAGCTCTTGCGATCCGACCAGGTCTCGGATCCTGCTGCGCTCGCACCAACGGCGTAGTCGCCATACAGCCCAATCGGCATTCCCAGCGTGCGGGCGAGGGTCTGTGCCTCGCTCAGCTGCTCGTGCGCCAGCCACTGCAGGTACAGGAAGAATTCAATGCGCCGCGGATGGGCTGCGGCAAATGCCTGGCACACGGTCCCCCGCGGATCGCGCCACTCTTCGGGCCAGTTCACCCACCCGGAGTGGCAATGCTTCTTGTCGCGCAGGTAGCGGTCGATGGCATCGAAACGTGCGTGCAGCTCCAGGCGCTCGCCCCCCGCGGCGAGGAACGCGCGATACCGCGCCGCGCGCGGCGTGCCGCCCTCCAGGTGGCGCTGCCGAAATTCGTCGTACAGCAGTTGCAGGATCTCAAACTTCAGCTCCGCGACCGAGGCGTAATCGACGAGGTCACGCGCGCGCAGCGCGGCGAGACGCGCCGTGAACCGCTTCGCCTCGACCTTGCGGCGCGCCGCGGCGCACACCGCATACTCGGGAACATCTGGCACCGCAATGTACAGGATGTTCAGAAAATCGCGGTTCGACGCGCTGTAGGGGCTCGCTCGCTCGGGAGCCGCCGGCGCCAGCGCATGCAGCGGATTGATGCCGATGAAGCCGGCGCCCAGCGCGGCGAGCCAGCGGATCGTCTGGCCAAGGTCAGCGAAATCCCCAATTCCCCAATTGCGCTCGGAACGCAGCGTGTACAGCTGGACCGCCACGCCCCAAAGGCGCCTGCCGCCGGCGATCGCGGTCGGCTCGTAGCATTTTTTTGGCGCAATGATGAGCCGGCAGTGCGCCACCGGGCCTGCATCGATCGCAACATCGAGATCGTGATACCCAAGCGGCAGGTCGATCGGCACGTCGAACCGGCGCCGGCTCAGCCACTGGCCACCGGCTTCCCCGCTCCACTGCTCGGAACAGCTGGCGGCCAGGATCGAGCCCTGGTGGCGCGTGCCATCTTCACGGCAGAGCGTCCATTTTAGCGTACCCGTCAGCTCCTCGGCGCTCAGCAACAGGTCTACCGCTATGCGCTGGCTGGTCGATGCGGCGGCCAGCGGCACGAGGCGCCGCGCGGGCACGGCCAATGCGCCGACCCCGTCCATAGTGCGCAGTATCCCGGCTTTCGACTCGCGGCTGAAATAATGCAGCTGCCCGCGAAAGTCATGGTAGGCATCGCCGATGCCGCGTAGGCGCGCGAGCTCATCGATCGATTCATCGCTCATGCGTCAGCACTCCAGCAACGCGACACTGCGCTCACGCAGCGGGTATTGGTTCGCCCCGCCGAGACTGCGGGCGGCGGGCTCATCGTGGCTGGTATCAAATTGGCATATCCACGGCACGCCCGGCGGGGGTTGCGGCAGAGTGAACGGCCGCGCAGCGGAGTCCCCATTAAAGAGGAGCAGCAGGCGTCCCACTGGATTTGCGCCGCGGCCATACCACATCCCGAGCGTGCGTAGGTTTGCGTCCTGCCAATCCGCCGCGTTCATTTCGGTGCCCCGCGGATGCAACCACGTGACATCCTTGGCTCCGGCTTGCACCGGTGCGCCGAGCAGGAAGGTTTCGCGGCGAAACTCGGCATGCTGACGGCGCAGCTGCGCGACGCGGCGCGCAAAGCGCAAAAGGCCCGCAAATTCGCCGCGCAAATGCCAATCCACCCAAGAGATCTCATTGTCCTGGCAATAGGCGTTGTTGTTGCCGCGCTGGGTGCGCGCGAATTCATCGCCTGCCTGCAGCATCGGCACGCCCTGCGAGCAGAACAGCGTGGCCAGGAAATTACGCATCTGCCGCGCCCTCAATGCCTGGACCAGCGCATCGTCCGTCGGTCCCTCGACCCCGCAGTTCCAGCTCAGGTTATTCGCGCTACCGTCGTTGTTCTGTTCGAGGTTTGCCTCGTTGTGCCGGTCGTCGTAGGAGACCAGGTCGCATAGCGTGAACCCATCATGCGCCGTCACCAGGTTGATCCCCGCGGTCGGCTTGCGGTTATCGTGCCGGAAAAAATCGCTCGAGCCTGCCAGGCGCTCGGCAAACTCGCCGACCTTGCCGGGATCCGAGCGCCAGAATGAGCGCACCGTATCCCGATACCGATCATTCCATTCTGACCAACCGGCCGGAAACCGGCCGAGCTGGTAGCCGCCCGGGCCCACGTCCCAGGGTTCGGCGATCAGCTTGACGTGCGCGAGCGCCGGGGTTGCCCGCACCTCGTCGAAGAATGCGGCATGTTCGTTGAACCCGTTGTCATCGCGCCCGAGCACCGTGCCCAGGTCGAATCGGAACCCGTCGACGTGCATCTGCTCAGTCCAGTAGCACATGCTCTCAATGATCAGCGCACGCACGGCCGGATGGGCGCAGTTGACCGTGTTGCCGCAGCCGGTGAGGTTCTCATACAGACGCGGATCTTCGCGCAGCAGCCGGTAATACGCCGGGTTGTCGATACCGCGGAAATTTAACGTGGGTCCTGCCTCGTTGCCCTCGGCCGTGTGGTTATAGACGACATCGAGGATGACCTCAATCCCGGCCGCGTGTAGCGCCTTGACCATGGTCTTAAATTCTGCAATGGCATTGTCCACCGCGTATTCGTTCGCCGGCGCGAACCACGCGACCGAGTTGTAACCCCAATAGTTCGACAGGCCCTTGGCCGGCAGGAACTGTTCGCTGACGAACGCATGGCAGGGCAGCAGTTGCACGGCGGTTACGCCAATCGATTTCAGGTGCTCAATGACGGCTGCGACAGTCAGTCCCAAATATTTGCCGCGCCAGCGTTCAGGAACACCCGGATGTAGCGCCGTGAAGCCTTTCACGTGCAGCTCATAGATGACGGTGTTGTTCCAGCCAATCGCCGGCGAGCGGTCACCGCCCCAGTGGAAGGAAGTATCGGCTACGACGCTGCGCAGCGGCCTCGTAACGCTCAGCGAACGCGCATACGGGTCCAGCAGGGCAACGCTGGGATCGAAGTGGTCCCCGGGCTCGGGTGAGGCCGGCCCATGGACATAAAAAGCATAGTGCGTGCCGACCGCGGCGGCAGGCACGGTGCCATGCCAGATATCCCCGCTGCGCCCGGCGAGCTCGAAACGCTCAAGTTCGGCGCCGCTTTGCGGATCGAACAGACCTACCTCAACGCGGGCGGCCCGGCTCGAATAGAGCGCGAAATTTACGCCGTGCTGCGCGCGCAGTGCGCCCAGCGGCATTGCCGCACCCGCGGCTAAGGCGCTCACTCAGGCGGGTCCCGAGAAAAACAGGGCGCCGAGTGGTGGCAGGTTTAACCGGATGGTGTAGGGATAACCGTGACGCCCCTCATCGCGGCTCTCGACAGCACCCTGCTTGTTGTAGCCGGAGCCGCCAAACCGCGCCTCGTCCGTGTCGAGCACCTTGCGGTACTGGCCGCGCTGCGACACCCCGATCGGATAATCATCCCGCGGCACAGGCGTCGCGTTAAAGATGCAGGTATAGGCCGGTCCTTCATCGCCGCCGGTGCAGCGTCGCTGAAAGGCCCAGATGCTCTCCTCGGCGTTGTCCGGATCGACCCACTGGAATCCATCGTGGTCGCGGTCACTGCCGTAGAACTGCGGCGCGCGCAGGTACAGATGATTCAGGGTGCGGGTCAGTTCATACAAGGTCAGGTGCTCGGCATGCTCCATCAGGTACCAGTCGAGCTGTTCGTGATCGCGCCACTCCTGCCATTGCCCGAACTCGCTCCCCATGAACATCAGCTTCTTACCCGGGTGGGCGATCATGAAGGCCTGGAACAGGCGCATGTTCGCGCGCTTCTGCCAATCGTCTCCCGGCATCTTGGCAAGCAGCGCGCGTTTGCCGTGCACGACCTCGTCGTGCGAAATCGGCAGGATGAAATTCTCCGTCCAGGCATACACGAACGAGAAGGTGATCAGCTGATGGTTGTGGCGTCGGTGGATCGGGTCCAGTGCGAAGTAGTGCAGCGTGTCGTTCATCCAGCCCATGTTCCATTTGAAATTGAATCCGAGGCCGCCATGCTCGGGGGGTGCGGTCACGCCCGGAAATGCCGTGGATTCCTCGGCAATGGTCAGCGAGCCGGGGAAATCCCGGTGCACGGCGTTGTTCATCTGCCTGAGGAAATCGATTGCCTCAAGGTTCTCGCGCCCGCCGTGGCGGTTCGGCAGCCATTCGCCTGGATTGCGGCTGTAGTCGAGGTATAGCATCGAGGCGACGGCATCGACCCGCAGCCCATCCACGTGGTAGCGGTCCATCCAATACAGTGCGTTCGCGACCAGGAAGTTTCGCACCTCGTGTCGTCCGTAATTAAAAATCTTCGTGCCCCAGTCGGCGTGTTCGCCGAGGCGCGAGTCTGCATGCTCATACAGGGCGGTGCCATCGAATTGGCCCAGGCCGTGATCGTCGCGCGGGAAATGCGCCGGCACCCAGTCGAGGATCACGCCGATGCCCGCCTGATGGCAGCAATCGACGAAATTCATGAAATCCCGGGCCGATCCATAACGCGCAGTTGGCGCGAAGTAGCCAATCACCTGGTAACCCCAGGATGCATCCAGCGGGTACTCGGCGACACCCATCAGCTCCAGGTGCGTGTAGCCCATTTCCTTGACGTACGGAATCAGCTGATGCACCGCCTCACCCCAGCTCATGAATGGCGGCGTGCGCCGGTCCCATGGCCGGCGCCAGGAACCCAGGTGCACTTCGTAGACATTCATCGCGCGGCGTAGCGGATCGAGCCCCGCGCGTGAGCTGATCCACGCCGAGTCGTGCCACTCGTGGCCGTCGATCGAGGCGACGATCGAGCAGTTATCGGGCCGCAACTGCATCGCAAATGCATACGGATCGGCCTTCAGCAGCATCCGGCCATCCCGGGTGGCGATTTCGTATTTATAGGCAGCGCCTGCACCAACACCGGCCACGAAGGTTTCCCAGACGCCTGATACGCCGCGGCCCTGCATCGCATGCGCCCTGCCGTCCCAGTGATTGAATTCCCCGACCACGCTCACGCGCGCAGCATCAGGGGCCCACACGGCAAAATGGGTTCCGTCGGTGTTTGCGATGGTGCGCAGATGCGCGCCCAGTTTGTCGTATATCCGCGCGTGCTTGCCCTCGCCAAACAGATAGAGGTCGTAGTCAGATATATGCTGTTCAGTCAAAGGGATGCCCTGTCCGTGAGAGATGCCTGAAATATCCCATATTCAGCCAAAGGGCGAGGGCTTTTTCGGCGCGTTGCCGCACACACCGCGTTATTATATAAAAGTACAAGTCACCGTCGCGGAGCCGCCCGTCAGGATGCCAGCTGGCTCACACTTTGCGAAAGGCGCGGCCGTGTTGCTGGCAACGGTGCTGGCCGGCGGCTGCGCCGCGCCGCCGCTGGCCCCACGTGCGGACAAGTCAGCCGAAGTCGCTCCGCCGGCACCCGTCGAGATTCCCGTTCCCGCCCGGGATGGCGCTGCGCTGTTCGTCGACCAGGCGATAACCATGCTCGGCCAGCCCTACCGCTACGGTGGTGCGGCGCCGGGTGGTTTCGATTGCAGCGGCCTTGTGGTATACGCGGCCCGGCAAATCGGCTTGATGCTGCCGCGCACGACCCAGGAGCTGCGCTCTGTCGGCGTCGCGGTCCGACATGACGGGCTGCGCGCGGGCGATCTTGTATTTCTGCATCTCGCGGCCAAGGAGCTACATGTCGGGATCGTCCTCGACCAGGGGCACTTCATTCACGCCCCCTCGAGCGGCGGCGTCGTGCGCATCGACGCTCTGGATCAGAGTCCCTATGCGCGCGGATTTATCGGCGCGCGACGCTTAAGCTTTCCGCCCTAAAGGGTGACCGCGGCAAACTGCAGCGCTGCGAGGCGCGCGTACAACGGGCTTGTCTCGAGCAGCTCGGCATGCGTGCCGATCGCGACCTGGCGGCCATGATCCATAACGACAATGCGATCCGCCTTTAATACCGTGGCCAGACGGTGCGCAATGATGATGGTCGTGCGCCCGCTCATGAGCTTCTCCAGCGCCTCCTGCACGAGCCGCTCGGACTCCGCGTCGAGCGCACTAGTGGCCTCATCCAGAAGCAGTATCGGCGGATCGCGCAGGATGGCGCGAGCGAGCGCGATGCGCTGGCGCTGACCCCCGGAGAGGCGCGTGCCGCGCTCCCCGAGGAAAGTGTCGTAGCCTTGCGGCAGCTTGCGCAGGAATTCATCGGCCGCAGCCGCACGCGCGGCGGCCTCGATTTCCTGATCGCTTGCCCCGGGACGGCCGTAGCGAATATTCTCGCGTGCGCTCGCGCCGAATAGCACGGTCTCCTGCGGCACGAGGCCGATCTGCATGCGCAGCGCGACCGGGTCCAAGTCTACGAGCGAGTGCTCGTCGATCAGCACCGCGCCGGCCGCCGGATCGTAGAAGCGCAATAGCATCTGGAATGTCGTGCTCTTGCCCGCTCCGGATGGCCCAACAAAGGCAATGGTCTCGCCTGGCGTCACCTGCAGGCTGAATTGGTCCAACGCGGCGCTTTCGGGGCGAGAGGGATAGCGGAAGGTCACCTGGTCGAACCGGATCCGGCCAAGCACGCGCTTCGGCAATGCAGCGGGCTCTGCCGGCGCGCGGATGGCAGGGGTCGCTGCGAGCAGCTCGGACAATCGCTCCATCGCGCCCGCCGCGCGCTGGATCTCGCCCCACATCTCTGTCAGCGCGGCGGCGGACGTTCCGACCAGCACGGCGTAGGTCAGGAACTGCAGCAGCTGGCCGCCAGTCATCTCGCCTTTCAGCATCGCCTGCGCCCCCATCCACAACACCAAAGTGATGCCGCCGAACACGAGTGCGACGCCGACCCCGGTAAGCAGGGCGCGCACCTTGGTACGGCGCACAGCGGTCAGGAAACTTTCCTCAACCGCCTGGCTGTATCGCCGGCTCTGCAGTGCTTCCAGCGTGAACGCCTGCACGGTCTGGATCGCATTCAGCGTCTCATCGGCAAGGCTGCTGGTATCCGCGAGCCGGTCCTGCGAGGCGCGCGACAGGCCACGCACTTGCCGGCCCACGACGATCAGCGGCGCGACCACGATCGGAATCAGCACGAGGATCATGCCCGTCAGTTTTGCGCTGGTCAGGCCGAGCATGATCAGGGCGCCCGATAGGCTCAATACAGAGCGCAGGATGATCGACAGGTTCACGCCCGAGATCGCCTGCACGAGCGTCGTGTCGGCAGTCAGGCGGGACAGGATCTCGCCGGTACGCGTGACTTCATAGAACATCGGATCCATGCGCACGACGCGCTGGTACACAGCCGTTCGCAGGTCCGCCACGACCCGCTCCCCCAGCCACGTCACCAGGTAGAAGCGCAACGCCGCGAACACCCCATAGATCAGGGCGGCGCCAAGAAAGCCGAAAAAGTAGCGATTGATGGTAGCGGCGTTGCCCGCCGTTATCCCATGGTCTATGAGTTGCCGTAATGCCACAGGCAGCGCCAGCATCGCCGCTGAAGCGATCAGCAGCGCACCCATGGCGGCGAGCAGTACGGCGCGGTAGGGCCTGAGAAAAGGAATCAGCGCGAGCAACGGATTCAAGGACTTGGCGGGCGGCCGCGGCGCGGTCTCGTTCATCGCTCAATGATCCCATAAAAGCAACAATTCGTGCGTCCAGCGTTGCCTTCTACGCATCAGGGAGATATCGTGCCACTCAAGTGGAAGAATACCGAGTCGCATAAAGGGAACTGAATCATGGGAAACACCACCACCTGCACGGGCGCTCTGATTGCGGCTGCCGCTTCGATCCTGGTAGCAGCGCCGCCGCTTGCGAGCGGCGCCGAAGTACCCGCCACCGACGAAGCGACCGGTCCCTTAGCCGAAATCGTGATCACCGCGACCCGCAAAGAGGAGAACCTCAGTAGGGTGCCGATCAGCGTCACGGCGCTTACTTCGGAAATGCTCGATGCGCGCGGCATCAAGGACTTCCAGGATGTCGCCCGTTTCACGCCGGGCGTCCAGATCGATAATACCGGCACGAACAATATCGCGATCCGCGGCATTGCTTCGACCGGTGGCGCCGGCACGACTGGCATTTACCTCGACGATTCGCCGATTCAGATGCGAGCCCTCGCCTTCAACCCGGACGAGGCGCTGCCGAAGTCCTTCGACCTGGATCGCGTTGAAGTGCTGCGCGGACCCCAAGGCACGCTGTTCGGCGCCGGCTCCGAGGGCGGCACCGTGCGCTACATCACGACCCAGCCGAGCCTGACCGTCTCGAGTGTCTACAGCCGTGAGGAAATCTCCTTCACGCAGGGCGGCAGGCCGAGCTACGAGGCCGGTGTTGCCGCGGGCATCCCGATTGTGGATGGCACGTTCGGCATTCGCGTCACGGCCTGGTACCGTCAGGATGGCGGCTGGATCGATCACGTCGATCCGTATTCCATGGCCGTCACGGAAAATGCCGCCAACTACGATCAGACCAAGGTAGTCCGGATCGCCGCTGTCTGGGCTCCCATGGATGGCCTCAAGATCACGCCGAGCTTCTACTACCAAGACCGCTACCGTAATAACGTCGAGGCCTACTGGACGGGCTTGTCCAATCCGGGCAGCAACCATTACGTCAACGCGGACCCGGACGAACGGAATGACCCGGACCAGTACTGGATTGCATCGCTCAAGGTCGAGGGCGACCTGAGTTTTGCGAAACTCATTTCCAGCACGTCCTACTTCAATCGCAGCGAGGAGACCGGTTACGAAGGAACGATTTACAACCTCGGTTTCTACCAGACCTTCCTGAACGGCACGCCATTGACCGGGCCGCCGCTGATCGATGGGAGCGGCATTCATCTGCCAAGCTGCGCGCAACAGCAGGTCACTGCGCCCGGCCAGCCGTGCCTGACGAATTATCATGCGCCGGCGTCCGTCGACAACACCCAGGACAACTTTGCCCAGGAAATCCGGCTGCAGGGGAACGATCCGAACGCGCGCCTGACGTGGACCACCGGCTTATTCTTCGGTATGAATCATCAGAAATATCTGGAGCAGATTCATGACCCGCAGCTGAATGCACTGTCGCTGGCGGTCGCTGGGGTGCCCTACACCCAGGAGTTCACCTATACCAACAACGCGGGCGCGACCGTGCCGGTGCTATACGATCCAAATTATCCTATCGACTCGTATTTCTTGTCGACCCAGTCGACCGACAAGCAGCTCGCGGTATTTGGCGAGGGCACCTACAATTTTACCGACCAGTGGAAGACGACGATTGGTATGCGCTACTCGGCCACGGAGTTCTCGTTCAGTACGCTGACGGGCGGCCCGCAGCTGTTCCTTAATAATCAGGCAAATGAAGGCGACAAGAAGGAGCGATCGTTCACGCCGAAAGTCAGCATCGATTACCAGTACGATCCGCACAATCTGTACTACTTCACGTACGCCAGGGGCTTCCGTCCGGGCGGCGCGAACAATCCGGTCCCGCAGGCTGCCTGCGCACAGGACTTCGCGAATTTCGGCATCACTTCATCGCCTGCCACGTTCAATTCGGACACCGTCGACAGCTTCGAGGTGGGTTCGAAGAATAATTT
>JANXZG010000142.1 GCA_025355645.1 Gammaproteobacteria bacterium | reverse complement strand
CACCAGAATTTCCTTGACCCCGGCGCGCGCCAGCTGCTCGGCCTCGGTGAGAACTTCGCCTATCGGCCGGCTGACCAGGTCGCCGCGCATCGAGGGGATGATGCAGAAGGTGCAGCGGTGATTGCAGCCTTCGGCGATTTTCAGGTAGGCATAATGGCGCGGCGTCAGCTTGATGCCCTGCGCCGGAATAAGATCGAGATACGGCTCATGCAGCGGCGGCAGATGCTCATGCACCGCCTGCATGGTCTCTTCGTAGCGCTGCGGCCCGGTGATCTTCAGCACCTGCGGATGTCGGTCGAGAATTCTCTGCGGTTGGGCGCCCAGGCAACCGGTGACGATCACCTTGCCGTTTTCCGCCAATGCCTCGCCGATCGCATCGAGGGATTCGTCAACAGCCGAGTCGATGAAGCCGCAGGTGTTGACGACGACGAGATCCGCGGCCTTATAGGTTTTGGCCACCTCGTAGCCTTCGGCGCGCAGGCGAGTCAGGATGCGCTCCGAATCGACCAGGGCCTTGGGGCAGCCCAGGCTGACGAAACCGACCTTGGGGATTTTACGAATCACGGCCTGCATAAGGGGGCGGGATTCTAACCCAAAACCCTGCTAGACCGGACGGCCGAATCTGCGGACAATAGGTCTACATGCATATTCTCATCGTTGAAGATGATCAGGTCGCACGGGATTATCTCGCCAAGGGCCTGCGCGAAGTTGGCCATACCGTCGATGTGGCCGCCAATGGCCTGGAAGGGCTGCAAATGGCCTCTTCGCTGCCGTTTGAACTTGCCATCGTGGATCGCATGCTGCCGAAGCTTGATGGCCTGGCGCTAGTCCAATCGCTGCGCGCGACCGGGCGTAAGATGCCGGTCTTGATCCTGAGTGCACTGGGGGAAGTTGACGACCGGATCACGGGTCTGCGGGCGGGCGGCGATGATTACCTGACCAAACCCTATCATCTTGCCGAGTTGCTGGCGCGTGTCGAGGCACTGGCGCGCCGCGGCGACGGTGGCGGCTCAGAGGCCAACACCAAGCTGCGGCTCGCGGACCTCGAGCTTGATCGGATGACGCGCCGGGTTACGCGCGGCGGCAAGAAGATTGAACTGACTGCGCGCGAGTTCCAGCTGCTGGAATTCATGATGCGTCACTCAGGACAGGTCGTAACCCGCACGATGCTGCTCGAGGGCGTCTGGGACTATCATTTTGACCCGCAGACGAACGTCATCGACGTGCATATTAGCCGTTTGCGGCAGGCCATCGACAAGGATTTTGAAAAGCCGCTGCTGCACACGGTGCGTGGCGCCGGCTACAGTCTGCGCGAAGACGAATAGTGGATCAGGAAAAGCGGTTTCTGGGCGTACTGACGAGCTCACCCTTCCGGATCGCCATTGTCTATTCAATCCTTTTCTCAATTGGCGCGGTCGGCCTGCTTGGCGCGGTCAATTTTGCCGTGTCGCGAGTCATCGACGGAAGCACCGATAACCTGATCGAGGCAGAGGTGCAGGGGCTGCGCGAGCAGGTGCTCGTCCTGTCGCGCGCCGATTTCATCGAACTGGTCGAGCAGCGCTCCCAAGATCAGGACGTGCGCGGCGCGGTCTACCTGATGGTCGATCCGCAGCTGAAGCCAGTTGCAGGCAATGTGCCAGCGTGGCCAACGGCGGCTGAGGATCAGGGCAAGTGGGTGCAATTCAAGATCTCGGTTCCCTACGGCGATGCCACGCGCGAGCACGAAGTGCGCGCGCGCCGCTTCCCGTTGCCCGGCGGATTTCGGATGCTCGTGGGCCACGACGTGCAGGAGCGGCAGGATGTGAAGACCGTCATGATGCGCGGCCTAATCGCAGCGGTCGCGGCAACATTGCTGCTCGGCCTTGGCGGGGGTATCTGGCTCGGCCGGCGGATTCTTGCGCAGGCGGGCGCCATCTCTGCGGTGGCCACGCGAATCATGCAAGGTGATCTGTCGCAACGTTTGCCGGTAAGGGACGCCGAGGATGAGATCAATAAGCTGGCGTTAGAGATCAATCGCATGCTCGAGAAGATCGAGCAGCTTACGCTCGGCATGCGCACCGTGCTTGACAGCGCGGCGCATGATCTGCGCACGCCGCTCAACCGGCTGCAGGCGACCGCCGAGGCGGCGATGAGCCAGCTCGCGGCGGGTTCTCAGGAGCGGCGCGTGGTGGAGAGCGTCAGCACCGAGGTTGACCGGATGCGCAGCACGCTCGATGCGCTCCTGCGAATCGCCCTAGCGGAGACCGGCACGGTCGCGCGCGAACGCGTGGACCTGTCCGCACTAGTTGAGAGTATGGTCGAACTTTACGAACCGGTCAGCGAGGAACGCGGCCTGCGATTGCAGAGCACGGTTGCGACAGGCGCACAGATCCAGGGAAGCCGCCAGCTGCTGGCCCAGCTACTCGCGAACCTGCTCGACAACGCCGTGAAATTCACGCCCGCGGGCGGCTGTATCCAAGTCGTGCTGCACACCGCGAACGGGATCGTCGAACTCATGGTCGCCGACAACGGTCCGGGGATTGCTGCCGACAAGCGCGAGATCGTGCTTGGTCGGCGGGTGCGCCTGGATGAGGCGCGCAATTTTCCCGGCTCTGGTCTTGGGCTGTCTTTGGTCGCAGCGGTCGCGAAGTTGCACGGAGCGCGGCTGATCCTCGATGACGCCGGGCCCGGGTTGCGGGTGACCTTGCGGTTCGGCCCGTAGACGACGTCAATAACGCAAGCCCTATGCCGAGACGCTCGAAGCGGCGCAGGGAAAATTAAAACAATCCGGCCATCGCGGCGATAAAGAGAGCATGCAGCATTAGTGAGTGGCGCTTCGCGTCCCACCGGCTTGCTGAACCGTCATAGTGCTTGCGCCAAGGCATGCGCCATCTCGACCATTACAGTAGTCCGCGGCCGATCGTCACTAATACGCATTTCGGTCGTTCACGACTATCAACGCGGTTCTCGCAATGATTTTCACATCCAGCCACAACGACCAGTTCTTGAGGTAGTCCAGGTCGTAGTGCACGCGCGAGCGCATTTTATCGACCGTCGAAGTTTCGCCGCGCAACCCGTTGACCTGCGCCCAGCCCGTGATGCCGGGCCGCACTTTGTGACGAATCATGTAGCCGTTGATCAATTTTCGGTAGACCTCGTTGTGGGCTACCGCATGGGGTCTGGGCCCGACAAAGCTCATCTTACCTTCTAGCACATTGAATATTTGGGGCACCTCATCCAATGACGTTCGCCGCAGAAATGCGCCGAGCGGCGTGACCCGACAGTCCCGTTGAGTTGCTTGAGCGACTTCGGAGCCGTCTTCGCAGACCGTCATGCTGCGAAATTTATAGATTAATATTTCCTCGCCGTTCAGACCATAGCGACGTTGTTTGAACAGGATGGGTCCAGGCGAGGATTGCTTGATCGCCAGCGCAATTGCGAGCAGCACCGGCCACGTCAATATCAGCGCAACCAAAGCGAGAGCGACATCGAACGCGCGCTTCCAAAGGCCACTCATTCCCTGTAACGGCGAATCGCAAATCGAAAACGCTGGCATGCCGTTGATCTGCACGCATCGTGCTTGGACAAGATCGAAGGCAAATATATTTGGTACGAAATAAATCGAGGCAGTCGTATCGCGCAATTCTTTAAGCAGCTCTTCGATCCGCGGTGCCCGCGATATGGGCAACGCAAGATAAACCCTGCCGATTGAGTTGTTTCGGACGAAATCGGCAAAATCTCGCGCCGAACATTTAGCAGCAACTGGTTTGTCGAGGCCTTCAATTGCTCGTTCGGCGCTTCGGAAATCGAGGAAGCCAAAAAATTTCTCGCACGCATTGCTGTTTTCGATACGCCGCGCCAGCTCGGCGCCCACGTCGTTGGCACCGATGATGATATAACGTTGAACCATTCCTCGGTCCGACGCCAGCCATTGCGCAACCGGAGTTTTCAGCGAATCCACAAGCAGCAAGGCCACGGGCGTTACCATGAACCAACTCATGATGACGTCCCGCAGGAACACATGAGTGAGCTTGAATGCAGCCGCGAGAAAAACCAGTACGGCGACAACGCAACTCCAGTCGAACAGGATGCGCGAAACGAGTTTGTAGGGGCTTTCTGTGCCTGGGCGTTTTCCCAGATCCAGCGGGCTGAAAATCTGCGCGGAGATAAGGAAGGTCACGAGCCCCAGTCCCGATAGCTCCAATGACCAGGAATGACTGCGGATCAATGTGCAAATGGCGAGTGTCATTACGGCAACAAGCGGAAGCGTGCATTGCTTCAATATCGTCACTTGTGCGGGCTCAAGGCTACCGAAGCGAACCACTTTATTGCCGGGCGAGCCATTGCAGATCGGTGCCGCGGCGCGATGATTGTCGGTCCGGCGGACCCGTAATTGATTTACAGGAGAGCTGTCGGTGCTTGCTGGTATTTCGGCCATCGCAACATTTCTAAAGAGTTACCGACTCATTTTTAATTGGCGTTAGAAGTATATGGGCAAAGGATTTAGTACAACAGCCAAATGACATTATGTTAACGGACTAAATCGTCGCGGCATCACATTCTGAATTTTGGAATGCCCTCCAGGGTAAAGCTTGTAATTCACGAGCGAACGCGAAGGCTGGGAGCTGCTGATGTGGGCATCTGTCACGCGGCTTGGTCATTTGTCAGACGCTTCTGACATAAAAATCAGTGATCGCCTTGCGTGTGAAACTTTTGGTCCTTGCGGAATGCGGGCCACGATCGCGCCTTAGTCGTCGTGCGTATGCCGGCGGGACCGACCATCGAGACCTGCAGCGTCGTGTCATGAATCGGTCGTTCATCGCGGCACGCTTCGGAGTTTAAGCTCGATTTCGTTGTGGTGAATAATTGGCACGGCCAAGGCCGTGGCGCAGGTTCTGGACGCCGAATCATAAAAGCCAAATCGACACATAGTTACAACTGCGGAAGCTAACTGGCCGGGGTCGCCGCTCATATATGCGAGCGTACCTGCGGCCGTGCAGGCATAGGTGAGGGTGCTGAGAAATGAATGACGGCGCTAGCTTTCATGCACGCTGAGGCGCCCAGCCGGGCAGCTGTGGTTCGTACGCCGACCGGGCGCCCAAACTTGCCCCAATTTCGCGGAATTCCCCGACCAGGCAGCATTATTCTAGGGGCCTAAGTCTTCCGGGCTCCGTGGATCCTGGTAGTTGTCTGGCCGATTAAGAGCACCTCCGGCGCGTAGAGGACTTTTTTGGCGGCCAGGATGCTTTACTTCTCTAAGCGCAAGGCCTCCAGCGGGCTGGGCACCGCGGTAATCCGTGCGAACCCCAATCTGACAGTCCTACCTGGTCTCCATGGCGAAAGCCCTGCCGTTACCCTAGGCGCAGTACCATTTGCCGCCGGCTAGGGCGCTGCCACCCCCGGCGCTTTGCGGGGCGTAGTCATTGACAGCGTGTCCCGCAAGGTCAGTAGGGGATAGCCTCCAGGCGGGACGTGCATAAACATAATTGTTTTGGAATAGTGGGGTATATCACTTAATCCTTATAAGGCGCGCTTCGGGGGCCATTCCATCGTTCGACGTGCGGATCTGCCCTGTATACTCTGCTGCAATCTGATGCTTTGGACCGAATCAAACTGAAATTAAAAACAAGCCGCTCCGTTTCAGCGCCGGCGTTGCGAACGGAGAGCCGCTATTCGTATTGTGACGGAGGATGACCGTATGAAGCAGTCGAACTCTTGGTCGGCATCCGCCGGGCGGCGGCTTGCACCCCTTCTTTCCTGGGTGGGCACGTTGGCGATTCTGTCGATGATGAGCGCGCCGTCGTACTCGCAGGTCATCCCGGATTACCAGCTGCATCCCGGAGACAAGGTAGTGATCGGTGTGTACGACGATCCCAAGCTCCTGCCGCAGGAGATTACGGTCACGCCCGATGGAAAAATTTCCTACCCCCTGGTCGGTGAACTACTGGTTGGCGGAAAAACCGTCGAGCAGGTTCGCGTAGAAGTGCAAAACAAACTCAAGAAATACGTCTCCGACCCGATTGCGACTGTGATCGTGACGGACGTCAAGGGCAATGTTGTGTACGTTATCGGTCAAGTCAACAAACCGGGTGCGATCATCATGAATCCCACCATCAACGTGCTACAGGCATTGAGCATGGTAGGGGGAGCCAACCCTTATGCGAAGCTCGATAGCATCATTGTGATCCGTAGTTCGTCCGGCGGACAGCGCGTGCTGCAGTTCAAATATGGCGCAGTCAGCTCGGGTAAGGATTTGGCAGAGAACGTACAGCTGGAGAGCGGCGATGTCGTGGTTGTTCCCTAATCGATTGCAGGTAGTGCATCTGAGGCAGCGCGCCGTCGCCACTTCGCTGTGCGCAGCGCTGACGGCGGCGCCGGTTTTTGCCGCACAGGTTTATGTGCAACCCGTGGCGTCGATTTCCGCGGAAACGAATTCGAATCTGGATTTGGTGCCGGCCTCGCAGGGCCCGGCTCAAAATGTCGAGGGCTACATTGCGGATGCGGCGGCGCTCATCGGCATCGCTACCCCCGACTCGGATACGACGATCAGGCCGCGAATCGACTATCGCGACTATCCGGGGGCGTCCTACGACGACCGGCTGGAGGGGGACCTTGATTTAAATTCGGCCTTCCGATCCCAGCGTAGCAAGGGCAGTGTTTATTTTGGCCTTCAGCGCCGCGATGAATTTAATGCCGAATTAAATTCCGCGCTGTACAACCCCTACGGACCCGTGCCACCGACGTCGCCGGAAACCGGCAGGACGGTCAAGGGTGCATCGCGTGAAAGCCTGATCTTTCTGCCTGACTACAGCTACAACATTACACCGCTCACGGCTGCAGGTGTTTCGGGGATCTACCAGAAATTAAGTTACTCTCCCGCCGATGCATTTAGCGGCGTAGATTTTGACTACTATCAGGGGAAAGCTTATTTGCGGTGGACGCTGGACCAAAAAAGTGATTTGTCGGTGGGCGCCTATGGCTCAAAATATCAAGCTTCGCGTATCGATTCTCAGGCTACGGCAGCCGGCGCATCGCTGACGCTGGACACAAACTGGTCGCCGCTGCTCTCCACCAACGCTTCCGTGGTATATCAGCGCACAAACATTGATACGGCCGTTCCGACCCTTTTCAAAGCCACAGCCAATCCCTGGGGCGCCACTGTCGGCGCCGCCTACAAAGGCGAGGTGAATCAGTTCAGGATGAACGCCGGTCGCGTGATCACTCCATCCGGCGGCGGCGGGATTTACGTCAGCGATCAGCTGCAGCTGCAATATGACCACAATTTCAGCCAACGCTTGGCGTTTACCGGAGCTGCGATCGCCTTGCGTAACCGTGGGCTCACGAGCAACGTGAGCGGGGATGACCGAACGTATGTTCGGACAGCGGTAAATTTGAAGTGGATGATGACACGAACCTGGTTTGTGCAGGGCGGTTACCAATACGTGTGGCAGAAATTTCAGGTCGATCCGGACGGCGCTGCGAACAACCGGTTATACATCGGGTTCGGCTATCAGGGACTAGATCGCCAGTGGTGAACAACGCAGCGAAATCGCCGATGCCAAGCGCTAGCGGTGGTAATTATTTTGCAGTGCTGCGGCGGCGTTATATTTTCGTCGCAACGATTCTGCCGGCCGTTCTATTCATCTGCGTGATTGCCGCGTTCGGGATTCGTCCAGAATACCAGGCCACGGTTACGATCATGCTGGAACCCTCGTCGGTACCAAAGGACATTATCGAATCCACCGTTATCAGTTATTCGGACCAGCAGATACAGATCGTTCAGGGGCGCGTGATGACGGTTGATAGCCTGCAGCGCATCGTCCAAGAGATTGATCCCTATCCCGATCAGACCACCTGGACCGCGGAAGACAAGGCGCAGCGCATTCTCGAGGACACCACGCTCGAGAAGGTGGATCCGGTCACGATGAAGCCGCTAGCCGAATCGAACGCGTTTTCGCTGCACTACAACAACCCGAAACCCGCGCTCGCCTTGGCTGTCGACGAGCGTTTGGGGCAATTGTTTTTCACCTACAACCAACGTATTCGCACGCAAGCCGCGGGCGAAGCCGCTGGATTTTTGCAGAAGCAATCGGAACAACTGGCGCGGCAAATTAGCGACGTCGATGCGCAGCTCGCCGCGCTGAAAAACAAGTATGGCGAGGCACTGCCCGAATTCTTGCAGCGCAACCAGTCGACCATTGAAGATACGCAACATAGGCTCGACAGCCTGGATCAGCAAGTCCTGGTCGCGCAGGAAAAAGAATCCGTGCTCAGCGTGCAGCTCAGCCAGATGAGCCCTAACCTGATCACGCAATCCGGGGATCTCACCGATATTGCCACTGTGCGCGCCAAATTGACTGAAGCCGAACAGCGCTACACACCGGATCATCCCGAGGTGAAGCGCCTGCGCCGTGCGCTGGAAACACTGATGGCTCAGACCGGTGGTTCCACGGCAGGTCATGTCACTCAGGGGTCCAACAATCCGCAATACCAGATGGCTGCAACTCAGCTCGAGTCGGCACGCAATGAACTGGCCAATCTGAAGGCGCAGGATAAAGCGACGCGTGCCAAACTGGAGCAGTACCGAGGATTGGTGCAGCATACGCCCGCTTCGGAACGGGAAGTCGCCGAAGTTCTGCTGCGCAAAGGCGTGCTGCAGAACCAGTACCAGCATGTGCAGGACCGATTGCAAAGTGCCAACTTGGCCGAGACCTTTGAGAGTCAGCAGGGCGGAGAAAGATTCACGCTTCTGCGCGCCCCTGTCGCGCCGAGATCGCCGGTCTATCCGAATAGAATTGGCCTGATCCTTCTAGGACTGGTTATCGGCGCCGCGCTCACTGGGATCGCGATGGCAGTTTCCGAAGCCATGGATAAGAATGTCAGAAATGCGCAAGGTTTGCCGATGCTCGGTAACATTCCCGTGCTCGCGAATATTCCAGTCATCAAGAACGCGCGAGACAGACGCCGAAGCGCCATCAAGTTTGGTTCTTTCATTGCGGCCTATTCCATCGCTGCGGCTTCCGCAACCGCCGTGATAATATTGGCTTTGCATCGATAGTCACTTAGCGTATTAAAAAGCACTCACACCGACCGGGTATGTAGGTACAAATGTCGATCGTCGAACGAGCGCTGGAAAAAACCCGGGCCGAGCCACGCAACAGCCCGTCGCGCCGCGCGGGCGAAGACGGTGCGCAACGCAGCGCCGGCCGGACGAAGCAGGCGGCAGCCATCGATGCTTCGCTTCGAATACAGCCGTTGTCGCTCAACCTGGACGAGGATCTGTGCCGGGAGCACCGCCTGCTGTTGCGTGGCGCGGCAGAGGAGGACGGTGCGGCAGTTGCTGCCTATCGCATGTTGCGTACCCGATTACTCCATCGCGCGCGGGCCCATCAGTGGACCACGATCGCAGTCACCAGCGCCGGGCCGAATGACGGCAAGACCCTGACCGCGCTCAATCTTTCGATCAGCATGGCGCGCGAGAAAAGTCGCGAGATCGTGCTTCTGGACATGGACATGCGCAACCCGAGCGTATGTCGCACGTTAGGCGTACACCCGCCCCACGAACTTCGTCACTATTTCGAGACTGGCGAACATGTCAAAGACATGTTTGTCTCAGTGTGCAGCGAAAATTTGATGATCTGCGGCAGCACGACGCCGACGGAGCAGGCGTCGGAACTTCTTGCCTCGTCGAGATTTGACGACCTGATCCGCGTCGTCAAACAAGGTACGGTTGAGCCTATCATTCTCATCGATCTGCCTCCCGTGTTGCTCACTGACGATGCATTGGTGGTTGCCCCCAAGGTCGACGCCATTCTCGTCGTAGCTTCTGAAGGGCTTACCAGCCAAACCGATTTTACCAAGGCATTGGATCTCCTATCGGAATTCCAAATTGCAGGTGTAGTGCTCAATCGAACAATCGAAACGGTACCCAGCTATCACTATGGCTACGACTCAGAATATCCCAAGCGCGGCAGCGGCAAGGGAGCCTGATCGCACCGGATTCGGTTGAATGCGCCTATTGATTGTTTCCTCCGACACCTTTCCGCCGATTCGCGTGGATGTCTCGGTGCTGTTCGGCGTGGAGTTGGCGGGGCGCGGCCACGAGATCGACTGGATCTTGCAAAGCGAAGCTGCCTGCGATCGTCCTTACGTGGCTCGCTGGGGTGGCGGCCAGGTCTGGGTCGGCGCAACGGATTTGGGCCTGTCCCTGTTCAGACGGGTGAGGAAACACGCACTCGGCATCCGCAACGACTTCAGGTTACTCTCGCGTCTGCGCCGCACGCGGTACGACGCGGTAGAGGTGAAAGACAAGTTTCTAGCAGCTGCGATCGCGGCGATTGCCTGCCGGGTATCTCACACCCGATTCATTTATTGGCTTTCCTACCCGTTTCCCGAACATTATCTGTTGCGGGCCAAGGACGGCACCGCCCGATTTCCCTGGCTCTATTTCCTACGGGGCTTGGCGTTTAAGTGGCTGCTGTATCGATGGTTGCTGCGCGCAGCCGATCACGTTTTCGTGCAAAGTGAACAAATGCGTGAGGATATTGCCGCGGAGGGCATACCCTCTCACAAAATAACCGCAGTGCCGATGGGCATCAGTGTCGAGATGTGCGCCGCAGTTAACATGCCCGAGAGGCGCCGCCTGCTGCCCGAACATGTTCCTTGTGTTTTGTATCTCGGCACGCTGAATAAAGTCCGTCGCCTGGATTTCCTGGTGCGCGCGTTTGCAAAGGTGAGAGAAAGTGTACCAACCGCGCAATTATATCTGGTGGGGCGCGGGGAGGATCTTGAGGATGAAGAGTTCCTAAAGCGCGAAGTGATGCGGCTCAATCTGGAGTCGTGTGTAGTATTTGTGGGGCAATTACCGCAGCCGGAAGCGCTGCAATACGTGGTGGAGGCCGATATCTGCGCTTCGCCGTTCTACCCGACGCCGATACTACGGTCCGCTTCTCCAACCAAGCTTGTGGAATACATGGCACTCGGCAAAGCGGTCGTCGTCACCGATCATCCAGAACAGCAACGCCTCATCGAGGATAGCGGCGCGGGGCTCTGCGTCGCCTATGACGAGCAAGCGTTCGCGGCCGCCATCGCGACTCTATTGCAGAACCCTAAGACTGCGCAGCTCATGGGCGAGCGCGGGCGTCGATACGCGATCGAACACCGATCCTATACCGTGATTGCCGATGCGGTCGAAAAGCGCATGCTCGACATCATTGCGCACCGATGATAGGCGCCGCGAAACCGAGGATCTGCATTGTCAACCCCTTTGAGCATGGGGGAGGGGCTGAATATCAAATTGAGCAATTGATCGAAGCCCTAGTGCGCTCGGGCGAATATGAGATTCACTATCTCACGCATTTTGTCGATGAGCGCGAGAGAGCCCGTGCCTACCAGGTGTCTCGGATTGGACGCGGTGGGCCGATTCCGCGATTCGGGTACCTCATGGAGGCGCGGTCGCTGTATCGCAGGCTGCGCGAAATCGATCCCTGCATCATTTACCAGCGGGTTGCCTGCGGCTACACCGGCGTATGCGCATTCTATGCGCGCCGTCGAGGGATACCTTTAGTGTGGCACGTGGCACATGATACGGACGTTACGCCACAGTTGCTGGATCGCGGGCGAAATATCTTGCGTCTGGGCCTGGAAAAATGGGCAGTCCGGTGGGGCGCCCGGCACGCAAGCCGAATCGTCGTGCAGACCCAACACCAAGCCGACTTATTGCTCAATAATTATGCCAGGCGGGCGGACGCAGTAATACCCAATTTTCATCCGCCGGCTGCCGAAACGATAGACAAGTCCGGACCGCTGACGGTGATTTGGATCGCGAATCTTAAAACCTGGAAGCAGCCCGAAGTCTTTATTCGTTTGGCGAACAGCTTGAGCAACTGCCCCGCGGTGAGGTTTGTAATGGTCGGCGCCTCGGCGGTGACCCCGGACAACGACCACTGGCAGCGGGCGCTCATGCGGAGCATCAATAGTGCGACTAATTTACAATATGTGGGCCAGAAGACACAGGAGGAGGTCAACGAATTGTTGGCGCGAGCGCACATTTTCGTTAATACAAGCCTGCACGAGGGATTCCCGAATACGTTCATTCAGGCTTGGCTGCGCGACGTCGCCATCGTCAGTTTGCAAGTCGATCCCGATCACGTATTGGACCGTGACGGTGTCGGGATTGTTGCCCGTTCAGAGGCTGGGCTCGATACCGCCGTGCGTAGCTGGATCGACAATCCTGACGCCCGCTCGGCCTACGTCAGGCGGGGGCGCCAGCATGCGACTGCTCATCATTCGTTGCGCAACGCCGAGCAATTGCAGCGACTTTTGCGTTCCTACGGTCGTGGCCCGTCGTCGTAACGCGAAAACCTAAGGCGCGCGTTGCAGCATTTGTCGCTGCGCGTCGACAGTTGACTCGCGCCATTGACCACGGCTATTTTGCAACCCACATCGAAAGCGCATCCGCTTAACTTATTATATCTTCAAATTTCCGGGGATACACAGATGGCTGGACCAAGGTTGATTTCACTTGCCGCACGAGTGGCGTTGGCGGTGTGTTTCACTGGTGCTTCAGCGCACAGCCAAACATCGACTGTTACCCAACCTAACCCCCCCCCAGAGATCTGCGTGGACTCCAAGTGCGCGTCGTCGAGTGGCCCGACAGGCGGTACCACGCAATCTGGTCACGTAATTAAATGGAATCCTGGCCACTACATGGCTTCTTATACCGTTATCCACCCAGGTGACTCAATCTCCAAGGTGAGCGCGGAGTTGGATGATCTCAACAATCAAGACGCCATCGTAGGTTATCGCATGTTCATCACCTGGGGTGCACTCGAGCCGACGCCCGGAAATTACGATTTCTCTACGGTGGACGCCATATTGGCGCGACTGAAGACTGCGTACAACAGGCCGAAACAATTGACGATCGAGCTTTGGCTCTACGGCCAAGGCGCCTTGAAAAACGCCACCGGGTCCATCATTCCACCGTATATCCAACAGAACCCGATTTACGGCGCCAGCCCAGTCGCCGGAAGTTACGGATGGTGGGGGCAGAATGCGAACGGGGCATCGACTGGGCAGTACGCGCCTGCGCTGTATTACCAGCCTGTGATGGATCGCCTCATCGCCATGGTGCAGGCGTTGGGAAAGCACCTCGACGGTGATCCGAATGTGGAGGCATTATTCGTGCAGGAGGATTCGACAATCGCTCAGTCTGCCGCCAATTTAGGGTCGCGCGACCCGCACTACACCGACAACGCATGGCAGACCCAACTGCAGCGCTTGCTTACCGCCTCGACGGCCGCGTTTCCTCATACAAGTGTGGTGATGGCCAATTCTTATTTTGTTCAGCCGGTGGCCGCCACGTCATTGGAACAATGGATGGCGGAAAATCGCATCGCCGCAGGCAGTGCCGATACCTTGGGTGAATCAGCGATCACCACTTACGGGACTTCGATCATCGGAGACGGCCTGCAGACCTATCTTGGCGTGGCCCAATTTGGGGGCACTGATTTAAGGCCCAAAATGACGGCAATGATGGATGTGCAAGGGCCGGACTTATATACCACTTATTTTCGCGCGAAAGGTGGTCCATATACGCCGCAGGATATCATCAACGCGCTTAACCAGACTTACCACGCTTCGCACGCCTTCTGGACTCGGCTCACCGGAAGCCAGGTGCCCGATGCCGCGCAATGGTCAAATGTTGCGGCGGCATGCGCTGCGCATCCGTTGACTAGAACCGCCTACCCGGCAAACTATCCCTGAGCGGCGGTCGGCCCGGGATACGCTAAGGATGATATACCCGCTGTTTCTTGTGCCATTGACACGCGCCGTGCGCATATGATCCCGGATATATACCAATAGAGAAAGGTGACCGACGTGAAGTAGTGGAAAGCATTATAGACCGTCGATAGCAAGAACACGGCGACCACACCCGCCCATCCGGCGGCGATCGCTCCAAGGGGGCCGTCATCCCTGCGCGCGACCGCAAGGCTATCCGAAAAAACCATCCAAAACAGGATACCGATGAGAATTACGCCGAAAAGCCCGAATTCAAGAAGAAAGTACGCAAACGAGATGACCAGGATATTTTTGAACAAGCTGTAATAGGCACCTTGAAAATTCCGGCCGAAGTTAGAGGGCGACACGTTTCCAAGGCCCAATCCGAATGCCAGCAGCGCGGGATCTTTGGACAGGTACTGCAGCGGGAAAACGATGGCCTCGCTTCGATGGACCGCCTTCTGAGTGCCCAGCCCGACCGTAGGACGCTGGCCGGTGCCGGCGAGATACTTGCCAAGTTCCTGCGGACTCGAAAAAAAATCGACTATGTCGACTTTGTAGTGATTGCGCTCCTCCAGCATGTTGTACACCGGCACGAAGATCGCGCCGAACGCAACCAATACGGCCAGCGCCATCCCAGCGTAGCGCAATCTCTTGCCACGTTCTGCGCCCACGAGCAGAGTGACGAACAGGCCCAATGGCAGGAAAATAACGGTGACCTTGGTCTCGTTAATAGTCGTCGGAGCGAGCAATATTAGGAACAACACTATGTAGCGGAACATGCTTATACGGCGCTTCAATAGCATTCCGGTCAATATCAACACGCCGCAAATGAGAAACATTGAAAGTATTCCGGAATCCAAAAGAGTTCCTTGCACGGAATCTCCCGAGAACTTTTCGGCGTCGTAAACCAGCCAGCGCTGATAGCCAGCAATTGGGATTTGTATAAAGGCCAGCCCCAACAACAGTTTGAGCTGTCTCATGATCTGCTCCTCGCTAATGGGCAGCACCGCGGCAAGGAAGAAAAATGGCGCAGCTCGAAAATAGAATCGCATACCGCTGATAACCGGCCCTGCGCCGGGGCTGTTATCGATGATCCCACACAGGATCACGACTATCATTGCGCCGAAAATAAGCCAGTACTTCCGCGCAACCAAGCGGAACCGATCTCGGGTGCCGGCGACAAAGACATACAGAATCACCACTGAGGACATGAGCTCGGGCGCGAATCGCGCGACCGGTGGCAGCCCGAGCAGCTGAATCAGGTAGTCGTTCAGCATTGCGACACAAAACATAGCTAGGATAAACGCTTGCATACCACTATCTCCGTTTCAGGGCCCGGAGCATCGGTTTCTTTTTCCGCTGTAAAAAAACTTTCAACTCCCCAACATTTTAGCGACATAGAGCAGGTGGTCGTTCGGCAACGCTTGTGTGTCGCCCCCTTTGAAAAGCGCAGGAACGAATGATCGGGCACCACGAGCAGCGCGGCGATGCCACTCAGTCCCTGTATGGCGTTTATTTTTCCGACGCCGGACATTGCACCCCCGCATCGGTCGCCACGGCGCGGTCGACGAATCGCCGCCTCAAGAACTCGGTGAGGGGACGTTCCAAATACTTATAGGACAGCACCGACATTACGCAGCATAGGACGATCACCATGACAGCCATAAAATACGCAAGGGCTCCGGTGCCCGAGAATGCGCCTGTGAACTTGGTGAATAGCTGAATGACAAATGTATGAAACAAGTACAGAGAGTAGCTCGCGTCGCCGATAGCCACGACCCACACTGGGAGTATGACGCCCGAAAGTCCGCAAAGAACGCAATAGAAAGACAGCGCCGCAAAGACTCCCCATTGAATCACGGGCTCCTCGAAAGGCGAAAAATTAGTCGCCAAAAGCATGCACACGATGAATATTGCACCCGCCAGCGTCCAAAGCAGTCGCGAAGCGATGCTGCGATTTCGCATCCGATGCCTCGCCGTGCTAGTAAACAATTCATAACAAATCATGCCGAATGCAAACTCGAGGATTATCGGCCTGCTAAAAAACCGGAAAGGCACGGGGTGGTCTGGGACCCATTGTCCGGCAAATACAATTGCAACCAATAGGACGCTCGCCACGACGGCCCGTCTTTTGTGGTTCACCGCCATCGACAGGGAAAATATCAGATAAAAAAACATTTCATAATTCAGCGTCCATCCAAGGAACAGCACGGGTACGGTGAGGTGGCCTTTCTTGAACGGGATGAAGAAAAGCGATTTGAGCAGATCAACGAAATCGGCAGTCGTGTGATCCAAGAGGCTGGGGTAGACAAGGGCAATGCAAAATACCGCCAGCGTGCCGGCCCAATAGAGCGGTACCACTCGAATAATGCGCTTTGCGAAGAAGCTCCGGCCGGAGTTCTCGGTTACGTAGCACATGATGAAGCCGCTGATGACAAAGAAAAGATCGACCCCCCAAGCGCCGTTGCCGAACAGGCGGATGTGGTGGGTAACGACCGCCACGGCAGCGACGGCCCGAAGCAGCTGAACGCAGTCGAGGTGCGCGTGCGGCTGTGAACGGATCATTTGCGCCGAGCTTCGCTTTTAGATCGCGCGTACGGGCGCTCGCGAGCTTCCCGCTTTGTGTGACCGAGTCATCAGCGCAGCATGCGATAAGTAACATGCCCCCAGCGTCGACGCATAGCCGTATGGACTCACGGGCTCGCGGCCTTATACTTGGATTTACACCTCGGCATAGCGTTTAATGTCGCACGACGCCACCCTTACCGTCCATAGAAACTCGACAATATCCGGCATGAACATCATCCTCGAAGACATTAAAGCTCAGCGCGAAGGATTGATGGGCATAGGCATTTGGGCGCTCTTGGTGTATCGATTTGGTCATGCCCGGTTCAGAGTGAGAAACAAAGTCGTCCGTGCGCCATGGACGCTCGTATACCTGGTTCTGAACAGGTTGGCCGAGATTCTATGCGGCATCAGCATCGGATCCACCGCGTGCATCGGCCGACGGCTGAGTATCGAACACCACGGCTGTATCGTCGTTCACGGAGCGAGCGTCATAGGCGACGATTGTTTGATAAGACATGGAGTTACTCTGGGAAACACGGGCTACGACGATCCGCTCGGCGCACCTACCATTGGCAGCCGGGTGCAAATCGGCGCAGGCGCCAAGTTACTCGGCCGAATCACCATTGGAAATGACGTGATTATTGGCGCCAACGCGGTCGTTATACGCGATGTCCCCGATAAAGCCGTTGTGGGCGGAGTTCCGGCGCGTCCTCTGAACCCGAAAACGAAGGGCTGAGCGTGCCCCCGCACTATGATTTCACGATGAAACACCCACATTGGCGTTTTGGGGGATGCCGGAGGCACATTCCGGAGCTAATCTCCCGACAGAGATTCCACGTCCGCCGCAACTCTTCTCTCTCCAATCTCTGGTTTTTAGGCGTCCGGATTATTGGGAATGGAAAGGCAGGCGTGAGGATCTGTAATGGATTGGGGTAGCGAGACCACTGGGGAGGCGGATCCTTACGTTGCTTTATTGCGCCGTAAGTCGGAAGTGCGCTGGTTCGCAATCGCAGTGGTTGGCATCGTCTTTTTGGAGCTCGGATTTTCCCTGCTGCTAGCCCCCGGTCTCAAAGACGAAATTGGCGCGCGCTACAGCATTGGGAACGTGGATAACTATTATTCGCTGGCAAAAAATATAAGCCACGGAATGGGCTACCGGTTTACGCCAGACACGACGCTGACGCTCATGAGGGAACCGGGCTACCCTTATTTTCTCGCCGCACTGATGCACGAATTTGATAACTACCACTTCGCGGCGATCGTTGCAAATGTCTTAATGACGGCGCTGTCTGCGCTGCTGATCTTCAATTTGGCCCGTCTGCTCTCGCCGGCCCGCTGGGTTCCGGTAATAGCTCCGATCATCTATATGCTGCACCCGGGTGTGGTGTTGGCGGAGCTGCGCACTGGAGTCGAGGTGCCATTTACGCTTCTGTCGTTGTGTTTTCTGCTCTTTTTGAGAACAGCGGTTTGCACGGAGTCCGCGGGCTCATATTTGAAGGCCGGGATAGCCCTTGGGATTACCACGTACGTCCGGAGCACTGCACTGCTTTTTCCGACATTTCTAATTTTTTACGGATTGTTGTTCCACCGCGACTGGAGGGCAGTTCTTCGTTCTGCATTGAGAGCGGTATTGGTCCTTGCCTGTGCACTTTTCGTCTTGACGCCTTGGATCGTACGCAATTACATGTTGGTCGGAAAATTCATTCCCACCGCCAGTGTTCAGGGCGTTGCAATGCAGGCGGGGAATTATTTGTGCGTCCACGCCGACGGGAAAAAAGAATTCGTTGATTTGGATTACGAAGCGGCCGATGTGCGCAATAAGCTTGCCACGGAACAGGGATATAAATTCAAAGATTCCGAAGACTCCTATTATCAATTTTTTTACGATCCACACGATGAGGTGAAGTTCAACAGTTTTCTCGGAGCGCAAGTAGTCCAGCAGTATCTGCAGTCGCCAACTCTGTTCGTGAAGTGCGCATCCGAGAACGTTTTCAATTTTTGGTTTCGAGGCAAGAATAGTACGACGACGATGGCCAATGTGGCGGTTCAGTCCACATACCTGATCCTCGCGCTCGCGGGTATATACGTCGGGTTTAGGAAAATGCATAAACCCACTTTGTGGCTGATGCTGCTGTTCGTCCTCTATACCATGGCGATTTATGTGCCCATTCACGCGCAAGCCCGTTACAGTATTCCGATCATGCCGATTCTGTCGATATTGGCAGCGGTGCCTATTTGTAAACTGCTGTTCCGTGGACGTCATCGACGCGCAGTCAGTGAGCCGCGGCCTGCGGTACCTTGATACATCGATGGCCACGTGAGATTGTGTTTAATTTACAATGCTTACCGATCTGGAGCCGGACCCGTGCGATTGTCGACGTTGTCAGTGCCCAAAACGTTCGGCCGCTTTTTGCTCGTAGGTGGCTTGTGCACTGGGCTGCAGTATTTGCTGCTGGTGGTTTTGGTGGAGCAGGTGGGATTTTCCGCTACGTTGGCGTCGACAATTGGATATCTTGCGAGTAGCGTCGTTAATTATTTCTTGAATTATTCGTTCACGTTCAATTCTACGGCACGACATCGTCACTCGCTGCCTCGGTTCCTACTGATCAGTTTGTGTGGATTACTCTTGAACGGTGCCATTACATTCATCGGGACCAACGTTTACGCTGCCAACTATTTGGTGGCGCAAGCGACGGCTACGTTCGTTACGTTGCTCTGGAATTTTTTAGTCAACCTTCGATGGACGTTTTAGGAGTCACCGTGAATCAAGTAACGCGTGAAGACGTGGTAGTAGACCTGGTAGTTCCCTGCTATAACGAAGAGGAAGCTCTGCCTGAAACTCACCGTCAACTTGCGCAGCTGATGGATGCGATGTGTCGGGCCGGGCGCGTGTCGCCCAAAAGCAAGATCTACTACGTCGATGACGGCAGTCGCGACGGTACGTGGGGTCTGATCGCCGCCCTGTGCGAGAACGATCCCAAGGTAGTCGGAATTCGGTTGTCGCGTAACTACGGTCATCAGTCCGCGCTGCTCGCCGGCCTGTTTTCCTCACGGGGCGATGCGGTCATTACCATCGATGCAGATCTCCAGGACGACATTTCGGTGGTCCCAGAAATGATCGCGGAATTTTGCAGCGGCCATGAAGTGGTCTTCGGGGTTCGCCGAGGGCGACGGACGGACACGATTTTTAAGCGCAATTCCGCGCTGTTTTACTATGGCTTGTTGCGTCGGTTGGGAATTGGAATCGTACCCAATCACGCCGACTATCGGTTGATGGGGAAAACGGCGATTGCAGCTCTGAAGGAATACACGGAAGTAAATCTGTTTCTTCGTGGCATCGTCCCGTTGATTGGATTCAACCCGAGCAGTGTTTACTATGATCGAAAGGAGCGGATGGCCGGTGAATCCAAGTACAATCTCTCGAAGATGATTCGGTTGGCGCTGGACGGGATCACGTCATTTTCCGCGGTACCCCTGCGCGCGGTGTCCGTCATCGGAATGCTCGTATTCTTAATATCCGTTGGCATGGCCGGTTGGGTGCTGTGGATACGGCTACTCACGTCGCGTGCGATTCCGGGATGGGCCTCGTCCGTAATTCCCATTTATTTCTTGGGTGGCATTCAGCTGCTGTGCCTTGGTGTCATCGGAGAGTACCTTGCCAAGGACTATATTGAAACGAAGCGGCGACCGCGCTACTTGATTTCCGAGACGATTTCCAGATCGGACGGGTACCCGGCGGCCGATCGGGCCGCCGGGCTGCGATAACGGCGGATCAGCCCGGCTGATGTCGCGCATCCAATCTATCCCCTCTTGGGTGCTCCCCGTCCTCCTTGGGGCAGCAGCGCTGCTTGCCGGCCTTTACGGGCGATTCAAAGGGATCGGTACCTGGCCGTTGGGCGTCGATGAGTTCTATATCTCCCGGTCGATCGACAATGTTATGCGGAGCGGACTACCGAAATTTGCCTGCGGCGGATATTACACGCGCGGATTGCTTTATCAGTATATGGTAGCCGGCATGCGCTTTGCCGGCTTGCAGCCGGAGCTCGCCGGGCGCCTGCTTGCCGGGATTTGCAGTTTAGCGGTGTTGCCGGCGGCATATTGCTTGGCCAAGCGCATTACCGGTTTTACGGCCGGCTGGGTAACCCTCATCATCCTGTGCATTTCCGTTTGGGAAATCGAGATGGCGCGATTTGGTCGGATGTATGCGCCCTTTCAGGCCGTATTCACCTGGTACCTGGTGTTCTATCTTCGCTACGCCGTCGATAGGAATAAGCAAGCGCTGATTTGGCTAGTCGCCCTCTCCGCGCTCGGCGTGCTGACCTGGGAAGGAGGAGTGCTGCTGGGAGTCGCCAATCTTCTGGCAGTGGTGTTAACGCACGACCATGGGCGCCTGCGAGCCCCCGATTGGCGACGATTGGCCGGTCTGGTATTGCTGCTGGCGCTGCTGTTCCTTGCTTCCCGAGACCTGCGCGGCTTTGCTCAGGCGCCCACGGCAGATGCCGACGTCGTGGGTAATTCGTCGGGCCATCTGTCGGCGGTTGCCACCGGGCTTGATGCATTGTGGCAGCATCCGGCGTGGGCCCTTGCATCCCTGCTACCGCTTGGCCTCGTTGTCAGTTCGCTTCCATGGATCTGGTCCTATCGCCGACAGGGGATGATCGCCGCCGGCCTGTGCGTCGTTCTAGCATCGGCGGCCATGCATCTTTTCATCGTAAGCGGCGGCGTGCTCGCTTTAATGTTGCTCGCCAAGTTGATTGATTGGCGTGAATTAACCGCCGAGCCAGCACGCCGTTTCTCGCTGTCGCTGGTTGCATTGCTGATTTTCTGGCTGGGATTCGATATTTGGGCCGGGAGTCCGATGAATTACTCGGCGGTCAGTGGCACGGGGGCCAAGGGGCCGCCGCCAGTCATTAATGATTTGTTCGGATTTCCCGACATCTACGATCAAATCGTTCGGCCGTGGGGCCACACGGTGCCGATACTATCGCTGGGCCTGGCCGCCGCGATTGTCTTTTGGTTATGGAAAACAATCACAACCTGGCGCCCGGCACCGGATTCGATCGCGGCGCTATTGAGTTTGATTACGTTGCTGGCACTGGCGGTCGGCGCCACTGCGACCGAGCGCATCGAAACGCGTTACACGTTCTTTCTTTACCCTCTGTTCATCGTTTTGTCGGTTGCGGCGCTATTGAAGCTGGTGCAGTCGGTAAACGCTTTCCGTCAGGCGCCAATCGTATTCGCAGCGGCTGTACCGCTGTTAGCTTTCAGCGCGACGGAGGACTTTCAGCCCCGGCACATCGCTCATGTTGACTCGGCGGACATCAATTTTCGCGTCGGCATGTCGGCGGTGCTCGCCGCTCATTATTACCCGCGCAACGACATACGCAGCGTCGGTCAGTGGCTTGCGACACATGTCCGGCCGGGCGAGGTCGTGATTACGGGTATTCCAAACCTGGAACAGTATTATGGCGGTTTTGACTATTTCTTCCTGGGTGAAAAAGATCTGCGGTATGAGGCGTTTGTCTGCCAAGATGGTAAGACGGAGCGTTGGACCAATCGTCCCGTCCTCTACGGCGAACGCGCTTTGAAACCGATCGTTGCTTCGGGGCGTCGGGTGTATGCCAGCGTATATCCGGACGTCGAAGATCGCTTGCTGGCGGTCGCTCAATCGGAGGGATGGTCGGTCAGGCGTGTGCGGACGGCCGGATACGGGGATACGGATGTGCTGATTGTTGCGGCGAACGCCGGCGTAATGAACGCGCCGTAGGCGGAGCGATTTTGCATGCTAGCGATCTCGTGAGTTAGGAACAGCTAAAATGAAGATCGGGATCATGCTTCGGCACTACGAGCAGCAGGAAGGCGGCGTCAAGGTTTATACCAAGAAGCTGCTGCCACTGATTTTCACTTACGGTGCTCAACACCGCTATTTACTGATCTATCAAAACCCGAAGTTGGTCGGGACTTATGCACAATACCCTAACGTCGAGGAGGTCGCTGTCCGCATGCCGGGAACGGTTCCATGGGATCAGATCGCGGTTCCGTGGATCGCCAGAAAGAAGCGGCTGGACTTGATATTCAATCCGAAGTTTACGATTCCATTCTTCACGAGGGCAAAGACGATGTTCGTGCTGCACGGGTCCGAATGGTTCGTCATTCCGGAGCATTTCCTCAAGCACGATCAGTGGTACTTCAATATTTTCGTTCCGCTGTATTGCCGCTTCTCCGACGCATTCGTGGCAGTATCGAATGCGGTGAAGGCGGATGTCGTCAAACACATCGGTGTCGACCCGCGCAAGGTATTTCCGATACACAACGGATTCGACCCCAGCCTTTTCCAGCCGGTGCACGACGCCGAACGGTTGCGGGCGGTACGCCAGAAATATAAACTGCCGGAGCGTTTCATTCTTTGGTGCGGACAAATCGAGTCGCGCAAGAATGTCGCGAGGCTGCTACGGGCGTTTGCCCGCATCAAAGATGACGTACCGCACCAGCTGGTACTTGCCGGCGAGCAACGCTGGAGCACCCACGCGGAGCTGCGAGAGATGCAGGAGCTGCGCCTCGAGGACCGCGTCTATTTTCCGGGATGGATACAGCACAGCGATCTGCCCGCCGTGTACAGCCTGGCGGACCTGTTTGCGTTCCCGTCCCTTTACGAAGGATTCGGTATTCCGCTCATCGAAGCGATGGCCTGCGGGTGCCCCGTCGTGACGGCCAATACCTGCGCCCCACCCGAGGTTATGGATGGTTCGGGTTGGTTGGTCGATCCGCTCAGTGTTGAAGACATTTCGACGGGAATGAAGAGAGTTCTGTTAGATGCCGAGCTGCGCGCCGGCATGATTGCTAAAGGGATTGAGAGATCCAAGGCGTTCAGCTGGGATCAGTGCGCAAAGCAGCTGCTCGCCGTGTTCGACACGCTCGAGTAAGTAATCGGATGCCATGACTAATTTGGAGAAATGACCAGGTGCAAATCGAGCCGTCACTAAATCCATCCGGCGCGGCCCCGACCCGCCGCGGCCTTGGCTTCCTGCTCGCTTGGCATGTGCTGGCCCTTGCGCTCCTGCTGCTGCTGCCGGAAGTGAAATCGCATGTGGCATTTTGGGCGGCCGATAATCCCGAGCACGCAGCGAGCGTGCTCGCTGCCGCCTATCTAGCAGGCGTTCTCCTCCTGTTGGTCATACGCTCAATTGGTCGGCCGGTGGGCGCGTTGCTGGCGGCCAACGTCACTTTCAGCGTGTTCTGCCTGACATTCCTTTATTTCTTGATGAGCAAGCCAGCACCGGTGGGGTCGCGCTCGATGATCCTCGCGATGTTCGGCACAGCGATCGTGCTCGCGTCGCTCGGCTTCGGCCTGAGACGTTTCAAAATGCCCGTACTGACACTGCTCGCCCTCGCTGTGGCTGCACTGCTGGGTATAGTGGGCTATCGGGCCTATGGTCCGCAGCATCTGCACATGGTGAGGACCGAATCCAACATCAGCACCGCTTTCTATACGCTTCATGCGGTGACCTACCGCGACAGCATTCCGGGCACGGAAGTACGCGGCGGCGGTATCAGCTTGATCGGCGACCAATACTTGCTTGCTACCGGCGACGGCCGGATATACGTTTTCCAGTGGCAAAAGGGAAACGACGCGTTCTCGATCAAGCAATTGCCCTATACGGTGCCTGCCAACATTCAGGATTTTGCGGTTGACGCAAACCCCGAAGGCTATGCGGGTAAACCGACCGGCGGCGATGCCTCGGATAGGCTGCAGGGGGTGCAGACCTGGCAATTCAGAGTCGCCGATGTTCGTGTTCAGGAGCAGGGCGACAATGTTCGAATCTTTGCGTCGCATCACTTCTGGAAGCGCGCGCAAAAATGTTTCGTAGTGCGTGTTTCCAGCCTGTCTGGGACCCGCGAAGCGTTCCTGGCCGGCGATCCAAGCCTGCATTGGGAAACCGTCTTTGAGGCCACGCCCTGCGTTTCGTTGCGCGGGGAGAACAGCGTCCATGAGAACAATCCATTCGCGGGCATGGAGGTTGGCGGCCGGCTCGGGTTCCTCGGCGATCAGAGGCTGATGCTGACGCTCGGCGATCATGACTTCACCGGCGTCGAGACCAAGCAGATGTTCTCGCAGGATCCTAAGGTGTCCTACGGAAAGACGATTTTGATCCATCTGGAGGACGGCACGAGCGAAATCTACAGCATGGGGCATCGCAATCCGCAAGGCCTGTACATCACTCCAGAAGGCGCCATCTGGAGCACAGAGCACGGACCGCAGGGCGGCGATGAACTCAATTTCATCGTGCGGGGCGCCAACTACGGCTGGCCGCTCGTGACCTATGGCACCGACTACGGTTCCGCCGCGTGGCCCTTGAATCGTGTACAGGGCCGGCACGACGGCTACCAGCAGCCCACCTTCGTTTGGGTACCCTCCATAGGGGTATCCAATTTGGTACGGATCGAGCAGGATCGCTTTCCGGTATGGAAGGGCGATCTAATGGTCGGTTCGCTGCATGGACACGCCCTGTTCCGCATTCGCTTGTTGGATCAGAGGGTGGTGTACTCGGAGCCGATCGAGATCGGCGAGCGTATCCGTGACATCATCGAGGGGCGTGATGGCAGGCTGGTGCTTTGGACGGACACGTCCAGCATTATTTCGCTCACACCGGCTGAAGGAACCGGGGGTGCCGTGCTGTTCGGAACGGCCTGCGGCGGGTGCCACAAGGCGATTGACGGCATGACGCACGCCTACGGCCCGGATCTCGCCGGAATTGTCGGCCGTCCGGTCGCGTCAGCAACTGGATTTCAGGGTTATTCGCCCGCGTTGAAGGCGCTGCAGGGCAAGTGGACGAAGGAGAAGCTTGATGCTTTTCTGAAGTCTCCGCAGGGCGTGGTTCCGGGTACCGCGATGACCTTTCAGGGGGTGAGCGATCCAGCTCAGCGCGCTGCCATCATCGACTACCTCGCGGGTACTCAGCACTACTAATCAGGGCTTCCATCGTTCGAGCCAGCCCTGCGCCATTAGCACGGTCCACAACTGAATTGACCAGTCTGCAAGTCCCGCCTGGTGCTGACGCCAGCGGCGTTCGATAACGGTCGGCTCAAATATACCCTCGCGGCGGAGTCGCGCTGGATCAAGCAAATGCTCGGCCCAGTTCTTAAGCGGCCCTCGAAGCCATTGCGCGAGCGGAATCGCAAAGCCACCTTTCGGGCGATCAAATAAATCCGGCGGCACGTAGCGGGCGAGGACCTGGCGTAGCAGCCATTTACCCCGGCCATCGCGACAGTGCACGTCGAGAGGAGTGTCCCAGGCGACCTCTGCGACTTGTGGATCAAGAAGCGGAACACGGGTCTCCAAACTTACGTACATCGCCGCGCGATCGACTTTCACGAGGATGTCATCGGGCAGGTACTGGCGCGTGTCCATAAGCATCATATGCTCCATCGCGCTCACGCCGGTCGGATGGCTTTCGTAGCTGCTCAGAACGGTGTTAGGCTCTCGCGAGTTAAGTACCACGTCTTCCGGGCAATGCCAGAAGGACGAATAAGTGCGGTACAGATGTTGGAAGTTTTTTGCAAAAAGTTGCGGCGAGCGCTCCTTGATGCGATCAGCCAGATGCCATTGGCTACGCCATCTACCGACCAATGCCGGCGCCGCAAGAACCTCGATCCACGCCAGTGGCAGGCTCCCTACCAGCCCTCTCACGACTGCCCGCATCGCGGCCGGTACCCGCTGCACCCGACGCCAATAATCGATGGTCTTGGTATAATGTTGGTAACCGCCGAACAGCTCATCGCCGCCGTCTCCGGACAAAGAGACCGTTACCGATTGCCGGGCGAGTTGACTGACGAGATAGGTGGGAATCTGCGACGAATCCGCGAACGGCTCGTCATAAATGTCTGCTAATTTTGGAATAACCGCCAGCGCGTCTTGCGCGGATACCATGAGTTCCGTGTGCTCGGTGCCGAGATGGGACGCGACGCGACGAGCAAAGGGCGCCTCATTATATTCCTGCTCCGTGAAGCCGATCGAGAAAGTGCGGACGGGTCGTCTACTTGCATGTTGCATGAGAGAAACGATCAGCGAGGAATCGATTCCTCCGGATAGGAACGCCCCGACCGGCACGTCTGCCACCATTTGCAAATTGACTGCCTCGACCAGCTCCCCCTGGAGGCGCTCGACGGTGTCAGCATCGCTTACGCGACGCGTTTGCGCGCGCGCTGGTGCGACTGGTCGAGCAGACCAATAGGACTTCTCTTCTATGGCAAAGGTTTCCCGCTGCACATGAATACGTACAAACGATCCGGGGCGCACTTTACCAATCCCATCGTAGATTGTATGCGGCGCAGGAATGTAATTATGACGCAGCATCAATGCCAAAGCATCGCGATTGAGCTGCGCATTCCAAGCTGAATGAGCCCGTAGTGCTTTGAGTTCCGAACCAAAGAGCAGGGCCTTGCCGGATTGCCCGAAGTGCAGCGGCTTCTCACCGAATCGATCGCGGGCGAGGTATAGCGAGCGCTCCTGGCGATCCCACAGCGCGAGCGCAAACATCCCTCGGGCGCGCCGCAGCGCCGTTTCCACACCCCAGCACTCCATGGCTTCGAGCAGTACTTCGGTGTCTGAAGAGCTGCGAAACTGATGACCTGTGCGCTCCAGGTCCGAGCGTAGGGCGCGATAGTTGTAGACTTCGCCGTTAAAGCTGATCACCATCCGGCCGCTCGCCGAATGCATGGGCTGCGCCCCGAGCGGAGACAGATCGATGATCGCCAGCCTGCGGTGAGCAAGGCCGACGCCCGCCGCCGAGTCGTGCCAAATTCCCTCTCCATCTGGTCCGCGATGCGCGATCGTATGGGCCATCCTGCGCAAATCTTCGGCTGCTTTGTCGCTGGCTAACGACCCTAGGCACAAGAATCCCGCTATGCCGCACACTGATCGGCCTCCCGGCAGTGCGCAAATCTTGCTGAAACGCAGTGGAGCGAGCCGACGCGCAGAGCTACCTTGAAGATGTTCCTCACGACTGGGGTGAAATCAAGCATCGACCGTGCGCTCGCATGATGAAATCCTAACACCTTGGCGAGAGCTCATCTGAATTTCAAGTCAGATATTGCGCGCCCCACCTTAACTTAATGACTTTCGGCTAAGCTGCCGGGGCCCCCAGCCGGGCTTGTCAGCGCTGAACTTTAGGCATTGAGCGTAAGTCCCGAAGGTCCTCGTCGCCCATTGCACATATGCTATTGTTTTTGCGTAGCGCCGAACTTAACAGAACGGCACGTTAATCTTACGATTGAAGCGCGGCAACGCGGATCAGTCCACAGACCGGATTCAACATGCCAGCATTATCGAGAAACTCGGTGAAGCGCGACCTACGGCTGCGGTGGTTAGCTATGGGTGCGGCTATCAAGGTAATCAGCCGATGAATCTGTACTCTCCTCAACAAGCGCGGCGTTCTATATTCAAGACGATCCGCTTTCGCGCCATCTCGCAAGTCTCGACGGTCCTGAGCTACATCGTCCTCGTGCGCGGTATGCAGGAGCACGCGTTCGGTATCTACAATTTATTTTATTCCTTCATTCCGGTGATAACGACGCTCGCTTCGTTTGGCCTCGAGCAGACATTGCGGCGATTTCAGCCGGAATATCTCCGCACGGCGAAGCCTCTAGCCAGCGCGTGGCTCGTGAGAATTGTCGCCCGCGCACGCCTCGCCTCCACGCTGCTCATGCTCGCGATCATTCTGCTGGCCTGGAATGTGATCGCAAACCGATTCGATTTGGTTGGCTATCGGACCGATTTCGCCGTTTTCGGCGTTCTCATCATCTTGTACCTCCAAACGGCCATCCTGCAGCTTTCCCTGGCCTCACACATGATGCATCAATATAGCGTCGGGTCTGTCGCCGCAATGTCTGTCGGCAAGTTGCTTGCTTATTCGGCAATCACCGTTTTCGGATCCCTTACTCTCCGCTCAGCGATTCTTGCAGATATCGCGGCCTATGGTGCTGGGTACATGGTTTTATCGCTTGCGCATTGGCGGCTCCGGATTAGGACGCCGCAGGCAACCGACCATCCCCTTGACGCGTCCGAACGAAGACGCCTTACTCGCTACGCGGTATTTAATCATTTGAATGATGCAAGTTCACTGCTGGTGTACGGCCAGACAGATAATTTCTTCATTGGCGCCATGCTGTCGCCAGTGGCCGTAGCGACTTATGCGTTCTACGGAAGGTTGACTGAAATGATCAACAACATAATGCCGCAAAAGCTGTTCGATAACGTCATACAGCCGATGTTCTTCGCGGTACCAGCTGGGGAATCGCATACGCGTCTATCTCGCTATTTTACGTTACTCATCGATCTTAACCTGGCACTGCAGCTCCCAGCCATCGCTTTTGTGATCGTTTATCACCGCGAGCTAGTCCAGGTATTTTTCGCCGGAAAATATATTCAGTACTCCAACCTGTTCCCGCTGGTGCTGGCTTTGTCGATCGTTCCCAGCAGCATGTCGATGCCGGTATCGCTGGTTGCCCAATATCACGAGCGCGCCGGCTTGATGTTGGCGAGCGAGTTATTCGGCCTATACCAGGTTGCAGCAATGCTGGTATTCATACCTGCGCTCGGTTTGTATGGAGCAGCGCTTTCTACCGGCACATTCCATGCATTCAGGAACTTCTGGATCTGGTGGCAAATGCGACGGGACGTGCAATGGCGTAACTTCAAAGGAGTACTGACGATGGGTCTGCTCGTTTGGGGCAGTGTGATCGCAATTTGCAGTCTCCTGCGCGTGTTTCTGCCGCCGTTGCCGGCGATCGTGCAAATGGGCCTCGGCGGCGTGATCTGTGGCATTGGCGCGCTCGCATTTCTGAGGAGTTCCGGGATCTCACAATCCGATCGTGAGATACTCGCGAACCTGATGCACGGTCGGGAGGCGGGCTTGTTTCGCTGGCTTGGTCTAGCGCCTCAGAGACCGGCCACGTCATGAGCTTGCCCATCTTTATGCGAAAGCACCGGCAACATGAAGCGCGACCTCAGAGGCTTTTGAAGGTATAGCGCCGATTGGTCTCGAAATTCAGGCCAACCACCATGGCAGTCGCCAGCGCCTGCGCCAGCAGGTAGGGCGCGCCGGCACGACTATGCAGCAGCCAAAAAAACACGGTATTGACACCCAGCATGACGATCGTCACCAGGGCGTAGCGGGCGAATAGAATACCATGACTGCCGACGGCGGCGAATGTCCAATAGTACTGAATCGTGTAGTTGACGCCACAGGCTATGCAGAATCCGATCGCGCTGGCCAGGGTCGCAGGCGTCCCCAGCAGTTCCACGAGTGCCGCCAGGAGGCAAAGATGGACTAAAGTGGCCGTACCGCCGGCCACCAGATAGCGGCCCAGCTGCCGTGCCGGTATTGACATGCTATTCACGAGCACAAGGCCGGCAACAATGTGTCAATACTTGAGGCGTTCGACAAATATGTTCAGCACGGGGATATCCACCACCAGCAGCAACGCGACGGCGGCCGCTAGAAACACCACGTAGGCCATGAAGCCTCGCTCGCGATAGAACTTCTCGGGATCCTTGGTGGGTGAATGCGGGCGCATACCGATTGCCAAATACCACACGAACAATACCGCGAACAGTGGAAAACTGAGCATCAGTTCGATGCGGTACTTGATCAAGAAAATACCCAGAAAAAACGAGGATGTCAGCGCGTAGAAAACCGAGGAAAGAAGTAGTTTTTGCTCGGTGTAATGGAGAAACGATCGCCGGTAGAGTCCGGCCTGCTCCGGATTTGCGATGAAGCGGTACTCGGCGTAGCGCTTGACCGCCATGAGAAATGCTCCGCCCATCCAGTAGGCCATCAAGATACTCGAGGGCGGCAGATAACCCGAGACAATCGCGGACCAGCCCAGCAAAAACCGCAGCGGATTATTCACCGACTCCGATAGGACGTCGAGATAGACCCGATCCTTCGAACGAAACGGTCGAACATTGTAAATCATACCCATGGCGAGCAGTGCGGCTGAAAAAAGCAGGAATTCTCGGGTCAACAGGCTCGCCAGGCCCAGACCGGCCGCGGCGAACAAAAAATACTCCAGGTAAACAAAGGTGGGCTTGACGCTGCCGGCCGCCGATGGCCGGCTCCATTTGACTGGATGGTGCCGGTCGAACTCGGCGTCGAGGAATTCGTTGATGACGTAATTCGCGGACGCAACCAGGCAGGTGCTCAACAATGCGATCGCCGAAGGCACGAGCACTTTCCCAATAGGGGTGCCGACGAGCAATATCGCCACGACCGTGCCGGGTATCATGAACACGTTCTTGAACCAGTGATCTATCCGCGCAATCTTGATGTACGGGCTCATAGTTCCGCCGAATTCTAGCTAGTGAATGACGTGCGCCGGTTATCGCCGAGTAGTCGATTTGTGGTCAATGCGGCCAAAAATTCCTGATTCGAGCAGCCCCAGCTTCACGGCTGTTCGCGCCGGTCGACCAGAATACAGGCCGGTCTGGCCGCATTACTACCCATCCCTGCACCCTACCATCGGCAAAGGCGTCACGCATATAGGGCTTAGCGCGCTGCCCTGACGGAAAGTGTGATCTGTGCCACATCATTGCGATCGACCCTCCGAGGACATCTGCGCCGGAGCGGATCTCAAGTAAGCAGTCGACGAAGTGATTTGAAATGATCGCGCACGAACGCGTTCTGCTTTACCTCGACATTCCGTTTCAGGACGCGTTCGCGTATTCTTAACATGATGCCCGTCCGAGTACTCACGAAGGAAGAAGATTTCAGCGCCCTGCAGTCGACCTGGCAAGAACTGTTCGACAGCAATCCCAATAACAGCCCCTATCAGTCCTGGCATTGGAACTTCACGTGGTGGAAGCACTTTGGCGCATCGGGCGCTCTTCGCCTGGTCCTCGTGGAGGAGGACGGCAGGCTCATCGGAATTGCACCGCTGTTTGTGGCCAGACGCTTTCGCGGGCTGCCGCTCAAACACCTGGCTTTCATCGCCCACAAGCGAACCGATTATCTTGATTTCATCGTCCGCCCAGAAAACGAGGCCAGCTTCTTCCGGCAATTGTTCGAATTCCTGGCCAGTGGACCGCGGGATTGGCTTTTCATTGAACTGAAGGACTTCCGCGAGCGCTCGACCAACCTCCTGCCGTTATTGCGGGAATGCGCGCGCGCTTTCCCGGCTCTGAGTCTGGAATCAGTACAACTGTGCGTCACGGTAGCGCTAACCCCCAGCTGGGATGAATTCGTGGCCACCCTCGGCAAACGCGTGCGCAAGGATGTGGGTTACGACCGCCGCTATCTGGCGAAGCACCTTGCAGTGGATCTCAAAATATTCGAGAGCGCGCGCGCAGACAGCGCCGCCCTCGATGATCTGATCACGATCTACCGAAACCGTTGGCAGGGAAAAGGAGCGACTCATTTCGATGAGAGCGCGTCAGCGCGATTCGAGCGCGAGATTGCCATTCTGTTCTCGGAGGCGGGCTGGTATCGACTCTATCTGCTATTTGCCGACCAGGCGCCCGCAGCGGGACTGCTAGGCTATGTCCTGCACGATAAATTTTATGCCGATGTCTTTGCGCATTCGCCTAGCTATGAGAAGTACAGCGTCGGCAACGTCGTGCTCGGGATGGCAATCGAAGATTGCATAGCGAATCACTGGACCGAACTCGATCTGTCGCGGGGCGACGAAGCCTATAAGTACCATTGGAACGGTCAGACAAAACATAACTATTGCTTGAGGATCTTCCGCAATCGTGCCGGGCTCGCAGTCGCATCCTTTATCGAGTGGATCTACCAGCGGGGCAGCTCCATCGCGCTTCTGCAGGCCCTTTTAGCACGATACCGTCGATTGCGATCGCCACCGAAGAGCGCGGCACCTCGCGAAGGAGCGGCGTGATACGGATCGATGCGGCCCCAGCGTCGATGGTCAGCGCCTAGTTAGCTACCGATTCAAACTGCCGTGCCGGTGCCGGTACGCGACCGCGCCAATCACGATGAAGCCGGCAATTGATGCGATAGCCTGCAGCCAAGCCGAGAAGCCGCGCAGGGCGAGGAGGGCGGCGAGACCGCCGCCGACTGCCAGACTGGCGCCGAGCGATACCAGTATTCGCCGCAGCGCGGCACCGGTGACGGGCTGGCGCAGGGCACCCACGCACAATAAGTCGATTGCGGCGTATGCCGCTGCCCCCGCGTAGATCGCTCCATTGACTCCGTAACGTGGTACCAGCAAAACATTAAGGATCACGCTCAAAATCGCGCCAGCGGCGACAAATGCTGCGTTGGCGGTCTGGCGATCCGCGCTCAGCAGCACGCGTCCCAGGCCCACGCCGACCGCTTGCACCAGAGCGAATACCGCCATAGTCTGAATCACTGGTTCGGCGCCGGCAAAGCGCTGACCTAGAACTGGCACCAACATAGAGGGCGCCACGAAGTATAGGCCCCAAGCGACGGCGCCGCCGCCGAACAGCATGATCCACAACAAGTCCGCCGCCGAGCGTCGGAATACCGGTACGTCCGTAGTAAACAGCCGGCTGAGGCCGGGATAGGCGGCTACCCCCAGGAAGCTTAGTGGCATGAGGGCCACTTCGATCAGGCGCAATCCGGTCGCGAAAAGACCAGCCGCCGCATCGCCGACGGCCAACGCCAGGACGATGACGCCAACGCGCGAGAATAGCTGTGCAAATATTTCGAGCAATGCGAACGACCATAGAATTACCATGATCCGGCGCGTACCGGCCCAAGAGACGGTGAGCCGCATCAGCGGCAGGTAGTGCCGTGTCGAGCGAATTGCGAGCGACAACCAGATGACCGCGGCAGGAGGGAAGCCAAGCAGAGCAACCGCCAAAGGCGCGTGGGCGAACTGGATCGCGTAGCCGGCCGCGGCGAAGGCCACCGCGCGCGCTACAAGTTGGGCAAGTGCCGGCCACAGCATGCGCTGCTCGGCCATCGCCGGGATGAACAGAGTAGCGACGATTGCAGCCGTAATTTGGTACACGCCGAGTGCGCCGACCATGATGAGCGTGGCTGGCGGCGGCCGCGTCAGCGCGAGGTACGCCGCCAAACCAATCACCGCGGCCACGACCATCAACGCCTGCGTACCCAGCAGTTCGCCCAGAAAGCCAGGCCTCTCTGCGAAATCCAGGCGTGCATATTGCCGCAAGCCGTACTCTTCGATTCCCAAGCATCCAATCACGAATGCGAAAGTGGCGACCGCAAAACTGTAAGAATAGGCGCCCACGCCAACGGGTCCGAACTGGCGCGAAATGACTACGAACAGCAATAGGTTAAGTAGGTCACCACCGAGGCGGCAGCCGGTTAACCAGGCGGTGTTCCGGGTTGTGCTCAAGCCGATGGGCGCGCACTGCGGGGATTGGAATCACCGTAGGAGCGAAACAGATCCAGATACTGCGATAGCGAGGCGGCGTAGAAGGCCTCCGCGAAGCGGCACTTGCCGTCCACGAGCGCGCTCGACCGGTACGCGTTCAAGCCAAGCGCGGTGTGCAAATAATCGGCCTCGGCCAGCTGGCTTTGATAATGCCTAATGGCGCGTCGCTTGGCCTCGACAGTCTCATCAATCCTTACCAGGCAGTTCGGGAAAAGCGGCGTCCATACTTCATATCCATGAACTTGGAAGCTCATGCCGGTTCCGCTTACCGCTGCAGCCAGGAGTGTACTTGAAGCCCTGTGGTCCGGATGCTCTTCCAAAAAGAACGGCAGGTAGACGATATCCGGGCGCGATGCAACTAGCGCGGCACGCAGCGCATCGACCAAGATTGCAGTAGGACCAAGGCGCCCGTCTTGGGCATCGAGAAACACAATTTGCGTGATGCCGAGTTCCGCCAGCGCGAGTTTGGCTTCGTTTTTGCGGGTGGCGGGCATGTTTGTCTCGGTAAACGCTGAATTTACCGCTGCGCCGCCGCCACGGCCGTCGGTCAGGAATACCACCGTGACCTGCGAGCCGCACACAATGTGCCGGGCGAGAGTGCCGCCGCAGCCGATGACCTCATCGTCCATATGCGGCGCGAGCACCACGATGCGCTCGTTGGACGGCTGCCACTCAAGCGCGGATTTATTGAAGATCTTGGTGACGCGCAACAGGCCCTGCGAGCGCAAATAGGGGCGCGCAGTGCGACTCAGCGTTCGCATTAGAAATTTGGTGAGCGCTTTCACAGCGGGTGTTCGCTGAGCTCGCCGAAAACATCGAGATAGCGGCGTGCTTCGGCGGCCAGGGAATACTGGCTCTGCACCGCGGCGTGCGCGTTTGCGCCCATCTCGGCGCGCAGCGCCGCATCCAGCAGCAGGCGCTGCAGGGCATCCCGAAAACCGTCTCGATCGCGCGGCGGCACGAGCAAGCCGAAGCGGCAGCTATCCCCAAGCTCCGCCGCTATGCCGACGCGCGTGCAGACCATGGGCAGGCCCGCGGCCATTGCCTCGAGAATCGACAGGCTGAAGCCTTCATAGTCGCTTGCAAAGACGAATAGATCGCTGGCCTGCAGGTACTCGTGCACGTTCGTGACGGTTCCGGTCAACGTTACCCGCGAATCCATGGCTTGCGTGGCGATGAGGTCGCGCAAGGCGCCCTCGCTGTCGTCGAAACAACCTTCGCCCGAGCCCAAAATGACGAGGTGTGCTTCCGGGTGAAGGGGAGCGATTTCGCGCCACACATCAATGAGCATCATAACACCCTTGGACGCCGCGAGCCGACCAGTGTAGATCAGCAGCAGCCGGTTTACGGGCAGTGCAAGTTGTGCGCGCAGCTGCGACTTGCGGGCGGAAGATACCGGCGCGAAGCGCTCGACGGCGATGCCATTGGGAATTGCCACGATACGGCTGCCATCGATTCCTGCGCCGACAAGCCCGGTGCGTATCTCCGAGGAAATGGCAATGTAGCGGTCCACTCGGCGTGAGGTCCGACGACGCAGGACGCCCAACAGCCGAATGGCCGCGGAGCGCTCGGACAGACCCATCTTCTTGCGACTGTCGGAACCCACCGGTTCGGTGACCTCGAGAGGCGATTCCGGCCGCACTACGCAGGGCTTACCGGTCAGCATGCCCGCAAGAATCGGGGCGAGGGGCATGAAGTTAAATCCCGATACCAGGACGACATCGTAGCGACGCCTGTCGCGTATCAATCGCCAAATCACTTTGCACAAGAGAAGACCCAGCCGCGGCACGGCGCGAAAGCCCACGCCCTTGATGGCACCAAAGGGCGTCAGGCGCTGTACGGGAACCGTGCCGAGGTGTTCTCTGGCCGGAAAATTGTGAGCTACCCGTCGAGTGATGACCAGAAGAGTGGCGCCGGCCGTTATCAAGCTCGCGGAAAGTTCCAATATGTGATTTTCCTGCCCGCCGAGGGTGGGAGGGAAGCTCGGCGTCAGAACGAGAACTGACAAGCCGCGTTTCGGAAGCCGTGTTTCCACCGGCAAGCAGTTTAGCCAAGGAAAGTTACTCTTTGTAAAATACTTCCGATCGCGCCGCCACCGTTACGATATCGCGTGCGGCTGGAACTGCTGAAGTCTATGCTAGCTGCCTCTGCAGCATGCCGGCCACCAGGGCACTATGGTGCTGCATATGTTACGTGGGTCGGCAATCGCGGCTTGGTTGGCGGGGGTCAGCAGAATGCGCACAGTCAGTCCGCTCCAGTGGACCATCGCCGCAGTCATTACCGTGGCACTCGGTGCGGTTTCTTTCGTCCTGACCAACGGCGCTTCGATAGGTGACGACGCCGCCCAGAACTTGCACATGGCGATCAATGTCAGCCATTTCGGCGTAATGTCTTTGGACGAGAATCCGCCATACAACCGTACGATGTACCGAGAGCCGCTTCCAGTCACCATGAGCGCCGCAGCGGTGCAGATCGTCGACCACTTTTTGGGTAAAGCCGATTCGGCGCAGTATTTCTCCGGCGACCGTGCAAAATACGTCAAATACCAGAATATCTTATGGGTGATTCTTCTGTGGGCAGCGGTACTTGTTGCGACGCGCTGGTTCACCGGTTCCTTCTGGTTTTCAATTTGCGCAGGCCTGCTCGCCGTAAGACCGTTCCTAAACGGCGTCTCTGCCGAAGGCGTTAATAATCTATATAGCGAGCTGCCGGCGGCGGTTCTGATGATATGCGCCTCTTTCTCGCTTGCGTTCGCCGTGGCCAGAGGCAGGATGTGGCCAATGGTGACCGTTGGGCTGTGCTTCGGCATTCTCACGCTCACCAAGGCTGCGACGCTATATGTCTTCGTCGGCTTGGTCCTCGTCCTACTGCTCAGCTGTGCGCGCGGCCAGCCCCTGCCGGGACGAGGCGGGCGCTTCGCCCATATCATGGTGTTGGTCGCGACATTCGCGATCGTCGTTGCGCCCTGGATCGCTCGTAATTTCCAGGCGTTTGGTCGACCGGCGATTTCGGACCGCGGCGGCTTCGTACTCTACACACGAGCGCTAATGAATCAGGTTACGCCAATCGAATACCGGGGAAGTTTCTATGTCTGGGCGCGACCGCAGCTGCAACCCCAGGTCGGTTCAATACTTGGCTTCAGTCCTTTAGATTTAGATCCCGGCGGTCGCCTCGAGCGGCTCGGCGGAGGAGTTCCCGGTACGGCGGTCTATGACCACGGCAGGGCGGCGGAAATCGCAGGACTTCCGGAAAATACGATCAGCTTCTATCACCGGGCTCGGGCTGAGCGGATACGACTTGAACGAGAACTTGCACGCAACCATGATCCTGTGCCCGAGGTAACTGCGGACAGCATGCTGCAGAGAAAGGGCCTGCTGCTAATCAAAGAAGATGTCTGGGCCAATCTAGCGATGGTCCTGCCGCTTCTTTGGCGGAGCGCGCCGCTGATTTTTCCCGCACTGGTGTTTGCTTTGGGCTACTGCGTACGGGTTAAGCGTTACGCACTGGCGCTTTTTGTCCTTCCCGGTTTTGCTACATTGAGCTTCTACGCGCTGGCCACCCAATTCGAGCCTCGACCGGCGAGCATTGCACACGCAACTGCGGTGGTTAGCACCGTCGTCATGCTGCATGCCTTGTGGCTGCAGTTCCGCCGCCGAATGGCCATGCCTCCCGGATCGTTTTCGAAATACAACGAGGTCGGAATGGACGACGCTCCAAATTTGAAGGATGACTTCACATAAGCGACGTGTTGACCGCCCGCGCTGCGGCAAATGGGTGCAAATTTGCGGGTCGTGCGTCGGTGCACCGGCCGGTCATCTACAATGGCGGCTGATCATGACTTCGTGGGAGTGCGCCTGATGTCGAAAACCTTACCGTCCGCGTTGGCGAGCCACCGTGAAGACCACCCGTCCCTTGTGCCCGTGACGGGTTCGTCGGACCCAACTAGTTCTCCCAAACTGGCTGCGCGGCTGGAACCGTTCGATTCCTATTGGCAGGCTCCAGCTGACATTGATAGCGGCTATAAGTCCTTCAGTGCGTACTATCGGGCCAATTACCTGCCACATATCCCCACCAATCGCGACGCGAAGATCTTGGTTATTAGCTGTGGTCCCGGATACCTAGTCGATTTGCTCGCTCAGTCGGGCTACCGCAATGTGCTGGGGATTGATTCCGATGCGGCCAAAGTGGCACACGCGCAGCGTCGGGGCTTGCCCTGCGAGGTCGCGCAAGTATTCGCATTTCTTGCGGTGCACCAAACTGCCGGATATGACTGCATAATTCCAGAGCAGGAGCTTAATCATCTAACAATTGACGAAACGATTGCATTCCTCCAGCTATGCCGAAGTGCCCTGTGTCCGGGCGGCAGCATCATTGTTTATGCGATGAACGGCGCCAACCCCTTGGTGGGCTCGGAGAACTTGGCTCACAATATTGATCACTTTTACAACCTTACCGAATACAGCATCGCCCAGCTCCTGCAGCTCGGTGGTTTTGCACACGTTCGGCCTTTCGCGCTAAAGCTGTATGTTTTTTGGAAGAATCCACTGAATTACTTTGGCCTGGCCGTCACCAGCCTGCTGGAGGCCGCCATGAAGGTGATTTTCAGGCTGTATGGCAAGAAGGTGCGTATTGTTTCGAAAAAAATTGCCGCGATCGCGGAGCGCCCTGCGCCCACCACGTAGGCGAGCGAAAATACTCGCAAGGCCGTCAAACAGACACGCGATCGCTTCACGACGCCGGCTGCGCCAGAGGCGCGCGTTTCCGTAACCCATTGGAGATAGATTGACTGCCGGACGTGCCACTCGATATACCGATGTGGAAATTGTCCAAAGTAGCAATTTCGATGGCCGAAAGGCGGATGAGCGGGATTGCCGAACTGTTCGCAATTGCCTGCTGCGCGGCGGTCGCGCAGAGCCAGATTTCAATCAGGCCTACCAGGCATCACATGTGTTCTGGACGCATCTGGTCGGTACGCACGGTACCTGACGTAGCAAAATGGCCCAGCCTGGCTGCGGTGTGCGCGGCGAATCCTGTGACACATATGGCATACCCCGCGAATTATCCTTGATTTGGCCGGAATTGCTTTTTTGTCGCAGTGCGACGACAGGTTGCTGAACATATAGTCTCGTAGTTTACTTAACCCTTGATAAGGGCAAACCCGTCGCGAGGCGGGGGCGCAAAGCTTCCGGTCTGCAACAAGGCAGATAGCGGAGTTACCGGAGACGGCGCTAGCGCCCTTCCCGTAAACCCTGCTCTCGTTTGTGCATCGGTTGCTGCGCGCATGAATCATTCATGACGAGGAACCGGTGAACATGAAATCCAATTTTCCCGCATACGCCGCAGCTATCACGCTAGTCTCTTTGGTGTCGGTACTGACTGGGTGTAATTTCGACGACCCGACCAGCAGCGTCCCGGCCGTTGCGCATGGTCCCCCTGCAAGCGGCCGCCCCGTGAGCAGCATCGCCCCGACAATTTCCGGAGCTCCTGCAGCGTCGGTCATGATTGGCGCGGCTTACGCTTTCCATCCGTCGGCGAGCGCCGCCGCGGGCAAGACCTTGACGTTTGCAATCAAGAATAAGCCGGCATGGGCCGCTTTTGATGCCGTTTCCGGCATGCTCTCGGGCACGCCAGTCGCCGCCAATGTGGGTACCTACGCTCAGATTGCGATCAGCGTCAGCGACGGCGCCAAAGGCGCATCGCTCACACCGTTTTCCATCAGCGTTGCGCAGCCCGAAGCTCAGGTCACTCTTTCGTGGACGTCGCCGACATTGAATACGAACGGCACAAATACGACCGATTTGGCCGGTTACCGTATTTACTATGGTTC
>JANXZG010000129.1 GCA_025355645.1 Gammaproteobacteria bacterium | reverse complement strand
CCAATGGGCGGCCACAATGCCAAGGGTCATGGAAGTGACCACCCGCAGGGTGAGCGCTTTGGTGGGCACACGCTAAGTGGCTTCGGTCACGATACGATCAGCATGGGTTCAGGGCACGACACCCTGGTCGATGCGGGCCGTGCTGCGGGTGCACATTTCGGTTATCACGTCTCAAACCACAGTGCGACGATGGCGGGCGGAGCCCACCATGCCAGTTTCATCGGCGGCGGCCATTCCCTGATGGCCCACGGTGGCGCAGGCAGTGTTGCCGGTGGTACCAGCCACGTCACGGCGCTCTTTGCCGACCATAAGGTCGGTACGGATGTCATCAAGACGTTTGTCACTGGGCACGACAAGCTGCACCTGGAAGGCCAGGCCTTGTCTTACCTGCACAGCCATGTCGATGTGACTGTGAGCCATGGCGCGACCACTCTGAAGCTCGACGGTGGACATACCACCATTGCGCTGAAGGGCTTCACGCATATCGATAGCATGGGACACAAGTAAGGGCTGAGAGTGACGCATTCGTAGTCGTAGAACTGCGATAGCGGTTGATAAAACGCGACCCCCGCCCGAGTCTTCGGGCGCGGGGTCGCACCTTTCTCTGATACGCGCATCGGCGCTGCGTGCGCTGGAACCCCGTTTTCTCGGCGGCGCGAGCCGGGGCCTGGCTGCGCAATTACACCAGATTCGCTCGGCACTGCGGCAAGGCCATGCCTCCGTGGCGATACGGCTGATTGACCGCGCGTGGCGCTCCCAGCGCGCCGATGCGCATTACCTCGCCCCGATTTACTGCCGGCTGCTCTCATTGTCGGACCAGAATCACGATGCGGCGCTTCGCCTGCTGCAGCGGATCGATTTTCCGGATCCTGATATTGCTGCCCTGACGATCCATGCCTACCTGAAGCTGCGCCGGCCTGAGGATGCGCAGCGTCATCTGGATACCTCCCTGCAACAATACGGCCTGGCAACCGCCAGCCTGCTGATGCTGGAAGCACACCGCGCCCTGCAAAATCCCGACATCAAGGCTGCCGGTTGGGTCGGCCTGCGCCCCTCGTTGCAGTTTGTCGGCGAATTGGCGCCCGGGGTCGCGGTGGATTCCCTGGAAGTGCGGCTGGGCGAAGCGGCATTCGCATTACCGGTCAAGACGGCTATGCGTGACGGGCGCGCGCTATTCAGCTTCTCCTGCCCGCGGGCAACCCGCGACGATGTCCTTCACGTCAGCGCCGGCGGCACTGCGCTGCTGGGCAGCGGCCGGCGACTGCCACTCGACTTATCGCTCGATGGACGCGCATTCGGCGATGCCGAGCAGTTGTATGGCTGGGCGCGGCTCGGCTGGATGCCGAGTGAACCCGTGCTGCTGAGTTTCGAAGACGAAGACGGCAATAGCCATGAGGCCAGCTCGAAGGACATTGCGCAGTCGGGATTCCGCTGGCCGTTTCGCATCAATCCGCGGCGAGTGGGCCTGCGCGGCCATCGCATATCGATCAGCGCACAGCTGCCGGATGGCCGTTGGCAGATGCTGCCCGACACGCCTTTCCTGCTGAAGCATGCGATAAAAATCAAGGACCAACGATCCGTTCGTTTGCCGCGCTGGCGCGAAAGCACCGCGGTTAAACGCATTTCCGGCCCCTCGCCCCGGCCCGCGCCGCTGGTCGATGTAATCATTCCGGTTTACAAGGGCCGCGAAGAGACGCTGGCCTGCATCGACAGCGTGATGGCGACACTGGGCGATCGCGGGCGCGCGATCGTGATCGACGATGCGACGGAAGATGCCATGCTCGCGGCGGCGCTCGATGACCTCGCCGCCACCGGGCGCATCACACTATTGCGCAACGAGAAGAACCTGGGGTTCGTGCGCTCGGTCAACCGCGGGCTCGCGTTGGACTCGGGCAATGACATCGTACTGCTGAATTCTGACACGTTGGTGTTTGAGGATTGGCTGCAGCGGCTGAGCGCCGCCGCCTACAGCGCCGCGCATGTCGGCACGGTCACGCCCTTGAGCAACGACGGGTCGATCGCGAGCTACCCGAATATCGCAGGCTCCGCGCTCGATCCTGCCGCAGGCGCGGCACTTCACAAGCTGGCCGCCTGGACGCACCCGGGCGTATCCATCGAGGTCCCGGTAGGGGTCGGATTCTGTCTGTACCTGCGCTCCGACTGCCTGAAGGAAATCGGCGAGCTCGATGCGTCGGTGTTTGGCTCAGGCTACGGCGAGGAGGCTGATTTTTGCATGCGCGCGCGCGCGCGCGGCTGGACACACCGAATTGCCGCTGACGTGTTTGTCTACCATGCGGGCAGCCGCTCGTTCGGCACGCGCCGCAAGGCATTGATTGATCGCAGCCAGCGCCTGGTTAACCTGCGCTACCCCGGGTACGACCGCTTCATTCATGAGTTCCTGGGCCAGGATCCTCTGCATCCGATGCGCCGCCGGCTCGACGAGCGCCGCCTGTCCTCATTTGACGGCCGGTTCGTCCTGCTGGTGACCTTGGCACTCGATGGCGGGGTGGAACGATATGTGACCGAACGCTGCCGTCAGATACGCGCACAGGGTGCATTCCCGCTGGTCCTAAAGCCGCTGAAGGCAGGCGACCGGGGCCATTGTGAGCTGACAACCGAGGCGATCGACGCGCCGAATCTTCGCTACGACATTCCCGCGAACCTGCCGGAGCTGGTCGGCTTATTGCGCCGCCTGCGGATCGAGGAGATGGAAATCTCGCATTTCCTGCACCTCGATGCGCGCGTGATCGATGCGCTGCGCGCGCTCGGTGTGCCCTACGATGTGGTGCTGCACGACTATGCCTGGATCTGCCCGCGCGTGACGCTGATCGATGGCAGCGGGCGCTACTGCAAGGAACCCCCGGTGTCGGTGTGCCAGTCCTGCGTGCGCAAGAACGGATCCGCCCTGGGGGAGAAAATATCGGTGCCGGCACTGCGCGCCCGCAGCGCCACCTGGCTTACGCAGGCCCGCCGCGTCGTCGCTCCGTCCGCCGATACGGCCACCCGGCTGCGCAGGTACTTCCCCCAAGTCGACATCCAGGCGCGCCCTCACGCGGCGGCCCTGACCCCCGTGCCGCGCGCCCCGACACCATCAGGCGCCAGCAACATCCGTGTGGCGCTGATCGGCGCTATCGGCAGGCACAAGGGCTATCATGTGTTGCTGGCGTGCGCGCGCGATGCGGTTGCGCGGCGCCTGCCGCTAGAATTTGTGGTCATCGGGTTCACGCAAAGCGATGCGCCGCTACTCAAGACCGGCAAGGTCTTTGTGACCGGACGCTACGCCGAAGCCGAGGTGCCGCATCTGCTACAGCGCGAGCAACCCGATATCGTGTTCATGCCCTCGGTGTGGCCAGAAACCTGGTGCTACACGCTCGACTATGCGGTGAACGCTGGATTGCCGGTGGTGTCTTTCGATCTCGGCGCCATTGCTGAGCGCCTGCGTGCCGCAGGACTCGGCCTGATGCTGCCGCTCGAGCTCGCGCCTGCACAGATCAACGATCGCATCATGGCTCGGGTGGCCGAGGACCGGATCTTCGGTGCGACAGAAGATGGTCGGATTCGTGAACCGCGTCCGAAGAGCCGATCGGCTTATGTCCAAAAGTCGCCAGCCGCGGCTCATGATGAAGCTAAAATGAAAAAAATTGGGGTGCTAAAGATCATGAAACCTACTGCCGGCGTGCCTTCGCAAGAAGAGGGCTTGAGCGCTTCCGTACAAGTCCTTCCGCTTCCCGCGGGCCTGTACCTGTTCTCGGTCAAAGCGGCATCGCCGCTCACCGAGCGGGTGGCCGGAAAGCTGCATTTGCCGGCGATGCACGTGGGCCTGGGGCCCGGCGTCGGCGCCGACCAGGTGGAATTCATCGCAGGTCCCGGCACCGCGGGCGCATGGCTATTCACGCAGGGCGATGTGCTGGTCGCCAAGGTCAACAGCGCCGGCTCGACGCTGGTCCTGACCTCGGTTCGAGATTCCGAGGGTAAGGTTCTCTCAATCGAAGTCGAACGCCTGGAATCCCGTACGGACGGCTCAACGTCCGATTCGGCCGAGGAGTCCGCAGTGCGCGAACCGGAAGTGCGTGCACCGGCTGCAATAACGGCTGCCGCGGACGGCGACGGCCTTACCGTGCCGCTGCAGATCAAAACGCATATCCGCTCCCGTGGCGATATGAGCTTTTCCGATGCGCCCTGGGCCGGCAGGGTCGGACCCGGGCTCTGGATCGAGTCCTTTTCGATCCGGCCGCTCGAGCACTTGGGGGCCCAGGACATTGAATATAAGGGGCTTACCGGCACTGGATTCGAGACTCCCTGGCAAAGCAGCGAACAGTTCTGCGGCACCAAGGGCATCTCCATGCCACTAGTGGGTTTTGCGGTGCGGCTGAAGCCGGGTCCCGAGGGCTCC
>JANXZG010000105.1 GCA_025355645.1 Gammaproteobacteria bacterium | reverse complement strand
CTGGCTATCGAGCCAAATCGGGCCTATTGGGCGCGAGTCCAGCTGGCGCAGAACCCGAAACTGGCTAAGCACGACGTGGTTGACGTTGCAGTGATCGGGGGTGGCCTCACGGGGCTATCCACAGCCTATTACATCCGAAGTACATCGCCCGGAAAGACGGTCGCCGTGCTTGAGGCCATGGGCTGCGGCAATGGCGCTTCCGGTCGCAACGGCGCGATGGTGCTGACGATGACGGCCGATCGGTACGCGAATTTCAGCTCGAACTCTGCAATGGACACGGATATCTACAAACTGACCGCAGGCAACATCCGCTCGTTGTCTAAGCTCAGCACTTCTACTGGCGTCGACTGCGAACTGGAAACCAACGGCGCGTTGCAGGTGTTCGATAACAGCGCGGACGCAAGAGATATTAGCCGCTATGTGGAACGGGCGCGTTCGCTTGGGATGCCGGTGGAGTTATGGGACGCGCATCGAACCGCCGGGGCGATTGGCAGCGAAGCTTACGAAGGCGCGTTCTTCGACCCCAATGGGGGGCATGTGCACCCAATGAAACTAGTGCAGGTATTCAGGGTCGCTGCGGAACGAGCGGGCGCTACTATCTATGAGAACACGGTGGTAGAGCACGTTGAGGAGGGCAAGGTGCATGTCCTGCACATGCAGGATGGGCAAACGCTCCGGGCGAAATCATTGGTGCTGGCGAGCAATGCGTTTACGCCAAACCTGGGCTACTTCAGGAACTCGATCTTGCCGCTGCGCGAGTACGTTGCGATCACGCGTCCCTTGAGCGATCAAGAGCTTCTGGACATTGGCTGGAAGTCACGCGCGCCATTTAACGACAGCAACGCCGAGACGTACTATTTTGGCCTGACGGTGGACAATCGCATACACATAGGCGGTGGATCACCCCGCTATGACTTCAATAATTCGCACGACGCCGCGCCCGAGGCCGGCAGTCAGTCCACGCGACTACAGCAGGAACTGGTTCGCGTGTATCCGAAGCTCGCGCGCATCCAGTTCGAGACGACCTGGGATGGGATCATAGACTGGTCACTGGATGCCTCGCCGGCAGTTGGCTATACCGGCAAATACGGCAATATTTTTTATGGCCTTGGCTGCAGCGGGCATGGCGTCAACCTGACGTCCGTGTTCGGGCGAATCATTGCTGACCTCGAGGCGGGGCGCGAACAGGCCTGGACACGATAACCTTTCTTTAACGCTCACCTATATTATGTGCCGAATGAGCCTTTTCGCTGGCTTGCGGCGAGCGCCGGCGTTGCCTGGTACGAATTGTCCGACCCATACTTGAAGCGGAGGGATGCATCATGAAAGTCGAAGGCCAGTGCCACTGCGGTCAGGTTACGTTTGAAGCGGAGATCGATCCGGGCGCCGTGCGCATCTGCCACTGCACCGATTGCCAGACGATGTCGGGATCGGCTTACCGGGTGACCGTGGCGGCGCCCGCTGCAACCTTCGTGATGCGATCGGGCCAGCCGAAGATCTACATCAAGATTGCCGAGAGCGGCAACCAGCGTGCACACGCGTTTTGCGGGAACTGCGGAGCGCAGATATATTCGGCGGCGCCCCAGGATCCGCAGGTATACGCGGTGCGCGTCGGCACGCTAAAGCAGCGCCGCGAATTGCCCCCCCAGAATCAGATCTGGTATCGCTCGGCGCTTCCATGGGCCGCTGACCTTCGGCAGTTGCCGCACGCGGAGCGACAAACGTAACTGCCACCGACTCCGCGGCCAGTGGGAGTTCAGGTGACGGCCCCTCGGTTTGGGCTGCACGGGCCGACGTGCCCGCACACGCCCGGGCGATTCATTGTTGCTGCGCGGCCCGATCCGCCTTGGCTTTGGTGACCGCCGACTGATAGTCGGCTTCCGTCTGGTCCTTGCACGGCTGCTGCGCCGCCGGTTGCAACGTCATGCACCGTTCAATCGCCACCTTGTGATCCCCATCGGCATGAGCCATGGCGATATCAAAGGCGCCGGTTATTTTTGCGCGAGCCACGTCCTTCGAATCCACGCCCATGATCTTGGCGGCACTCTTGACATCTTTTTTTGCCTCAACCTTCGCCTGGTCGATCTCCTGCTGCGCCTCCTGCTGCGCAGCCGCGACATCCGCCGGCGTCGCAACGGGCGGTGGCTTCTTCTGGCATCCACTGAAAATCCCAAACGTGACAATCAGTGCGGCCGTGGACGCCAACCAGATCCATTTTGGTGCTGTCATTTTCCGCTTCCCATATTTAAAAACCCGCCGATATAGCCTCCGAGGACCGCACTCCTCGGTTCCCCTTACCAGATAATCCCAAGCCAAACCTGAACATTCAAGATGTGGCACTTGCCTATGTCTTTGAGTGAGTTCCGCAGTGCATGTTCCGACAGAACATGAAATTTCTTTTTCCTTTTCGAATCATGGACTAGCAACGAATGTCCGTACCCGTTTTCCTATAACGACGCAGGTTTTCGCGCGATCAGCAGCAATTCGATGGGAGGTGCGTGCCGCGGCGTGCCGAGTACGGCACTCATCGCGACTCCCGCGATGAAACTCCATGCAAGCGCGCCATGCCACCGGCGTGAGGACTTGAAATAAATATCCGCTGTTAGTTTAGGCGCCGCGCGACCCATCCAATAACCCAGGCGATGATGTGCACCCAGTGGCAGCGCCGCGACGGATTGCACGTGCAATCCCGATGTCAAGGCGAGCGCCCGCAAAGCGCGCTCGTTCCACCAGGTCAGGTGGTGCGGTGGCGCGTTGAAGACAAAGTTTGGAATATCGTTAATTGCCGATCGATATTTCGGCACCGAGATGAATAGCAATCCTCCTGGCTTCAGGCAGCGCTGCATATCCTGGACAAATTTCGCAGGGTCGGCAGCATGTTCGAGGACATGGAATGCACTGACCGCATCATAAGTCCCGGTATGGGCGGCCATATGGGAGGCGAGGCTCTCGTTGCGTATATCGACCGCCGTGCCGGTCACTGGATAATTGTCATCCAGGCCAATGAACCGTGCGCCAGGAACACAGGCGGCAAATGCGCCAGCGCCGCAGCCCACATCGAGTACCCGCTCTCCCGACCCGATCAGCGCCGCCGCCTGGCGGTAGTCAGCGCGCGGTGCCGCAGCCGCCGACCAGGGGCCGTTCCGGGTCCAGGCCGGGTAAAGGTTGCGATAGAAATCGCGGTCGCCTGCGATCATCGGATAAAAGAAAACCAATCCACAGGGCGATTCCCACAATCCAAACTCGCGACCGGGCAGCAGCTGCGCGGTGGTATCCATCCGAAAGGATGCCCTCCAGAGACCGATCAGAAGGTTACTGGGTATCCGCTGGATCAAGCGCGAACCTGCTTGCCCGGTGACCGGACAAGGTGGAATCCCAGTCATCAGAAGTCGACGC
>JANXZG010000098.1 GCA_025355645.1 Gammaproteobacteria bacterium | reverse complement strand
AATGGCGCTCCCTACGGGATTCGAACCCGTGTTACAGCCTTGAGAGGGCCGTGTCCTAGGCCTCTAGACGAAGGGAGCCTTGAGCTTGACGCTTGGACAGATCTCGCCCGACCCTGAGGTGAGCGGGCTGGTAGTATACGGGCCAATTTTTTGGACTCAAGCGGATTACCCTGGTTTGAACGAATCCTCCCCCCAATTGCCCGTGATCATTCCCAGATCCGAGCACCCGATATCGCGCACCGAGATCTCTCCAAATGCCCTGAAAGTGCTGTATCGCCTGAAGGAAGCGGGCTATCAGGGTTTTTTGGTCGGGGGCGCGGTGCGGGACCTCTTGCTCGGCATCAAGCCGAAGGACTTTGACGTCGCGACCGATGCGCTGCCCGAGGAGATACGCCGGCTCTTTCGCAATTGTCGCCTGATTGGACGCCGCTTCCGGCTCGCCCATGTGCATTTCGGCAACGAGATCATCGAGGTTGCGACGTTTCGTGCGCCGTCATCGCCAGAGCGAGAGGGCGAGGAAGACAATGCGGAGGGCGACAACGATTTTCCGGCCGACATTGATACCGAGCACCGCGCCGTCAACGAGTCCGGTCGCTTGCTTCGCGACAACATCTATGGTTCGCTCGAGGCCGATGTGTGGCGCCGCGACTTCACGGCCAACGCACTTTATTACAGCGTGGAAGATTACTCACTGTGGGACTTCACCGGTGGCGCCGAGGATGTGCGCGCGCGGCGACTAAAATTGATCGGCGATGCTGAGGAGCGCTACCGCGAAGATCCGGTGCGCATGCTACGCGCGATACGTTTCTCCGCGAAGCTGGATTTTCAGATGGCTAGCGAAACGGAGGCGCCGATCCGAAAACTCGCCTATCTGCTCGATGGCGTGCCGCCCGCACGGCTATTCGATGAAACACTGAAACTGTTCCTGTCGGGGTTTGGGCTGAAGTCCTACCGGCTGCTGAAGCAGTACGACTTGTTTCAGCACCTCTTTCCATCAGCGGCTGCGGCGTTTGAATTGCCCCCCTATGCTTATGCTCAAGAGATGCTGGAGCTCGGCCTTGCCAATACCGACGCGCGCATCGTGGAGGATAAGCCGGTGACCCCGACTTTCCTGTTTGCCTTGTTGTTGTGGGGTGCGGTGCTGCGCCAGATGAATGAGCAGCAGGCGGGCCCGGCGCCCGACCTTTCGCAATTGCTGAACGCCTGTGACAGCGTGCTCAGGGCGCAGCAGGCGCGTGTGGCAATCCCCAAGCGATTCTCGGTGCCGATGCGGGAGGTTTTGATGTTGCAGCCACGCTTCAATCGCCGCGGCGGCGTTAAATCGCTGGGCATCTTGCAACATCCGCGTTTCAGGGCTGCCTATGATTTTCTGTTGTTGCGCGCACAAGCCGGGGCGGCCGCGCCGGAACTTGCGCAGTGGTGGACGCAGATCCAGCTGCTTTCGCACGAGGAACGCGTCAAGCTGGTTCAGGCGCGCCCTATGGACAGCGCCGCGGCTACCGCAGAAGGTAATTCGCCGGGTGCGCCGCGCCGGCGCCGACGCCGACGCGGCGGCAGGGGCGGAAGCGGCGGCGGCGCGGACAGCGGCGGCGGTAGCGGAGCGGGGACCTGACGATCGCGAACGCACGGCCATGACCCCGGAACTTCGTCCGGCCTACATCGCGCTCGGCAGCAATCTCGAAGATCCCGCGAGCCAGATACGGCGCGCCATGGAGTACCTTTCGCAACAGCAAGGGATACGCCTCGAGCTGCGCTCACGGCTGTATCGCTCGAGTCCCCTGGGGCCGCAGGACCAGCCGGATTTCGTCAACGCCGCGGTAGGCGTGCTGACGGAAATGGGCGCGCGCCAATTGCTGGATACCCTGCTCTCGATCGAGAAGCTCATGGGTCGGGACCGGCGCGAGCGCTGGGGACCGCGGATCATCGACCTTGATCTGCTTTGGATGCTCGGCGAGCCGATCGATGAGGCGGGCCTGAAGTTGCCCCACCCGGGAGTATCTGAACGGAATTTCGTGCTGTATCCTTTGGCCGATATCGCGCCATCGCTGCGCATCCCGGGACTCGGGCGCGTGGCGGATCTGGCGGGCCGCATCGGCGACGCCGGTTTGTCAGTGCTGGAAGACATGAGAGGCACAACGTGAGCGCGACTGCGCACCGGTTCATCGTTATCGAAGGCCCGATTGGCGTCGGCAAGACGAGCCTTGCGCGGCGCGTGTCGGAATCGCTGAGCGCGCAACTCGTGCTTGAGCAAGCCGATCAAAACCCGTTCCTGGAACGCTTTTACCGTAGCCCGCGCTCGGCGGCGTTTGCAACCCAGTTGTTTTTTCTTTTCCAGCGCGCCCGGCAGATGGAAGAGGTGCGTCAGCAGGATCTGTTCGGGGCCGTGCGCGTGGCCGATTTCCTGCTCGAGAAGGACCGCCTGTTCGCGCGTGTCACGCTCGATGATGCCGAATACGCGCTGTACGAGAAGGTGTACGAACGCGTGGTGACTGATGCACCTAAGCCCGACCTCGTGGTGTACCTGCAGGCACCGGTCGATGTACTGCTGGACCGCATTGCTCGCAGGGGCATTCGCTACGAACAGGCGATCGACCGGGGCTACCTCGATCGGCTTACCCAGGCGTACGCGCGTTTCTTCCATGGCTATGACGCGGCGCCGTTGCTGATAGTTAATGCAGGCTCGATTGACCCGGTAGCTAACGAAGCGGATTACCAGGTGCTATTTGCGGAGATCGCGAAGGCGCGCCGTGGCCGGCACTTCTTCAACCCGTCTGGTAGTGCCCTGCTGTCGGCGACCTAGCGGCGTGTTCCGCGAGCGCCCAGCGCACGTGCTCGCGCACCAGCGCTGAGGGATGTTCGGCGCGCGATTCAAGCGCTGCGATTAGCGCGGCCGAGCGCGGCGCGTTGCCGAGGGCCACGGCGATATTGCGCAGCCAGCGCTCATACCCTAGCCGGCGAATAGCGCTGCCAGCGGTCCTTTCCAGAAACTGCGCTTCGCTCCAGGCAAAAAGCTCGACCAGGCCAGTCCTGTCGAGGCCATGGCGTGGTGCGAAATCACCGCCTGCGACCGGTTCTGCGAATTTGTTCCACGGGCAAACCAGCTGGCAGTCGTCACAGCCGTAGATGCGATTGCCGATCGCGCGCCGGAATTCTTCCGGGATGGCGCCCGTAAGTTCGATTGTCAGGTACGAGATGCAGCGACGCGCATCGACGCGGTAGGGTGCGACGATTGCGCCGGTCGGGCAAGCCGGCATACAGGCGCTGCAGGTGCCGCAGTGGGCGCTCGCCGCAGTGCTTGCCGGGAGCTTGATATCCACATAGATCTCGCCCAAGAAGAAATACGACCCGGCGTCGCGCTGGATCAGGTTCGTATGCTTGCCGATCCACCCTAACCCGGCATTGCGTGCCAGGGCTTTTTCCATAACTGGCGCGCTATCGCAAAAAACGCGGTGCCCGAACGGGCCGAGGGCCACTTCAATGCGCTTGCCAAGTGTGGCCAGGCGTTTGCGCACAATCTTGTGGTAATCGCGGCCAAGCGCGTAGCGCGACACATACCCCAGCTCGCCATCGTTGAGTGTCGCCTGCGCATCCTTTGCCTGTGCCGGCCAGTAGTCGAGCCGCGCGCTGATGCAGCTTAAAGTGCCGGGAACCAGCAGCTGCGGGCGCGTGCGCTTCTTCCCATGGCGCGCCATGTAGCCCAGCTCCCCGTGGAAGCCGGCGGCAAGCCAGTCCTGCAGGCGCGCCTCATCCTCACCAAGCTCGATATTCGCAAATCCCACCGCAGAAAATCCGAGATCTCGGCTCCAGCGCCGAATGTCATCGATCAGCTGCTGGGATTCTGATGGACTCATGGATAAAGGCATGATGGCGCTTTTCAGTATACTGCCGGCGATGTAACGGAGTTCCCTTGTGAACCTAAGTTTGCCCGACTCCGCCGCGACCGAGATACTGGGCCGCGCGCTGGGCGCCACGTTCCCTGGCGCGGCGACAGCTCCTGTCGTTTTGCACCTGAATGGCGAGCTTGGGACCGGCAAGACCAGTTGCGCCCGCGCAATGCTGCATGGCCTGGGGGTTGTCGGAAATGTCAGGAGCCCTACCTACACGTTGCTTGAGGTTTATGCGTTGCCGGTGCTGACCTGCGTCCATGCCGATCTTTATCGGCTGCGCTCTGCTGCAGAATTTGCCGATCTCGGCTTATCCGAGTACTTCGCACCGGCGCACCTGATCCTGATCGAATGGAGCGCCAATGCGGGGCGCCTCGTGCCGCGGCCGGACCTCACGCTCGGGCTCGATTATGCAGGCTCGGGGCGCGCTGCGGCGCTTGCCGCCGGCAGCGGCGCTGGGAAGGCCTGGCTTAATGACTTGGCATGTGACACTAGGTTAATCCCCTATCTATCTAATTTAACTTGAAAAACGTAGCTATTTGGCGTTACCTTATAGCGCCATGAGACCGCTGCTCACCTGTTTTGCCTGCAGCTCAGTGCTGGCAGTCGCGGTTGTGCTTCCATCGTTTGCCGTGGAAGTGCGCGAGGTGCGGCTGTGGAGCAGCCCTGAGAATACCCGGCTCGTGCTTGATCTGTCGGGCAAGGCGCAGGCGAGCCTGCAGACGCTCAGGAACCCTGATCGCATTGTGCTCGACATACCATCCGGTCGGCTGCGCCATGGCGTGCGCGCGCCGATCGCCTCCACGGGCCTCATCAGGAGCGTGCGCATCGCGCAGCGCCGCGCGCAGCAAGTGCGCATTGTGATGGAACTGGCGCATGCCGTTCAACCCAAGAGTTTCCTGACGCCGCCCAATGCGCGCTACGGATATCGGCTGGTGGTTGATTTAGGGGAAGCAGGTGCCGCCGTGGCTGCCACGACACCTGTCCGGGTGGAGCACTCGCGGCCCGGCGCCCGTGATCTCATCATTGCGGTCGATGCGGGCCACGGCGGAGAGGATCCCGGTGCGATCGGCATGCGCGGCACGCGAGAGAAGGACGTGGTGCTCGCGATCGCGAAAAACCTGGCGCAGCAAATCAACACCGAGCCGGGCATGAGGGCGGTACTTACGCGCGACGGCGATTATTTCGTGCCGCTGCGCGATCGGATGCGGCGCGCACGCGCGCAAAATGCCGACCTCTTTGTGTCGATCCATGCCGATTCAATACGCGACCGGCATATCGACGGCTCCTCCGTATATATCCTGTCGCAAAAGGGCGCGAGCGATGAAGCCTCGCGCTGGCTCGCTGATCAGCAGAATGCCTCGGACCTGATTGGCGGCGTATCGCTCGATGACAAGAACGACGTGCTTGCATCGGTGCTTCTCGATCTGTCGCAATCGGCCGCGATGCTGGCGAGCGAGACGGCGGCCGAGCGCGTGCTGCGCCAGCTGAATCAGGTGGGCTTAGTACGCAAGCGCCAGGTGCAACAGGCGCGCTTTATGGTGCTCAAGTCCCCGGATGTGCCCTCCATGCTGGTGGAGACAGCTTACATCTCCAATCCCGACGAGGAGCAGCGCCTGCGCGGGTCCGCCCAGCAGGCGCGGATTGCCGCAGCCATACATCAGGGCGTGCGTGACTATTTTTACGCTAACCCACCGCATGGCTCGCGCCTTGCACAGCTGACGGCGCCGGCACCGCCTGCAATGTGAGAAACTGCCGCCTCGCACGAGGTTGCCGTTGTCCATCCAAGTCCTACCTGATGAATTGATCAGCCAGATCGCCGCAGGCGAGGTCATTGAGCGGCCAGCCTCCGTCGTGAAGGAGCTGGTGGAGAACTCGCTCGATGCCGGCAGCCGGCGCATCGAGGTCGAGATAGAGAAGGGCGGGGCGGCGCTGATCCGCGTGCGTGATGATGGCAGCGGGATCGGCGCGCGGGAGCTTGCGCTGGCCCTCACGCGCCATGCCACCAGCAAGATTGCCTCGCTAGCGGACCTTGAGCGCATCGCGACCCTCGGGTTTCGCGGCGAGGCACTGCCCAGCATCGCATCGGTCTCGCGCCTTGCGCTGACGACCCGTGGTGCGGACGCCGCGCACGCCTGGGCCGTGACGGTGCGCGATAGCGCCGTGCAGGCGCCTGCGCCGGCTGCGCATCTTCCGGGCACGAGCGTCGAGGTGCGCGACCTTTTCTATAATGTCCCGGCGCGGCGCAAGTTCCTGCGCTCCGAGCAGACGGAGTTCCAGCATACGGCGCGTATGCTTGAGCGCCTCGCGCTGTCCCGATTCGATGTGGCATTCTCACTCACGCACAATGGCAAATCCGTGTGGTCGCTGCCGGCGGCGGGCACGGCTGCCGAGCGCCTGCAGCGCGTTGCATCGATCTGTGGCGAGGAGTTTGCCGTCCACGTGCTCGAGGTCCGCCACCAGAGCGAGAGCTGGCGCCTGTCGGGGTGGCTTGCGTTGCCGACATTCTCGCGCGGCCAGGCGGACCTGCAGTTTGCCTACGTGAACGGTCGGTTCATTCGCGACAAGCTGCTCGGCAACGCGGTGCGCATGGGCTACCAGGACGTGCTGTTCGGCGGACGCTACCCGGCCTACCTTTTGTATCTGGAGCTTGATCCGGTGCAGGTCGACGTAAACGCGCATCCGCAAAAGCTCGAGGTGCGCTTCCGCGATTCGCGGCAGATCCACGATTTCGTGTTTCGCACGGTCGAGCGCGCCCTTGCGGCGACCCGCCCGACCCACCAGTCCTCGGGCAGTGCGCCGACGGACTGGCTGCATCGGCCCAACCAGGCGCACATGCACCTGCCGGAGGCTAAGCCGGGTGGCCACATCGCCGATGCCTATCGCAGCTATGTCACGACGGCGGCAGAAATCGGCGTGAGCGCGGCGCGCGACGCTGGCGCGCCGCCACTCGGGATCGCGATAGCCCAACTGCATGGCATCTATATTTTGTCGGCGACCGTCGACGGGCTGGTGCTGGTCGACATGCACGCCGCGCATGAGCGCGTGACCTATGAGCGCATGAAAAAACTGCTGCAAGGCCAGACGATGCAGCAGCGGCTGCTGATTCCCGAGGTCATTCACCTCTCGCCAGTGCAGGCGCAGGCGGCCGAGGCGCACCTTGAGGAGTTTGCGGCTCTGGGGTTCGATATCACGCGCCTGGCGCCGGCTCAGATCGCGCTGCGGGCGATCCCGGCGCTGCTGGCGGGCGGCGATCCGGCGGCACTGATACGCGATGTGGTTGCAGACCTGCAGGAGCAGGGGCACTCGCGGCGGGTCGAGGACTCGATCAATCACCTGCTGGGAAACATGGCTTGCCATGCGGCGATCCGCGCGCAGCGCCAGCTCAGCCTGCCGGAGATGAATGCGTTACTGCGAGAGATGGAAGGCACTGACCGCGCGGATCAATGCAACCACGGCCGGCCCACCTGGATACGCCTGACTATCGCCGATCTCGACCGGCTGTTTCTGCGCGGGCGTTGATGCGCCGGATTGCCGTATTGCTGATGGGGCCGACGGGCGCCGGTAAATCGGACCTGGCCCTGCAATTGGTACAGCGCTTCCCGCTCGAGATTGTTAGCGTCGACTCGGCCCTGGTATATCGCGGTATGGATATCGGCACCGCGAAGCCCGATGCGGCCACGCGCGCACGCTTTGCACATCACCTGATCGATATCCGCGATGCAGCGCAAAGCTATTCGGCCGGTGAGTTTGTGCGTGATGCGAGGCGCGTGATGCAGCAGATCTGGTTGCGCGGCCGTCACCCGCTGCTGGTTGGCGGCACGATGCTTTATTTTCATGCGCTGACTCACGGGATTGCCGAGCTGCCGGCGGCCGACGCCGGGGTGCGCGCCGACCTTGACGCGCAAGCAGCCGAGCACGGTTGGGCCGCGCTGCATACCGAGCTCGCACACGTTGACCCCGCAGCTGCGGCCCGCATACATGAGAACGATCCCCAACGCATCCAGCGGGCGCTCGAGGTGCATCGCCTGACGGGTCAGACCATCACCGCCTTGCAACAGGCGCGTCGCGCGCTGCTTGGACAGCACGCAGAGGAGGCGACTGAAGTGGTGGAGCTGGCGCTGGCGCCTGCCGAACGCAGCGTGATACATCGGCGCGTGGCGGGGCGCCTTGGCGAGATGATGAAGGCAGGATTTCTGGGGGAGGTGCGCAGTTTTTATGACCGGGGGGACCTGACCCGGGAACATCCGTCGATGCGCGCTGTCGGATATCGGCAGTTGTGGGAACATTTGGCAGGAGTGGACAGTCTGGAGCAAGCGACGGAAAAGGCGCTTATCGCGACGCGGCAGCTGGCAAAGCGCCAGTTGACGTGGCTGCGGGCGCGAGCCAGTTCCCGATGGTTCGACACGGCGCACCGCGAGTGTGCACAGCAGGTGTCGGATATGCTTTCGGGTCGGGCCTTTGCCGGGCACGCAAGCTAACGGGCGGCGGTTCGCTGTGCTAGCATTCCCTATGCAATCTGCATGCCGCGACAAGCCGGCCTACGCAGATTTATGACACGAATAATAAGGAGTTACACCCATGGCCCGTGGCCAGTCCCTGCAGGATCCCTTTCTCAACGCGCTGCGTAAAGAACGCGTGCCGGTATCAATTTACCTTGTCAACGGCATAAAGTTGCAGGGTCAAATCGACTCGTTCGACCAGTTCGTCGTGTTGCTACGGAATAGCGTCAGCCAGATGGTCTACAAACACGCCATCTCGACCGTTGTGCCCGCGCGCAACGTGAGCCTCGCGACCAATGAGGACGGCGAAGTGACCGAGGCGGCGACCGTCGAGTGAGCCTGCGCCGAGCAACCATTGTTTGACCGTCCCTCGGGCGGCGAGCGCGCCGTTCTTGTGTCGGTCGGCATCGGCCACCCGGTTGATCCGGCCGATACTTCCGAATTCCAGGCCCTCGCGGCCTCTGCCGGGATTTATGGGGTCGCCACCGTGCTGGCGCATCGCCCCCGGCCCGACCCCAAGTACTTTGTCGGCTCGGGCAAGGCTGAGGAGATCCGCCAGATCGCGGAAGCTAATGACGCTGCCGTCATCTTGGTCGACCAGTCACTCAGTCCGAGCCAGGAACGCAACCTCGAGAAATTAACTAGTCGTCGAGTTTTAGATCGCAATGGATTGATATTAGACATTTTTTCACAACGTGCCCGCAGCTTTGAAGGCAAGCTGCAGGTTGAGCTTGCGCAGCTGTCCCATTTATCCACCCGCCTGGTGCGGGGCTGGACCCATCTGGAACGCCAGAAGGGCGGCATTGGTCTGCGCGGTCCGGGCGAGACCCAGCTCGAAACGGACCGTCGGCTGATCGGCAAGCGGATCAAGACGCTGCGCCTGCGGCTCGAGAAACTCGGACGCCAGCGCGACACCGGGCGCCACGTGCGCCGCGAGGTTCCGGTGCCTACCGTAGCTTTGGTCGGTTATACGAATGCTGGTAAGTCCACGCTGTTCAATGCGCTGACCGGAGCGGACACCTATGTCGCTGACAAGCTGTTCGCAACCCTCGACCCGACGGTGCGGCAACTGAAGCTGGCGGGGGTCGGCGCGGTGGTGCTGGCTGATACCGTCGGGTTTGTGCGCGAACTGCCGCATGAGCTCGTGGCGGCCTTTCGTTCGACACTGCTCGAGGCGCGTGAAGCGGACCTTCTTCTGCACGTCGTTGACGCGAGCGATCCGCTGCGCCAGGAGCGCGTCGAACAGGTGCGGGGCGTGCTGCGCGGCATCGGTGCCGGCGAGTCGCCAGAGCTGCTGGTATTTAACAAGATCGATCTGCTGGACGAAGCCCCGCGAGTCCTCGAGGATGCCAGCGGCGTGCCAGCGCAGGCCTGGATATCGGCAGCGCGCAACTCCGGCCTCAATGAACTTCGCGCCGCGATAGCACGCGCCGTGCGCCCCTCCCAGCAACGGCGCACGCTGCACGTGCAGCTGAGCGCCGGCGCTGTCCGCTCGCTGCTGTATCAGCGCAATGCCGTGCGCGCGGAGCGTCAACAGGACGATGGCAGCTGGGAGTTGGACGTTGAGCTCGCGGCATCGGAAATCGACAAGCTTGCGGGCCATCCCGGTGTAAAGTTGAAAGACATTGCTCCACAACTTGTCCGGCGCGGCGTGGCTGCCTAGAATGCCCGACCGAAATCCACTTTAGGGCGTATTGCATGGCTTGGAACGAATCTGGCGGCGAAAAGCGAAACCCGTGGAACCGCCCGCAACAGCCCCAGAACGACCTGGATGACGTGCTGCGCAATTTGCAGAAGCGCCTGGCGGCATTGTTCGGCCGCGGCGGCGGTTCGGGCCCGAATGGCGCAAGTCCGACCGGGTTTGGCATGGGCGTGAGCACCGTGCTGGCGTTGCTGGCTGCCGCGTGGATCGGCAGCGGCGTATACCGGGTCGATGCGCAGGAGCGCGCCGTGATCCTGCGCTTCGGGCGCTACGTGCAGACAACGGGGCCGGGTTATAACTGGCACCTGCCCTGGCCGATCGAGCGACGGTTCATCGTCAATGTCTCGCGCCAGTACAGCGTGACGGACGATGCCAGCATGCTGACGTCCGACACCAACCTCGTCGAAGTTAAGTCCGCGGTGCAGTACACGCAACCCGATCCGCTGAAATTCCTGTTCAAGGTGCGCGATGTACCCGAGACGCTGACCCAGGTCAGCGAAAGCGCGATGCGCGAGGCGGTCGGGCAGGCCTCCCTCGACAAAGCGCTTGCCTTCGATCCCTCGATAACGGATCGCGCGCGGATCCTACTCCAAAGGACGCTAGATAATCTGGATGTCGGGGTGCGCATTCTCAGCGTGAACCTGACGGACGTGAACGTGCCGCAAGAGGTTCAGGACGCGCAGCGCGATGCGATCAAGGCGGGCAAGGACCGGCAGCGTTACCAGCAGGAAGCTGAGCTGTATCGCAATGACGTGCTGCCACGAGCGCGCGGCGCCGCGGCGAAGGAGCTGCAGGATGCGGCGGCCTACAAACTGCAGGTCATCGCGCTGGCGCAGGGCGACACGGCGCGCTTCAACCAGGTGCTCGAGCAATACGAACGCGCGCCGGCCGTGACGCGCGAGCGCATGTATATAGAGACCATGGAAAATGTCTATAAAAATTCGCGCAAGGTGCTGATGGACGCGAAGGGTGGCAACAACATGATGTATCTGCCGCTCGACAAGCTGATCTCCCTAGCGCCCCAGTCGGTCACCATGCCCAATGACACCATGACCGTCGCACCGGCACGGATACCGGAGAGTGCGGCGGCGCCCGCTGAGGATCCTGCGCGGGCGCGGGGAGCGCGCTGATGCATAGCCGCATCTTGTACCTGTTGATCGCGGCGGTGGCGCTGGTGCTGATTGGCCGTGCCAGTGTTTTCAGCGTGGGCGAGGGACATCTGGCCATCAAGTCGACCGGCGGCGAGATCGTCGAATCCGATTATTCCCCGGGACTGCATTTCCGCATTCCACTGGTCAACGATGTGCAGCAGTTCGACCGGCGCATCATCACGCAGCTGTATCCGTCCGAGCGTTTCCTGACGCTCGAGCAGGAGCAGCTGAATGTCGATTTCTACGTCAAGTGGCGCATCGAGAACCTGCGTAGGTTCTATGAATCAACCGGTGGCACCGAGGATGTAGCGAACGCGCGGCTGGGCGAGGTCATCAAGGACAGCATCAAGAGCGTGGTCACGCAGCGCACGCTGCAGCAGGTCATCACGGCGGACCGGGCGGAGTTCACGGATGCCATGATGAAGAATGCACGTCCGGCTGCCGCGCAACTGGGCGTGCAGCTCGTCGACGTGCGCATCACCAAGATCGACCTGCCGCAGCAGGTCCGGGATTCGGTGTTCGATCGGATGCGGGCGACCTTCAAGGCGCAGGCTGCGAAGCTGCGCGCCGAGGGCGTCGAAACCTCCGAGCGCACGCGGGCTGAAGCCAACAAGCAGCAGACGGAGATCCTTGCCGATGCGGCCCGCCAGGCCGGCCAGATTCGCGGCGAGGGTGATGCCGCGGCAAGCGAGATCTACGCGCGTTCCTATTCGAAGAATGCGGAGTTCTACAGTTTCTACCGCAGCATGCAATCCTACCGGGACGCCATCGGCACGCAGGGCGACTTGCTGGTGATCGCGCCGGACAGCGCGTATTTCAAGTACTTCAACAAGTCGCAACAGCAGAAATAGCGGTACTGACGCCGATCATGACCATTGGCTGGAATGAACTTGCGCGCTACCTGGCCGGCGCCTTCGCCTTGTACCTGGTGCTCGAAGGGCTGCTGCCGTTCCTGAACCCGGCGGCGGCCAAGCGCCTGATGGAGAAACTGGCTAAAACGGATGCCACGCAGCTGCGCGTCGGCGGGTTGGTCAGCGTGGTGGCCGGCCTCGTATTGTTGTGGATGGCGCGCAATGGGTAAGAACGTCATCGTCATCGGACTGCAGTGGGGCGACGAAGGCAAGGGCAAGATCGTCGACCTGCTGACCGATACCGCACAGGCGGTCGTGCGCTTCCAGGGCGGCCATAACGCCGGTCATACGCTGGTCATTGGCGGCGAGAAGACCATCCTGTCGCTGATTCCTTCCGGGATACTGCATCCGCAGGTGCAGTGCCTAATCGGCAATGGCGTGGTGCTCTCGCTCGAGGCGCTGTTCAAGGAAGCCGAGATGCTGATTGGACGGGGCATCCCCGTGCTGGAGCGGCTGCGAGTCAGCCCCATGTGCCCCCTTATTCTGGCTTCGCACGTCGCCCTCGATCGCGCCCGTGAGCAGGCGCAGGGCGTCAATGCGATCGGCACGACCGGGCGCGGCATCGGGCCTGCCTATGAGGACAAGGTCGCGCGCCGCGCGCTGCGGGTCGGGGACCTGTTTCAGCGTGAGCGCTTCGCGGCGAAGCTCGGCGAGAACATCGATTATCATAATTTCGTGCTGCAGAAATACTATCAAGTGGCGCCGGTCGATTTCCAGACGATCCTCGAATCGAGCCTCACGCTTGGCGAGCGATTAAAGCCGCTGGTCGCTGATGTGACGGGGATCCTCGCAGCCGTTGGAGCGGCGGGCGGCAATGTGCTGTTCGAAGGCGCGCAGGGCGCGATGCTTGACGTCGACCTGGGCACTTATCCGTACGTGACCTCCTCAACTACCACCGCCGGCGGCGCCGCGGCCGGCAGCGGCATCGGGCCGCGCAACTTGCACGAGGTGCTTGGAATCGTGAAGGCCTACGCGACGCGCGTGGGCTCGGGCCCGTTTCCGACCGAGCTCTTTGACGCGGACGGCGAGCACCTGTCACGGGTCGGGAACGAGTTTGGCTCGGTCACGGGGCGGCGCCGGCGCTGCGGCTGGTTCGATGCGGTCGCGCTACGGCGTTCGGTCCTTCACAACAGCTGCTCGCAGCTTTGCGTGACCAAGCTCGATGTGCTCGACGAATTCGACACGATCCGTGTCTGCGTGGGATACCGCATTGACGGACAGGTGGTGCAGAGCCCGCCGCTGATCCCGGGCCAGTTCGGTGATTGCGAGGCGGTCTATGAGGAACTGCCGGGCTGGAACAGCAGCACCGTCGGCATCACCGCCGATGAGAACCTGCCGCAAAAGGCCCGGCACTATCTGGACCGCCTGCAGGCCCTCGTGGGTGTGCCCATCACGATCGTCTCGACCGGCCCGGATCGCGAGCAGACGATCATACGTCGACATCCGTTCGCATAGGCGTGCACCCGCAATTGACTATTCGTCAGCAGGCGGTGCTGCGCCGGATGCAGGCGCAGCAGTGGCATTCAGTCGACCTTGTGGTGCGCAGAATGCACGATGAGCACCCGGGCTACGCCGCCGGCTGGTGCGAGGCGGCCCGGGTCGGGCTCGCTCTGGGTAGGGCGACAAATGCCCTTGCCGCCGCGACCGAGGCGCAGCGTCACGGCATGGCGGATCCCGCGTTGCTCGATACAGTCGGCAACGTATTCAGGCGCGCCGGCGACTAGGAGCGGGCACCTGGTGTTCGATCAACTTGGCGGGACACGCCGGCTGTTCGAGTGCTGCGGATTGACATGGGAGGGGGCCTGCGTGGATTTCGAGCAAAACCCGGCCGCGATGGTTTCGACGAGCGCGGCACAGGTGCGCCAGCGCATCTATAGTTCTTCCGTAGCACAGTGGCGCCACTACGAGGCTGAGCTGGACCGGCTAAGGCGCGAACTTGAGTCGGCCAGCGTGGAGAGGAGCCCATGAGCGCCGGCGGGCAGGCAGGACGCCTCGAGATTCCAACGATCCAGCCGATCCCGCGCGACGGCCGGCATGGAACCCCAAGGGACCTTTTCACGATCTGGTTCGGCTCGAACATTATGCTACTGACGATCGTCACCGGAGGGCTCGCCGTGACGGTCTTCGGCTTGTCCTTTGCATGGGCGGTGGCCGGCCTCACGCTCGGCAACCTGCTCGGCGGCATCTTCATGGCGCTGCATGCAGCACAGGGGCCGACGCTCGGTGTGCCGCAGATGGTGCAGACCCGGGGCCAGTTTGGATCCTTGGGCTCCCTGCTGGTCGTCGGCATCGTCATCGTGATGTACGTGGGCTTTGTCGCATCGAACCTCGTGCTGACGGGCGAGGCGCTGGCGGGGCTTGTGCCGGGACTGTCGGACACGCCCGGCATCATCATTGTCAGCGTGCTTGGTGCGATCGCGGCGATCTATGGGTACGCGCTGATACATGCCTACACGCGCTGGATGAGCGTTATATCGGGATTGGTTCTGGCGCTCGCTTTTGTATGGATCATTGGGGTTCATGGCCTGCCAGCGGATTTCCTGGGGAAAAACACATTTAGCTGGAGCGGATTCCTGGATGCGATCTCAGTGGCCGCGCTATGGCAGATCGCCTACGCCCCGTATGTCTCTGACTACACCCGGTACATGCCAGCAGACACCGGCGTGAAGCACGCGTTCTGGGCGAGCTATTGGGGCTGCGTGCTGGGTTCCTTGTTGCCGATGATCCTGGGCGCAGTCGTGGGACTTAGTGCGAGCGGCGGCGGGCTCGTGCAGCGCTTGACGCAGCTGCTTGGAGCATTCGCGCCCGTCGCACTGCTGGTCTTCTCGGTCGGCATCGCTTCTGCCACGGCAATGAACCTGTACTGCGGCGCTTTGTCATCCCTGACGTTCGGCCAGACGCTGCTGCCGCGCTGGTCGCCGGGCCCGGGCGCACGTACGCTGATCGTGCTGGCGCTTGCGGCGTTCTCGACGGGGGCAGCGATCCTTGGCAGGGCGCAGTTCATGACGAACTACGAGCACTTCATCTTATTTTTGCTGTACGTGCTCGTGCCGTGGACCGCGATTAACCTGGTCGACTACTACCTGCTGCGCCATGGCGTCTACGATGTTGAGTCGTTTTTTCGCCGCGACGGCGGCATCTACGGTTGGGTCAACTGGGCTGCTGTGACGTGCTATCTACTGGGGATCGCCGTGCAGCTGCCATTTGTCGCGACTGCGTTTTACACCGGACCCGCGGCGCGCGCGATGGGCGGCATCGACCTCTCGTGGGTGGTCGGACTCAGCCTGACCGCGCCCGCCTATTACTTTCTGGCGCGCCGGCGTCGCTTCATCACCTGAATAGCGTGGCGGCTTTTTGCAGCGTCATCCAGATGCCATAGGCGAGCGGTACACCGACGATCAACCACGCTATGGCGACCGCGAACGCGCTGCTGGGACCTGTACCGGTGTGCGGCGGACCCACGGCGGCGGCATCATCTGCGAGCGATTTTTCATGCGCGAGCTGCCGTTGCCTCGCAAGTTCTTCATCGCTCATGAAGTACTTCGCGGCAACCGGCCGCACCAGCAAGTTTGCCACCAGCCCGATCACAAGCATGCCCGCGAGCACGTAGAAGATCGAGCCATAGATCTGATCCGGCGGGACGCTCGCTTCCTGGCGCGTGTCATGCAGATAGTTCACGACCACTGGACCCAGGATGCCGGCCGTGGACCATGCGGTCAGCAGGCGCCCGTGAATGGCGCCGACGAATTGCGTGCCGAACAGGTCGGCAAGGTAGGCCGGGATCGCGGCAAAACCGCCGCCATACATCGAGGCGATAATGCAGAACGCCGCGACGAAAATCGCCTGTGACTTCGTACCCGCGGCATAGGTTGCCGTCATGTACATAGCGATGCCCAGCACGAAGAATACCGTATAGGTGCGCTGCCGCCCGAGTGTGTCAGACAGCGACGCCCAGCAGAAGCGACCCGCGATGTTAAAGAGAGACAGCATGCCGACGAAGCCCGCGGCGATCGCAACGATCCTCGCAAGCAGCGCAGGGTTCGCCTTGACCGCGGCGTAGCTGATGCCTGTCTGGCCGAGTAGTGCGCCGCCGAACGTCTCCTGCAACATTGGCGAGGCCGCGCCTATGATGCCAATGCCGGCCGACACGTTCATGGTCAGCACGAGCCATAACAGCCAAAACTGCGGGGTCTTGTGCGCCTGATTCAGGTGAACGTGGCGGCTGCTAATCATCGCGCTGCGCGCGGCTGCCTTGGGAGCCGACCACGCGGCAGGCTTCCAGCCGGATGCCGGAACTCGGTAGGCGAAGGAACCGAGCAACATGAATACAAAATAGATCGCGGCGAGCGCTACGAAAGTCTGCCACACGCCGGGATTTGCGGGCGAGGCGAACCTGGCCATCAGCGTAGTCGCCAGCGGCGAGCCGATCATCGCGCCGCCGCCAAAACCTGCAATCGCCATGCCGGTTGCCATGCCGCGCCGGTCCGGAAACCACTTGATCAGCGTCGAGACCGGGGAGATGTAGCCCAATCCCAGGCCTATGCCGCCAATGACACCGGAACCGACCCACAACACCCACAGCTGGTGGGCGTGAACGCCCGCGGCAGATATCAGCAAGCCGCCGCACCAGCACAAGGCTGCCACAAACCCCGCCTTGCGGGGACCCGAGCGCTCAAGCCAGCCGCCCCAGACCGCCGCGGCGCAGCCGAGCACCACAAAGAAAAGCGTGAACATCCAGCCAAGGCCAAATTGGGTCCAGTTGCAGTCAGTGGATGCCAGCGTGCCGAGCGTGCCAGCCATCTTGTCACTGAAGCTCGCGGCCCCCGCCGCGCAACCGGCGAGCGGCTTACCGTCCGTGCCGACGAGCATGCCCTGAAGAGGCTTCCAGAACACAGAAAACCCATAGGCCATGCCGATGCATAAATGGATTGAGAGGGCAGCGGGTGGCACCAACCAGCGGTTAAATCCCGGGCCGGCAATGGTGAGTTCCTTGGACCAAATCGAAGACCTGCGTAAGGCCATCGCGGACCCCCTTTTCCTGTCCACCTTAGCGCATTGGTGTGACGGGCGTGCCTGCCGCGGCCGCGGCAGGTGTAGAATAAACGGATGTCACCTGCTAATGTAATACTAAAGAAAAGAGTCGTATATTATTGATTTTATGGTGCCCAGGAGAGGACTCGAACCTCCACGAATTGCTCCACTGGTACCTGAAACCAGCGCGTCTACCAGTTCCGCCACCTGGGCAAGATGGGACCTTAACCACGAGGCGCGGAAATTTACGCACACACCCGGGGCTTGTCAATTAATGCTATCCGTACACCTATGAAACGACGCAAACAGAAATCCGCCCCCGTTCCCGTGCTCCGCAAGGACTGGCGTGTCGAGGATCCGAACCTTGAGCTCGAGAAGTCCCGCTATGCCGATCCGATCGCAAGCCGCGAGCTATTGCTAAAGCATCTGACCGAAGCGTCGGAACCACTCACCGCTGCCCGGCTGGCGAAGCGCCTGGGGCTGAATTCAGATTCCCAGCGCGAAGCCCTGTCAAAACGCCTTGCGGCAATGGTGCGCGATGGCCAGGCGCTACAGTCCGCTGAAGGGTATACGACGGCTGGCGAGGCCGAGCGCGTGGTCGGGCGTGTGCGCGGCCGGGCTAGCGGGGAAGTGCTGGTAATGCCGGAAGATGGATCGGCACCCCTCGCGCTCGCTCGCGCCGATACCCGCACGCTGATGCATAACGATCGGATCGAGGTGCGCGCGGTCGGCACCAACGATCGGGGCCGGCGGCTGGCACGGCTGATCCGGCGGGTGGGAGATTCCCCGGCGCGCATTGGCGGCATCTGGCATACGGCCCCGGGCCACGGCCGCGTGACGCCGGAGGATCCGGCCCACTGGTACTCGGTCGAGGTCGCGCTGAAGGACCGCATGGGCGCACAGGATGATGATGCCGTCATAGTCGAGATTACCAAGCGCCCGCTGGGCGAGGCCAGCGCGCAGGGTCGCGTCGTCGAGGTGCTGCGCAACCAGCGTCCGGCGGACCTCGCGGCCCGCTTCGCAATTGCGCGCCATGACCTGCCGCAGGAGTTTTCCGAGTCGGTACTGCGCGCCGCCGACCGCATCGGTACCGTGGTACGCGAGGCAGATCGGGCGCATCGCGAAGACCTGCGCGCGCTGCCGCTGGTCACGATCGACGGCGAGGACGCACGCGACTTTGATGACGCGGTGTACGCCGAGAGTGCGCGCGGCGGCGGCTGGCGCCTGCTCGTTGCAATTGCCGATGTCAGTCATTACGTGCGCTTCGGCAGCGATCTTGACACTGAGGCGCGCGCGCGAGCGACCTCGGTATATTTCCCGGATCGGGTACTTCCCATGCTGCCCGAGCAATTGTCCAACCACCTGTGCTCGCTGATGCCGCGCGTCGAGCGCCTCGCGTTCGTGTGCGACATGCACGTCAGCAAGCACGGCAGGCTTGGCAAGACGCGCTTCTACGAAGCGGTGATTCGCTCCCACGCACGCCTGACCTATGAGCAGGCCTGGGGCTATTTGAAGGATCCGGCGGCGAGTACGGATGGGGCGCTGTCGCCGCCGATACGAACTTCGCTGCAGACGTTGTACTCGGTGTATCAGGCGCTGAAGGTCGCCCGTGATGCGCGCGGCGCGCTCGATTTTCGGGGTGGGGAGGTCAAGGCGCGCATTGGCGCCGATGGCAAGATCGAGGGATTCTATGCGGTCATGCGCAACGATGCGCACCGCCTGATTGAAGAATGCATGATCGCCGCCAACGTCGAGGCCGCGGTGGCGCTGCGCCTGGCGAAGGCGGCGAGTTTGTATCGGGTGCACGGGCAGCCCGAGGACAAGCGTGTGACCGAACTGCAGAAAGTGCTGAACGCATTGCAAGTCGGCGCCGCGTTTTCAGACAAGCCCACGCCCCGTGAGTTCCGCCAGCTGGTCGAGCGCCTGGGCGCCCGTCCCGACGGGATCCTGCTCGAGGGCCTGGTGATTCGCTCGCTGGCGCAGGCCGTGTACCAGCAGACGAACATCGGGCACTTTGGCCTCGCGCTCGAGGAGTACGCGCACTTTACCTCGCCCATCCGCCGCTATCCGGACCTGCTGGTGCATCGCGCGATTAAGGCGGCGGTGCTGCCGCACTCAGCATCGGGGCACAAGTACAGCACCGCAGAGCTGCAGGCACTCGGGCAGGAGAGCTCGCAGCGCGAGCGGCGTGCGGATGATGCCTCGCGCGATGTCATGAGTTACCTGCGCTGCCTGTACCTGCAACCGCGGGTCGGCGAGAGCTTTGATGCGACGATCAGCAGCGCCCTTGAGTTTGGCCTGTTCGTGCAGCTGAAGGAGATGCCGATCGACGGCCTCGTCCACATCTCGGCGATTCCCGGTGATTATTGGGAGCTCGAAAGCGGCGGCATGGGCCTCGTCGGTCAGCGCACGGGTCGGCGCTGGCAATTGGGGGACGCGGTGCGCGTGCGCCTGAGCCGCGTCGATCTTGCCCAGCGGCAGATCGATTTCGAGCTGCTCGATGGCGAGGGTGCAAGGGATTCCGGCACTGTGCGCGCGCCGCGCCGGGGCGCAGGCCGGGCGGACCGGTCAGATCGCGGCGCGCGCGGTGCACGCGGCTCGCAACGTTCGGGGCGCGGCGGGCGTGGCTGACGGCGCTCGTCACTCGGTCTATGGCCTGCACGCAGTGCAGGCGGTGCTCGAGCGCTCGCCCGAGCGCATCCTCGAGCTGATGCTAAGCACTGCGCGCGAGGATCAGCGCCTGGGGCTGCTGCGCGAGCGTGCACAGGCGCTGGGGCTGCGCGTGCAGGCGGTTACGAATGAGGCGCTGCTGAAGCTCGTCGGCGATGTCACGCATCAGGGGGCGCTCGCCGTGGTGCGCCCGCTGCATCCGCTGGATGAAAACGGGTTGATCGCCCTGTTAGAGGGCGTGCATCAGGATGCACTGCTGCTAGTGCTCGACGGGGTGACCGATCCGCACAATCTCGGCGCCTGCCTGCGCTGCGCCGATGCGGCGGGCGCGCAAGCGCTGATCATCCCGAAGGATCGCTCGGCAAGCGTCGACGGCGTGGTACGAAAGGTTGCCGCTGGAGCCGCCGAGTTTGTCCCGGTCGCGAGCGTGACTAATCTTGCGCGCGCCCTCGATCGGCTCAAGCAGCGCGGCATCTGGGTGGTGGGTATGGATGGAAGCGCCGAACAGAATATCCATGCGGCAGATCTGAAGCGGCCGCTCGCGCTGGTACTGGGCGCAGAGGGCAATGGCATGCGCCGACTGACCCGGGAGCACTGCGATTTCCTGGTCCGGATCCCGATGGCCGGAAGCGTTGAGTCCCTGAATGTGTCAGTCGCCGCCGGTGTGGCCCTGTTTGAGGCCCGCCGGCAGCGCGGTTGACCGGTTAAGCCTGAACGCGTATTCTTCGCGCTCTTTTTCGCCGGGCGGCTGGCGCTCACTCCTTGCCTCACCGCTCGCAACGGGAGGCCAAAACCGTAGGGAGACTACAATGCGGCATTATGAGATTGTGCTCCTGGTCCATCCGGACCAGAGCGAGCAAGTTCCGGCAATGGTCGATCGCTACAGGGGCATGATCAGTGCTGGTGGCGGACAGGTCCATCGTTTCGAGGACTGGGGTCGACGCCAGCTGACCTTCCCGATATCCAAGGTCCACAAGGCGCACTACGTGCTGCTGAATATTGAATGCGACCAGAAGATTTTGAACGAGCTGACCGCCTCGTTCCGGTTCAGCGATGCCGTATTGCGCCAGCTGGTCGTCAAGATGGACGAGGCCGTGACCGAGCCCTCGCCGATGGCGCGGGCGCCAGACGAGAATGCGCGCCGCCACGACGACTTTGACGATGGCGACGATGACGACATGTCCATGGGCATGCGGTAAGGCAGCAGGAGCAACACATGGCGCGTTTTTTCCGTCGCAAGAAGTTTTGCCGTTTCACGGCCGACGACGTCAAGCAGATCGATTACAAGGACCTGCTGACGCTCAAAAGCTATATAACCGAGACCGGCAAGATCGTCCCGAGCCGCATTACCGGCACCCGCGCCAACTATCAGCGCCAGCTGCAGCTCGCCATCCGGCGCGCACGCTTCCTGGCCTTGCTGCCCTACACCGATCAGCACTAAGACGGCGAGACCCCAGGTATGGAAATAATTCTGCTGCAGAAAGTCGCGAACCTCGGCCAGATCGGCGATCGCGTCAAGGTCAAGTCCGGTTACGCGCGCAATTTTCTGGTGCCTACCGGCCGCGCCACCTTGGCCACCGCCACCAACATCAAGAAATTCGAGGCCCAGCGTGCGGTGCTTGAAGAGCGCGCCGCCGAGGATCTGACGCAAGCGCAGCGCCGCGCCGCATCCTTCGAGAATTTCAAGCTTGAGCTCAAGGCCAAGGCCGGCACGGAAGGCAAGTTGTTCGGCTCGATCGGCACCGCCGATATCGCCGAAGCGGCGGTCAAGGCCGGGCAGCCAGTCGCGCGTTCCGAAGTGCGCATGCCCATGGGCCCCATCCGCACGCTTGGCGAGCACCAGGTGCAGCTGCACCTGCACACGGACGTCAACGTGACCCTCGTGGTCACGATCGTCGCCGAAGAGTAGCGGCCACCAAAGCCGCGTCCCGCAGGCTTTCCATGGCCACTCGCCTGACCAGCCGCGCTTCGCCTGCGAGCGACGGGCTGCGCCTGCCACCTCATTCGATCGAAGCGGAGCAGTCACTGCTCGGCGGTCTGATGCTGGACTCCGCCGCGTGGGACCAGGTCGGCGATCGGGTCTCGGCGGAGGATTTCTACCGCCAGGACCATCGCCTGATATTTGATGCGATCGCGGGGCTCGTCAACCGTGCGCAGCCTTGCGATGCCGTGACCATCTCGGTCCACCTCGAATCTCAGGGCGTGCTCGACCAGGCCGGCGGGCTTTCCTACCTCGGCTCGCTCGCCCGTGATACGCCTACCGCTGCCAACATTCGCGCCTATGCCGATATCGTTCGCGAGCGCGCGGTGCTGCGCGAGCTGATCACCGCGGGCAACATGATCGTTGGCAGCGCGCTGGAGACGGAGGGGCGCGAGGCGCGTGAAATCGTCGATGATGCGGAGCGCGCGGTATTTGAAATCGCCGAGCGCGGCGCCCGCGGCAAGAAGGGCTTCCAGCTGGTCAAGAACGTATTGCCCACGGTGGTCGACCGAATCGATACGCTGTATCACTCCGATGGCAAGATGACCGGCATATCCACCGGCTTCAAGTTGCTCGATGAAATGACCTCAGGCCTGCAGGCCGGGGACCTCGTGATCGTCGCCGGGCGCCCCTCGATGGGCAAGACCACGCTTGCCGTCAACATGGCCGAGAATGCCGCGCTGGGCGCGGGCAAGTCCGCGGCAATCTTCAGCATGGAAATGTCGGCCGAGGCCTTGACCATGCGCATGATCTCCTCGCTGGGACGCATCAACCAGGGCCGCCTGCGCTCTGGCAAGCTGCAGGAGGAGGACTGGCCGCGCATCGACTCGGCCATGAACCAGTTGTCGAACGCCAAGCTCTACATCGACGATACCCCGGGCCTGACACCCATCGAGATCCGCGCGCGTTCGCGTCGCCTCAAGCGCGAGAAGGGCGGGCTTGACCTGATCGTGGTCGACTACCTGCAGCTGATGCAGGTAACCGGCACCAAGGAGAATCGCGCCACGGAAATCTCGGAAATCTCGCGCTCGCTGAAGGCGCTCGCCAGGGAGCTCTCCGTCCCGGTGATCGCCCTGTCGCAGTTGAACCGAGGCGTCGAAGCGCGCACCGAGAAACGCCCGGTCATGTCGGATCTGCGTGAGAGCGGCGCGCTCGAGCAGGACGCCGACGTGATCCTGTTGATCTACCGCGAAGAGCAGTACGACAAGAACACCACGCTCAAGGGCATCGCCGAGATCATCATCGCCAAGCAGCGCAACGGCCCTACCGGCGAGGTCAAGCTGACTTTCCTCGGGGAGTACACCAAGTTCGAGAACTATGCGCCGGAGTCCTATGCCGAGGGCGTGTTCCGATGAAGCTCAGTTCCAGCCCTGCCTCATGGGCACATTGTCATTGAGCGCGTAATAATCGGACTTGTCGGCGACAAAAATGTGCGCGGCGATTTTCAAACCGGTCGGCGCATCGAGCGTGCCCGCCATGATGCTGATCTGCTCCCCATCGGTCGGACGCCAGAACAGATTGCCGCCGCAAGTGCTGCAGAAACCCCGTTCCGCGGTCGGCGAGGAGCGGTACCATCGCAACGTGTCGGCGCGCTGCATGCGCAAGGCCGCCTGCGGCGCACTGGTCGCGGCGACGAAGTGGCCGCTGGAGCGGCGGCACTGCGAACAGTGACAGGCGATCACCGCGCGCAGCTCGCCCTCGACGAAATAGCGAACGGCGCCGCACAGGCATCCGCCGGTGTGCTTGGACTTCATGGTCCGTCCCCCCTAGAATTTCAGCATATATGATCCCGTTCGTCAGCGCGACCATAGATACCGCGGCGTTACGCCAGAACCTCAGAGTCGTGCGTGCCCGGGCCCCAGGCTCGCGGGTGATGGCGGTCATCAAGGCTAATGCCTACGGGCATGGCCTCGTCATGGTCGCGCAGGCGCTCAATGAGGCCGACGCGTTCGCGGTCGCGCGTGTCGATGAGGGCCTGGCGCTGCGCAGCGCCGGCATCACCAAGCCCGTGGTACTGCTCGAGGGGGTGTTTGATGGCGAGCAGCTCGCGCTTGCCGCGGCGCACCGGTTCGGGTTCGTCGTGCATATCGAGGAGCAGGTCAGGCTGCTCGAGCAGGCACCTGCGGGCGCACCCTTCGATGTGTGGCTGAAGCTCGATACCGGCATGAACCGGCTGGGGCTGACGGGCGCTCAATTTGCCGCGGCGCACGCGGCGCTCTCGCTATTGCCAGGCGTGCGCCAGCCCGTCGGCCTGATGTCCCACCTGGCCTCGGCCGATATCCGGGAGGATCCGGAAAATATGCTGCAGCTGCAGCGCTTTGCGCAGGCAACCCGGGATCTGCCCGGCGCGCGGAGCCTCGCCAACTCGGCCGCCCTGCTCAATTTTCCCGCCGCGCAGGCCGACTGGGTGCGCCCCGGGCTGCTGTTGTACGGCGTCTCGCCGCTGGCAGGGACGCAGGGCGCCGAAGTGGGGCTCGAACCTGTCATGACGCTGCATTCACGCATCATCGGGTTAAAAGATGTTGCGCGCGGCGAACGCGTCGGCTACGGCGGTGTGTGGACCGCCGAGCGGCCGACGCGCCTCGCGATCGCGGCGGTGGGCTACGGGGATGGCTATCCGCGCAACATGCCCTCCGGGTCGCCCGTCCTGGTCAACGGCGCGAGCGCCGCGATTGCCGGCAAGGTGTCGATGGACATGATTGGCATCGACGTGACGGAGCTACCGCAAGCCGCAAAGCTCGGAGATCCGGTGCTGCTGTGGGGACCCGGGCTGCCCGTCGAGCGCATGGCAGCCCTCGCCGGGACAATTCCTTACGAGCTGCTATGCGGCATCAGCCAGCGGGTCGCGATCAATTCTCGAAAAATCCCATCTTGACGCCGGCAAGCTGCACCACGTCGTTGTCGTTGAGCCGCCTGGCCTGTGGCCCGATCGCAACCCCGTTGACCAGCGGATAGTCGTTTTCCTTGCCGCTGTCGACATGCACGATGTAATAGCCTTCGGCGCGCCGCGTGATCGCGGCGACCTGGATGCCCGGTCGGCCGAGCGTGGTCAGAGCCTTCGTGAGCTCCAGTTCCCGCCCCGCAAACGCCCCGCTTAAGACCTGCAGCTTGGCTTTGGATATGGCGACCGCGCCTGGCGCGTCGGCGGGAGAGGCGGGCGGGCGCTTCTGGGTAACCGACTTGGCCGCCTGGTCCACCGCGCTGCTGACCCGGCGAATGCGATCTTCGCCCTGGCTGCTCGAATTGATGACCATCGTCTTTTCAAATTCTTCCTGCGAGGTGTCACCGCTCTGGCTGTCGACGAAGCGCAGCTGATGATGGCCAACCGTGATCACGTCGCCATGCTGCATCGCGTGCTTTTTGATCAGCTTGCCGTTGACATAGGTTCCGTTGGTGCTGTTCAGGTCTTCCAGGAACGAGTCGTTCAGGATGTTGATGATCAATGAGTGGTGACCGCTCACGGAGGGATTGTCGATACGAATATCGTTATCCGGGAGGCGCCCGATCGTATAGCGCTCTTTATTCATGTTGTATTCTGCGAGGACTTGTCCGTCCAGGCTCAGCATCAAACGTGCCATTTGAACTCCATAGGGGGCGGGCTAACCAAACCATCCCAAGATTTTGTCAAATATACGTCGGCGTGCGGGAAAAGGCTCAACTATGTGAGTCATGATCACCGAAATGTTATCCCGACCACCATTATCGTTCGACTGCTTGATCAGCTGCTTAGCTACTGTATCAAGATTAGCACTAAAGGTACTGATTGTTAAATGAATATCCTCGTCCTCGATCATATCGGAGAGGCCGTCGGAGCATAGGACATAGTAGTCGCTTTTGTGCACGGGCTGCTCGTTGATCTCGACTTCGACGTTCTGTTCGACCCCTAAGGCCCGGGTCACGTAGTTCTTGTTGGTCGCCCGCTGCGCCTCTTCCTGGGAGTAAAACCCGCGATCGACCAGTTCCTGCAGCAGCGAATGATCGAGCGTCATCTGCTCAAAACGGTTGTCCCGCAAGCGGTACAGGCGCGAGTCCCCCACATGCGCCATCGATATTTTGTTGTCGAAGAAGATGCACGCGACCACGGTCGTGCCCATGCCTTCGCACTGTGGCTGAGTCTTGGACGTGTGATAGATGATCTTGTTGGCGCGGTGGATGGCATCGCGAAGGATAATGCTCGGGCGCGACAGGCCAGTCGCCGCGTCGGGGGCGGTCAGGTCCTCGCGGCCAATCGCATCGCGCACCAGGTTGGTGATGGTCTTGACGGCGATGCCGCTGGCCACTTCGCCGGCGTTGTAGCCGCCCATGCCATCGGCCAGCACGAACAGCCCGATGTCGCCCTCGGCGCAGATCATGTCCTCGTTGTGATCCCGGATCTTGCCGGTATCGGTCAGCGCGACGCTGGAGATTTTTCCCTGCAGGCTCATTTATGTTTGCTCATGATCATGCCGCACCGCTGGCCATTCGCTTACGGCAGTCTTCCACAGCAGCAGCCATTTGTGCGCCGTTATCAAATCTTGCGGCCGGGTCCTTGGCCAATGCGCGGTCGATGATCGCGTCGATGTAGGCTGGCAGATCGGGGCGCATCGCGCGCAGTGGCGGATGAGGCGATTCGGCGATCTGTTGCATGAGCCCGGTCATGGAATCGGCCTGGAACGGCAACTGTCCGGTCAGCAGCTGGAACAGGCTAACACCCAGGGAAAACAAGTCCGAGCGTCCAGTCACAGTTTGTCCCTCGAGCTGCTCAGGGGACATGAATGAGGGCGTGCCGAGCACGATTCCAGTGCGGGTATTGCCAAGGCCGGTGATGCGGGCGATGCCGAAGTCCGTGATTTTCAGCGTGTCGGTCGCCGGTTCGTACATCAGGTTCGCCGGCTTGATGTCGCGGTGCACGACCTGTTGCTTGTGCGCAAAGCCGAGCGCATCGGCGGTGCGGGCAACCAGCTCCAGCACTTTCTGCGCATCCAGCAGCCGCGCCGAGGTGGTGTGATCGCTCAGGTGCCTGCCCTTTAAGTATTCCATGGCGATGTAAGCAAGGCCGCGTTCCTCGCCCACGTCGTAGATGGTCACGATATTGGGGTGATTGAGCCTTCCGGCGGTTTCCGCTTCGCGGAAAAAACGCATCCGGGCCTCGGCCAGCTCCGCCTCGCTGCACTCGCTATTCAGCGGGATCACCTTGATGGCCACCTCGCGCTGGATCGCCGAGTCCCGCCCCAGATACACCACGCCCATTGCGCCGCGACCGATCTCCTTTTGTAGCGCGTAGCGCCCGAGGCGCTCCACCTGCAGTTGCGGACTTTCGGCGGGCGCACGCATCGGCGGCTGCGCCACGGTGTCGAGGGAGGCCGATGGCGCGGGCGCCGCCGCTAGCGACTCAGCAGCCGGCGGCCCAGCGGGGGGCGGCCCAGCGGGGGGCGGCGCGCGTCGGGCGGCATCGAGCAGACGGGCCAGGCGCACGGCGGTGTCCCGATAAGTATTGTCGGTGCGCGCGAGGTGGCGGAAGACCGCCGTGGCCTGGGTCGCGCGACCGCGTTTTTCGAGCTGGTCGGCCAAGGCATACAGGTCACCGAGCACCTTGTCATTGGGTCGCCGGGTCTTGAGTTCCGCGAAGCGCTGCTCGAAGTTATCGAGCATCCTCGCCGTATCGATTCCGGGCGGCTTATAGGGGCTGAGCGCGGGCGCCGTGGGAGCAACCGAACGCCGTCGCAGCCATAGGACCAGCACGCCTATGCTGGCCAATCCCAGGATCATTATTGCCGGCCCGATAATACTCATGCGCTAGACATAATCCCCGAGCAAAGGGCTGAGTATAGGGGATCGGGCCGGCCGCAAAGCAATGCTAAGCTCACAAAACACCGCTAGGAAATGCCATGCCGAAGCTCAAAAAAGTCTTTATTTGTCAGAACTGTGGAACAGCTTCGCCTAAATGGCAGGGTCAATGCCCGGACTGCGGCGAGTGGAACACGCTGGCCTCGGAGATGACCGGAAGGGCTTCGCGTCCCGGTCCAGGCAGCAGGCGGGTGGAAACCTCCTCATTGGCGATTCTCGCCCAGACCGAACAGCCGCGTTTAGGCAGCGGCTCGGGCGAGCTCGATCGGGTGCTGGGGGGCGGCCTGGTGCCAGGCTCCGTCATCTTGCTGGGCGGGGACCCGGGCATCGGCAAATCGACGTTGATGCTGCAGGCAGCGGCGGCGCTGCAGCAGCATGGCGCGGTTTTGTACGCGACCGGTGAGGAGTCCCTGCGCCAGGTCGCCTTGCGCGCCCGCCGCTTGGGGTTGGCGCAGGCCACGGCGCAGCTGCTGGCCGAGACCTGTGTGGAAGATATTCTGGCAGCAGCCACCGCCGCCAAGGTGCGAGTGCTGATTATCGATTCGATCCAGACGATGTATTCGCGCGGGCTCGAAAGTGCGCCCGGCGCGGTCTCGCAGTTGCGCGAAAGCACCGCCTCGCTGGTGCGCTATGCGAAGACGACCGGTACGGCCGTGCTGCTGGTCGGTCATGTGACCAAGGACGGGCAGATCGCGGGCCCACGCGTGCTTGAGCACATGGTCGACACGGTGCTCTACTTTGAGAGCGATACCGGCAGTCGCTTCCGGGTGCTGCGCTCCGTCAAGAATCGCTTTGGTGCCGCCAATGAGATAGGCGTGTTCGCGATGGCCGAGCAAGGCTTGCGCGAGGTGACCAACCCGTCCGCCATATTCCTGTCGCGCCACGCGGAACCCGTGCCCGGCAGCGTTATCACCGTGATGCGCGAAGGCACCCGCTCGCTGCTGATCGAGGTGCAGGTGCTGGCCGATGCAAGCCTCGGCGCAAATCCCCGGCGCGTGGCGGTCGGCATCGACGGCAACCGGCTGACCATGCTGCTGGCGGTTGCGCACCGGCACGGGGGTCTTGCGCTGCACGGCCAGGATGTGTTCGCTAATGTCGTCGGTGGGGTGCGGCTCGCCGAGACTGCCGGGGATTTGGCGATCATCATCGCGGCGCGCTCGAGCCTGCAGGACAGGCCGGTGCCCAACTCGCTGGTGGCCTTCGGAGAGCTCGGCCTCGCCGGGGAGATCAGGCCGGTGCCATTCGGCGAGGAGCGCCTGCGCGAGGCGGCCAAGCATGGCTTCACCGAGGCCCTCGTGCCGGAGGCCAATGTGCCGAAGCGCCCGCCCGACGGCATGAGCGTGCGCGGCGTGACGCGCCTCAGCCAGGCGCTCGAGCCTTAGGGGTCGACGGTTCGCCAGGGCGTGATGGTGGGCGAATGCGCACGGTCTTGACCGCGTTTTCCGCCGTCTGCAGCACCTCGACCATGTAGCCAGCCACCTTAAGCGTGGTGCCGACGTCTGGGATGGTTTCCAGGAACTCAATGATCAGGCCGTTCAGCGTCTTCGGGCCGTCGGTGGGCAGCGTCCAGCGCATCGAGCGGTTCAGTGCGCGGATCGTAGCTGAGGCATTCACGACAAAGGATCCATCGCGCTCCGGATGCACATCGCGATGCATCATCGTGGCAGGATCCGTGGTGAACTCGCCCACGATTTCCTCGAGGATATCCTCGAGCGTCACGAGGCCCTGGATGTCGCCGTACTCATCGACGACGAAGGCCAGGCGGCGCTTGTTGCGCTGAAAATTCTGCAGCTGCGTGCTCAGGGTCGTGCCGGCAGGCGCGAAGTAGGGCTCACGGTCGCGCGCGATCTGGATCAGCGTTGCACGCTCGATGCGCCCGCGCGCGAGCGCGTGCACGACGTTCTTCATGTGCAGCACGCCAATTATGCGGTCGATCTCGCCCTCGTATACCGGCAACCTCGTGTGCTGACTCTGGCGCAGCTGATCGATGACCTTGTCCCATTCGTCGTCGACGTCGACACCGATGATTTCGGTGCGCGGCACCATGATGTCCTCGACCGTGGCTTTCTCAAGGTCCAGGATGCTGACCAGCATCTGCCGGCCGCGTTGCGGAATTATCGCACCGGCCTCGGCAACGACCGTGCGCAGCTCCTCGTTACTGAGCGCGTGCGAGGCCTGGTGCTGCGGCACGCCCAGCAACCGTAGCGTGCCGTTCGCAAGCAGGTTGGTTGCCCAGACGAACGGGTACAGCACAGTCAGCAGCGCTGTATAGATGTACGCGGCGGGCAGGGCGAGGCGCTCCGGATGCAGGGCCGCAAAGGTCTTCGGCGCGACTTCGCAGAAGATCAGTAATACAAACGTTAATGCGACCACTCCCGCGGCGACCAGGAAATCGCCACCGATGCGAAAGGCGATGATGCCAACCAGCGTGGGCGTCAGCACGTTTACGACCGTGCTGAGCAGCAGGATCAGCCCGATCAGCCGGTCGGGGTGTTTCAACAATGCCTCGGCCAGACGTGCGCCGCGATGTCCAGCAAGTGCGCGATGGCGCAGGCGGTAGCGGTTGATGCTCATCAGCGCGGTCTCGCTGCCGGCGAAGAATGCGGCCAGCAGCAGCAGTGTCGCGAGCGTAACAACCAGAAGGCCTAGGGACGGGCGCGGCATTGATTTTTGGCGCGGCTCAGCCCCAGTGACGCCCCAGCAGGTACTCGAGCACGAATTTCGAGCCAAAATACGCGAGCGACAGCATCACGAATCCGGCGAGCGTGCAGTACACTGCGGCGCGGCCGCGCCAGCCATAGCGGATGCGTCCGACGAGCAGCACCGCGAATACCGCCCAGGCTGCGAGAGAGAGGATCGTCTTGTGCGCCAGGTGCTGCGCGAACAAGTCGTGAACGAACACGAAGCCGGTGAACAGTGCGAGCGTCAGCAGGATGAGCCCGGTACCGATCAGACGGAACATGACTTTTTCCAGCTCGTCCAGCGGCGGCAGGTAGCGCGGCAGGTCGGCGATGCGCCGGCTGCGCAAGCGCCGATCGAGCACGACATTCAGGATCGCCGTAACCGCCGCCGCAAACAACAGCGCCGCCGCGCCCATCGACAGCAGGATATGCGCGGTCAATTCCCAACCCGGCGCCGTGGCCTCGGCGTAGGTGTGCGAGGCGCTGGTCGCCAGCGAGCCTGCGCCTGCGCACAGCAACAATATCCCGCCCAACACACGGTTTTGGCGCTCGACGGAGATCAGGATCGCCAGTACCGCGAGCGTCCAGGCGAGCAGGCTGGTCGCCTCCAGCAACCCAATCGAGAAGGGGCCGCTGGCGCGCATCATGTGCATGATCGCACTGCTGTGCAGGACCAGTGCGGCCAGTGCGAGGGCAGCAGCAAACGGTACCAGCCGACGGTCCGCCATGCTCCGCAGCAACAGTGCGGCGGCCACGGCATATATCGACAACAGGATGATAGCGGCAGTCACGGCTGGTCCAAATCATGACACAAGGACTAGCGGCATCCTAGGCGTCTATAATAGGTACATCATGTTCGATCAACTGACCGAAAGACTGTCGACTGCGGTGAAGGCCCTGACCGGGCGCGGGCACCTGAGCGAGGATAATATTGCCGATACGGTGCGGCAGGTGCGCCTGGCATTACTCGAGGCCGACGTCGCGCTCCCGGTCGTCAAGAGTTTCACCGATGCCGTTCGTCTGCGGGCGCTCGGCGTCGAGGTCTCGAAGAGCCTCACGCCAGGGCAGGCATTCATCAAGGTGGTGCACGAGGAGCTGACGCGCCTGATGGGCGAACCCTCGACCGGACTGAACCTGCGCGCACAGCGCCCGGTTGTCATCATGCTGGCCGGCCTGCAGGGCGCCGGCAAGACCACTACCGCGGGCAAGATCGCGCGCTGGCTGATCGAGAAGCAGCGCATGAGGGTCCTGATGGTCAGCACCGACGTGTACCGGCCTGCCGCGATCCTGCAGTTGCAGACCCTCGCGGGCGAGGTGGGCGCGGGCTTCTCGACGGCCGCAGCGCACGAGGCCCCGGTGCTGATCGCGAAGCGCGCGCTGGCGCAGGCGAGCCTGCAGGCTTACGACGTGCTGCTGCTCGATACCGCCGGCCGCTTGCATGTGGACGCCGAGATGATGGAGGAGGTGGCGCAGCTCGAGCGCGAAGTGCACCCGCATGAGCGATTGTTCGTGGTCGACAGCATGGCGGGGCAGGATGCGGTTAATGCCGCGCAGGCGTTTAACACCGCGCTTGCGCTGACCGGCGTGATCCTGACCAAAGCGGACGGCGATGCACGCGGCGGTGCAGCCCTTTCGGTGCGCCAGGTCACGGGTAAACCGATCGTTTTTATCGGCACCGGCGAGAAGTCCGATGCGCTCGAGTTATTCCATCCCGAGCGGATCGCAACGCGCATCCTCGGGATGGGCGACGTACTGAGCCTGGTCGAGCAGGTGCACGCCCAGGTGGACCAGGAAAAGGCGCAAAAGCTGGCCAGGAAGATCGGCTCCGGCAAATCCTTTGAGCTCGGGGACTTGCGCGATCAGCTGACGCAGATCCAGCGCATGGGCGGCATGTCTGCGCTGCTCGACAAGTTGCCTGCGCAAATGCAGGCGAACGCCGCCAAGGCTGCAGGGACCGTCAATGAGAAGGCGATCCGGCGCCAGGTGGGCATCATCGACTCGATGACCCCGAAGGAGCGGCGCCGCCCGGAGCTCATCGACGGGTCCCGGAAAAGGCGCATCGCGAGCGGCGCGGGCGTGCAATTGCCGGAGGTCAACCGGCTGCTGAAGCAATTCGACCACATGCAAAAGACCATGAAAAAGCTAGCCAAGGGCGGCATGATGAAGAACATGATGCGCGGCCTGGCGGGGCGCATGCCCCCCGGATTTGGCCCCTGAGGCTCGTTTTGCACGAGCCTTGCCCCCGAAGGTCCTTTTTCATTACAATTAGCGGCTAGGCTCTTCAAGGTGAATATCGCATGGTGACGATTCGTTTGACCCGGCGCGGCGGCAAGAAAACGCCCTTCTATCACGTAGTGGTGACCGACAGCCGTAAGCGCCAGGGCGGCACCAGCCTGGAAAGCGTTGGACTGTTCAATCCGGTTGCCCGCGGCGCCGAAGTCAAGCTGCGCATGAATGTTGCGCGCATCGAGCACTGGCTCGGGGAAGGCGCGCACATGTCCGAACGCGTCAAACATCTGCTGACCACTTTCCGCAAACAGGCGGCCTGAAAAGGGGACGGCGCCGATGAGCGACGAGGCGCCGCTCATCGAACTCGGATGCGTGGGCGCGCCGTACGGCGTGCGTGGCTGGATCAAGGTGCGCTCATACACCGATCCCCCGCAAAGGATATTCGAACACCGGACTCTGCGGCTCACTCAGAACGGGGTCATGCGTAGTTACGCGATCGAGGCAACTGGCAAGAGTGGCGGGCAGCTCACTGCGAAGTTTGCCGGGATCACCGATCGCGATCAGGCGCAGACGTTGCGGGGCGCAGTGATCGGCGTGCCACGCAGCGAGTTGCCGCAGCGCGACGAGAAGGAATTTTACCGCGCAGACCTGATTGGTTGCGAGGTGGTGAATCTGGCGGGAGAGCAGCTCGGTGTCGTGCAGCACTTTCTCGAGACGCCGCAGCAGGTGCTGATGGTGGTACGCGGCAGGCAGGAGTTCTGGGTGCCGGCGGTGCCGCGGCATTTGCGGCGTATTGACCTCGAGGCTCGACGGGTAACGGTCGACTGGTCGATTGCCGCGGATTGAGGGCGTATGCGAATCGCGGTCGTGACCTTGTTTCCGGAGATGATCCGCGAGGCGCTGGCCCACGGCGTCGTCGGGCGCGCGATCCAGGGCGGCGTGCTGAAGGTCGAGTGCTTCGATCCGCGCGCGTATACCAGCGATGTCCATCGCAGCGTCGATGACCGGCCCTTCGGGGGCGGCCCGGGCATGGTGCTAAAGGTCGAGCCGCTGCGCGCAGCGTTGCGGGCCGCGATGAACGTGATGCCAGGCGGCAGTCGCCGGGTGTACATGGGGGCCGCCGGGCGCCAGTTTGACCAGGGCGTCGCACGCGCGGCGCTAGAATGGCCAGGCCTCGTGCTACTGGCCGGACGGTACGAGGGCGTCGATCAGCGACTGCTCGATGCCGAGATTGACTCAGAGTGGTCGATCGGCGACTACGTAGTGTCGGGCGGCGAATTGCCGGCGCTGGTGGTGATCGATGCGCTGGCGAGGCTGCTGCCGGGGACGTTAGGGTGTGCCGAATCGGCTGGGCAGGAATCCTTTAGTGACGGACTGCTGGATTGGCCGCATTATACGCGACCAGCCGAGCTCGGCGGGGTAGCCGTCCCGACGGTGCTGACCGGCGGGGATCACGCCGCGATCAGCCGGTGGCGGTTGCGCGAGGCGCTCGGGCGGACCTGGTTGCGCCGCCCCGATCTGCTCGAGCGGCGTGACATGAGCGAACTGGAACGGGTATTACTGGAAGAATTTAAGGCGACGACGGGCAAAGCGTAAGGATTGAATTATGAACAAGATTATTCAGGCATTGAACAGCGAGCGGGCTGGCCGGCAACTTCCCAAGTTCGCGCCGGGCGACACGGTGATCGTGCAGGTCAAGGTCGTCGAAGGCGACCGCGAGCGCGTGCAGGCTTATGAAGGCATCGTGATTGCCAAAAAGAATCGTGGCCTGAACTCCTCGTTCACGGTGCGCAAGATCTCGCATGGCGAGGGTGTGGAGCGCGTGTTTCAGACGCACAGCCCCTCGATCAGTGAAGTCAGCGTCAAGCGTCGCGGTGTAGTGCGTCGCGCCAAGCTCTATTACCTGCGCGACCTGTCGGGCAAAGCGGCGCGCATCGAAGAGAAAATCTGAACCCGATTCGCGTCCATCCCTGGGCGTGGCGCCGGGAGGCGGTTGAATGAGCGTCGGATCCGTTGTGCGCGGCTTTTTCGTAATTGTATGGCGGATTCTCGATGGACTCCGCAAGTCGCTGCATCTGGCGCTGCTGCTGCTGTTATTCGGTTTTATCCTGGCAGCGCTGCATACCTCGCTGCCGGTCATACCGCGCACGGCCGCGCTGATCATCGCCCCGCAGGGTGAATTGGTCGAGCAGCTCTCGAGCGACCCCCTGCAGCGCGCGGTCGGGGAAGCAACCGGTGGCCCCGCGCCGGAGACGCTGCTGAAGGATGTACTCGACGCGATTGCCGCAGCCAAGGGCGACAACCGCATCAAGCTGATCGTCCTCGACCTTGAGCAGCTGAACCCTTCGGGCTTGTCGAAACTGCAGGAAATCGGCGAAGCGATCCGCGATTTTCGCGCCGGCGGCAAACGCGTGGTGGTGGCCGCCAACTCGCTCGACCAGACGCGCTACTACCTCGCCGCGCAGGCCGGCGAGGTGTACCTGGATCCATTGGGGTTCGTCTACATCGACGGATTCAGCTATTACCGCATGTTTCTGAAGGAGGCGGTGGACAAGCTCGGCGTCGACGTCAATGTGTTCCGCGCCGGCACCTTTAAGTCCTATACCGATCAATACTCGCGCGCCGATATGGCGCCGAGCGAACGCGAGGAGGCGACCGCATGGCTCAACGCCCTGTGGGGCGCATACCAGCGTGACGTGACGCGCGCCAGATCCCTGCCGCCGACAGCGCTTGATGAGTACATTGCGCAGGCGCCGGCCGCGCTGCAGGCGCTGCGCGGCGATGATGCGAAGCTCGCGCTGCAGCGCGGGCTCGTCACCGCACTCAAATCGCGCCGGCAGGTCGCTGATGAGCTGAAGAGCCTGGTGGGCGAGGATACGGACGAACATTCCTTCAATTCCGTCGCGATGCAGCCGTACCTTGCTTCGGTCCGGTCGCGGCATGTGCTGCAGGGGCGGCCCGACGCGAGAATCGGCATCGTCATCGCCGCGGGCGATATTCTCGATGGGCGCCAGCCGCCGGGCACGATAGGCGGGGATAGCACCGCCGAGATCCTGCGCGACGCGCGTTATGATAATTCGGTCAAGGCCGTCGTGCTGCGCGTGGATAGCCCCGGTGGCAGCATGTTCGCATCTGAGCAGATCCTGCGCGAAGTGCAGGCACTGCGCAAAGCCGGCAAGCCGGTCATCGTGTCGATGAGCACCTATGCCGCATCCGGGGGCTATTACATCGCGGTGGCCGCCAACGAGATTTTTGCGAGCCCCACGACGCTGACCGGCTCGATCGGTGTCTTCAGCGTGATCCCGACTTTCCAGCACACGCTGGAGAAACTTGGCGTCAAGGTCGATGGCCTCGGCACGAGCCCGCTCGCCGGCGGCCTGCGGCTGGACCGGTCCTTGCCAGCAGAGAGCAAGCTGATGCTGCAATCCTCGGTCGACCATGCCTACAGCGAATTCCTTAGCCGGGTCGGCGAAGGGCGCAAGAAGAGCGTCGAGGACATCGACAAGATCGCGCAGGGCCGTGTCTGGGCCGGCGTCGATGCGCAGCGCATCGGCTTGGTCGATCATCTGGGCGGACTGCGAGATGCCGTTTCGGCGGCCGCGAAGCTGGCGGATCTTGGGCCCGATACGCCAGTTGAATACCTGGAGAGCGAACTGAGCTTGCGCGAGCAGTTGTTGCTGCAGCTGCGCTCACAGGCGCTGGGACTGGCGCGCGCGGCGGGCCTGATGCCGCAAGTTACGCCCTTATCGCAGCTGATCGACCCGCTGCTCTCCGAGGCACGCATCCTCGCGCGCTTCCAAGATCCCCATGGCCTGTACGCCTATTGCTGGTGCGCTCAGAGCGCGGTCCAATCCAGGATGACCTTGCCGGACCTACCGGAGTTCATGATCTCAAATCCGTCGCGGTAATCACGGATGCCGAGGCGGTGCGTGATGATCGGCTGCACGTCGAGGCCGCTTTGCAGCATGCTGGCCATCTTGTACCAGGTCTCGAACATCTCCCGCCCGTAGATGCCCTTGATCGTCAGGCCCTTGAATATCACCTGATTCCAGTCGATCGCGGTCTCGCCGGGAGGGATGCCGAGCATCGAGATGCTGCCGCCGTGGTTCATTGTGCGCAGCATGTCGCGAAGCGCCGCGGCGTTGCCCGACATCTCGAAGCCCACGTCGAAGCCTTCCTCCATGCCGAGGGATTGCATGGCGCCGTCCAATGATTCGCGCCCGACGTTAATGGTCTTTGAGGCGCCCATGCGCCCCGCGAGTTCCAGCCGGTAATCGTTGACGTCAGTGACCACTATGTGGCGCGCACCGCAGTGACGGGCGATCGCAACGGCCATGATGCCGATGGGCCCTGCGCCTGCGATCAGCACATCCTCGCCGACCACGTTGAATGCCAATGCTGTATGGGTCGCGTTGCCGAGCGGATCGAGGATCGAGGCGGTCTCGTCGTTGATGGCAGCCGGCAGTTTGAACACATTGGTCGCCGGTATCGTCAGGTACTCGGCGAACGCGCCAGGCCGGTTCACGCCGACGCCCTGGGTATTGCGGCACAGGTGGCGGCGTCCGGCGCGGCAATTGCGGCAGTGGCCACAGGTGATATGCCCCTCACCCGAGACGCGATCGCCGAGCGCGATGCCCTTGACCTCGCTGCCGATCTCGACGATCTCACCCGAGTACTCATGGCCGACCGCCATCGGCACCGGTATGGTCTTCTGCGCCCAGGCGTCCCAGTTATAGATATGCATGTCGGTGCCACAGATCGCGGTGCGATGGATCTTGATCAGCACGTCGTTGTGCCCGACGGCCGGTTCCGCGACATCCTGTAGCCAGATGCCTTTTTCAGCGCGCGCCTTGACCAGCGCTTTCATGGGGTACCCTGGGCAGCCAGCGTGATATAGCCGACTTTATCATTCGAGGGAGATCCGTACCACATACGTCCCTGCGCATCGCGGATTAATTCGCGGATGGTGTTCTCCGAGTGCGGGAACGGAAACTCGATGGTTTTGCCAGTCTTTGGATCAAACCGGCCTATGACGTCCATCTCATAGGAGGAATACCACATGTAATGGTTCGCGTCGATGCCGAATCCGTAGGGGGTTGGGGCCGGCCCGGGCAACTGGAATTCCGCGAAGTTTTGCGTTTTAGGATCGAATCGGCCGATTTTCCCCGCATTGTATTCGCCGAACCAGACGATGCCATCCGAGTCGATTTCCATACGCCGCGGAAAACAATGTGGGGTGGGCGGCGTCCACAGCGACACTTTGAGTGTCTTGTAGTCCACCATGCCAATTTGATCCGTGTCGGGCCGCGTGAACCAGATGTTGCCGTTATTGTCTTCCTTCACGTCATAGACGGCACGAATGTCATCGAAACGGGTGTATTTTTTGGTCTTTCGATCGAGCCTGGTCAGTGGACTGCCTGATGCCCAGACGTTTCCGTCCCGATCGTAGCGCAACGTGTGCTTGGAACCGGCGCCATAGCCAAGCTTGCCGGGAATGTAGGCATCTTGGTACTCGGTGATTTTTTGCGTTTGCGGGTCCCATTGTCCAAGTTTGTTCGAGCCTTGCTCCGTGAGCCATACGGAGCCGTCCGGCGCCGGCACTGCAGAATGGATGGCCGCGGTGCCAACATTGGGAACGACGTAATCCTGCATCTCGCCGGTCGCGGGGTCGAGCCGGCTGATCTTGTTCGCGACCCCGAAATCAGGGATCCAGAAATCGCCGTTCTTGTCGGGCGCCGCGCTGAAGGGCATGCGGTCAGGCGTCGGCATGTCGTATTCCACGTACACGATATTCAATGCATCGCGGCTGATTGGCCGCACGGTGTCCTGATACCCCGGCGCCTCCTGCGCGGACCGCGGCAGCACTGAATCCTCGCTGAACAAGCTGGTCAGGTAGCCTGCGATAACGTCCGACTGGGTGTCATCAAGCCGATCTCCCAGACCAAATTTCATCGTGACCTGCATGAACTGCACGCGGCTGCGCCAGCCTTCCGCGTCGCGCTGCACCGAGGCCATGCGGGTCTGGAACCCATGGCATGTAAAGCACGTCGAGAAGAGCAGGTCCTTCGCCGGCGATGCCGGCCACAGCTTGCGAGCCTGATAAATGGAGAGCTCATTCCATTTCACCGGGCTCTTGCGCATCGACAGGTCGAAAGCGGCGCTCTGGTCGGCGCTCAGCGTCACGCTGTCTATGGCATCGCCACGGTAACCCGTGGTCCGGGTAGACAGTTTGTACTCTCCGGCCGGCAGCTTCTCCACGCGGTACTGCCCCTGCAAGTTTGACAATACGATGGTGGTGATGCGGGACTTTTTGTTTTGCGCCTGCACGAATACCCCGGTCAGAGCCGCGCCTTCTGGTCCCTTCACGGTCCCGGTGAGGGTTGCCGCTTCGCTGGCGGGGCCGCCAAGCGACAGCAGAATCAGCGGAATCAGCGATTTAGTTGGCGCGTTCATGATGTACTCACTTTGAAATAATATTCAGCTCGCGCCCGCATCGCGCGAACGCTTCGACAATCTGGTCAAGTTGCCCAATGGTATGGGCGGCATTCATCTGCGTGCGAATGCGGGCCTTGCCCTGCGGCACGACCGGATAAGAGAAGGCAACGACATAAACGCCTTCGCCAAGCATCAGTTCCGCAAGCTTTACGGCGAGGGGCGCCTCGCCGAGCATGATCGGGATGATCGGGTGCTCGCCCGGGACCAGGTTGAAACCGAGCGACTGCATTCTGCTGCGAAAGTGGCGTGCGTTGGCGTGCAGCCGTTCGCGAAGATCCGCCGATTGCTCGAGCAGATTGAGCACCGCCAGCGTGCCTGCTGCAACCACCGGAGCGATGCTGTTCGAAAATAGGTACGGTCGGGAGCGCTGGCGCAACCAGCCAACGATCGGGGCGCGCGCCGCCACATAGCCGCCGCTCGATCCGCCGAGCGCCTTGCCGAGGGTACCGGTCAGGATGTCAACTCGTCCCATGACATCACGGTATTCGTGCGTGCCGCGACCGCCCGCGCCGATGCAGCCGGTCGCATGCGAGTCATCGACCATGACGAGGGCTGCATATTTTTGCGCCAGGTCGCAGATCTCGCCGAGCTTCGCGATCGAGCCATCCATCGAAAATACGCCGTCGGTCGCGATCATGCGAACGCGCGCGCCGTGAGACTCCTTTAGGCAGCGCTCAAGTTCCTGCATGTCGTTATTGGCAAAGCGAAGGCGCTGCGCCTTGCACAACCGGATACCGTCGATAATACTGGCATGATTCAGCGCATCGCTGATCACTGCATCCTCCTCGCCCAGCAATGTCTCGAACAGGCCGCCGTTCGCATCGAAGCACGAGGAGTACAGGATCGCATCGTCGGTGCCCAGGAATTTGCTGAGCCGCTCCTCCAGTTCGCGGTGCACCCGCTGGGTGCCACAGATAAAGCGCACCGAGGCGACTCCGTAGCCATAGGTGTCGAGTGCCTTATGGGCCGCCGCGATCACGGCGGCATCGTTGGCGAGGCCGAGGTAGTTGTTCGCGCACAGGTTCAGCAGTTCCCGGCCGTCGGTGAGCTGCACGACCGGGCCCTGCGGACTGACGATCACACGCTCGCGCTTCAGTAGGCCCGAATGCGCGAGCGCAGCGGTGTCGCGACTAAGCCGCTCGAGAAAATCCTGCATCGATTCCACCTCGCCGCGTGTAAGCTGCCAGAGCACCATTATACCCGCAGCACCCGCACGCCGGCCGGCCGCCTTGCGCGTCTACGGGCGAGCAGTTGGCCACGGGCTGTGCGCAATTTGAAACACGTGGCAACGAGGGCATGATCCAGGGGCTTCACTGTCTTAAGCTTGCGCCGATGCTGCAAGATTAAATGCAATAGCAGCGGCAGGCCAGCAGTGCGTGGCGCAGAGGCCCCTCGGGACAGCACGGTTGTCTCGGCAAACGCCAGCGCAGCGCAGTGTACCAACAGACTCCTGTTTAGTTTCGCGCTGCATACGCCGACCGGATCAAGGCGAAACGCGTGCTGAGCGGCCCAGTAATTTACCTGTCGAGCTAGGGTGCGGGCCGTCGCATCCTGGTATTGACGCTCGCTCGATGTCGCGCGGACGGGTTACCACCCGCAAAGGATCGAACTGGACTTTCCAGGCAAAATGACATTGCAAGTGGTTGCGCCAAGGGCGTCACCATTCACGTCTCACATGACGAGCAGCTGGGCCGCGCCGGCATCCCCCAGCGCAAGCGAGGCCCAGTTATCCTGCTCCCATCGCGCGGTCAGAAGCCCGGCCGGGGGCAGGTCGATTTGACGCGGCAGCGCCGGCGTGCCCGCCGCCAGCTGGGTGGCGAGTTGGCTGATCGCAGGGTTGTGTCCGCAGACCAGCACGTGCGCGTAAGTCCCGGCGTTTTCGACAGCCGCTGCCCAGATTCCGCGCGCGCTCGCATGGTAGAGCGCATCGAGATATTTAATCCGGCCCCGCACTAGCGATGCCGCCGCCGCCAGCAATTGCACAGTGGTGCGCGTTCGCTGTGCGCTGCTCGCGAGGATCAGGTCCGGGACCAGGCGCGCTTTCGCGAGACGGCGGCCCTGCGCGGTCGCCTCAGCGCGGCCACGCGGCGACAGCTCGCGCACGAAATCCTCCGCCCCCTCGATCAGCGGTTCGGCGTGACCGTGGCGCAGCAGCGTCAGCCGCAGAGTACCCACAACCGGTCCGCCTCGATCCTGGTTTCGAATACCTGCACCGGCTCGTAAGCCGGCGGGCTCAGCGCCTGCCCTGTGCGCAGGCAGAAGCGGGCGCCGTGGCGCGGACAGATGATTTCCGTCCCCTCGATCGCGCCGCCGGCGAGCTCCGCGCCATCATGGGTGCAGATATCTTCGATTGCGAAAAACTGCCCTTCGGTACGCGCGATCGCAACGAGTCGCCGCCCGGCGAGGATCGATTTCGTTTCGCCGTCGCGCCACTCGGAAATCGAACCTGCGTCAATCCATTGCATCGCATTGCCCTACATCATGCCGGTCTGCAGGCGCGCTTCGTCCGACATCATGGTCTGGTTCCATGGCGGATCGAATACGAGTTCCACATCCGCACGCGTCACGGTTGGCACCAGCTGTATCTTGTCGCGCACATCCTGCACGAGGACTTCGCCCATGCCGCAGCCCGGGGCGGTCAGCGTCATCTTGACTTCGACCGTGCGCGTGTCATCGGCGCTATCGTGAACCTCGCAGGCATACACGAGACCCAGGTCGACGATATTGACCGGAATCTCGGGGTCAAAGCAGGTACGCAGCTGCTGCCAGACGACATTGCGGATGTCCTCGGTCGAGGCGCCGGGTGGCACTTCCGGCGGCTTTGCGATCGTCATACCAATCGCATCCGCGTCGGCGCCGGCGATGCGAAACAGATTGCCATCCACGTACACGGTGAAGCTCCCACCGAGTGCCTGCGTGATGTAACCAACCTGGCCAACCTTCAGGTTTACCTCAACGCCCGCCGGTATCGCTACCGCCTTGACGTCGCGCCGCACGGCGATGGGTTCGTTTTCATGTGAAGGCACGGCGCATCCTGCTTATTCGGTCGTCACGGCGGGATGGCCCTGCACATCTTTCACCGCCAGCGCTGACGCCAGGGTGTGCCAGCAGAGGCTTGCGCATTTGACGCGTGCGGGAAACTCGCGCACGCCGGACAGGGCCGCGAGCTTGCCAAGCGCCGCATCATCAGCGTCGGCCGTATCGTCGGTCAGCAGCCTGTGCATGCGCTCAAAAATATCCGTCGCTTCGGCGCGGCTCTTGCCCTTGACCGCCTCGGTCATTAGCGAGGCCGACGCGGTGGAAATGGCGCAACCCTGGCCCTCGAAACGAATGTCGGCGATGCGTTCACCCTCTAACTTCAGCGTCAGGACAAGGTGATCGCCACACAGCGGGTTGAACCCTTCGACGCGCGCGCTCGGCGCCTCAACGGCGCCAAAATTACGCGGCACCCGGTTGTGGTCGAGAATCACGTCGCGGTATAGATCGGCGAGTTGCATGCAGCTTGGCTCCTCAGCGAAACATCGCTCGGGCCCGGCGTACCGAAGCGCCGAGCCGGTCGATTTCCTCGTACGTGTTGTAGAAGACGAACGAGGCGCGCGCCGTCGCTGGCAGCTTGAAAAAATCCATAACGGGCATTGCGCAGTGATGCCCCGTGCGTATTGCGATACCGTCCTGGTCGAGGATTGTGCCGAGGTCGTGCGCGTGCACGGCGTCGACCGCGAACGACACAAGGCTAGCCTTCTCGCGCGCCGTCCCGACGATGCGTAGCCCCTCGATCTGGCTGAGTACCTTGGTTGCATGCAGCAGCAGCGCGTGCTCGTGGGCGTGCGCCGCGGCGAGGTCGATTGTGCCCAGGTAGGCGAGCGCGGCGCCCAAGCCGATCGCGCCGGAAATGTTTGGCGTACCGGCCTCGAACTTGTAGGGCAGAGCGTTGTAGGTGGTGCGCTCAAAGCTCACCGTCAGTATCATGTCGCCGCCGCCTTGCCAGGGTGGCATGCGCTCGAGCAGTGCCTCGCGTCCGTACAGCACGCCAATCCCCGTCGGTGCATAGACCTTGTGCCCGGAAAATACGTAAAAATCGCATGCGAGTGATTGCATGTCGACGTCCATGTGCGGGATTGCCTGGGCACCATCGACTAACGAGACAATCCCGCGCGCCCGGGCGCTGGCAAGCAGCCGACGCACCGGCAGCACGGTCCCGAGGGCATTGGAGACGTGCGCGCAGGCCAGCAGCCGGGTGCGCGGCCCCATCAGCGCCTCGACCGCCTCAGCATGCACTTCGCCGTGCACATCCATCGGCGCGACGACCAGTTTTGCGCCTGTCTGCTCGCACACCATCTGCCACGGGACGATGTTCGCGTGATGCTCCAGGTGCGTGATCAGTATCTCATCGCCCGCTTTTAGCAGCGGGCGCGCGTAGCTCTGCGCGACCAGGTTGATTGCCTCGGTCGTGCCGCGCACGAACAGCACCTCGTTGCGCGAGCGGGCATTGATATGGCGCATCACCCGATCCCGGGCGCTTTCATACAACGCGGTGGCCTCCTGGCTCAGGGTATGCACGCCGCGATGAATATTGGCGTGATGATGGCGTTCGTAATCGTCCACCGCGGCTATCACGGCCAACGGCCGCTGTGCGGAGGCGCCATTGTCGAGGTACGCAAGCGGCTGCCGGTGCACCTCGCGGGCGAGGATCGGAAAATCCTGGCGCACCCGCATGACGTCGAACGGGAGCACGAGTGGCTGGGTGGCGGCTGAGTTCATCGGAACGCCCTCAGCAACTCGGCGTTTGGCAACTGCGCAATCAGCGCAGTCTCGATCGCCGCACGCGCAGCCGGCAGCGAGATACGCGTCAGTACATCGGCGACGAAGGCGAATATCAGCAGGCTTTGTGCGGTATCGCGATCGAGGCCTCGCGACAGCAAGTAGAAATACATTTCCGGATCCAGCCGGCCCGTGGTGGCGCCGTGCGCGCATTTGACCTCGTCGGTATGGATTTCCAGCTGCGGGCGCGAATCGATCTCGGCTGTCGGGGAGAGCAATATGCCGCGGCAGGACTGCTGTGAATCGGACTTCGATGCGCCGGCGCTGACAATGACCTTACTGTTGAAGATTGTCCGGCTGCTGCCACTCGCGACGCTACGCGCGGTCTGTCGGCTGCGCGTGGCCGGCGCGCCATGGGTCGCGATCACGACGCTATCGACGTGCCGTTCGCCATGGCCGACCAGCAAGGAATAGCTGTCTAGCGCGGCGCCCGCTTCGCCCAGCCGCGATTGCAGTGTGGTCCGTAGCACGCTGCCACCTAAGGCTATTGTGAACTGCCGGCAACTGCTGTCACGGTCCTGGACGACATCGAGGGAATCGAACTGGGTGGCATCCTCGTGCCCAGTAAATACGCGGTAGTGCTCGAGCTGTGCGCCGGCGCCTAGCTCAGCCTGCGTGAATGAATTGCACAGCGTCGCGTCAGTCCCCGCGTTCAGATGGTGCTCGATGATCGTTGCGCGCGAGCCGGGCGCGGCAGAGATGATCACGCGCGGATAGGCGGCATTGCCTTCACCCGCGCCGCCGGTGAGGTGCACCAGGCACAGCGGGGTATCGATGGGGCGCTTGATCTCGATATGCAGGCCGTCGGCGAACAGGGCCGTGTTCAGCAGCTCCCAGCGCCGCTGGTCCGCATCGCTGGTCGCTTCGAGATAGCGCGACAGGCGCGAGGGCTCGGTCGCGACAAGTTCGCGCAGGCTGCGTATCTCAAATCCGTCAATCTGTGCGGCCACGGCGGACAGGCGCGGGTGGCCATTGACGATCAGGATGCTGGGGATCCGGCCCTGATCGGTAAGCCATGAGGCATCACCCGGAGCGGAGAGCGCGCTGTCGTTGGCGCCCGCATCGCGGAAGCTTTGCGCCTGCAGCACGCGCATGTTCGTATAGCGCCACGAATCGTCGTGAACGGTCGGCACGCCGAGCGCGAGGAAGCGCTGCATCGCAGACTCCCGCCACGGCGAGAGCGCATCGGCCCTGCGGCCCTGCCACTGCGACTCGAAGGAGCGCATGGCCGGTGTCATGACCGCGCTCATGCGACTGCGCTCTCGACGAGCCAGTCGTAACCGCGCTTTTCAAGTTCCAGCGCGAGCGACTTGTCGCCAGATTTAAGGATACGTCCACCGCCCAGCACATGCACCTGGTCCGGCGCGATGTAATCGAGCAATCGCTGGTAGTGGGTCACGAGGATGGTCGCGCGCTGCGGACCACGCAGGCTATTGACGCCCTCGGAGACGATCTTCAGCGCGTCGATGTCGAGCCCGGAGTCGGTCTCGTCGAGGATCGCAAGCTTCGGCTCGAGCACGAGCATCTGCAGGACCTCGTTGCGCTTCTTCTCGCCACCGGAGAATCCCTCGTTGACCCCGCGCGTCAGAAAAGACTCGCTCATGTGCATGAATTTCATTTTTTCTTTTATCAGCGACAGGAACTCATAGGCGTCCACCTCGGGCAAACCCGCGCTCTTGCGCTTGGCATTCAGCGCCGCTTTCAGCAGATATACATTGTTGACGCCGGGTATCTCGACCGGGTACTGGAAGCCGAGGAAGAACCCGGCGCGCGCCCGCTCTTCGGCCGGCATGGCCAGCAGATCCCGTCCCTCGAAGATCACCGCACCGCTAGTGACCTGGTAATCCTCACGGCCGGCAAGGACCTGCGCGAGGGTGCTCTTGCCGGAGCCGTTCGGCCCCATGATCGCGTGCACCTCGCCTGCATTCACGCTGAGGTTTACGCCGTTCAGGATCTGTTTTCCGGCGACGCTGACATGTAGGTTGGTGATTTTAAGCAAGGTGACGATTTCCGTTAGCCCACGGCCCCTTCGAGGCTGACGCTGAGCAGGTTCTGTGCTTCCACCGCAAACTCCATCGGTAGCTCCTTGAACACGACCTTGCAGAACCCGCTGACGATCATGTTGACCGCATCCTCGGCGCTAAGTCCTCGCTGCAGGCAATAAAACAGCTGGTCCTCGCCGATCTTCGAGGTGCTTGCCTCATGCTCCACCGTGGCCGTCGGATTTCGCACTTCCATGTAAGGAAAGGTGTGCGCGGCGCACCGCGGTCCCAGCAGCAGCGAATCGCATTGCGTGAAATTGCGCGCGCCCTCGGCGCCGGGCAGTATCTTGACGAGGCCACGGTAGGTGTTCTCGGCGTGCCCCGCCGATATGCCCTTCGAGACTATCGTGCTGCGGGTGTTGCGGCCAATGTGGATCATCTTGGTGCCGGTGTCGGCCTGCTGGAAATTGTTGGCAACCGCGACCGAGTAGAACTCGCCCACGGAGTTATCGCCCTTCAGCACACAGCTCGGATATTTCCAGGTGATCGCCGAGCCCGTCTCGACCTGGGTCCACGAGATCTTCGAGTTGCGGCCACGGCATTCGCCGCGCTTGGTGACGAAGTTGTAAATACCGCCGATCCCGTTCTCATCGCCCGGGTACCAGTTCTGCACGGTCGAGTACTTGATGCGCGCGTCATCGAGCGCCACGAGCTCAACCACTGCCGCGTGCAGCTGGTTCTCATCGCGCATCGGGGCCGTACAGTTATGCACTGCAAATCCCTTGACAAGGTAGGAGTGCGGCTCAGACAAGGTCTCGAAGTTATACACGTAGCCCTGATGCGGGATGCGGTCGATCTTGAGCACAGGCACGAGAAACACGTTGTTATGTCGGATAGCCCTACGACTGCGAGCGCCCTCGCTGTGATAAAGCACCCAGGCTTCCCGGTGGCGGATGCTACGCCCATCGCGCATTGTCTCTGCAAAGGCGGCACGCCGGTGAATGAATACGAAAACATCGTTACGTGACCACACTTCCTGCAGCTGGAAGGCGAGCTGGCGTGAGACGGTTACGGCGCGGATGCCACGCAGATTGCCGCGATTGGCGACACTACCGTCACCTAAATAGTAGGTTTGCAGCGCGAGCTTCTGCCGCGCTGGCGGCAGATCCATGAAGGTCTTGCTGAAGCGCTTTCCATGGGCGTACTTGCCGCCATGAGTCTCCATCAAGTAACAAAGCTCCTTGCTGTAGGTGACGACACACACCCCGTTTTTGGGTCGATCGTGGGAAACCGAGGGTCGCTTTCCAGTCAGGCGCTCGACGAGAGCAACGACGTCATTCACGAGCCCAGGCTCATGGCTTCCGAAGGACCATTCCACCGCGGGGCAGTGATTGAATTGAGTTACACACCCCTTCGCAATGTAATAGCCGAGCAGACGCAGGAAATCATCGCTGATGGATGGAACGTCGCGCTCGACCGTATTGATGGGATAGCAAAGCAGATCCCCCACCTGCAGCTCGCCTGCGGGAATGAACTGGGGGGTTGCCGCTGAAAGCTTGCGGGTATCCAAATCCGCGAGCCGACCGGGTCCGCGAGTGCCACGTTGCACGGTACGGCGGGGAATTACCAGCACCGGATGTTCGGGGGTCACGGAGAATCGGTTCGCAGGACTTCTGGGCGTAATAACGACAAGCTCGCCTGCATAGCCGCGACGCATAATCTTCGCGACCCGAGCTTCCTCGCCGAGGGAATTGAGTACCGTATCGCCGATGGCAACATCTCTGACCGAGCGCAGCTCATCGCCGTAAGTAATTTCCTCGTCGCCCGGCAGGCACCCTTCCAGGTAGCTGACCGAGGCGCCCTCGGCCGCGATGATCAGCGTGCGCTCGAATTGCCCGGTCTTGGCCGCATTGATGCGAAAGTACGTCGAAAGCTCCATCGGACAGCGTACGCCGGGCGGAACATATACAAAGGAGCCGTCGGAGAAAACCGCAGAATTCAGGGCCGCGAAGAAATTGTCAGCGGTCGGCACTACGCTGCCGAGATACTTTTGGATCAGCTCAGGATGGTTGCGGACCGCGTCGGAGAATGAACAGAAGATCACGCCTGCCTTTGACAGCTTGTCTTTAAAGGTCGTCGCCACCGAAACGCTGTCAAAGACGGCGTCGACCGCAACTCCCGCAAGGCGCGCCCGCTCATGCAGCGGGATACCGAGCTTTGCATAGGTCGCCAGCAGTTTCGGGTCGACCTCGTCAAGGCTCTTCGGCGCGTTCGCCGGCGCCTTGGGCGCGGAATAATAAGAAATGTCCTGGTAATCGATTGGCTTGTAGTGCACGCGCGCCCAGGCCGGCTCCTTCATCGTCAGCCAGTGGCGATAGGCGCGCAGGCGCCAGTCGAGCAGAAACTGCGGCTCACCCTTCTTGCGTGAGATCGCCGCGACCACGCTCTCGTCGAGGCCCGGCGGCAGGCTGTCCGACTCAATGTCGGTGACAAACCCGTGCCGGTATTTCTGGCCGAGCAGTGCCTCGACTTGCGGCCCTGCACTCATGGGTGCTGGGTGCGGATACGAATGTCCGCGGCGAGCTGCGAGACGCGCAGGCCGGTTGAATCGAGACCCGCGAGCTGGTGCAGCGTCAAATCCTCAAGTGCGCGGCGGATCGCTGCATTGACCCGCTGCCATGCGCCGCTGACGCGGCACAGTTTTTCGATACCACAATGGCTCGAAGCCGAGCTGCATTCAGTCAGCGCAAGCGGGCCTTCAAATACATCGAGGATCTGCGCGGCGGTGATCAATTCCGGACGGCGTGCCAGACGATAGCCGCCATGCGCACCGAGCGAGGAGATGACCATGCCGGCGCGCTGCAATTCCTTCAGTACCTTGCTGACCGTAGGGCGGCTAAGGCGAGTCCGCTCCGCAAGTTCGGCCGCTGCGCGATGTCGCTCGGGTTCCTGTGCGAGCATGCCGAGCACCACGGTTCCGTAGTCAGTCAATTTGCCTATACGAAGCATCGGGAACCCCTTGGGAACTATCTAGGACGATTTTAGTCCTATTTGAATTGCAGGTCCACTGCGGTAGCGGGAAGAGGCGCATTATTTGCTATGCTGACCGCATTCCCATGAACGACTCTGCCGCTGTCATCGAAATTCGCGATTTGCGTTACGCCATCAGCGGCCGGCCCATTTTTGATGGTCTGGACCTGAAAATCGCGCGCGGCGGTGTTACGGCCTTCATGGGACCGAGCGGCACGGGCAAAACCACGCTGCTGCGCCTGATAACCGGCCAGCTGGTGGCCGATTCCGGGTCGATCCAGGTTGCAGGCAGTGACCTCTGCAGCCTGTCCCGATCCGAGCTATACGCACTGCGCCGACGCATGGGCATGTTGTTCCAAAATGGCGCATTGCTGACTGATCTCACGGTATTTGAAAACGTCGCATTCCCATTGCGCGAGCACACCAGGCTGCCTGAGCGCCTCGTGCGTGATCTCGTGCTGACCAAGCTGCAGGCGGTGGGCCTGCGCGGGGCAGCGCAACTGATGCCGGGCGAGCTATCCGGCGGCATGACCCGGCGTGTCGCACTGGCGCGCGCGATCATCTTGGATCCGGAGATCCTGATTTATGATGAGCCGTTTGTGGGCCTCGATCCGATTTCCAAGGGGGTCGTGCTGCGCCTGATCCGCCGGCTCAACGATACGCTGGGGCTGACCAGCATCGTCGTCTCCCATGATGTGCGGGAAATATCCTCGGTGGCCAACACCGTGTTCCTACTCTCCGGCGGCAAGGTGGTTGCCCACGGCACGCCGCAGGAGCTGCGTTCGTTTCCGTCGGAGATCGTGCAGCAGTTCATGGGCGGCCTTGCAGATGGCCCGGTGCCATTTCACTACCCTGCTGGGGATTACTACACCGAGCTATTGGCGCGCGAGGGTGTCGCGTGAAGACGCTACAGGAGTTATGGAATAGCCTGCATGCGGCGCTGGTCGAGATCGGCGCGATGGTTCGCTTTCTCGTCAGGCTGCTTATCGTGGCGCCGCGAGCACTGGTACGGTTCAGCCTGGTGGCCGAGCAGATCTACAACGCCGGCGCCTTGTCGCTGGTGATCATCATGTTGTCGGGCCTGTTTGTCGGCATGGTCTTGGGGCTGCAGGGATTCCAACTATTGCAGCGTTTTGGGTCCGAGGAAGCCCTCGGCACCGCGGCCGCAATCGGCCTCGTGAAGGAACTCGGGCCGGTCATCACCGCGCTGCTGTTCGCCGGCCGCGCGGGTACCGCGCTCGCCTCGGAGCTCGGGCTTATGCGCGCGACCGACCAGTTATCCGCTATGGAAATGATGGCGGTCGATCCGATCCGGCGCGTCGTCGTGCCGCGTTTTCTCGGTGGCATCATTGCGATGCCATTGCTGGCCGCTATCTTCAGCATGATTGGTATCTACGGCGCGCAGCTTGTGGGCGTGCAATTCATGGGCGTTGACTCCGGCAGCTTCTGGTCGCAGATGCGCAGCGGCGTCGCGCTGGTCGATATTCGCGAGGGTATCGTCAAGAGCCTGGCATTCGGCGTCGCCTGCAGCCTTATCGCCGTGTACGAGGGCTATTATGCGGTGCCGACCGCCGAAGGCGTTGGCCGTGCCACGACCCGCACCGTGGTCACCTCGGCCGTGGTCACGCTATTCCTGGATTACCTGATTACCGCGATGTTTTTGTAGGAGGAGAGATTATGGCTAGGCGCACTTCGCACACATTGAACATGGGTACCGGCCTGTTCGTCTTGTTGGGATTTGCAGCGTTGTTTTTCCTGACGACGCAGACGACTAATCGCGGCTTGACCATTGGCAGCCGGCCGCATTACGACGTGACCGCAAAGTTCGACAATGTCGGCGACCTGAAGGTGGGCTCCCCGGTGTCGATGTCGGGAGTAGAGATCGGGCGGGTGGTTACCATTGATTTTGATTTAAAGGACTACAAGGCTTTGGTTGTGATGCGCCTCGATTCCAAGTACAGCAAGATTCCCTCCGACAGCGATGCAAGCATCTACACGCAGGGACTGTTGGGAGGCAAATTTATTGGCCTGACCGCCGGTGGCGCGGAAACTTATCTGAAGGATAAGGATCATATTGACTTTACCCAGTCGGCATTCGTGCTGGAAAACCTGATTGGCCAGTTCCTGGCCAGCTTCACTAAAAGCGCCACCCCGGCCCCGGAGAAACCGAAATGATCAAGTCCTGGATGATTCCCTTGACGCTTGCAATGTCGCTCGCGGGCGCGGCCGCGCTTGCGGATACCCCGGGCCCGGGCCCTCAGGAGATTGTCGAAAACTCTGCCAAGAAAATGCTGTCCGAGCTTGATGCGAATCGCGCGATGTACGCCAAGAGTCCTGCCAAGCTCGATGACCTGGTCTCGAATGTGCTTCTGCCGACCTTCGACAGCGAATATGCGGCCAGGCTCGTGCTGGGCTTGCCGTGGCGCAACGCGACGCCCGAACAACGCAAGCGCTTCGTCGATGCGTTCTATCGTTCGCTGCTGCATAACTATGGCGACGCGCTGGTTAATTTCACGGCCGACCGGTTCACGATCCTGCCTTACCGGGGCAGCCCGACGGACAAGGATGCCACGGTGCGCACCGAGGTCAGGCGTGCCAATGGCGACAAGGTGCCGGTCAACTTCACGCTGCACGCAACCGACACGGGCTGGAAAGCCTGGGATGTCGTAATCGAGGGCGTCTCCTACGTCAAGAGCTTCCGTACTGACATCGGCGCCGAAGTGCAGCAAAAGGGCCTCGACGAAGTCATTAGCCGCCTCGAGGCGGAAAACAAGGCCCGCAAGGGGACCTGACAGGACGATATGGCAACGTTCGAGGTGCAGGCCGATGAGCGCGCGATGCTGAGCGGCGAGCTGCGTTTCGACACCGTGGGTTCATTGCTGGAAGCGGGCAGCCGGGTCATCGGCGAGGGGCGCGTTGCAGTGATCGATCTTGCGAGTGTCAGCGCGGGCGATAGCGCGGGCTTGGCACTGCTTATCGAATGGCTCAGCGTCGCGCGCAACGTCGATCGCTCGCTGCGCTACGAAAACATTCCCTTGCAGCTGCAGCAGCTCGCGCGGCTGAGCGAGGTCGAAGAATTGCTGCTCGGGGCCTAGTCGGGCGCGCGTCTCAGGGCTTCGGTGCCTCGTCGGCGCCCGGATCCACCAGCGGCGCCTCATCCGTATCCTTGCCGTCGGAGACCAGATACGCGCGGTGCTGCAGATAGGCATCGCGAATGAATGCGTACGGGTCGTAGGTATTTTTGAGCGTGTCATCGAGCGAAAGCAGGTCTGCGCGCTTGTCGATCAAGGTAAGTCCCCAGAGCCCGTATTTCTGATAAGAGTTGTGCAGGTAGGTCGGCGGGTACGTGAATATATCCACGATCTTGGCAGGCCCATCGCGCAGATCGGAAGGTCCGAGCAACGGCAGCTCCAGGAATGGGCCTGCATGCACGCCCCACTTGCCAAGGGTCTGCCCGAAATCCTCATCGTTGCGCTGCAAGCCCATGCTGGTCGCCGGATCGAACAGTCCGCCAACGCCTGCGGTGGAATTGATGAGAAAGCGCCCTAGGTCGCCGAGCGCGGCGCGGCCCTTGCCCTGCAAGGCCTCATTGATCATCACGGTCGGCGTATTCAGGTTCGAGAGGAAATTGCTGACACCGGTGCGGGCGAAATGCGGCATGACGTGCTGATAGGCACGCGCCACGGGTTTGACGACACCCCGGTCAATCGTATCGTTGAATTTGTAGATCCCGCGGTTCCAGCGTTCGTACGGATCCTGCGGCGAGCGCGGCGCGTTCGGCGGCAGCGTCACGCAGGCGTTCAGCGCGAGCATGCACCCGAGCACCAGCAATCCCCTGGGCACTTTCCCTTTCAGCATGGTATTGATACCCATTGACGTTTCCTAGCCGCGGCTACTGTCGCCGGATGAGTTGCCTTTCTTGTCACGTGCCAGCGCCGACCTGACTTCCTCCAGACGCGCGCTGAACCGGGCGCGCTGAATGGGGTTAAGCCCCGGCAATCCGAGCGCGATTTGCAGCTGCGCCAAAGACTTTGGCAGCTCGCCGTTCATGATATAAAACTCTGACATGTAGTAGTAGGAATCTGCGATGTCGCCGGCGGCGTTGGCGGCCTTTGCAATCAGGCGCGCCTGGTCGGGGGTCGGCGACACCACGTCGAACAAATCCAGCAGCAGCAGGTGCGCACGCTTGTTATCTCCGGCTCGCATGCAGGTTTCCGCAAGGCGCACAGTCACCGGCACGTTGCGCGGAAACAGGTTCAAGCCCTTCTCCAGGATCTCTTCTGACTCCTTGAAATCCCCGCTTTCGAGGTAGGCCTGGCCCAGCGCGCCGTAGAACTGCGTGATTTTCGGATATTCAAGCAGCAGCGCTTTCAGCTCCTCGATCGCTGGTCCCGGATTCCTGGCGGCGATGTAGGCGACTGCCTTGCCATAGCGCGTCTCGAGCGTCGAGCTGCCGCCATTCCTGGCCAGACTGTTGTAGTAGTCGATGGTCAGGCGCGGGTCGCCGAGCAGGGCGCGAACGCGCTCGCGCATCAGCGCATAGCTCAGCGTGTCTTCATGATGAATGCGCCCGATCTGCTCGGCCCTGTTGCGAGATTCTGCGATGCGGTCGGATGTCACCGGGTGATCGATCAGGAACTCGACCGCCCGCACCCGGTCGGGGCTCATCGAGTTGCGGTTCAGCTGTTCAAAAAAGGAGGGCATGCCCAAGGGGTCGTAGCCCGCGCTCGCCATCGTGTAGACCCCGATGCGATCGGCCTCAAATTCCTGTGTCCGGGTGTAGTTGATCTGGTGCTGGATTGCGGCGCTTTCGGTCGCGAGCACCGCGCCTTCCATCGCGCTCGGCGAGCCGCGGCCGGCGGTAGCCCCGAGCAGGATCGCAGCCAGCATGGCTGCGGTCGTGAGTAGGCCCGAGTGCGACTGGTCGACGATCATGCGGGCAATGTGGCGCTGCGTGACGTGCGCAGTCTCATGCGCGAGCACGCCCGCGAGCTCATTCTCATTGCTGGTCGTCAGCAGCAGGCCACTGTTGACCGCGATAAATCCACCTGGTACTGCAAAGGCGTTAATCTGCGGGTCGCGCACGACAAAGTAGGAGAATTGGTGCTGGCCTTCTTCGGCGCGGCTCGAGAGCCGGTGACCGATATCCTGCATGTACTCCGTGACCTCGGGGTCTTCGAGGATCAGGCCCGCCTCACGCAGCTGGCGCACCATCATCAGGCCGGCGCCGTACTCATCCTCCAATGAAATGGCCGCATTGGCAGGACTGCCGAGCTCCGGCAAGTCGTTCTCGGCCGCGACCGCGCCGTTGATCCAGGCGATCCCGAGCGCTCCGCCCAGTGCCAACGCCGCAAGGAATGCCGTCACGGGGCGCCGAAGCGTCATCTGTCGTTCCATACTGCCCATTGGAGTGAGCGGGGGAAGTGTAAGTTCAAAGGACTTCCGAGGCGCGATCGGCCAGTCGCGAGCGCTCGCCCCGCATCAGGGTAATGTGCCCCGAATGCTCCCAGCCGCGGAAGCGGTTGACGACATAGGTCAATCCCGAAGTGGTCTCCGTTAGATAGGGCGTGTCGATCTGCGCGATATTGCCGAGGCACACCATCTTGGTGCCGGGACCTGCACGAGTCACCAAGGCCTTCATCTGCTTTGGCGTCAGGTTTTGCGCTTCATCAATGATGACGAAGCGGTTCAGGAAGGTGCGGCCGCGCATGAAATTAAGCGAGCGGATCTTGATGCGGTGTCGCAGCAGGTCATTGGTCGCCTGACGGCCCCAGGACCCGCCGGGCTGGCTTTGCGTGAGCACCTCAAGATTGTCCATCAGCGCGCCCATCCAGGGCTCCATCTTCTCCTCCTCGGTGCCTGGCAGGAAACCTATGTCTTCACCCAGCGGTATCGTAACGCGGGTCATGATGATCTCGCTGAAGCGATTGTGATCGACGGTTTGCGCCAGCCCCGCGGCCAGCGTCAGCAGCGTCTTGCCGGTGCCGGCAGGTCCCAGCACCGTGATCAGGTCGATCTCCGGATCCAGCAGCAGGTTCAGCGCGAGGTTCTGTTCGCGGTTGCGCGCGCTCACGCCCCAGACATTGTTGCGTTCGGCGCGATAGTCCACCGTGAGCTCGAGGATGGCGGCCTCCTGCTCGAGCTTGCGGACGATGGCTTCGACCCCGTTTTCGCCGGCATCGTAGACGAACTGGTTCGCGAGCCACTCCTGTACGAGCGGCCCGCGCACCCGATAGAACGTGCGGCCGTGTTGCTGCCAGGATTCCATGCCCTTACCATGGCGCTCCCAGAAGTTCGGCGGAAGCTTTTGCAGGCCGCTTGGCAGCAGGTCCGCATCCTCGATCGTCTTGTCGCTCGAATAATCCTCTGCCTGCACGCCGAGGATGGCCGCCTTGATGCGCAAGTTGATGTCCTTTGAAACCAACGTGACGCGGGCGGCGGGGAATTTCTGCTGCAGTGCCAGCGAGTTGGCGAGGATCGCATTGTCGGCCCCATGGCCTGGCAGACTGTCGGGCAGCACCGATTGCAGCAGCTGCGTCTGGAAGAACAGCCTGCCTGCCGGCTGGCGCCTGCCATGGTTGATCGCAATGACGGAGTGCAGCGGCAGTCCGCGGTCGATCTGGGTTTTCGAGGCATTCTGCATCAGCTCGTCCAGGAAACGGCTGAACTGGCGCACGTTGCGGGCAGCTTCCGAGAGGCCTTTCTTCCCGGCGTCGAGTTCCTCGAGCACCGTCATCGCGATATAGACGTCGTGTTCCTCGAACCGGAAAATTGCGGTCGGGTCGTGCATCAGCACGTTTGTGTCGAGCACGAAAATACGGCGGACAGGCTTCTTAGTTCGTGCGCGGGGCGCCGCGGCGGCCACGCGCCGCGACTTGGGCGTCACAGCGCCGTCACCGCCGCCAGCACCGCATCGACATGGCCCGTGACCCTGACCTTGCGCCATTGACCGCGCACAATGCCCTTGCCATCGATCAGGAAAGTGCTGCGCTCGATCCCGAGGAACTTCCTGCCGTATAGGCTCTTTTCCTGAATCACATCGTACAACTTGCAGACCTTGCGATCCGGATCGCTTAGAAGGTCAAAGGGGAAGCCCATTTTGGCCCTGAATTTCGCGTGCGATTCAGGGCTGTCGGCGGATATGCCAAGGATCATGGCGTTGGCTTTGCGAAACTTCGCATTCGACGCAGCGAAATCCGCCCCCTCGGTCGTGCATCCGGGGGTGTTGTCCCGCGGGTAGAAATACAGCACCACGCACTTGCCGGCGCCATCCTTCAGCGACCAATCTCCCGAGGTGCCGGCGAGCGTAAAGGGCGGGGCTTTTTTGCCGGTAACAATCTTGCTCATGGGGCGGGCTCAGTTCTTGACCGGCTCGAAAATGGCATCCAGGTTCAGGTGATCGCAGAAATCCATGAATTCTTCGCGCAGCACGCCGATGTGCAGCCGGCTTGGCACATTGACGATCATCTGCACTGCGAACATCGGTGCGCCGGTGTGCGCGGCCGCGTAGGAGCGCGTGGACAGTTCGGCAATGTCGACGCTTCGCTGCGAGAAAAAACCCGACAGGCCCGCCACAATGCCCGTCTGGTCCAGGCAAACCACGTCGATCGAGTAGGGCAGCATGTCATTACGCACCGCCCGCGCCTCGGTGCGGCGCAGCTGGATGTTCACGCTATTGGCATCGGCGATCTTCTTGAACTCGCCCTCGAGCTTGGCAAGCGTGTGCCAGTTGCCGGTTACCAGCAACAGCATCGCAAACTCGTTGCCCAGCGAGGTCATGCGGCTCTCGCTGATGCTGCCGCCACAGTCTGTCACAGCCTTGGAGAGTTCATGGACCATCCCTACACGGTCGGGCCCGACTGCGGATATCACGATGTGTTGCTTCATCGGTGCAAATTCTACCGGAGCGTCACAGGCGACGCGACCCCCCAGCGACGCTTGCGTGGCGAATCGTCACTGAGCTGCCTGCAGAATTTCGGAACCACAGCATACCGCAGCCGAGCGTTTTTTCGCAAAAAGGGTAAATAGTCGGCCGGTATTGGCCGTGGGCAATCCTTGGCCGCGCACGTGGCTACTGACTTTTCCTGCGGCGCTCGCAACTTCAGTGCAGAAATCATTGGACGAGGCTAGGAATGTGCGCTGGGCGAAAGCATGAGCGCCGGCGAGAATCGCCGCCACTAGCGACGGCAAGAATTTCAGCTACAGTATAGGTATGTTTTCCGGAAGCATGGTTGCCCTAGTGACGCCGATGGATACCAGCGGTGAGCTGGACCTGACAGCCTGGGATCGGCTGCTCGATTTTCACTTATCCGAAGGGACCGATGGCATTGTCGTCGCTGGCACGACAGGCGAGTCGCCGGCGCTGAGTTTCGAGGAGATCGAAACGCTGGCCGCGCGGGCGGCAGCGCGCTGCCGCGGCAGGATCCCGGTGGTCGTCGGCGTAGGCATGAGCTCAACCGCCGGGACGATTGAGCGGACTCGCAGCTTCTCGCGCCTCGGCGTCGATGCGGTCATGGCGGTGACCCCTTACTACAGCAAGCCGCCGCAGGAAGGCCTGTACCGGCATTTTCTCGCCGTTGCCGAGGCATCCGCGGTGCCGGTGATCCTGTACAACGTGCCCTCTCGTACCGGCGTTGACCTACTGCCCGCGACGATCGAGCGCCTGGCCGTGCATCCCTCGATTGTCGCGATCAAGGAGGCAACCGGATCGCTGGCGCGGGGTCGGGAGATCCTGGGTTCCTGCGGGGCGAACTTTGCGCTGCTCTCCGGCGACGATGCGAGTTTCCTGGCGCTGATGGGAATCGGCGCGCGGGGCGTCATATCGGTCAGCGCCAATGTGGTGCCGCGGCGCATGCATGACGCCTGCGCAGCGGCGCTGTCGCAGGATATGGGCAGGGCGGCGGGCATCGATGCCACACTGCAGGCGCTGCATCGCGATTTATTCATCGAGGCGAGCCCGATTCCCGTAAAATGGGCCGTAGCGCAGTTGGGGCTCATGGGCACCACCTTGCGCCTGCCGCTCGTCGATTTGACGCCGGCCCACTACGAATTGGTCCGGCGCGCGATGCGAGCTGCGGGGATCGACACGAAGGACAAAGCTGCATGAGCATGCGCCGGCTGATGATTGGATCCGCGGTAACGATGGTTCTGGGCGGCTGTCACGGGAATCCGTTTCGGGCGGTCGGAGAGAACTGCCACAAGCCGCAGGTCTACCAGCGCGCCGCGAGCGTCGCGCCCCTGAAGGTTCCGCAAGGCGCCGATGCCCCGAATGTCGCCGGCGCACTGGTAATCCCCTCGGTCGACGCGGCGCCTCCGCCGCCTGGTCCCGCGGATCCCTGCCCGGATGAGCCGCCACGGTATAAACCGGCGTCGCCGGTGCGCCCGCCGTCTGCGCCAGCGCCTGCCGATGCGGCGCCGGCGAGTGGCGCAGCACCTTAGGATTTGATCGGCTGGGCTGCCTCCGGTACCCTTGCGCCCCGTTGTAGGAGAGGTGGCCGAGTGGTCGAAGGCGCTCGCCTGGAAAGTGAGTAACATCCCAAAAGGTGTTCGAGGGTTCGAATCCCTCCCTCTCCGCCAGCTTCGGCGATGAGTCAATGGCGGCTCGCGTTTGCATCTTCGCGACGACTGGTCACGAACCCCGTCAGGCCCGGAAGGGAGCAGCGGTAGCGGCTTTAAGTCGGGCGCCGAAGTCCTGCGGGCGCGGGTCGCCTCCCAATCGGGCGGCTTGGCAGCTACACTGAAAGGCTATGAGCTATATCGTTCTGGCGCGCAAATGGCGCCCCAAGAATTTCGCCGAAATGGTCGGGCAGGAGCATGTATTGCGCGCCTTGCGCGGCGCACTTGACTCCGGCAAGGTTCATCACGCCTTCCTGTTCACCGGTACGCGTGGCGTCGGCAAGACGACCGTTGCGCGCATCCTGGCCAAGTCGCTGAACTGCGAGACCGGCGTCTCCGCCATGCCCTGCGGTGTCTGCGCGGCCTGCCGGGAAATCGACGAGGGCCGGTTTGTCGACTTGATCGAGGTCGATGCGGCCTCGCGCACCAAGGTCGATGACACGCGTGAGTTGCTTGACAACGTTCAGTACGCGCCCACGCGCGGCCGTTACAAGGTGTACCTGATCGACGAAGTCCACATGCTCTCCGGTCACTCGTTTAACGCGCTGCTCAAGACCCTCGAAGAGCCGCCGCCGCACGTCAAGTTCCTGCTGGCGACGACCGACCCGCAGAAGCTTCCCGTCACTGTCCTGTCGCGCTGCCTGCAGTTCAGCCTAAAGCGCCTGCCCTCGGCGCTGATCGGCGAGCGCATGACATTCATAGCCGGGGCTGAGGGGCTTAAATTCGAGCCGGCCGCGCTTGCGCAGCTTGCACGGGCGGCCGATGGCAGCATGCGCGATGGCCTGAGCCTGCTGGACCAGCTGATCGCTTTTGGCGGCGGCGAGCTGAAGGAGAGCGATGCGCGCGCCATGCTGGGTAGCATCGACCGCAACCATGTCGTGCGCATGGTTGATGCGCTGAGCCAGGGCGATGGAACAAGGATGCTGGCCGAGGTGAAGGACTTCGATCGGGACGCCCCGGATTACAATCGGGCACTGATCGAAGTGGCGGCATTTCTGCAACGTGTGGCGATCGCGCAGGCCGTGCCGCAGGCCGCATCCGATGACGAGGATTTTGATATTGGCGAGGTCGCGCGGCTAGCCGCGGCGATATCTGCCCAGGATGTGCAACTGTATTACCAGATTGCCCTGGGCGGGCGGCGCGATCTGGCCATGGCACCGGAGCCGCGCCTGGGGTTCGAGATGACGCTGCTGCGGATGCTGGCGTTTCGCCCGGAGGCCGGTGACGCGGGCGGCCAGGTCGCCCAGCGCGCGAAGCCCGCGGTGGCCGCGCCCACGGCACCAAGATCAGGCCAAACTTCCGCGCCCATTGCCCCGCCTGCGGTAGCACCGGGTGCTGCGAACAGCATCGATGCGACCAGCTGGCCGGGGATCCTTGATGCGGCGCAGGTCAGTGGCATGGTGCGCCAGTTCGCCCTGAACTGCGTTCCATCCTCGTTTGACGGCAATGTGCTCAATCTGCAGCTCGATACCGCGACGATCGACCGGCGTACCCGGCAGATCGATGAGAAACTCGCGCAGGGCCTGTCGAAATATTTCGGTCGCGATATCCGCCTGAATTTCGAGACGCAGTCCGCGGCTCTGGCCACGCCCGCGCGTCAGCGCACCCAGGATGAGCAGTCCCGCCTTACCCAAGCCGTTGCCGCGTTCGAGCAGGATCCGGCCGTGCGCGGATTGCGAGAGCGATTTGGCGCCGAGGCGGACCTGTCGTCGGTGAAGCCGTGAAGGGCGGAATCGGTAATCTGATGCGCCAGGCGCAGCAGATGCAGGAGACAATGAAGAAGGCGCAAGCCGAGCTCGCGACGCTGCAGGTAACGGGTGAAGCGGGCGGTGGCATGGTCAAAATCGTGCTGAACGGCCAGCACGAGGCCCAGCGGGTGACCATCGATCCACGGCTCATGACCGGCGACAAGGATATGCTCGAGGATTTGTTGGTGGCCGCCTGCAACGATGCGGTGCGCAAGCTCGCCGCGACCACCAAGGAAAAATATTCAGGACTGATGTCTGGACTGGACTTGCCGCCGGGCATGAAGCTGCCGTTTTGAAATACACGCCCATGCTCGCGCGCCTGATTGAATCCTTGCGCTGCCTGCCCGGGGTCGGACCGAAATCGGCCCAGCGTATGGCGTTTCATTTATTGGAGCGCGATCGGGACGGCGGGCGTGCGCTGAGCCAGTCCCTCGCCGAGGCCCTTGCGACGATCGGGCATTGCAAGCGATGCCGCATGCTGACGGAGAGTGAGTTATGCGCCATCTGCTCCTCGCCGCAACGCAACCTTGCGCAGCTATGTGTGGTCGAATCCCCCGCTGATGTGGTCGCGATCGAACAGTCCGGCGGATTTCGCGGCCGTTATTTTGTGCTGATGGGACATTTGTCGCCGCTGGACGGCATCGGCCCCTCCGAACTCGGGCTCGATGAGTTCGAGCAGTTGCTGGCCGAAGGCGAAGTCGACGAGGTCATCCTCGCGACTAATCCGACCGTTGAAGGCGAGGCGACGGCGCATTATCTCGGAGAGCTGACGCTGCGCAAGGGGCTCAAGGCCTCGCGGATCGCACATGGTGTACCGGTGGGCGGCGAGCTCGAATATGTGGACGGGGGAACTCTGGCCCATGCACTTGCCGGTCGTACCGCGGTGTCCTGATCAGTGCGGCGCGAGTTCCTCATATAAGCGCGCGAGGCGCCGGTAACTTTCGTAGCGACGCGGCGCGATTTTTAACGCGTCAACCGCCTGGCGCACGGCGCATCCCGGCTCTTCGAAGTGACGGCAGTCGTTGAAGCGGCAGCCATGGCTCAGCGCATGAATCTCATCGAAGCCGCGTTGTGCCGCGCGCACCAGGTGCGCGGGCGGCGCGAAATCACGCACGCCGGGGGCATCCATGATCGCCGACTGGCTGTCGAGCGTGTACAGGCGCGCGGTCGTCGTAGTATGGCGACCTTCCGCCTCACGCGTAAGTGCAGCGGTGATGGCCGCGGCATCCGGCGCGAGCGCGTTGACCAGCGAGGACTTGCCCACGCCCGATTGCCCGACCAGCAGCGTCACGCCCGTCAGGGCCGCGCGAAGCTCGGCAAGGCCCTGGGCCGGCGTGCAGGCGACTTGTATGCACGCTATCCCAACTTCCCGGTACACCTGCAGGTCGGGAAGCAGCGCCGTGAGGCCGAGGTCGCATTTATTCGCGATCAGCAGCACCTGAAGATCCTTCAGTCGCGCCGCCGCGCAGTACCGATCGACCAGGAACCAGTCGGGCAAGGGCTCTGGTGCGATCACCACGCCCAGCCGATCGATATTGGCGGCCACCGGCTCAGCACGGCCGCGCGCATCGATGCGCTCGAGCAGGTTGCGGCGGGGCGCTATCGAGTCGATCGCGGGTCCGTCGGTTGCCGGCGACTGGCGCCAGTTGATGCGATCTCCGCAGACCGGGCGCAACTTGCGTCCGGGCAGCGCGCATTTGAGGACCGCATCGCCCGACGCGACCAGTACGCCGCGCCCGAAACTCGCAAGCACCGTGCCCGTTCCCGGCGCGCCAGGTGTTAGAATTCGTTCTTTCAAGACTAAAGACACTCCGTGAAATCCGCCGAGAACCTGATCTGGATCGACCTGGAAATGACCGGGCTAAGCCCTGAGTCCGACGTCATCCTGGAAATTGCGACGATCGTAACTGACAAACACCTGGAAGTGCTTGCCAATGGCCCGGTCATTGCGATCCACCAGGAGGATGTGCGGCTCGCCGGCATGGATGACTGGAACACGAAGCAGCATGGCGGCTCGGGGCTGCTCGCGCGCGTTCGCAGCAGCGTGACGGGTGTGGCTGCGGCCGAGCGCGCCACGCTGGAGTTCCTGGCCGCCTGGGTCGAGCCTGGGCGCTCGCCCATGTGTGGCAACGGCATATGCCAGGACCGGCGATTCCTCTCGCGCACGATGCCGGGCCTCGAGAAGTTCTTCCACTATCGCAATCTGGATGTCAGCACGCTGAAGGAACTTGCGATGCGATGGGCGCCGCACATTGCCCAGGGCGTCAGGAAGTCATCGACGCACCTGGCGCTCGATGACGTGCGGGAATCCATTGCGGAGCTGCGCTACTACCGCGAGCACTTCCTGCGGATCGCCTAGTGCGCCGCGCTGCCCTTGGCGAGGAACATCCAGGTTTCCACCACGGTATCGGGATTCAGTGACAGGCTGTCGATGCCCTCATCGACCAGCCAGCGCGCAAATTCCGGGTGATCGGAGGGGCCCTGGCCGCAGATGCCCACGTATTTGCCTTCCGACTTGCAGGCCTTGATTGCCATGGAGAGCAGGGCCTTGACCGCATCGTCACGTTCATCGAACAACTTCGCCACGACCCCGGAATCCCGGTCGAGGCCGAGCGTCAGCTGGGTCATGTCATTCGAACCTATCGACATGCCATCGAAGTATTCGAGGTAACGATGCGCGAGCACCGCATTCGTCGGCAGCTCGCACATCATGATGTGTTTCAGGCCATTGACGCCGCGCCGCAGCCCGTTATCGGCGAGCAGGTCCGTGACCGCCTTGGCCTCCGCCGGCGAGCGCACGAAAGGCACCATGACCTGCACATTCGTCAGGCCAAATTGCTCGCGTACGCGCCGCAGCGCGCGGCATTCGAGCTCGAAGCAAGGGCGGAATTTCGGGTCGAGGTAGCGCACCGCACCGCGGAATCCGAGCATCGGATTCTCCTCATGTGGCTCATAGGCCTTGCCACCAAGAAGATTGGCATATTCATTCGACTTGAAGTCCGAGAGGCGCACGATCACGGTCTCCGGCGCGAACGCGGCGGCGATCTGGGCGATGCCCTCGGCGAGCTTCTCGACGAAAAAGCTGATCGGATCTGCATAGCCCGCCGCCTGCAGCGAGATCGCATGGCGGATTTCATCGGACTGTTTGTTGAACTCGAGCAGAGCGCGCGGATGCACGCCGATCATGCGATTAATGATGAATTCGAGGCGTGCAAGCCCCACGCCGTGATTCGGGATGCCCGCGAAATCAAAGGCCCGGTCCGGGTTGCCGATGTTCATCATGATCTTGACCGGCACCGGCGGCATCGCATCCAGCGTAATCGTGCGGCCCTCGAACTCCAGTTTGCCTTCGTACACAAAACCGGTGTCACCTTCGGCGCAGGAAACCGTGACGGCCTGGTCTTCGCGTATCGCCGTGGTCGCATTTCCGCAGCCGACCACCGCAGGAATCCCCAGTTCCCTCGCGATGATCGCCGCATGGCAGGTGCGCCCGCCGCGGTTAGTGACGATCGCCGCAGCGCGCTTCATGACCGGTTCCCAGTCAGGGTCCGTCATGTCGGCGACCAGCACGTCGCCGGCGCGAACGCGCGACATTTCCTTGACGCCCTTGACAACGCGCGCGTGGCCCGCGCCGATGCGCTGGCCAATGCTGCGCCCTGTGATCAATACGTTGGAGCGATTTTTCAGCGTGAATCGCTGGATGGTGCCCTTGGCGCGGCTTTGTACCGTTTCGGGCCGTGCCTGCAGAATGTAGATCTTGCCGGTCGCGCCGTCCTTACCCCATTCGATGTCCATCGGCGCGCCGTAGTGCTCCTCAATCTGCAGCGCCTGCTTCGCGAGCTCCAGGATGTCTGCATCGTTCAGCGAGAACTGGCGGCGTTGCGCCGGCGCGACCTCGACCGTCTTGACCCGCTCGGCGGATCCCGCTTCCGCGTAGACCATCTTGATGGCCTTTGCACCCATGCTTCGACGCACGATCGCAGCGCGGCCGTTGCGCACCGAGGGCTTGTAGATATAGAACTCGTCGGGATTTACCGCGCCCTGGACCACGGTCTCGCCGAGGCCATAGGCGGAGGTAATGAACACCACGTCGCGAAAGCCGGAGTCGGTGTCGAGCGTGAACATCACGCCAGCGCTGCCAAGGTCGCTGCGCACCATTGTCTGGATGCCGACCGAAAGGGCAACCGCGCCGTGATCAAAGTTCTGGTGCACCCGGTAGGCGATCGCGCGGTCGTTAAAGAGCGAGGCGTACACCTCGTGCACGCATTTCATCAGTGGCTCTTCCCCACGCACATTCAGGAATGTCTCCTGTTGGCCGGCAAACGAGGCCTCCGGCAGATCCTCGGCAGTGGCCGAAGAGCGCACCGCGACGGCAAACTCGGGACCCGAGCCCATCGCGCGCCATGCCCCGAGCAGTTCCTGCCGCAGGCGCTCCGGCAGCGGGGTTGCCAGCATCCAGGCGCGGATCTGGCTGCCCGCGCTGGCGAGCCGCTCGACATCGTCAACATCAAGGCTCGCGAGCAGCTCCTTGATCCGTTGGTCGAGTCCGCCCTGCGAAAGGAAATCGCGATAGGCGTGCGAGGTGGTGGCAAAACCGCCGGGGACTGAAACGCCAAGGGCGGCCAGCGAGGAAATCATTTCCCCGATGGACGCGTTCTTGCCGCCGACGAGTTCCACGTCGTGGTTCTTGAGGTGCTCGAAGGAAACGATGTATGGTTTCATTACTGGGTGAGGCAATCAGGAGAATATGTGAGTAAGAGAACTGTATTTTTTCTATCCGACCAGACCGGCGTCACGGCGGAAACAATGGGCCACAGCCTGTTGACTCAATTCGACGGCGTCGAGTTCCGCCAAATCACTGTGCCATTTATATCGGGCCTTGACAAGGCTCATGAAGCAGTGCGCAAGATCAACCTGGTCGGGGAGATGGAGGGCACCAAGCCGATCGTGTTCGGGACGCTGATTCAGCCGGAAGTGCGCGAAGTGGTGCGCACGGCCAATGCTTTTTTCCTGGATTTCTTCGAGCCCTTCCTCACACCACTGGAAGCCGAGCTGCAGGTGCATTCGCACCATACGGCTGGGCGTACCCACCGCATGGCGGATACCAACGAATATATTCTGCGCATCGACGCCACCAACTTCGCGCTCGCCAATGACGACGGGTCCCTGGCGCGCGACTACGACCGCGCCGATATCATCATGGTCGGCGTGTCGCGCTCAGGCAAGACGCCCACCTGTTTGTATATGGCGATGCAGTACGGCGTGTTCGCGGCAAATTATCCGCTGACCGAGGATGACCTCGAGTCACGCAACCTGCCGGGCCACCTGGAAGCCTACAAGAAAAAATTATTTGGATTGACGATCCAGCCCGAGCGGCTGCAGCAAATCCGCAATGAGCGCCGACCGAATAGCCGCTATTCCTCCGCACAGCAGGTCGCCTTCGAGGTCAGGGCTGCAGAGTCGCTGTTCGAGCGGCACGCCATTCCCGTCATCGACGCCACCGGCAGTTCGATCGAGGAGATCGCGAGCCGGATTCTCGATCGTACCAACGTAGAACGTCGGCTGCGTCCATGAACAGAAAATATTGCGTGGTATAGTCGTGCTCATGTTAGCGGATCAGTGGTGCAAGACTTCCTGGCGTGCGTCGGCTGGCAGTTTCGTCAGCCTGATGACGCTTTATGAAAGTAATTTCCTGCGCCTGGGCTGGCTGGTCCGAGACTTGCAGGGGGTTCGCGCCGCGGCCGTGTCCCGGGTTGCTTCCGATTGTGACCTGTACCTCAGTCCGCTTGAACTGAGCCGCTACACGAGCCTGTTTCGCCTGACCTATGAATTTCCAACGGCGGGCGCCGCGCAGTGCGATCCGGATCTGGAAATCTGCGTTTATCACGACGCACGGCTGGCGGAAGTTCGCAGTTTTCGCGGGTTCAAGCGCCATCCGCAGCTCTCGCGGCTGCATTCGGGACTTAAGCGTGAACTGGATCAGCGCTGGAGCCGGAACATGCTGTTAAACAAATGGCTGGAGTATTGCGTTGAGCGAGGGCACCGGTTTTAGCGGGTTTTCTGACCTGCGGGAATGTCTCGCGAGTACGATTGAAAGCGGGGCACGGCCTTGATCGACAAATTGAATTTCCTGAAGAGAGGTACGGACGCGGCTGCCGCCAGTGCGGAAGACGAGCGTCTGATGCAGCTCTTTCAAAACAGGGCGGGGCTGAAGAAAGCCTACGACGACCTGCAGGAGGAGCTTCACCTTCTCGGCGATCGCCTGAAACAGCAGGAAGGCGCGACGCTGCGCCTGCAGGAGCAGCTCGACTCGCTCGGGGATCTGCTCGCAGGTCCTGCCACGGGCTACGGTGCCCTGGTTTTTTTCCAGCTCAGGTCGCTCTGGAAGGCCTGCCATCAACAGCTCGCGACGTTTGCAACTGAACTCGCCCGCCAGCACGAGGTCCGGGAATTGGCCTCGTATCAGAGCGAATGGGCCGCAGCGCAGCGCGAGCGAGTCGTCAAGGTGGATGAGCGCCTCAAGGAATCGATGGCCCATGCCGCGCTCGTGCGCGAAGATTTGCGTGGGGTGCTCGAAGCGGTCAAGCGCCTCACTGCAGTGTGGCACTATTTCCGGCGCCGCCAGATGTTGAAAGCCGCCGGGCCGCTACGTACCGTGGTTGCCGCGGCGGACGCCGACGTCGCGACTCATTTGGCCGAACGGCGCGCGCTGGCCGACGAAATCATGGAGCCTTTCCCCGGCATCTCGCAGCGCGCCCGTCGCAGCGCGAATCTGGCGATCATCGGTTATGCGGAGCTGCTGTGCGAGCTCGTCGAAGGGTTCCAGGTCACGGTGCGCACGAAAGAAGCGGTGGCGCGGCGCGTTCAGGACATGGAGTTTGGCAGCAAGGCAGACTGTGAGCGCGACATGCAGCGCATCCAGAAAGCTCTGGCGGCGGTCACCGGCCAGAACCCGCTCAAGGCGGGCGTCAAAGCCAAGCTCGACGCCCTGAAGGCGTGTTGCCAGTATCGCAACGAGGCCGACACCGTGCCGACCGCGGACTCATTGGAGAAGGCGCGCAGCCATAGCGGCGCAGGTGCGTATCCGTGGAATGTGCTCGCCGAGGATTACTGGGACCTGTATACGCTATTACTGCGCTGACGGCGCGGTGTTGCGCCTGGCTTGTACGGGGCCGGTGCGCGGCTGCGCAAGCAGCGCGTAATCGGCAGCGATCTGCGCGGTTTCATCCAGCAGGATTCCGGCGGTGCCATCGTCCTTTACATCCTCGAGCGATTTAAGCGGCGCCTGGCCACGCGCCTGGCGCCAGGTATTCTCGCGCGCGAGACGCTCGGCATCGAAGCGCGTGCGCTCGGCCTCGCGCTCTTTCAGCGACAATGACAGCGACTTTTCGCTACGCACGGCATCGACGGCCGCGATGTCCTGCTGCAGGTAGCGGAAATCCGCGCTGTTCTTGATCCGCCCGTCATGCAGTTTCTGCAGTGTCGTGCCGACCGGCTTCAGATCCGCGGCTGGCTTGAAGCTGGCCGGGTCAATCGTGTCCCATGGCAGGGCGCGGTCGTGGGTACTCTCGCCAACCTCGCTGGTATTGATCAGTGATGGCAGGGCAATGTCTGGCGCGATGCCGCGGTCCTGCGTGCTCTCGCCGGTGATGCGGTAATACTTGCCAATGGTGACGTTTAGCTGGCCAAGCTCGGGCTTGCGGCCAAAGATCGTATAGTTCAGCGGGTGCGCATTCTGCACGGTGCCCTTGCCGTAGGTCTGCTGGCCGATGATCAGACCGCGCCCGTAATCCTGGATTGCGCCAGCGAATATTTCAGAGGCCGAGGCGCTAAGCCGATCGACCAGCACCACCAGCGGGCCGCTATAGTAAATTGCCGGATCCGGATCCTGATCGACGGCGATATGGCCGGTCGTATCGCGAAGCTGCACGACCGGCCCACGGTCGATGAACAACCCGGTCAGCGATTCAGCCTCGGGCAGGTATCCGCCGCCATTTTGGCGCAGGTCCATGATAAGCGCCTCGGCGCCATCCTTGCGCAGCTCATCGATCAACCGCTCGACGTCACGCGTGGTACTGCGAAAATCCTTGGAGCCCGCCCGGTTGGCATCGTAATCCTGGTAGAAACTCGGCACCACGATGACGCCGACCTTGATCTGGCGCCCGTCGCGTTCGACCACGTGCATCGACTTGTGGGCGGCCTGCGCCTCCAGGGAAACGCGGTTGCGGGTAAAATCCACGACTTTCTGCGCCGATCCTGGCGCCGCGCCAGCGGGGAGTATCTGCAGCCGCACGACCGTATTGCCCGGCCCGCGAATCTTTTGCACCACGTCATCAAGCCGCCAGCCAATGACATCGACCAGTTCGCCATTGAGGCCTTCGCCAATCGCCGTGATGCGGTCATTCGGTGAGAGCTTGCCACTGACTGCGGCGGGACCGCCGGCAATGACATCGATGACCGTCACATAGTCGTCGGTCAGTTGCAGCGAGGCGCCGATTCCCTCATAGCTCAGGCTCATTTGGATGTTGTACTCCTCGGAGTTGCGCGGCGAGAAGTAATTGGAATGCGGGTCCAGCGATAACACGAACGCGTTCATGAAAGCCTCGAACACGTCCTCAGGCTTGCTCTGGTCCATGCGCTTGGCCACGCGCTCATAACGCTTGCGCAGCGTTTCGGCCGCCTCGCTCCATTGTTTGCCCGCGATCAGCAGCGACAGCGCGTCGTTCTTAACGCGCTTGCGCCATAATTCATTCATTTCCGCGCTGCTCGCCGGCCAGGGCTCCTTCTCGCGATCGAAGCTGTACGATTCCTCGACATCGAAATCCGGCTTTTTCTGTAGCAGCTGCATCGCGTACTGCATGCGTTCGCGATTACGCTGCTGGTAGCGCCGGAATATGACGAAGGCGGGTTCCATGTCGCCGGCCTTGATCGCATCGTCCAGCGTGTAACGGTAGCGCTCGAACTCGGCAATATCGCTTGCGTAGAAATAGCCGCGGCCGCCGTCGATCGCATCAAGATAGCGGTCCAAAATCAGGCTGGAGAGGCGATCATCGAGCGGCGCGCGACGGTAATGCTCGCGTGCGACGATATCCGCGATGCGCCGGGCGACGTAATCCTCCTGCTCGGCAGGGGCAAGCTGCGCAGCTGGCGCGGGCGCAGGCTGCCCGGTCATCGCCGCGCCCAGCAGGGCGGCCAGGCCAACGGAACCGATGGACACGGCGACGCCCGTGATCCAGCGCGAGCGATGCGTCTGCGGCCGTTTGACTTTCACCGTACCCAATCTCCTGTAAACTTCGGGCCAGATGCCCATCATGCAATTGTATATGAGCCGCGCGGTATGCGTCCCTTCACGGTTCTGATCGGAATCCTGCTCGGATCCTCCGCTTCGATGACCTTCGGGCTCGCGGCCGTCCTCGCAGTGTTTTGCGTACTGTTGCGAACTCACCCCGACCTAACCAGCGAACTGCCCCATCTGCTTGCCGGCACGCTGGTCTTCGCACTTTTGACCGCAGCCAGCGCCGGGAGTTTCCTTGGGCAACTGCATATCCGGCCCTGGCGCGGCTGGGCGCACCTGGCGACCGGCGCCTGCTTCCTGCTGGTCGTGTTCATGTACTGGCCGCGGCGCTCCTAGATGCCCCAGCGTCTGGTACTTGCTGCGCTTTGCGCTACCCTGCTGATGGCGGCCTGCGCGCCGAGCAGGCGCCTGGCCCCGCCGTCGACCGACATCGATGAGGATGCGTACCGCTTCCAGCTCAGTACGCTCGCGACACTGGAGTTCCAGGGCCGAAGGCCCGGCACCGAGGGCGAAACCCGCACGGTGGCGTACCTGGTCGCAGAATATCGCCGCTTGCAGCTCAAACCAATCAGCGGCGAGAACTACCTGCAAAGCGTGCCGATGATCGAATTCATCCCCGACAGCGCTTCCTCGTTGTCTTTCTCGGGGCGCGGTCCCACCAAGGTATTGTCCGCTGGCCGCGATATGGTCATCTGGAGCCGCCGCGAGCAGCCGCAGGTTACCTTGCAGGGCAGCGAAGTCGTGTTTGCAGGCTACGGCGTGGTCGCTCCCGAGTACGGACGCGATGATTACGCAGGCCTCGATGTGCGCGGCAAGACCGTGGTCCTGATGCCCGGAGATCCCGGGCGCATGGCGCAGCCGCTGCAGTCGGTAAAGGCGCACATGCTGGGCTATTACGGGCAAGCGGCCTACAAGATTGAAGAGGCCGCGCGGCGTGGCGCGAGTGCCGTGCTGCTGATGCACGATCCGCAGGCAACCGGAATCGGCTGGGACGCGATTGTCAATGCAGCCGGTGGGGCACGTCAGGAACTCGCCACCACAGATGATGCAGGCGCACGCGCGCCCATGACAGGCTGGCTGTCGGCGGATGCATCGCGCGCGCTGTTCGGCGCGGCAGGACTCGATTACATAACCACGCTCGGCGCCGCAGCCACCAGCGGATTTAAGGGGATTGCCTTTGGCTTGAACGCCAATGCGACGATCCGCCAGAGCTATCGACACTTTACCTCGTCGAATGTCATCGGGGTTCTGCCCGGATCGCAGTTCCACGACGAGTACATCATCTACTCCGCGCACTGGGACCAGCTCGGTGTGCACACGAGCGCGGCGGGCACCGCCACATTCGCGGGCGCCGTCGACAATGCATCGGGCGTTGCTGGACTGCTGCAATTGGCGCGCTCCTTTTCGCGCACCCGCCCACGGCCCAATCGCACGATCGTCTTCATGGCAACGACCGGCGGCGAGGCGAGCCTAGCGGGCTCGGCGTACTACGTCGAGAACCCTGTGTTCCGGTTGCAAGATACGGTCGCTGACCTGAATCTGGATACGCTACATATCGGCGGACCCACGCGCGATGTCACGGTGTTCGGCTTTGGCCAGTCGGAACTCGAAATTTACGTGCGCGGTGCGGCGGCGCTACAGGGCCGCGAACTGCACGCGGATCCGAACCCGGAACTCGGCACGTTCTATCGCTCGGATAATTTCAGTTTCGCCTCGCATGGCGTTCCAGCGCTCTACGCGATTGGCGGCACCGATGACGCGGCGCGGGGGACGCAGTGGGGGCGTGCGCAGGTGGAGGATTATTATGAGCACCGTTACCACCGCGCTGAGGATGTCTATTCGCCGGAGTGGGATTTGCGCGGCACAGCCGATGACCTGCGCCTTTACTATCGGATCGGACTTCTGCTCGCCCAAGGCGGGCGCTATCCAAACTGGAACAGCAGCAGTGAGTTTCGCGACAGCGGCCAGGACCGCCGCAACTGACGCTCAGGCAACGCGGGCATGCGCCCAGATGATGCTGCGATGCGTTGTCGCCGGCTGCAATTCACTCACGGGAGTTTTACGCCCGGGCGCTCGCTCGCCACCAGCTGCGCAACAGGCAGCCCAGTTGCCATAGCAGGCACGGGCCGAGCACAACGATCCAGGACGGGATAGAGCCATGCACTAGACCGCCGAGCACCACCTGGTAGGTTCTGCCGAGACTGCCCCCCTCATAGGTACCGAGCACCAAAGCACCGCAAGCGTAGATCAGGGCTGGCATGACAATCGCCCCCACGGCCAGGCCAATCGCCACCGGCAAAGTGCGTTTTTTCCATGCGGATGTGGACATAAGGTGCCGATTATAAACGAAATCTGACATGGCCCCGCACGCGGCGGTAGAATCCAGGCATGAAGCGCTGGAGCCCGGACGCTGACTACAATGCAAGGCCGTGGATCATGATCGCAGGCGGGGCCGCGATATGTGCCGGATCGACCGCCTGGTCGATATACGCCAGGGAATGGGGGTTCTGGCTCGCCCTGACATGCATCGCAGGCGCCGGGTTGGTCATAGGCGGCGGCGCCATCCTGCAGCAGCGCCAGCACTATCGCGCGCGCAGCAAGTGGCGCCGGACCATGTCCCGTTGATCAGAACGGCCGTTGTTGGCGTTGGGTACCTCGGGCGCTTCCACGCCCAGAAATACGCGAGCCTGCGGAATTCAAAATTGATCGGAGTTGCGGACTCGAGCGCTGCAGCGCGCGATGCGCTTGCCACAGAACTCGGCACTGAAGCTGTTGCCGATTACCGCGAGTTGCTCGGCAAGGTCGATGCCGTCAGCATCGTGACGCCTACGCCCAGTCATCACGAGATTGCCAAGGAGTTCCTCGCGGCCGGCGCACACGTGCTGCTCGAAAAGCCAATGACCGTCACGGTGGCGCAGGCGGAGGAGCTGATCGGGATCGCGCGGCGCAGGAAACTGGTGCTGCAGATAGGGCACCTGGAGCGCTTTAACGCCGCGGTGCAGGCGCTGCAGCCGATCATGGGTGTGCCGCGCTTCATCGAGTCGGCGCGCCTCGCGCCGTTCAAGGTTCGCGGCACCGAGGTGGACGTCGTGCTGGATTTAATGATCCACGACATCGACCTGATCCTCAGTATCGTGCGCTCGCCCGTCGTTGCGGTCGATGCGATCGGCAGCAGCGTGTTCTCGAAGGAAATCGACATCGCCAACGCCCGGCTGCGCTTCGCCAATGGCTGCGTTGCCAACG
>JANXZG010000090.1 GCA_025355645.1 Gammaproteobacteria bacterium | reverse complement strand
TCGCGGAAAGATGAATGGGCAACGGCGCTTGCATAAGAGAGAGGCTCGAAACACAAAGGCATTGACATGACCGAAATATCCCGTGATGCACCAGAGCCCGACGCAAGGTCGTGAATAGGAAAGATTGCAAAATCAATCACTTACGCTGAACGACCCTACAAAATACGGAAAAATCTAGCGTCAGTCTTGGCAGCAAAAACAAGCCTACCCCGCCCTGAGGACCTTTCAAGCGCACGAGGCACGGGCCGATGACCGCGGTAGTCTCAGTGGCGTGACGATGAGCATGATTGCCGCGCACCTCGCCCGGGGCGGTCAGTACTACGTGCACATTTTTTTGCGCGGCAAGGCCTCGCTCATCGAGCGGCTCAAATAGGCCACCACGCGCATCCGTAAATGCCTGCAGCGCTTCGATGCGCACATCGATCGCACCAGCTTCATTCGTGCTCACACCCGGCGTCGCACTAGGCGCCCGCGCAACAGCAGCAGCATGCCTGTACCCAACAGCAGATCCGCCCAGCTGGTCTGCCCGCCGCCGCCGCCGCCGCCGCCGCCACCGCCGGGCGCACTGACCGTAAGGCTTGCCGTGGCTGGCGCCGAATTGGCGCCCGCGGGTCCCGTCATCAATGAATGGGCAGCGATCGTCATGGCATACGCGCCGGCGGTCGGTGCCTGAACCGGAATCGTGATGGAGCAGCTGCCGTTAGCCGGGACAATGGCGTTCGCGAGCGAGACCGACGCGGCGGTATTGGAAAGCAATGAGCCGGTGCCCGCGCAGCTGGTTGTGGCCTTTGCTGTCGCTGCAATGGTGATTCCGGTCGGCAGCGTCAGGTTCAGGCTGGACCGGGTCAGGTCAAATCCGTTGGTATTGCCGAGCCTGACCGTCAGGGTCGAGCTGGCATTCGGAGCAATGGCCGCTGGGGACCAGGCGGGCGTCGCTGTGGGCGCGGCGGGCGCCGCAGGATTCGTGCTGAGCGGCGCGGGACACGCGGAAGCGGCGTCGCCAGCGGAGCTGGGCGCGGAACTTGTCAATGCCGATGAAGATAGGGTCACGGTCTCCACGTCGACATTGCCCGCGGAGTCCGTCACCGTCAAAGTCAGCGTGGAGCTTCCGCCGGGTGCAATGTTGCCTGGCGCGATCGTCACTTGCGCGCTGTTGGCACCGCTTGCGATCAGCGAAGCAGGATTCGCCGTCCAGGCAAAGCCTGCGATGCTATTGCCGCAGGAGGCGACGCTGCCGCTGGCATCGACGATGGCCGAGGCGCCGAGCGGCAGGGAGGGCAGGACGATCACGCCGATCGGATTGAGAGCCGCCTTGACTGCGCCCAGCGCATTGACCATGCCGGTGCCGCATTGCGTGGTCACGCCAGGGCCGGGTTGCGGGCAGGAACAGGCGCCACTGGTCGGGTCGGTGGCCGGACAGACGGCAATCGGCGTGACCGGGTCGTTGGGGGGAAAGGCGCTGACGCTTGATTCGAGGCGTGCGATCAGCTGGGCAGGCGTCAGGTTCGCATTCACTGAGCGCATCAATGCCGCAATGCCCGAAACTATTGGTGCGGAGAAACTCGTGCCGAGATTGGGATTCTGCTCATTCGTATAAGTATTGCCCATCGGATCCGGGCTGGTCGTGCCATCATTGACCGTGGTGTCAATCGAGCGCAGGCAATCGCCCGAGGAATTGACGCAGTTACCCGCAGGCGCACCGACGCCCACCTCCGGGCCGAAACTGCTGTAGCCCACCTTGGTCCCGACGTTGCGAAGTCCGGCGACCGCTATGACGCCGGGGACCAGCGCGCTGCAATTAGCCGGTGACTCGACCGGTGCGCTGCTGCCAGGAGTGTCCCCATTGCCCGCGGCGACAACCACCAGCACCCCGAGGTTTGTCACGTCGGTAAGTGCGGTGATGTAGCTCTGGCTGCATGCGCTCTTGCCACCGAGGCTCAGGTTGATGATGTCAGCCGGATAGGGATTGCCGGGTATGGTCGCAGTCGAGGAAGTTGCGGCATCCGGGGGCACCACGGACAGGCCGGCGGACCACTCAATACCGGCAATGATGTCTGAATCGTAGCCCCCGCATTTGCCGAGTGCCCTGACGGGCAATACCCACGGCCCTGGGGAGCCGGCATTGCCCCAGGTCATTCCGGCGACTCCGGCACCATTATTAGTCAGCGCCCCGAGCACGCCGACCACGCGCGTGCCATGCCAGGAACTCGGAATGATCCTGCCCCTGGGCTTAGAGGTATCGCCACAGGAGGCGGATGGGAACACGCTCTGCTGCTCGTCCGCCGCGCTGATCCAGTCGCCGGGGTCAGACGGATCCGGATCCCAGCCATCGGCGTCGTTCGCGATCAGGTAGGTGCCCAGCGCCTTGCCGGTCTGCGGATCGTAATCCTCGCCGACGAAATCATAGCCTGGCAACAGTCGCCCGCCCTGATACGCGCGGAGCAGATCCGGGTGATCGAACAGCACGCCGGTATCGACGTCCGATATCACAAGATTGCTGCTGCCCGTCGTAATCGCCCATGCGTCTTGCGCATCGGTGGCGGACAGATCCTGGGTCAGCACCCCTTCGATCTGCGCCGCCGGATTCGGTGCCATCAGGTACCACTGCCCACTGGCTACGCCGGGCGTGGGGCCGAATAGCGGATCATCGGGGGTGGGGCCGCCCAGTGGATAACGCCGCTCGTCCACGTCCGCAAACTTAATTGCAGGATCGGCCCGCAGCAAATCGAGCGCCGCCTGCACCTGCGCCCCATACAGCGTGTGCGGCAAGAACAGCACATGCATGGACGAAGTGATCTGGCGCGAGTGGACAAGTGCCAGGTGTGTGCGCTGCGCGAGACTTGCCACGTCGGCGGCGCTGGTTTGCGTACGCGTTATGCGCACCGGCGTATGGCCCGGCCGCGCAAGCACTGTGCTGGTGATGACGTTGGTCGGCGTCGCGCGGAATCCCACGATGATCCGGTGGGTCTCCGGTCCGAGCGATACCGGCTCAGGCCGGATCGGGTTACGCTCGGCTGCCCCCGCCAGCATCGCAGAAGCGGCAAGCACAGCACAAAATAGCGCAAAAAGAGGTCTTTTCATGCGGGAATCATAGCCTGAATGAGGCCCAAGGGTGACGCTTCTGTGGCCCGCACCCAGGCGCCGCGGGTACAATGAGATCCATCGACAGGGGCAACCGATGAACTACGACAATCTTCAGTTCTACATAGACGGACAGTGGGTTGATCCCGTGGAACCCAAGGAGTTCCAGGTGATTAACCCGGCGACCGAGGCCGTAGCTGGCATCGTATCAATGGGCAGTAGCCGGGATGTGGATCGCGCGGTTGCGGCGGCGCGGCGCGCCTTCGATGGCTATTCGCGCACGTCGCCTGCCGAGCGCGTCGCGTTGCTTGAACGCATTCTGGCTGCCTTTGATGCGCGCACAGAAGAATTCGCGCAGGCGATTTCCACGGAAATGGGCGCGCCGATGTCGCTCGCCAGGTCCGCCCAGGCGCCGAGCGGCTCGGGCACGCTCAGTGCCATGATTGAGGTTTTGCGCGGCTTCCAGTTTGAGGAAATGCGCGGCCGCACGCGCGTGGTGCAGGAAGCCATTGGCGTATGTGCGCTGATCACCCCGTGGAATTGGCCGATCAACCAGATTGCCGCCAAGGTCGTTCCGGCTCTCGCCGCCGGATGCACGATGGTGCTGAAGCCATCCGAATATGCCCCGTTCAGTGCGATCCTGTGGGCCAAGGTCATGCACGAGGCTGGCGTGCCCCCTGGGGTCTTCAACATGATCATCGGCGATGGGCTGAGCGTGGGCGCTCCGTTGTCCGCGCATCCGGATATCGACATGGTGTCATTCACGGGTTCAACGCGTGCAGGCGCCGCGGTCGCTCGCAGCGCCGCCGACACCGTTAAGCGCGTGCACCAGGAGCTCGGTGGCAAGTCGCCCAACATCCTGCTCGATGACGCCAACTTCGAGCGCGCCGTAACCAAAAGCGTGCAGCACGTCATGCGCAACTCGGGACAATCCTGCAATGCACCGACGCGGATGCTGGTGCCGGCGGCGAGGCTCGCTGAAGTCGAGACGATCGCAAGGCGGACCGCGGCGGCGGCCGTGGTCGGGGATCCCGCCGAGGATAAGACCACGGTCGGTCCGTTGGTCTCGAAGTTGCAGTTCGAGCGAGTCAGCGCATTGATCACGCAGGGCATTGCCGAAGGCGCACGGCTGCTTATCGGCGGGGGCGGCCGGCCCGATGGCTTGACGCGCGGGTACTATGTGAAGCCGACAATTTTCTCGGACGTCAATAACCAGATGAAGATCGCCCGTGAGGAGATTTTTGGCCCGGTGCTGTGCATCCTGCCTTACCAGAATGAGGAAGATGCGATCCGGATCGCGAACGATACGCCCTACGGGCTCGCCGGCTACGTATGGTCAGAAGATAGCGCGCATGCACAGCGGGTTGGCCGGCGCATCAGGGCCGGGCAGATATCAATCAATGGCGCCGCGGGAGACTATAAGACGCCTTTTGGCGGCTTCAAGATGTCCGGCAATGGACGCGAGTTCGGCGAATACGGCCTGCGGGACTTTCTCGAGATCAAGGCAGTGATCGGCGTGGAAGCCCTCGCCTAGCGCATATTCTCGACGATCGTGGCGATGCCCTGCCCGCCCCCTATGCACATCGTGACCAGGCCGTAGCGGCCGCCGACGCGGCGCAGCTCGTGCACCAGTTTGGTCAACAGGATCGCACCCGTTGCCCCGATCGGATGCCCGAGCGAGATACCACTGCCATTGGGATTCACCTTCGCAGGGTCGAAACCCAGTTCCCTTGACACCGCACAGGCCTGCGCGGCGAACGCCTCATTTGATTCGATGACATCGAGGTCCTTCACCTCGAGTCCCGCGCGCTTCAGCGCCAGGCGGGTGGCCGGCACCGGGCCAATCCCCATGTAGGCCGGATCGACTCCGGCATGCCCGTAGGAGACGATGCGCGCCAATGGCTTTTGCTTCAAGGCCGCGAGCGCCCTGGCGCCCGCAACCACCAGAGCAGCGGCGCCGTCGTTGATGCCCGAGGCGTTGCCCGCCGTCACGGTGCCCTGCTCTTTCTTGAATATCGTGGGCAGTTTCTGCAAGTCCTCGAGCGTCGTATCCGCGCGGACGTGCTCATCGACCAGGAACTGCGATGGCTTGCCACGCACCCTGATGTCGATCGGCACGATCTGCTCGACAAATCGGCCGGCGGCTATCGCCGCCGACGCGCGCTTCTGGCTCTCGAGCGCCGTCGCATCCTGCATCTTGCGGTCGATGCTGTAGCGCGCGGCGACGTTCTCCGCGGTGACACCCATGATGCCATTGCCAAACGGATCGGTCAGCGCGCCACTCATTGCGTCGATCAACATGGCATCGCCCATTTTCTTGCCCCAGCGCATCGACGGGGCGAAGAATGGCGCGCGACTCATGTTCTCGACCCCTCCGCCGAGTGCGACCTCGCAATCTCCCAGCATGATCGCCTGCGCAGCACTGAGGACGGCCTGCAGCCCGGAACCACACAGACGGTTTACGGTCAGCGCGGGAGTCTCGTGGGGAACTCCCGCATTAATCGCGGCAACCCGCGAAATATACGCATCCTTCGGTTCGGTACCGACAACCTGTCCGAACACGACGTGCCCGATTGCGCCGGCATCGACCCCAGCACGCTGAATCGCGAAGCGCGTTACTACCGCGGCAAGCTCGGTTGGCGGGACCTCCTTGAGGGCTCCACCGAAGGTTCCGATCGCGCTGCGCACGGCCGAAAGAATGTAGACCTCTGTCATGAGTGAAACTCCTTGGGATCGAACCAATCAACAGCGGGACGGTGAATTTCGCTATTCTAATCCATATTGAATGGAGAGCCGCATGCGCATTATCGAGAAGCCCGCTGACCTGCCGCATCTGGTCGGGCAGGAAATCGGCGTCAGCCCGTGGCGCCGTATTGAGCAGGATCGGATTGATTCCTTTGCCGCGGCGACCGACGATGAGCAGTGGATTCATGTCGATGTCGAGCGCGCCAAGCGCGAGTCGCCCTATCACGCGACAGTGGCGCACGGCTATTTGACGCTCTCGATGCTGCCGCAGCTGTTTCGCTCCACCGTGCGCATGGATGGGCTGCGCTACAGCGTAAATTACGGTCTCGACCGGGTCAGGTTTCCGGCGCCGGTCCTGGCAGGCGCCAACGTCCGCGCCCGCTTCAGGCTCGCCGGGCTCAAGGCGATCGAGGACGGTGCGCAGCTCGAATGGCAGGTCGAGGTTGAGTGCGAAGGCAGCGCCAAGCCGGTTTGTGTCGCCACCACGCTGCTGCGGTGCTACTTCTGATCTAGCCGTTCAGGACTGCCGATCGGGTCACACTCCCCATGTTACCCGCGTCACACTGCCAGAATCGGGTGTCTCGGCTTGCCCGCGCAGCGCCGACAATAGATTGAATGAGCGCCCGTCCTACGCCCCAGGCCTTGCCCGAAGAGCCACAACCGAACGGTTGCAATCCGCTGATCGAGTTGTCGATCAAGGCAGTGCGCGAACTGGCCGCAGTTGCAGCGCAGGTCTGCGAGGCGCCCTTCGCGTGCATCTGCCACGCCGATGGGGATATCGCATGGAGCCGCCCCTCGGCGAATTCCCACGACTTCCGCCACCAGCGCTTCAACGAGATCGCGAGGCACTCAAGCGGCGTGGTCGAAATCGGGGATGTCAGTGCGGACCGGCGCACTTCGCCTGCCACCGGTTTCTATGCCGGCGTCGCGTTGGCCGCGGCCGATGGCGAGGTGTTGGGCACGCTGGTGGTGATGGACAGTGTTCCGCGCAAGTTAAGCGACCTGCAGCGCTGCTCACTGCTGGCGCTCGCGAGCAGCGCGGCTGCGCAGCTCGCGCTGTGTGCACGGCTGAACTTTGTTCGCGCCGTCGGTGACAGCGCACCGGTTGCCATCTACCGGACCGATGCGCAGGGCAATCTTAACTACGTCAATCCGGCGTACCGTAAGGTCTTCGGGCTGGCGCGTGACCAGCAGGTCAACGACTGGCCCATTCACGTGCACCCGGATGATCGTGCACAGCTGCAGGCCGACTGGTCCGATTTCTGCCGGCACCCGCGCGCACTACACCTTGCCTATCGAACGACGCCGCCGGGAGGCGAGCTGCGGCATTTCACCGAGCACTGCGTGCCGATCGAGGGCGCGAGCGGATTCGTCGGCACGATCACCGATGTCACCGAGCTCGTGGCGGCGCGTAATGAATTGCATAAGACCGAAACGCTATTCCAGAACACCTGCGAGCAGGCCCCGATCGGGATCGTCTATGCCGACTATAACGGCAGGCTGCTGCGCTGTAACCAGGCCTTCACCAGGCTACTCGGCTTTCGCACTGACGAACTCGAGCACTGGACGCTCCGTGATCTCACGTATGGCGAGGACCGTGCCAATGTCGAAGACAAGCTCGAACGCCTCTGGCGGGGCGACCTGGAATCCGTGGATCTCGAGAAACGCTATCGGCGCAAGGACGGCACCGTGCTATGGGTCCGCACCAGCACGGCCCTGGTCAGGGAAGGCGCTGCTCGCCCCGAGTGCTCGGTCGAATTTGTCAGCGACATCACTGTCCGCAAGACCATGGAAGAAGCCCTGCTGCAAAACCAGACGCTGCTTGAGGCGGTCGTCACTAACTTGCCCGTCGCGGTGCTCACGAGCGATGCGACCGGCAACATCACCCGCTACAACCGCGGTGCCGAGGAGCTTTTCAGCATCCCTGCAGCGTCCGAAAAAGCACCCGGCGGACTGCGCGGCTATCCGCTGACTTCGGCTGTATTCCTGACTGACGGCATTACGCCGGTCGAACCCTCCAAACGCCCGCTTGCGCGCGCACTGCGCGGCGAGACGATCACGGACCTGGAACTCGTCGTGGTGCCGCACGGCTCCCCGCCGCGCACGACGGTGACGAACGCATGCCGCATGGTGGACACCGATGGGCGTACCCTAGGCGCCGTGTCCGTGATCCGGGACATCACCGAGCGTAAGCTCGCCGAGCTTGAGCTCGAGCGTGCGCATCATCAGCTGATTGACGCCTCACGCAAGGCCGGCATGGCGGAGATCGCGACCAACGTGCTGCATAATGTCGGCAACGTGCTGAACAGTGTCAACGTGTCAGCCAATCTCCTGTCGGACCGTATCAAGCAGTCGAAGACCGCAGGCCTCGGTCAGGTAGCAGCGCTGCTGAAGGATCACGGCGCAGAGCTTGCGGCTTTTATATCCTCCGACGAGCGCGGCCGGCAGCTGCCCTTGTACCTCGCGAGCCTCTCTGAGCAGCTGCAAGCAGACCAGCGCGTGGCGCTTGATGAACTCGAGTCATTGCGCAGGAACATCGATCACATCAAGCATATCGTGAACATGCAGCAAAATTATGCGAAGAACGGCGATCGCGATGAGGCCATCTCGGTCAGCGCACTAATTGATGACTGCGTGCGCATGAACATCGGCGCACTGACCCGCGAGGGCGTCATCGTGCTGCGGGAAGTGGAAGCCATGCCGCCGATCAAGGTTGACAGGCACAAGGTCCTGCAGATACTCGTGAACCTTGTGCGCAATGCCAAGAACGCCTGCGACGAATCCGGGCGCCCCGACAAGATCCTGACGATACGGGTCACCTACAATCTGGATCGCGTGCGCTTCTCGGTCATCGACAATGGCGCGGGCATTGCCGAGGAAAACATGCCCCGCCTGTTCACGCATGGCTTCACGACACGTCCGACGGGACATGGCTTTGGCCTGCACAGCAGCGCATTGACGGCGCGCGAGCTCGGCGGCTCGCTGAGCGCCTACAGCGAGGGTCCGGGACGGGGCGCCCGGTTCGTGCTTGAGCTGCCGCGCGGAGTCTCCAGTGCCTGACCCGGTGCCAACTGCCGTATATCGCGTTCTGGTCGTCGATGATAATCGGGCGATCCATGAGGACCTGCGCAAAGTGCTGAACCTGGATGCGCAATCTGCGGCAGAGGATCAGTTACTGATCGCTGAAGCGATTCTGCTGGGGGAGCCCGTCAGTCGCACCGAACACCCGATCTTCGAGATCGACTCCGCCTACCAGGGGCGTGACGGGCTTGAGTGGGTGCGCGCCGCCGTTGCGGCAGGCCGCCCCTATGGCATGGCGTTCGTGGACATGCGCATGCCGCCCGGCTGGGATGGACTGGAAACGATCGAGCACCTGTGGGAGGTCGATCCGCACCTGCAGATCGTGATCTGCTCTGCGCACTCCGACTACGACTGGGTTGAACTCGTGCGCCGCCTCGGACGGCCGGATCAGTTGCTGGTGTTGCGCAAGCCCTTCGAGCCGATTGAAGCGATCCAATGCGCCACGGCCCTCGTCAGCAAATGGAAAAACGAACGCGCTATGCGCGGACAGGTCGAATCGCTGGAACAAGCCGTCACCACCCGCACTGAGGGTCTGGAAGCGGCGAACCGCGAACTGCGGCACCTGGCGACCCACGACGCACTAACCGGCCTGCCGAACCGGGTCCTGCTCGACGATCGTCTGGCACAGGCGGTTGCACATGCCATTCGCTATGGCGAGACTTTTGCGCTGATGTGGTGCGACCTTGACCGATTCAAGCTGATCAACGATTCACTGGGTCATGGTGCCGGCGACCTGCTGCTGCAGGAGGTTGCGCGGCGATTGCTCGGCGCGGTGCGCAGCACCGATACCGTGGCGCGCATTGGCGGCGATGAATTCGTCATTGTGTTGAGCCCCCCGGCGGGGGCGAGCGATGCGGCGGAAGTGGCACGTCGGGCGCTCGAAGCCATGCAGCCGCCGGTGCATATCGGCGGCATCAGCATCCATGTTAGTCCAAGCGTCGGCATAGCCTACTTTCCGGCCGATGCAACCACGGTGCAGGCGCTGATTGCGCATGCGGATGCCGCGATGTATGCCGCGAAGCAGGTCGGCCGCAACAAAGTGCAGAGCTATACGCCAGGGATGAACAAGGGCACGCAGGACAAGGTGCGGCTCGAGAGCGAGCTGCACACGGCCGTCGAGGAAAAGCAGTTCGAGCTGCATTTCCAGCCGAAGGTGGACATCAGGTCCGGCGCCGTGACCAGTGCCGAGGCGTTGGTGCGCTGGCGCCATCCGCAGCGCGGCATGATTTCGCCCGCGGATTTCATACCACTTGCCGAGGAATGCGGGCTGATCGGCGGGATTGGCGAGTGGGTCGTGCGCGAGGCCTGCCGGCAGGGACGCGCATGGCAGGATGCTGGACTTCTGCCCCTGCGCATCGCGGTGAATTTGTCGGCCTCGCAATTTCGCGCGAGCAACCTGGTTGAGCTGATCCGCAGTGCGCTCACGACCGCGAACTATGATCCGCGCTCACTGGAAGTGGAGATTACCGAAACGGCGGTCATGAGCGACCCGGAAGAATCCATCAAGACGCTCGAGCGGCTGAGTGAGATGGGCGTACTGATCTCGGTCGATGATTTTGGCACGGGTTACTCCAGTATGAGTTACCTGCGCCGATTGCCGATCGACCGGCTCAAGATCGATCGCAGCTTCATCCACGAAATCACGGCGCGCGCTGACGATGCCTCGATCGTGCAGGCAATTGTTTCGCTCGCCCATAGCCTGCGGCTCAAGGTAATCGCCGAGGGCGTGGAGACGGTAGCGCAGCTCGACTTCCTAAAGAGCATTGGCTGCGATCAATACCAGGGATTTCATTTCAGCCGGCCGCTGCCAGTACCCGAATTCGAGACGCTGATGCGCGGCCTCCAGGCGAAGCGCACCGCGTTCATGCAATCAGACGCGCTGCGTACTCACAGCAAGCTAGCGGCCTATAAGCCCGCGCGGATACGCTGAACCAGCACAGCAGGCGCCCGCAGTTGCGTTCGGGGCCTAATATCCTGGCGGCCGGACGTACACCAGGATCGCGGCCGAGGTGGAACCGTTATTGCTGCCGTCGCCAAGATATCTAGCCTTGACCGGATAATAACCGACCGGAACACCCGTCGTTGGGAGGGTACGGCTGGCAATGCCCGCCGCATTTAGCGCCACAGTGGCAAGCACGCTGCCGCCGGAGATAAATTGCACACTTCCGGTAGGCGTCCCCGCGACGCCGATGCGCGTAACGGTCGCCGTCATCGTGCACGGCGTCCCTGGTAGAAAGGTCGAGGGCGACACGGCAAACGCGACCGCCGTGTTCGCCGTGGTCGCCGCGGTCAGCGTGATCGGGTAGCTCGCAGAATCTGCAGCGGCGTAATTCGCATCGCCGCTATAACTTACAGTCAGGTTATAGGTATTGGCGGGCAAGGACGCTGTTGAGGGACTGAAGCTCGCCGTGCCATTCGTCAGCGGCAAGGTCGCGAGCGTCAATGCGCCATACTTAAACGATACCGTCCCCGTGGGTACGGCACCCGCCCCTGCCGCCGCGGCGGTGATGGTCAGTGCCTGGCCGACCGAAGCCGGATTCGGGGTAGCGCTCAAGCTGATCGTGGGCGATAGCTTGCTGAGCGTGACCGTGTACCCGGACGAGATCGACGCATTGTAACTGGCATCGCCTGTGTAGCTTGCGGTCAGGACATAGGCGCCCGCAGGCAGCCCTGCGGTGGACGCGCTGAAGCTCGCGGCGCCGTTTGTGAGGGGTAAGGTCGAGAGCGACCGCGTGCCGTAATTAATGGTTACCGAGCCCGTCGGGGTCGCGCCAGAGCCGCTCACCGTGGCCGTGATCGTGATCGGCTGGCCGACGGCCGCCGGATTCGGGGCGGCGCTCAGGGCGACCGTTGGGGCGATGGTCGCGGCCGCTCTGACGGCAGCACCCACGACTAACGTGGCGAAACCGGATTCCTGTCCGCCACAGGTCAGCGCGTACGTGTAGGTGCCCGCTGCGGTCGGCGTCACCGCGGCCGATCCCGTGAAGAGTGTGGTAGTGGCGTCATACGTGCCCGCCTTCAGGCCCGACCAGGTACCGGCACCGGCGGGAGTGCCCGGCAGATACGCATAGCAGCTTTGCATTGTCCGTGAAAATGCGTTCAGTACTTTCCAGTTCAACGTTGCCACAGTATTTGGGGCGACCGTGGCTGTCGTGAATGACAGCTGCACGGGCGGCGCTAGCGCTGGCGAGGCGGCGACCTGATAGACCTTGCCCGCTGCGTCGACAAAGCCGGAGGTCATACCGTAGAAATTTCCATCACTGGCTTGCACGAGGCCAGCCTGCGGATTGGTATCACCGCCAAAGAAATCGATAAATGTATAAAGCGTGGTCAGCGTACCTGCCGGCGTCATCTTGAAGACGGTGCCGTAGGCCGGTGTACTTCCGCCCAGATTGGTCGCGCCATAGAAATTTCCGTCGCTGCCGACAATCAGCGCCCCGGCGGGCTGGCCGCCATCGGCACCGCCTGTGAAGCTGTAGAGCGTGCTTAGCACCCCGGTCGAGGTTATTTTGAAAACCGTGCCGGCGTTGTGCGCGCCACCCTGCGCTGTCATGCCATAAAAATTGCCGTCGCTGTATTCAACCAGCGGGCCCACGGGCGCGGCACCGTCCGGGCAGTGGGCGGCGGTGCAGAACTGATGGAGCACGGTATAGGTACCCGATGTCGTGACCTTGTAAGCAACGCCGTTGCTGCTAGCGCCGTTCGCAGCGCCGCCATGGCGGGTTGTGCCGTACAGATTTCCATCAGTGCCCTGCACCAGCCCGGTGACGGGACCGCCGCCGTCGCTGCAATTGACCTGCGCGCAGAATTCGTAAATCGGACTCACCAGGTTCGAGACCGGGTTGTACTTGAAGAGTGCACCACCACCATTCTGACCGCCATTCGCCGCGGTGCCATACAGAATCCCGGCGCTGTCGATGATCAGCGGGCCCTGCGGATTGGCCCCATCGTTACCATTAGTGAACGCAAAAACCGGCGTCTCGGTGCCAGTGCCCGTGCCGAAGTTTCCTGTAACGCGGTATAAAACCCCGAAGCCATTGGTGCCGCCGGAGCTGGCGGTTCCGAACAAGGTGCCATCTGCGCCCTGGATCAGTGATCCGATGGGTAGTCCGCCATCCATCAAGGCACCAAAGCTGTATACGTCGTAGTTGAAGCTGTTACCCAGCGTTAGGTTGAAATCCAGTCCCTTATTGTTGCCGAGGTCGAGCGCCGTGCCGTAGAGCCTGGCATCCTGCGCCTGGATCAGCGCAGCCTCGGGATTGGCGACGGCGGTGCCCAGCACCGAGTAGTTGTAGGTTTGCGCTATAGCAGGGCTGACGCCCAAGTATGCTACCGCTGCCAGGATGATGGGGACCAGGATGGTGCGCTTCATAAGGAACCCTACTGCTTCTTGGATTGTGGTTAACGATGTCGAGATACCGAACCTGTCGTCAGTAACCTGACGACGACAAATGGTTCTAATACCTTCAAATTTGATATACACGCGCTCCGGCCGGAGCACGCTCAATCGACCCTCAGACCCGGTGTGGGCAGCTAACCGGCAGGGCAACGTCGCCGTCAGACGTTAATGAACCGCAAAATTGGGCAGTAGCCCGGCCGTCGGGCGGCGTCGGGCGAAGATGACAGGCCTTTCCGTCCAAGACCATGACACGGTGCGCCCCGTTCCACGCACGCGTCATAAGTATGACACGCGCCTTACGAGCGTGGCCGCCGCATCGCTCGAGGTCGAGCTAAGCGGCGGGCCACGGCGTCTCCTCACTTGCCCGCAATACGCAGCGGCAGATCGATTCCGCGCGCCGACGCTTCCTGGCTCGTATGGCTCGCCAGGTAGACTTGCGTAACGAGTTTCGCATTGGCGGATTTGACCGCTGCGCCGAGCGCCTGCTCGTAGCAAGCCTTTGGGTTCGCGGAGGGGACGAGGTCGACCCGCATGCCATGTGTGCACACAACCTGCGCGGCGTGCTGAAGGCGCGCGTACAATTCCTGCGCCCCGGTCGGCTGACTCAAGTCAAGTCCATGTGCGTTCACCCGATAGTCGACTGGGAATTCCTGATCTTTGGCGGACACTGCGCCCGCAAGCATCGTGAATGCAACGAGGGTGGTGCCGAGCGCGGACACGGCGCCAACGAAGGTTGTCTTGGTGTACATGTGAATCTCCTGGTGAAGGTTAAGCCGACAAAAAATTTCGCGTTCATTGACAACGAGTGCCCGCAGCTAAATTTGGATACCGTTAAATTCACGATGGCGCCGTAAAAAAAACGTTTGGTTGCGATTTCGGGCCGCGGTTGCGCTTGTAGGGGATGACTTTGCACTTAGCCCCTGAGCATGGCCGCCCGCTGCTTTACAACGAATTCAACTTGGCGCGATCTCGGGCGCGACGCCATCTGACTCAGGAGCTGCGCCATAAGCGGAGTGTCCGCGACGTCGGGGTTCTCATTTTCGAGGATTACGAGGCGTAGAATCAGGTCGACTTTTTCTGTACTCACGGCACTGCCCTATTTCCATCCGCCTGGGCGGCCCCCTGGCCGTTACGTCCCATTCCAGGACCCATGGAACATTCGTACCCGGGGCGCAGCTCTACGTGGAGAACCTGGCTGACACGCGGGCTCAGCTTTTTGCGAACTGCGGAGCGGTCTACCCGGCCGTGACCGTGATTCACCCGCGCACCATCGGCGTGCGATTCAGCTACCATTTGAGGGGCAGTTAGGTGATGGGCCGAGCGGCGTTAGCCGAGCTTGCATTCTTCCCGGACGGGCTGCCAGAGCTCAGTAACGGCGCCGCGCCGGCTGCTCAAAGATTTAGGTTGCCATTTTGGCCCTAGGGCACTCATATACAGCATGAGAGCGCTTTTTTTCAAGGATCACCGTGACGCCGGCTGAGCCGAAACCATCGCTGGTCGGGCGGCTGTTCGCCGAGCACCGCGGCGCCTTGCAGACCTTTTTCCAGCGCCGCATTCGCAGCAAGGCCGATGCCGCGGACCTCGCACAGGAAGTGTACGTGCGGATGCTGCGGATCACGGACCAGGCTGCGATCCGCAATCCGGTGCATTACCTTTATACGGTGGCCAACAATCTGGTCAAGGAGCACGCAGTTCTCGACCGCCGCCAGGCCAGCGCCATCGACATCGATGAGGCGCCGGCGCACGAGCGGCTCGAGACGCTGCCTGACTTCGACGCGGATTTCGACACGAGCCGGCGGGTGGCCCGGCTCGGGGTCGTGCTGCAACAGCTACGGCCAAAATGCCGGGCTGCGGTGGAGCTGCGCTTCACGCATGGCCTTTCCTTTAAGGAAATTGCCACGCATCTGGGAATCTCCCCGCAGATGGCGAAGAAGTATGTGGTCCAGGGGCTTGCTCACTGTCGGCGCCGCATGGCGCGCCTAGGTTGAACGTTATGAATTCCAATGAAGAGAAAATTCGTACCGTGATCGCCGAGCAGGCCGGCGAGTGGTTTGTGGCCAACAACGAGGGTCCGCTGAGTGCAACCGACGCCGCGGACCTTGCGGCCTGGCTCAAGACCTCGCCCGTTCACGTCGAGGAGTTCCTCGGTATCGCCACCGTCGCGCGCGATCTAAAGGAGGCTCACGCCGACCCTGAATATTCGGTCGCGGCGATCCTCGCGCGCGCTCGCGTCTCCGAACAGACCTCGGTGCAGCCGCTCTGGCCCCGCGTGTTCGACAGCGCGCTGGGAAGGGGTTCCGGGCGCTGGTTCGCGGCGGCAGCGACAATGGCTGCCTGTGTGCTTGTGAGTATTGGCTTGTTCACGACGTGGAACCCCTTGCGCTCCCCCGGGCTGCCATCTTCGCCGGAAGGGAGCACGGCCTTGCACTTTGAGACGCGCCACGGGGAAGTCCTGAGTCACCGCCTGGCGGATAATTCCGTACTGCATCTCAACACCGACAGCGCGGTCACCATTCGGTACGGCAAAAACGATCGGCTCGTCATCCTCACGGCAGGCCAGGCCAATTTTGAAGTTGCACATGAGCGTGACCGGGCCTTTCGGGTCATCGCGGGTCCGGCAGAGATCGTCGACATCGGCACCAAGTTTGATGTGCGCCTGGAGGGCGCTTCAGCCCTCGTGACGGTGGTCCAGGGGCTGGTCACGGTCGGGGCGTCCGTGAACACGGAGAAGCCGGGCGCAGATACCGGCCCCGGTCGCGCGCCAACCATTACGAGGCTAAGCGCCAACCAGCAGCTACGCGTGGCCGAGGGAGAAGTGCCGGCGGCGCCGGTCGCCGTCGATGCCCAGCGCGCCACCGCCTGGATGCAAAGACAAATCGCGTTTGACCATGAACCACTGGAGCGCGTCGCGACCGAATTCAACCGCTATTCCGCGAAGCCAATCGAGATCGCTACTCCTTCCCTGCGGAAGCTGCAAATCAGCGGGGTCTTCGCAACCGACGATCCGGAGGCATTCGTCGCATTCCTGCGCAGCCTCAAGGGTGTGCACGTCGACGTGACCGATCAACTGATACGCGTCTGGTAAGGCCGATCCTCGCCCGTCCTGATACCCGAGTTGGCGTTGCGCTATGCTGAAGCGCCCGTCGGCCAAGAATTAAGTGGACAGAAGCGCATGGGAACTCAGCTGCCCCACCGTTCAGCGCGCATCGCAGCGGTGGTCTTAGGAATACTGCGCGCCCTGCCGATCTGCGCCTCCGCAGGGGCCCTTATTGCCCCTGCGACGCAGATCCTGGCCTCTGAATCTCCAGCCCTCAGCGCCGACATCCCGGCCCAGCCCCTTGTTCAGGCGCTCGAAACCTTCGCCCGCCAGACCGGACTGCAGCTCCTTTACGTCTCTGATGTCCTGCGTGACCAGAGTAGCCGGGCGGTTCCTGCGGGCCTCGGTGCCAATGAAGCGCTGGCTCGAATGCTCGAGAGCACCGGCCTTACATTCGAGTACCTCACGCCGCGCAGCATCCGCCTTCTCAGCGCAGCGCCAGCACTGGCGATCATGAAGGACAGCTCCACTAGCGAAGAATTGCAGGATGTGACCGTTACGGCCAACCGCCGCGAGGAGAAGCTCCAGGATGTACCGATCACGGTACAGGTATTGAGCGGTGAACTACTGAGGGAACTTACTCTCAATACGTTCGAGGATGTGATCAGGTACACGCCGAATGTTACGTACAGCGGCAACGGCCCGGCCACAGGCAATATCTTCATACGCGGTCTGGGCTCGCCCGGCACCGGCAATCAGACGCAAGCGACGGTATCGCCCTTCCCCAACGTCGCCTTGTACCTGGATGATCAGTCGATGCAGTTCCCGACGCGAAACAATGACGTTTATCTGGTCGATATGCAGCGCATCGAAGTGCTTGAGGGCCCACAAGGCACCCTATTTGGGGGTGGGGCCCAGGCGGGCGCAATTCGCTACATTACAAACAAGCCACTCATGGATGACACCCGTATCGACCTCAATGCCGGCTACGGGATCACCGCGGGCGGCGCCCCCAACTCCGGTGTGAACGCAACGCTCAACCTGCCGCTGATCGATGACAAGTTGGCGCTGCGTGCGGTGATTTTTTCGGAACGTCGGGGCGGCTACATCGCGAACGTGCCGGGGACAACCTCGTTCAACATTCCATCGCCTTATCTGCCCGGCGTGCGGGAGATCAGTCCGGTAGCCAACAACGCCCACCTGCTGGGTGCGAACACGAATCCTGTAACTTATGGCGGATTTCGGCTCTCGGGCCTCTATCGGATCAACGATGACTGGGACCTGCTCATCCAGCAGAACTACCAGGACATGCATGCGGACGGCTATTTCTATGCCTACCCTTTCAGCACGAATGGGAATGCGCTGCAGCGCAATCAGATTACCGCCTTTACCCCCGCCTACACCAAGGATCGCTATGAAAGCACGGCCTGGACCGTCAACGGCACGATCGGCGACCTGAAGGCAATCTACACCGGCAGTTACATGGACCGGCATGTTGATGCCCAGCAGGACTATTCCAACTACCTACGCAACAACAGCATCAACTACTACGCCTGCATCGGCGCAGGCGCCGAATACTTCAATCCAATTAGTTTTCCTAAACAGCTGGCCGGCAAGTCCCTGCAGTGCTATGCGCCGGTAGGCGACTGGCTTGATGTGATACAGAACACGCACCAGAGCCACGAGGTGCGCGTGAGTACCAGTGATCAGTCCCGTTTGCGCGCGCTTGTTGGCGCTTACTGGGAGAAGTTCGTGATCGACGACAACATGAATTTCAACTACCTCGGCATTCCACAGTGCTCTGCGGCCAATCTCGCGATTGCCCTCGCTGGCGGCGCGGACTGCCTCTCCGCAGTCGGACCGGCACCTGGCGCCCCCGCAAGCGATCCCAGCCTCCGCGAAAACATGAACGACGCTTTTGGCCAGGATGTGCAGCGTGGCTACAAGCAGTACGCATTTTTCGCCTCGGTCGACTTTGATATTCTTCCGAAGGTACTGACGTTGACCTTTGGCACGCGCCGCTATCATTACGATGAATTCGAGGCGGGTTCGGTCTGGTACAGCGCGACCACCTCAAAGCTCATTGTCGATCACCCCAACGGGGCTTGCACGGCTGCGGGCGGATGCGGATTTCCGATATATCTGGCCAAGAGCGAAGGCGGGTTCCGCAGCCGGGCTAACCTGACCTGGCACATGAGTCCGGACAGGATGCTCTACTACACTTACTCCCAGGGTTTCCGGCCGGGGGGGTTTAATCGTGTCGCGCACGGGTTTGCGCCCTATTGCGGGCCGGCTTCAATGGATCCAAGGTGTGCGCGGGGGGGCAGCCTCTACCTCCAGAACTCGGCACAACATGGCGGTGTGCTCGGCTATGACTCCGACAATTTGATCAACAACGAACTCGGGTTCAAGGGCGAATTCCTGAACCACCGGTTGCGGATCAATGGATCGGCGTACCTGATGCACTGGGACGACGTGCAATCTTTCGCGACCGGTCTTGCGGGTACCGTGGGCGGTTTAAATCCCTACGTGAACGGTCCCAGCTACACCGCCAAGGGACTCGAGATACAATTGACGGCGCGCGTGAGTGAAGTCCTAACGCTCGAGGGCACAGGCTCTTGGAACAGCGCGAAGCAGACGAGCGTCCCCTGCCTCGAATCATCCGGTCGCACGCCGGAGACTCCAAACAACCCCACTCCCGCCGGTCAATGCATCGCTATCGTCGGTGGCCTCCCTATCGCGCTCGGCGTGCTAGGCAGCAACGCACCGTTCTCGTCACCCCTCATCTTCAATATGCGGGCACGTTACGACGGGCACGCCGGCGCCTATAATCCGTTCGCCTGGGCCAGTGTTCGTCACATCAGCGCCTCGAGCAATGAGCCGGCGAATTATCCCGACGGCAATGCTTCGGGACCAATCATCTCGGGGGTGGACAAGTACACGATACCCGCCTACACAACCTATGATGCGGCGCTTGGCGTGGCGAGGGACCACTGGACGATGCAGCTCGCCGCAGAGAACCTCTTGAACTCCAACGCCGCCACCAACATAACCTCCGCGCAGTACATCAAAGCAACGATTCCACTGCGACCACGCGTGCTGACGTTGCTGTTATCGTATACGTTCTGATTCAGAGGGAATGACGCACGCCGGCAGCCCCAGGGATTGAAGGGTCATCGGGTCCCCCGTGGACGCCACCGAAAAAAATCCTCGCAAGCTCAGCGGCCCAGTCCTAGGCGCGCGGACACCGGGCCGTACGCAATCGGCCCGCTTCCTAGGGCGGAAGAGTCACGGAGGGGCTTCGTCGTGCCTGGTGAGCGGCGCGTGCGCCCAGGCCACGCTTATCCCTTGGTATTTTTCTGTCCTGATGCGAATCGCGCGCCCCGATACTGACAATACTGCCGACCATCACGACTACATTGTTGTAGATCGTGCTGCCCACCAGGACCGCGGCAATGCTGAGGAGCGGGGCGCTATAGGTGTCCGCGCCCGTGACACTGCCGATTGAGACCAGGCTGCCGACCGTGTCGACAACATTGTGGTAGGTCGTGGCACCTACTGAAACGGTGGGGACTGTAATTTCCTGGTTATCGGGATCGTAGCTGTCCTCTGCCGCATCGCCGGAGGTTCCTGCCGGCCCACTGATGATCCCGGCGATCGAAACCGCCATGTTGTTATAAGAGACAAATGCCTACCATCACGCAGGACTTACGAGCGATTCGCCACTATAGATGTCCGCGGCGAGAGTCCCACATGTGCAAGCCAGGAACAGAAAGGCACCGCTTAAAAAGACGCGTACAGCGGCGCCCGAGCTCACTGGCATTCATTATTTTAACCCCCAAATATCTGGCGCAGATAATAAATTGGTCGGGGCGACAAGATTCGAACTTGCGACCCCTTGCACCCCATGCAAGTGCGCTACCAGGCTGCGCCACGCCCCGACCGAGGGAACTAATGATAACGGAAATGCGACCGCGCCGGGTCAGCGGCGAAGAATCTTGATCAGCTCTTCGAGCTCGAGTCGCATCTGGTGGATCAGCTGTTGGCTCTGGTTCAGATCAACCTGAGCATCTTCGCCAAGCAGCCGATTGCGCGCGCCGCCGATCGTAAAGCCCTGCTCATAGAGCAAGCTGCGGATCTGGCGGATGACCAGCACGTCCTGGCGCTGGTAGTAGCGCCGGTTGCCGCGTCGCTTGACCGGTTTTAACTGCGGAAACTCCTGTTCCCAGTAACGCAGCACATGCGGCTTTACGCCACACAGGTCGCTAACTTCGCCAATAGTGAAATAACGCTTGCCCGGGATCGGCGGCAATTCGTTGTTATTACTTGGTTCCAGCATAAGCCTCGACCCGCGCCTTTAGTTTCTGGCCCGGACGGAAGGTTACAACTCGTCGTGCGCTGATGGGGATTTCTTCGCCGGTCTTTGGGTTGCGGCCGGGGCGACGGTTCTTGTCGCGCAGATCGAAATTTCCGAAGCCGGACAACTTGACCTGCTCTCCGGTCGAGAGCGCCGCGCGGATTTCCTCAAAGAACAGGTCCACGAGTTCGCGCGCTTCACGCTTGTTGAGTCCCAGTTGGTCAAACAGGGCCTCAGCCATTTCTGCCTTGGTCAGGGCTGCCATGCTTTTTAATCTCTTATTGTGGCGCTCAAAACATCCCGGAGTCGAGCCATCACTGCCGTCACCACGGCGTCTACATCCATATCGGTTAGAGTGCGCGAAGAGTCCTGCAAAATCAAGCCTAAAGCGACACTTTTTCGCCCTGAATCTATGCTAGGACCTCGATAAACGTCGAAGATTCGTAGTTCCGTGAGAAGACCGGATGCACTAACAGTAACATTTTCCCGCAGTTTTGCGAGGGAAACGCCCTCATCTACCACCACTGCCAAATCGCGCCGAACACTGGGAAACTTTGAAATACTATGATATTTCAATGTATTGCTAAGGAAACATCCCTCCATTTCTAACTCAAACAGCAGCGGTGTTATGTTAAGGCCAAGCGAGCGCACTAATTGCGGATGCAACTCACCGATCAGACCTGTAGCCCGTTCGCCCCGGAAAATACGCGCCGCGCGCCCGGGATGAAGGCACGCCATCTGCGCTTCCTCATAGCGATACGAACCGGCCTCTCCGGTCAATGCAAGCACAGCGTCGACATCAGCTTTGACGTCGTAAAAATCCGCCGCATCGCGCGCACTGCCCCATTGCTCCGGCACGCGCGCGCCCGTCGCGATGCCGGATAGCGTGTCGATTTCCGTAAGCTCGCCATGATTCATAATATATTTCCTGCCGATCTCGAACAGGCGGATTCGCGATTGCTGCCGATGCAGATTCTCGCGGCAGGCCTGGATCAGCCCGGGCCAGAGCGACACACGCATGACTCCTAGTTCGGCAGAGATGGGATTCAGCAGGGCAAGTGCCGGCTGTTCGGGAAAGAGTTGCGCTTGCAGCGCCGGGTCTACAAAGGCGTAGGTGATGGCCTCACGATAGCCGCGGTCGATGATCGCATGCAGCACCCGCTCATTCGACACCCTGCTCTCGTCCGAGATGCCCGCTACCTGCGGCGCCAGAGCATGCTGCTCGGGAATACTGTCAAAGCCGCGCAGGCGCGCAACTTCTTCGACCAGGTCCGCTTCGATGCGGATATCAAAGCGGTGCGAGGGCGCAGCGACGCGCCAACCGCCGGGCACCGTGTCGACCGTGCCGCTGATCGCACCCATCACTGCACGCGCATCGTCGTCCGGCACCGAGGCGCCCAGCAGGCGCGCAAGCCGTTCGCGCCGAAGCATTACTGTATGCGCATCATGCGGTGGGCAAAATTCTTCGACGCGAATCGGTCCCGCGTTTCCGCCGCCGCAGTCGAGAATCAGCGCTGCCGCCCGCTCGAGTGCCGCAATCGGCAGGGCCGGGTCCACACCCCGCTCGAAGCGCTGCGCGGCGTCAGTGAACAACCCCAGGCGACGCGAGGCCGCCGCTATGACCTGCGGCTGCCAATGCGCCGCCTCCAGCAGCACATCCGTCGTTGCCTCCCCGATCGCGGTGCTGCGCCCGCCCATAATGCCCGCCAGGCCCAGCGCGCCACTGCTATCGGCGACGACCAGGAAGCCCGCGTCCAGCGAGTATTCCTTGTCATCCAGAAGTGTCAACCGCTCATCCTGGTGCGCCCAGCGCACATGCAGGTCCGGCGATAATTTGCCCAGGTCAAATGCGTGCAGGGGCTGACCAAGCTCGGACATCACATAGTTGGTCGCATCGACGATCAGCGAGATGCTGTTGATGCCGATGCGCCGTAAGCGCTCGGTGAGCCATGGCGGGGATTTTGCTCCGGGCTTGATCCCGCGAATCACGCGGGTGGCGAATCGCGGGCACGCCTCGCCCGCCTCACTGCGCGCTACGACGACTTCGCTGCCCGCGGCGGCGACCGGCTTGGGTAGGTAGCTAAGATAACGGCGTTGGCTGGCAGCGGCATAATCGCGCGCAATGCCAAACACGCTCATGCAATCGCCCCTGTTGGGAGTCGCGTTGACCTCGAGCACCGTGTCATCCAGGTCGAGTGCCTCGCGCAAGTCAAGGTTCAGCGCAAGCCCGGCATCGATTTCGAGGATGCCATCGTGCTCCGTGCCGAGGCCCAGTTCGCGCGCCGAACACAGCATGCCGTGGGATTCGAGGCCACGTAGATTTGCCCGCCCGATCGTCACTTCGCCCGGTAGCTTCGCGCCGACCATCGCGACCGCGACGCTAAGCCCGGCGCGCGCATTCGGCGCGCCGCAGATAATCTGCAGCCGATTGCTGCCGTCCGTTGTGACCTCGCACACGCTGAGCTTCTCGGCATCCGGATGGCGGGCGCAGGAGAGCACTTTGCCGACCACGACGCCCGAAAAGGGCGGCGCCACCGGCGTGACCGACTCTACTTCGAGACCGGCGCCGGTCAGCTGCCCGGCGAGGGTGGCCGGCGGCACATCCACCGCGACGAAGTCCTGCAGCCAGTGATAGGTGACCTTCATGGGAATTGCTTCAGGAATTGCAGGTCATTCTCGAAGAACAAGCGCAGGTCGTCGACGCCATAGCGAAGCATCGCGAGCCGCTCTATGCCCATGCCGAAGGCATATCCCTGCCAGATTTCCGGGTCGATGCTCGCCGCTGCGAGCACGTTCGGATGGATCATGCCGCAGCCCAGGATCTCGAGCCAGCCGGTCTGCTTGCATACACGGCAACCGGCGCCCCGGCAGAACACGCATTCGATATCGACTTCTGCCGAAGGTTCGGTGAACGGGAAATAGGAAGGGCGCAGGCGCATACCGAGCGGCGTCTCAAAAAAATGCTCGACGAAGGTGTGCAGCATCGCCTTGAGGTTTGCAAAACTGACGCGCTCGCCCACCACGATGCCCTCCACCTGGTGAAACATCGGTGTATGCGTCTGGTCCGAATCATTGCGGTACACACGGCCCGGTGCAATGACGGCAAGCGGCGGCGGTTGCGCGCGCATGGCGCGTATCTGCACGGGCGAGGTGTGGGTGCGCAGCAGCCGGCCATCCGGAAAATAAAAAGTGTCATGCATGGCGCGCGCCGGATGATTTTCCGGAATATTCAGCGCCTCGAAATTATGGAAATCGTCCTCAACCTCGGGCCCGGTGGCAACCCGGAATCCGGCCTGCGTGAAGATCGCTTCGATCCTGAGGCGCGTGCGCGTGACCGGGTGCATGCTGCCAGCATCCTGGCCGCGCCCGGGCAGGCTCACATCGATTCGGCCGGCCGCCAGCTCTCGCCCCAGCGCCTCCTCATCCAGCGCACCGCGTCGCTGATCGATCGCGGCCTGGACCTTGAGCTTCGCATCGTTGATAAGCTGTCCAGCTGCCGGACGCTGCTCCGCAGACAGCTTTCCGAGGCCCTTCAGTTGTTCGGTCAGCGCGCCTTTCTTGCCGAGGTACTGCACGCGTGACTGATCGAGCGCAGCCAAGTTCGCGGATGCGGCGATTTCCTCAAGCGCGCGCGCAAGCAGTGAGGCCAGGGAATCTGCGGCAGCCATGGACAATACCGAAGTGCAACGCGGGAGCCGGCCGTTGACGCTGGGCCAGATCCCGCGCTGACCTTCCTTCTCAGGCGGCCAGGCTTGCTTTGGCTTTGTCCGCGATCGCGGCAAATGCCGGCAAGTCATGCATCGCAAGTTCCGCGAGGACCTTGCGGTCAATGGCGAGACCCGCCTTGTTCAACCCGTCGATCAGGCGGCTATAGGATAGCCCTGACAGGCGCGCCGCCGCGTTGATGCGCGTGATCCACAGCGCCCGGTACTCGCGTTTCTTCTCGCGCCGACCGCGGTAGGCATATTGGCCCGCCTTGATGACCGCCTGCTTGGCGGTACGGAATACCTTGCGCCGAGCATTGAAATAGCCCTTTGCCTTCTTCAGGATCTTCTTGTGTCTGCGGCCTGCAACGACGCCGCGTTTAACTCGTGCCATATTCTGTTACTCCTGATTCAAGCGTAAGGAAGCTGTTGCTTAATGCGTTTGACGTCGGTCTTGTCGACGTGCATTTCACGGCGCAATTGACGCTTACGTTTGCTTGGCTTCTTCGTCAGGATATGACGCCGATAGGCTTGGCCGCGCTTGAAGCCGTTTGCCGTCTTACGGAAACGCTTCGCCGCAGCCCTCTTCGTTTTCAACTTGGGCATGCTCGACTCCTATTTTTAGCCCTGCTCACAAGCGCTTGCGCGCCGCTACAGGCGGGGTGGCAGATTTTTAAGGTCTGCCGCTCACTTCTTTTTGGGCCCGAACACCATGATCATCTGCTTGCCTTCCATCAGCGGATTCTGCTCGATCGTCGCATGTGCTGCGAGATCCTCAGTAATCCTTGCCAACAGCTTGCGACCGATGTCCTGGTGCACGAGCTCACGGCCGCGGTAACGCAACGTTACCTTGGCCTTATCACCCTCGGAAAGAAAACGCAGGATGCTACGCATTTTTACCTGGTAGTCCGCCTCTTCCGTCCCGGGACGAAACTTGATTTCCTTAACCTGAATCTGCTTCTGCTTACGCTTCGCCGCGTGCGCCTTCTTGTTCTGCTCGAACAGGAACTTGCCGAAATCCATAACCCGCACCACCGGTGGCTCCGCCATCGGGGAGACTTCAACCAGGTCCAGTGCCTGTGAGGTCGCCATCAGAAGCGCTTCTGCGCGTGGCATGACCCCTGCTTGACTTCCATCGGCCGCAATCACGCGCACCGATGGTGCGGCGATCTCCTCATTGCGCCTTACGCGCTTCGACGTTGCGATAAGCGATCCTCCAAAATAATACGGCCGCGGCCCGCGACTTCTTCGGTAAGCAGGGCCGCGAGCTCATTGAGCTCGACGGCGCCCAGGTCCTTACCACTGCGCGTGCGCACGGCCAGAGTGCGCGCCTCAACCTCCCGGTCGCCGGCGACCAGAAGATAGGGGACACGCTTGATTGTGTGCTCGCGGATTTTAAAGCCTACCTTCTCATTCCTCAAGTCCGTTTCTACCCGAAGCCCCTGATTTTTCAGGTTTTCCGTTACTTCGGCGCAATATTCGTCCTGTCTTTCGGTAATTCCCATGACCACCGCCTGAACCGGGGCAAGCCACAGGGGTAGCTTTCCGGCATGGTGCTCGATCAAAATACCGATGAATCGCTCCAGCGATCCCAGCATAGCGCGGTGCAGCATCACGGGAATATGCCGCTGGCTATCCTCAGCGATGTAGCTTGCGCCCAGGCGCTCGGGCAGATTCAAATCCACCTGTAGCGTGCCGCACTGCCAGTCGCGCCCAATCGCATCACGCAGCACGAATTCGAGCTTGGGCCCATAGAACGCGCCCTCGCCCGGGTTCAACTCCGTCTCGATGGCGGCCGCGGCGCAGGCATCCTGCAAGGCACGCTCGGCCTTGTCCCAGATCTCATCGGAGCCGACGCGCTTGGCCGGCCGGTCGGAGAACTTGATGCGTACGTCATCGAAGCCGAAATCGCGATAAATGCTCAGGATCAGCTGCGTGACCGCAACGGACTCCGCCGTGACCTGCTCCATGGTGCAGAAGATGTGCGCATCGTCCTGCGTGAAGGCGCGCACGCGCATCAGGCCATGCAGTGCACCCGAGGGTTCATACCGATGCACCTTGCCAAACTCCGCAAGGCGCAACGGCAACTCGCGATAGCTGCGCAGCCCCTGCTTGAATACCTGCACGTGACCCGGGCAGTTCATCGGCTTGATCGCAAAGGTGCGCTCATCCGGTGTCTTGGTCATGAACATGTTCTCGCCGAACTTCTCGATATGCCCGGACTGTATCCAAAGCTCCCGGTCCATGATCTGCGGCGTGTTGATCTCCTGATACCCCGCCTCGCCCTGGCGCTGGCGGATATAGCCGACTAGCGACTGAAACAGCGCCCAGCCCTTCGGGTGCCAGAACACCGCGCCAGGCGCCTCCTCCTGCAAATGGAAAAGGTCGAGCTCGCGGCCGATGCGCCGATGATCGCGCTTCTCGGCTTCCTCGAGCCGCTTCAGGTATTCCTTGAGCTGCTTCTCGGTTGCCCAGGCCGTACCGTAGATCCGTTGCAGCATCTCGTTGCGCGAATCGCCGCGCCAGTAGGCGCCGGCGACCTTCATCAACTTGAAGGCCTTAAGCTTGCCTGTGGAGGGCACATGCGGTCCGCGGCATAGGTCCTCCCAGCTGCCCTGCCCGTACAGGCTGATCGACTCCCCAGCCGGAATTGCGCCAATGATCTCTGCCTTGTAATGCTCGCCGATATTCTTGAAGTGGGCGATGGCCTCATCGCGCGGCAGCACCCGCCGGTGCACGGGCAAATCCTTTGCGCTGATCTCGGCCATGCGCTGCTCGATGGCGGCAAGATCCTCAGTGGAAAATGGCCGCCTGTACGCAAAATCGTAAAAAAAGCCGTCTTCGATGACCGGACCTATCGTCACTTGGGCATCAGGAAAGAGCTCCTGCACGGCATTGGCCAGCAGGTGTGCGGTTGAATGCCTGAGGATCTCAAGTCCATCCTGGTCCTTTTCCGTGACAATACTGACCGTAGCGTCGTGCTCCACACTGAAGCTGGTATCGACGAGCTTGCCATCGACACGCCCAGCGAGCGCCGCTTTCGCAAGCCCGGGCCCGATGCTCGCCGCGATCTCCGCGACCGAGACCGGGGAGTCGAACTGCTTTTGTTTCCCGTCGGGAAGCGTGATAACTGGCATAGGGACAAGAGTTTACCAAAGACTAGGCCGGGCACCGGAGCGGCCGTCCAGGACAGCCATGGATAAGTTGGTGCGCGCTAGTGGGATCGAACCACTGACCCCCACCATGTCAAGGTGATGCTCTACCGCTGAGCTAAGCGCGCGCTGAAGGCCGCGAAAGATACCGTAATCCAATCCCCGTATAAAGCGTTTCTTGCCTATCCGACCAATTTATCGGGCACGCCAAACGCCGCCTGGCGCAATTTGTGGATTTCATCCCTTATCTTGGCCGCCCGCTCGAATTCGAGGTTGCGCGCCAGCCGCATCATCTCCGCATCCAGCTTCTTGATGCGCTTGGCTGCCTGTTCGGGCGACATCAGCGCATCTAGGCTCACGCCATCAATGATCGAGCGCTCCTGCACGTCGCGGGCGCCTTCCATCGTGTCGTTGACCGCCTTGATAATGCTGCGCGGCGTGATGCCATGCTCGACGTTGTACTCGATCTGCTTCGCCCGGCGTCGGTCGGTTTCCGCAATCGCGCGCTCGATTGAGCCGGTCCGCACATCGGCATACAGGATGGCTCTGCCATTCAAGTTTCTCGCCGCGCGTCCGATCGTCTGAATCAGCGATCCTTCTGATCGCAGGAATCCTTCCTTGTCCGCATCGAGGATGGCGACCAGCGACACCTCCGGCATGTCGAGACCCTCGCGCAGCAAATTAATGCCTACGATCACATCGAATTTTCCGAGACGCAGGTCGCGGATGATCTCCGAGCGCTCCACCGTTTCGATATCCGAGTGCAGGTAGCGCACGCGCACGCCATGCTCGTTCAGATACTCGGTCAGGTCCTCCGCCATGCGCTTGGTCAGCGTGGTCACGAGCACGCGCTCGTTCTTCTGCGCGCGCAGCCGGATCTCCGAAAGCAGGTCATCGACCTGCGCGCGGACTGGGCGAATCTCGACCAGCGGATCCACCAAGCCGGTCGGGCGCACCACCTGCTCGACGATCTGTCCGGACACCCGCTTCTCGTATGCCGAGGGCGTTGCCGAGACCATGATCGTCTGCGGCGACATTTGCTCGAACTCTTCGAAGCGCAGCGGGCGGTTATCGAGCGCCGAGGGCAAGCGAAATCCATACTCGACCAGGGTCTCCTTGCGCGATCGATCGCCCTTGTACATGGCGCCGAGCTGCGGCACCGTCTGGTGGCTCTCGTCGATGACGAGCAGCGCATTGTCCGGCAGGTAATCAAACAGGCATGGCGGCGGCTGGCCCGCCGCACGGCCTGACAGGTACCGGGAATAGTTCTCGATGCCGGCGCAGTAACCGACTTCCCGCATCATCTCAAGGTCAAATGTCGTGCGCTGCTGCAGGCGCTGTGCCTCGATCAGCTTGTTCGCGGCGTATAACTCAAGCAGGCGCACCCGCAGCTCCTCGCGGATGAGGTCCAGCGCCTGGTGGATGCGTTCTTTCGGCGTGACGTAGTGCGTGGAGGGGTAGATGGTCAGGCGTGGCATGCGCCGCAGCACTTCGCCAGTCAGCGGATCGAAGTGGCTCAAGGCCTCGATCGTGTCATCGTACAGCTCGATGCGCACGGCCTCGCGCTCGGACTCCGCCGGGAACACGTCGATCACATCGCCACGCACCCGGTAGGTGCCCTGTGTCAGGTCAAATTCATTGCGCGTGTACTGCATGTCGGCAAGGCGGCGCAGCAGCTTGCGCTGGTCGAGCTTATCGCCGCGCGACATGTGCAGAACCATGCTCAAGTAGGCTTCCGGATCGCCCAGCCCGTAGATCGCCGAGACCGTCGCGACGATGATCGAGTCGGGACGCTCGAGCAGCGCTTTGGTCGCCGACAGGCGCATCTGCTCAATGTGCTCGTTGATCGAGGCGTCCTTTTCGATAAACGTGTCGGACGCCGGCACATACGCCTCGGGCTGGTAGTAATCGTAGTAGGAGACGAAGTATTCGACGGCGTTCTTCGGAAAGAACACCTTGAACTCGCCATATAACTGCGCGGCCAGGGTCTTGTTATGCGCAAGCACCAGGGTCGGGCGCTGCAACTGCTGGATCACGTTGGCAATCGTGTAGGTTTTGCCCGAGCCGGTGACCCCGAGCAGGGTCTGGTGCGAGAGTCCGCTGGTGAGGCCATCCATGAGCTTGGCAATCGCCTGGGGCTGGTCACCCGCTGGCTGGTAGTCGGCAAAGAGTTGGAAATTCATGCGGGCATTATCTCATGGCTCATCTGGCGCGAAAGTAGCGTTTTTCGTACACTGCGCCGCCAAGAATCATTCTGAGGAATACCCCCTTGCCCGTCGCCCTTTCGAAGCGTGTTCAGAAGGTCAAGCCCTCGCCCACCCTCGCGGTGACCGCCCGCGCCGCGAAGCTCAAAGCCGAAGGCAAGGACGTGATTGGCCTGGGGGCCGGGGAGCCTGATTTTGATACGCCGGTGCATATCGCGGATGCGGGCGTCGAGGCGATCCGCAAGGGCATCACCCGCTACACCTCGGTCGATGGCACGAATGAGCTCAAGGATGCGATTGTCGCAAAGTTCAGGCGCGACAATGAGCTCGCCTACGAGCGTAGCCAAATCATCGTTTCCTCCGGTGCCAAGCAGACCTGCTTCAATGTCTGCGCTGCGCTCTTAGATCCGGGCGATGAATGCGTAATCCCGGCGCCGTACTGGGTCTCCTACCCGGACATGGTACTGCTGGCCGATGGCGTGCCGGTCAGTGTCTTTGGCGGCGAGGACCAGGGATTCAAGATCACCCCGGCGCAGCTCGACAAGGCGATCAGCCCCCGCACCCGGCTGCTGTTCCTGAACAGTCCGAGCAATCCGACCGGGGCTGCCTATACGAGGACTGAATTGCAGGCGCTCGGCAAGGTGCTTGCGCGTCACCCGAAAGTCGTGATTGCCTCCGATGAAATGTACGAGCACATTTATTGGGCCAAAGAGCCCTTCACGAGCTTCGCGCAGGCGAACCCGGAGCTCTTTGACAGGACGGTGACCATCAACGGGGTCTCCAAAGCCTATGCGATGACCGGATGGCGCATCGGCTATTGCGGTGGCCCGCAGGAGCTGGTGACCGCGATGGGCACGATCCAGGGACAATCGACGTCCAATGCGTCCAGCATTTCACAACGCGCAGCCACCGTCGCGCTGAATGACGACCAAACCTGCGTCGCCGACATGAACAAGGCGTTCCATGAGCGCCATGATTTTGTGGTTGCCGGTCTCAATGCCATCCGTGGCATTTCCTGCCGGCCCGGCGCCGGAACTTTTTACGCCTTTGCCAACGTCGAGGGAGCCATCAAGGCGCTAGGCTTGAGCGACGATGGGGCTTTTGCTGAGCACCTGCTGGTCCAGGGCGGCGTAGCGGTCGTTCCAGGCACGGGATTTGGCGCGCCCGGTCACGTGCGTCTGTCCTTCGCCTGCAGCCTGAAAACGCTCGGAGACGCGCTGGCGCGCATCAAGCGCATTGTCGAGGATGGTCCGCGCCGTTGAGGTATCGCCGGCTTGGTAATACCGACCTGAAGGTCTCTGCGCTGTGCCTGGGTTGCATGACATTTGGTGTGCCGGAACGCGGCGATCATCCCTGGACGCTGCCCGAGCAGGAGAGCCGGCTGATCATCAAGCAGGCGGTGGATGCAGGGATCAATTTCTTCGACATCGCCGACACCTATTCCGATGGTACCTCAGAGGAGTTCCTTGGGCGCGCGCTGCGGGATTTTGTACGTCGCGAAGAGACGGTCATCGCGACCAAGGTTTATTTTCCGATGAGCACAAGCCCGAACGATCGGGGCCTATCCGGCAAGCGGATCATTGCCTCGATCGATCAGAGCCTGAAGCGCCTGGGCACCGATTACGTTGACCTTTATCAGATCCACCGCTGGGATTACGACACGCCGATTGAGGAGACGCTGGAAGCGCTGCATAGGATCATCAAGGCCGGCAAAGCGCGACACCTCGGCGCATCGTCCATGTTCGCGTGGCAGTTCAGCAAGGCCAATCACCTCGCGAAACAAAACGGTTGGAGCCCGTTTGTCAGCATGCAGAATCACTACAACCTGCTGTATCGCGAGGAAGAGCGCGAAATGATTCCCTATTGCAAGGATGCCGGCATTGGTATGATCCCATGGAGCCCTCTGGCGCGCGGGCGCCTGACTCGACCCTGGAACACCGCGACTGCTCGGACCAGCACGGATGAGTACGGCAACAAGCTGTATGCAGCAAGCGAGGATGCCGATCGACACGTGGTCGACCGTGTAGCCGAGATCGCGGAAGCCCGAGGGGTTGCCATGGCCTCAGTGGCCCTTGCCTGGATGTTGCAGAAGCCCTTTATTTCCGCACCCATTCTTGGAGCTTCCAAGCCGGAACATCTGCAAGATGCCATTGCGGCCCTGGCGCTGGAACTTACCGCCTCAGAAATGGCTGCCCTTGAGGCGCCCTACTTGCCACACCGCATCGTCGGGATGGCCTGATCGCGACGCAATATCTTGACTTCGCGGCCACTGTTACCGACAATCCGCGCCTCCCGAATATTCCCCGGTAGCTCAGTGGTAGAGCGACGGACTGTTAATCCGTTGGTCGGCAGTTCGAATCTGTCCCGGGGAGCCAA
>JANXZG010000083.1 GCA_025355645.1 Gammaproteobacteria bacterium | reverse complement strand
GCATCCATTGCCGGACTTGTCCGTGGAATCTTTCCAGCCGTCCTGGAATCACGACCAGTTTGAAAGCACTGCGCTCACCATAAATGGGCATGTCGGTGACCTGAAACTGGTTTATACCGGTGGATACTTGGTACGCAACGTCGAGCAGCAACAGGATTACACGGGCTATACGCGCGGCGTCAATTCGTCTTACTATCAGTGCACGCCGAACGCCTATACGTCTGGTACGCAGCCGCCGGCCTATTACAAGGCGAAAGCCGCTGCGTCGACTTGCGGTACCCCGGCCGTCTATTGGCGGGATACGGTAAAAAATACGCACAACAGCCAGGAATTCCGCATAAGCACGCCAGATGACTGGCGGCTGCGGGGAATCGCCGGTGTATTCTGGGAAGAGTATGTCATTCACGACAATACCGACTGGTTTTACAAGGCTGTGCCCTCATGCACGGCGACGGCCAACACCAACTGCCTTACCAATGTCGGACCGCCCGCGAGTGCCGGTGCTAACAACCCGTCAATCCGCCCGAACAACGAGTCTTATTTTGATGACGTTACTCGCGGATACAAGCAGAAAGCACTGTTCGGATCGGTAGACTATGACTTCATCCCGAAGGTCCTGACCGCCACCCTCGGTACTCGATACTATTCAATCAACACTACTGAAACCGGTTACTCCGCGAGCAGCTTTTTTTGTCTTGATGCTGGAGCGCCGCCTTGTCTTGGCGGCGCCGACACCAATGAAACTGCTGGTAACTACAACAAGGTCTATTCGGGTTTTCGGAGCAGGGCAAACTTGAGCTGGCACGTCACCGAGGATGCCCTGCTCTATTACACCTGGTCGCAGGGATTTCGCGCCGGCGGCTTCAATCGCGGCGAGAGCTCGCATCTGATCCCCCCAACTTTTACGCAGACCTATACCATACCGACCCAGTTCTCCCCGGACACGCTTGTCAACAACGAAATCGGCTGGAAGACCCAATGGGCTGATCACCGCTACGAAATTAACGGTGCCATCTATCGCGAGGACTGGCGCAATATTCAGGTCGAGCTGTTCCTGCCGCTGGATTTCAGCAACCTCTCCTTCGTTGCGAACGGTCCCAGCTACCGGGTGCAGGGCGCGGAGTTGCAGGCCATTGCCCGGCCTATTCATGGGTTGACACTGACGGCGGGCGCGTCCTGGAACAGTAGCAACCAGTTGGGCGTTGCATATCTTAGCGACACGAACGGGCAACCAATTCTAAACGTAAGAGCGTTCGGTGATCCGGGCGTGCCGCTCGCCCAGTCGCCGCCGCAGCAATACAACCTACGCATTCGCTATGACTTAAACGTGGGAGACTACAAGGCATTCTGGCAGCTCGGTGGCGTCCATCAGGGCCATTCGCTTTCGTCAATTGCGAGCAGCAGCACGGCCTTCAAAGATCAACCCGGTTATGCGTACGATCAGGCAAGCTGGAGCGAGTACGATGGATCGATGGGCGTTGGCAAGGATGCGTGGAACGTAAATTTATATGGACAGAACCTGACCGATAACCGCTCGAATCTGTATGAGAATCCGAATCAGTTCGTCGACGCGCGCACCATTAGCCGGCCGCGCACAATTGGTGTGAAGGTTTCGTACAAATTTTGAGCGGCTAATCGATCACTGGCAGCGCTGCGAGGTATCGCAGCGCTGCCAGTACTTAGTGCGCGTATACTCGCCATCCGCTGCTTTCTGCCGCGTGGTGAAGGTCAGCATGCCTTCCGCCAGTTTCTCATCCTGCGAGTAACTCATGCCGGTCTCCGCTGGAATGAGCGCCGACCGTATGTGATGCGTGACAGACGAGTGCTCTGCATCAAGTTCCCAGGTTCCGAAGTAGGCGTAGTAGCTGTCGAGCGCCACGGCCTTCGCGTGTTCGTCCGGGATAGCCGTCGCATTCAGCGGGCGCGTGCCCGGGATCGACAGCGTGGGGCGAGTGCCCGCCGCAATCTGCACGCTCATCGCCCCGGATGCATCGTAGTTCAATAATCCGGTCGACCCTGCATGGTAGAAAGGATCATCGAGCGCGCCCTTAGGCCCCTGGTAATCGATCCGGATCAGGCGCCACGAGCCAATTAAACCCTCGCGCGTCAGGGACGGCGCGTCCGCTATCGCAGCGCCGGCTCCGATGCGCGCCAGTGCGCCCTGAAGGCCCTCACTTGCAAGGCGCCGGTTTGGAAACACGGTGAGCGTCTTGCGAAATGCCGCGGCCGCTTGGACAGGGCGCCCGGCGGCGAGCAGAAGCTCGCCCAGCAACTCATCGAGAGGCTTCACCGACCACGGCGGGCCATATTCAAAGTCCAGGTGCTCGGCTGCGGCACTCGCCTCGCGCACCTGCTCAATTCCCCCCGCCGCATCGCCGGCGTAAAACTTTATCGTGCCTGCCAACGCGTCGCGCAGCAATTGCGCCTCTTTCAACTCATCGCCGCTCACATTGTCGAGCCAA
>JANXZG010000074.1 GCA_025355645.1 Gammaproteobacteria bacterium | reverse complement strand
ATTCGCGAAGAAGGCGTGCGCCGCTTTCTCCTGCGCCTTCGGGTGGGCTTTCAATTATTTCTTTTCCTCATCGCAACCGCATTCGGTCTCGGCGCGGCGCTGATTGTCCGAGACGCCATGATCTCGCGACAGGTCGTCATCGATCCGATCGACGTCTCGGCGAATGTTGCCGCGCGCGTGCCCAGCGGCAAGATCATCGCCGGCAGCCTGCTCGATGAGCTGAGCCGACTTCAGGGCGCGACCCGAAGTGGGGTTGCTGCAGTTGGAGCCGCGGGTGCCTGGACCCGCGAAATCAGGCTTGAGGTCCCGGAGGCCGGAATATCCCTGGCTGACGTCTCCCATCTCTTGAAGGGACGTTTCGGACACGACGTGAACATCGACGGCGACCTGATCGAGACGCCGACGGGTGGCGTTGCACTGACGGTCCGTGGCACTGGCGTGCCGCCGAAGACCTTCAGCGGCACGGCGGCGGAGCTCGACAAGCTGACGGTGGCGGCCGCCGAGTACGTCTATACGAAATCGCAGCCGATACGCTGGGCCAGGTACCTCACCGAGAACAACCGCAGAGTCGAGGCCATCGCGTTCTGCCAGTCGACGATCGCGCTAGCTGCTGCGGCCGATCGGCCCGAGCTGTTGAAGATCTGGGGATTTGCGGTGATGTCTTCGGGCGGCTCGGTGCAGGAGGCGTTAACGCTGCATCGCGCGTCCGTAAAACTCAACCCCGAATATTGGTCCGGCCACCTGAACATTCAGAACGACCTGATCGCGCTTGGCGATGAGGAGGGAGCGTGGAAGGCCGGCGAGGAGATGCGTGCCCTCGCCGGCGGCCGCCCAGGGCGGGCGCCGGAGGACTCCTATGACAACTGGGACCTGATTACCTGGAACGTGCAAACGCGGCTGAAGTGGATCCTTTCCGACGCCGCCGCCAATGCGGGAGTGGGGTCAAGCACCGTAATGCCCGGCCCAAACGCCGCCGACATGTACATTCGACTGCACGACACTGAGGCAGCGGAACTCGCCCTCAAGACCGCGAATCCAGACCCGGGGGATCCCGCGGGCAATGCCCTGATCCACAACGTTCGCGGCCGCCTGGCGATGGAAGCCGGTAATGCTGGGACGGCCGTTGCGGAACTCGAGGTCTACGGCAAAGCCCACGCCGATCCGGCCGTCGCAGCGGACCTTCCCGGATTCCACTGTTGGATCGCTCCGGCCGAGGAAGCGGCGGGCCACCCGGATCGGGCCGATGCACTGCTGAAAACTGCCGGTACCTTCGTCGACTGCTACCGCTTCCGCGCCGACATTCTCGATGCGCGCGGCGATTGGGCGGGTGCCGCCAAAGCGTATGCGGACGCGGTCGCCCTTGCCCCAAATCTCCCGGCCGCCTATTACTCCTGGGGCTTGGCGCTCTTGAAGCACGGTGATCTCGCTGGTGCTGAGATCAAACTCAAAGACGCCAGTGAGCGCGGCCCGCACTGGGCCGATCCGCTCAAAGCCTGGGGCGATGCGCTCATGAAGCAGGGCGAATCTTCGGAAGCGCTTGCGAAGTACGACGAGGCGCTCAAGTACGCGCCGAATTGGAAGGAGCTGAAGAAATTGCGAGAGGCGATGACGAAGCGGAAGATTTAGAGGATTGCTCAGAAGCAGGCCATAGCCGAGGGCCGTTCCGAGTCGATTTGCGACATTCGCCTAGACCAGGGTCCGCGATTGACGCCGAGAACTGCGAACAGCGGCGAGCGACGGTGAACTCGAGCGACGATGCGGATCTGACCTGCTCTGCCCCCTCATCGCGGCTTCGCCTCGCCTGGTTCGCCAAAACCCATTGAGCCTTTCGGCATCTATCGCCGTCTATCGTCCTCAAGCGGAAGTTTTTGGCGGTAGATGTAACGGTAAATTTGGCACGCTCGAAGAGAAAGGCTCGTAGTTTCAGTTGCTTGTACGTGCCGGAGACAATTGAGTGGGAGTGAGGGGCCGCCTACAGGGTTTGCGATGGTTTCGTGTGGACGCGTGAGAGCGAGAATAGGGTCAAAACTGGCAATAATTCCGGGGGCCGGGCCTTCCTAAAATTTTTTTACTCCTTACTGGGTCGAATATTTGCCACACGTGATGGGCGACAGCGTCCCACGCGTTGTGAATGCGTAGTTAACCTCGATCTTTCTGCCGGCGCGTGACGTTCGCCAGTCCGGCGTGAATCGCACATGCGGCTCGTTCACGTCAAACCCACCGCTTTGCAGCTTGAATTAACAAACATGTTCTCCGCCTTCATTTTTCGTGCGATGAACGACGCACGGAACTGGCCTAAGAACAATGAACTAAGCCCGTCCCGCCGCCCCAAAGTCACGATTATCATTTTTCCCAGCCCTTTGCCCGGAATTTTCGGGGTGTATGGTTTTAGCGCGGTGTCTGGTCCCCTATTCGCCAGCGCCTTCATGTTCGAGACGATTGACGGAACGTGAAATGATGCGGTGATCGCGAGTCGACCTTCTGGAAGAATGGTAATGTCCCCAGCAACAAAGATGTGCGAATGGTCTTGCAGGCGAAGGTACCGGTCCGTTTTCACCAGACCGTCGGGCTGAACGAGATCAGGCCAGGACGCTGCGGTAAATTCGGTGTTAGGCTTTGTCCCTGCGGCCCAGATCAGCACGTCGGCCATCAGCCTGGGCGATGTTCTCGGCCGCATGGCGATGCAATTCTTCATACGGGGACATTGCACGATGATAGCAGCACCCCTCCCGATGTAATGTTGATGGAATACCGAAGGGGTCGCATTCGCTAAGCGTATCGCCGACAGGGAAGACTCAGAAGTTAGCCAAGATCATTGCATTGTCCTGAAACGGACGGTCATAACCGGCACCTGCGTATCAAATCCAGCCGTCGCCAGTGCTCGCCCGGACGACGATTGCATGAATTGCATGCATATCGAGAAGATCGAGATCGACGCTGACGGTACTGCGCATTCCCCGGCAAGCGCAGTGTCCATCACTGGCAAGTTGGTAGGATTTCGACACAGGCCTGCCGTTCAGTTGACGAGCCAGATCTTGAAGCTGCTCATGGACCAGCCCAGCTCGGCAGGGCTAGGCAGAAAGTTGATCTCGGCGTTCAGATGCTCCTGCACAAGCGCGTATTGTGTCGGATCGAGATTCTGGATCTGGCCGGGAAACTGCGTCGCCAGATATTGCAGGGCCGCAGTGAATTGGCTTTGATTGATCGACCACGCGAAATGCTGCCAACCTAGCCACGGAACTCCAGTATCCATTGAACTGGTGGCCGCCATGCTCACAAACCGCTCGTCGATCCCGAGCGGAGAAGTGATCGTGAAGCTGTTGGACGGCGCGTCGAAACCGCACCCAACCAGAGGCTTTGTAGCGCCGTTAGCGAATAACTTGACGCCGTAACTGATGCGCACTCCCTTGGGGTCCTGGAAAAGCATATCTGCGACCACATAGGCCTCGCCTGAAGCGGTGGGGACTTGCAAATCCAGCGAGCTACTTAGTACCGCGGTCGAACTTGCAAACGGAACTGGTGCCGTCCCGGAGGCCCAGGTGTACTGGGGCGTAATCATCATCTTTTGGGTGGGCGGATTAGTACCATGCCCGCAACTGACGCTCCCGCCGCTTGGGCCGACAGCAGACGATGGCAGGTCCTTCGAATTGATATAGGCCCCGACCGTGTCTCCATCCATCTGAGCGGTACTCGTCCCCGGCGTGTTCTGAAAGCCGAGCTGATCGCTGATCGGATTTGAAGGAGCGAAGCCGGTCTGCGAGCTTGCGCTCCATGCCGTTGGGACGAGGTCGCCGTTCGTCGTGAATGGATCAGGTTGCCAAAGAACTAGTTTAAAAATCCCTGTTGGCGGCGGAGTGTTGTTTGCGAGTGGCACAACCACATTGCCCGCAATACCGCTCGCCTGCGGCTGCTCAAACAGGGTCGTCATGGTACCGGAGCCGACCCCTGAACTCATATTCGCGGTCGAGGCGCCGCCACCCCCGCCACAGTTTGCCATGAGTGCGGCGAGCGGCAGTACAATGCCCATGTGCGAAGCAGCAAAATGTCTCTTCGAAGTCATTCAATATTTTTCCATTGCTTCCTGCGCCAAGGTTTTCGATCGCACACAATCGCAGCCGACTCTGCCGCAGGCGCTGAGAATCTCAACGAACTGACCCCACGGCCGTTGACATCAATTTCCTATATTCTTAGAATTTTTTACACCCGTCGCTAACTGCATGATTCCGTGGGCTCACACAGCCTTTTTATTTAGTATGCGAGTGGCCACGCATCCGGAAATTGCGACGAGGGAGCCAATGCCGCTGCAGCGCACGATTTATTCCGCCTGCTGGTCCCAGCAGTAGCAGTCTTCGCGGCCAATTGGGGCTGACTTAGGCCCCACCCCAGTTGTACATTATTTGGGCGTCGCCCCTGCAGTGGAGTTACGACATGTGGCCACGTCGGTTCGTTCGATCAACCGGTAAGTTCGCATGAATGCAATGTCTTTTGCATTCGGCGTGAGCGGATTCGCGCGTGCAGCGGCAGGTGACTGCGCGCAGCTCGATGCGAAAGCGGCAGCAACTATTCTGGGAGTGCCAATCGCACGCGCAACAACTAACCCAGGACATAGCAAGCTGTCGCCAGACAACATGGATTTGTTATCGTGCGGTTACACCGAGGCGACTACTGAGCCGATGGCGCGCACGTTGTCTTACTTTATCTACAACCCGGTTCCCAGAGACTTTGCCAGCGTATAGGCCAGTCTGGCGAGCGGGAATTTCCCGCGAAAGGAGCCCTTCTCACCTAACGTTGGAACACAGTCCAGCGGATGGTTTCGTTCCAGCGCGAGGGACGATACATTCGAGGGTACATCGCGATGCAGAGCGGCGCCAATATAGTAACAATTAAAATCAGCGCTTGCCGTCAAGCAATGCGGTAAAGAATGCGCTCACGAATGCGGGCAAGATCCTCGCGAAGCCCTGATCCGTGATAACGCAATCACGCCCTGAAGCCGTAGGCGGGATTCATTCCGAAATCCGGATCCGCAGCAATTTCTACGGGCACGCAGAAACTTTCAAGTTTCGGTAGTCTTTGTAAATTTGAGCTTAAACTACTCAGCGCGTCATGGTCCCCGACTTCCTCGAGGATTCTTTTTTTATTCCAGTTGCATCGCCGCCGCTTCAAGCCACGCCATCAACGGCGCACGCACGATTTCCATCTCGGAATACCTCCAGCGCTCCTTTGAATAACCGTTCAGCAGACCTATAATTGCGCGCACGCTCACCAGATCCGACTGTATGCAGGACAGAGGACACTGAACGTATGGAGGCCGAAGGCTACTGCGTCTGAATCGGGCAGGCGCATGAGTGTCTGTCGTTCGACCCGGAGCCACAGTAACTCGCCGGCACCATTGGGGTCATTACAGAGTTTATCGAGGACTTCGCGCATCGCCGCTGCATTTGCCGCGTGCGGATCATTGTGGGGAAAAATACCGTCGCCAGCGGTGTGATCTGCCAGTTGAATCGCTCGCACGGTGTGGCGGCGTGAATGCTGCCAAGTACGCGACTGATCTTCGGACCGAGCTGATGGGTGAGGTGAGGTACGGGCTCATGTGCCCACTCGATACCATGTCCGACCGCGGCTGCCAGGCGACCCGAGCTAGCGTAGGCATTCGACGCCGCGGTGATCCGCAGCGTCCCGTCGATCTCTTCCAGGAGCATGAAATCTTCTTCGACGAGGTAACTCACCTGCAGCGAAGGTTCTACGGAATCGTCCAGATCGATGGCATGGCCGGTCAGAAGCGACCGGGCAATTGCGCCGCTCTTCTCGAAAGAGTCTTTATGATCTGCCGCCAGATGCGCCAAGATCCGCTCCCGCAACTCGCGCTGCGCCGGCAGCGATCCCGGCAATGCCCGGTAGTACAAAGATCTTTGGTTGTCTAGTCGCTCACGCTTCTGGCCCGTCCTCTCCGCATGCCGTGCACCGATCAGTATCCAGTTCTGCGGCCGGATTGGGCGCAGACCGAGCTGGAAGTCGGCGGCAGCCCAGCGGTAGGGGCGATACAGTGGCCGATCGGCATCCGAGTTGTTTGGGGATGACATTGTCCGGGGAAGGGCAGTCGACCGCAGGCGGCGCATTTCTGACAACTGGCAGGGCGCTCATTGTTCAATGGTCCCTGACCGAGGCCGAATCGGCAAGTTGCACCGGCAATGGATGACCCGGTCCTATTCCTACAGGGAACTCGGATTAATCCGCTGTATATCGGTGTTCAGCAAAGGGGATACTTGGAGATAGGATTCTTTACGCTAGGAGTACTGCCTTGAAATCGATGAGCTGCAGACAGTTGGGCGGGGACTGTGATCAAAAATTGTCGGCCGCCACGTGGAACGACATGGTCAACGCAATGACGAAGCATGTCATAGAGAAGCACCCCGAGGTGGCAAAAAAAATGGAAAAGATGCACCACCAGGATCCCAAGAAGTGGGGCAGGGAAATGAGGCCAAAATGGGAGGCCGCGCCGGGAGCGTAGCGCTCAGCATGCAGTCGGCGGGGCATCAGCGGAGAAGTTCGCGGGGCACAGGCGCAATACCGAATGTGAAATATAAGAATTGGTGCGCCCGTCGGTTCGAAATCGTCAGGATTGCCGGTACGCCGAGCGCACCATCGACACCGCCGCGTAGATGATCACGAGCGTGACGAACCAGCGCATCAACGACAGGTGCGTTGAAATTGCATCCACCAGCGGAAATGCGCACAGCGTGCCGACCGCGCCGCCCAATATGAGGCCCACCGCAGGCCCATGCGCGAATCGACCTGATTTCAGGAAGCCGAGGCTCGCAACCGGAATCAGGACGCCATCGCTTGCCATCATGATCGGGTAGGCGGCGATCGGATGCATGCCGAGCAATGCGAGCAGCACCATACTGGGCGCATAATTACCAATGCCGACGCACATCAGCGCGCCCAGCACGAAATTGACCGCGACCGCGACGACGAAACGCCAGCCGCCGAGGTCCATAGCGGCGCCCGCGGGTCCTGACACGCCAAGATTGGACAGGATGAAGAAGCAAGCTGCGATCAGCAAGGCCGTGCCCATAAACAGCTGAATCGCCCGACGCGGCATCCGGCTTACGACACCGGCCCCAAGCCAGGCGCCCGCGCCGGCGCTCGCCACCATGCAAGCGAGCAGCACTGGATCCACGCTCACGGTGCTTACAAACCATAATGTAGAAAGGAATGTCGGGATGGTGCTCCCGACGTTCAGCGTCCCGGGGATCAGCTCGTCATCGGGCCGGCCACGCAGTTTGAACAGGGCGGTGATCTGGGCATATGACCCGATGCCGAGAGTATCGAGAAAGTTGGTCACGAAGCCGATGGCTCCGTCTGCCGGCGTCGGCCGCTCGCTCAGGTGGCGTCGCTTGGCCGTCCATATCCATACGGCGATCGCGGTGAGATTCACTACCGTAACTGCTACATATATTAATAGGCGTGCCTTCGGCATGGCTCCCTCAGGTCGTTGTGCAGGACTGTGGTGAGTTGGCGCCCCCTTGTCAATCAGATTGCCAGTGCAAACCTGCGGTGACAGAATTCGACCAATGAGCGATTCCACGGGTCAAGAACGCGTAGCAGGCATTGGTGCGTTGTTTTTCCGCTGCCGGGGCCGGAAAAACCATGGTAATTCCGGTCGATGCTGTCGCGCCGATGGTGCAGCCTCCTAATGCGCAAGCGTAAATCGACCACCGCACGACCTAGCGATGCCCACCCGGCGAGCCCGGAGCGTCCGCCGCTGGGTCTTAGCGAGGAACTCGTCGCCAAGCTGCAGCGGGCGGTCGCGGCCGCTCAGCGCAAACATGTGTCACGCCCAGAGCGACGCAAGGCCCCCCGCGTTGACTTCGCCAAATTCCCTGGTGTCAGCGCCAGGTCAATTGATGAATGGGAGGTGTATGTAACTCCGGGTGGTCGCGGCCGGGCTGCGGTTTCGCGCAGGGACGATGGGCGCTTTAGTATTTACGTGCGCTGGCGAGTCTCTGGAAGCTGGCTGGACGAGGAGCCTGATCCTGACGAGATCGCTTCCCCGGAAGACCGCGACTTTGGGACGCTCGAAGAAGCCCGCGTCCAGATAGCGCGCCTGCGCGGATTTGCTGGCGCCATCCTCAGGTACTCCCGTGATGATCCAGGGGATTCCACCGAGTGAGCGTCTGTAATCGCTCGCAGCCGCTTGCTGGGTAAGCACCCGGATATTAGCCCCCGGATCTCAGATCTCGGTCCATAGCCGTAGCAGGCTGTGATAATGCCCCGCCAACCGCACCAGCGATTCAGGGTCTGCGCCGCTTTGGGTCAGCTGCTGGATCGTCCGATCAAGTTCGAATAGCTGTTCCCGTTCCAGATCACCGCGGATGAGGCTCTGTATCCATAGTACGCTGGCTAGCCTGTGGCCGCGGGTCACGGGGCTTACCCGGTGACGAGACGTCGAGCGGTAGATGACCATGTCCCCAGCGCAAAGCCGCGCCCGCTGTACGCCATAATCGCTTTCCACCACCAGTTCACCGCCCTCATAGGAATCCGGTGCCGCCAGGAAAATGGTGGCGGACAAGTCGGTGCGCAGCTTTTGTCCCGTGCGCGGGCTCTGGCGGATCGCCCCGTCCACGTGATTGCCGAAATGCATGCCCTCGCCATATCGGTTGAACATCGGCGGATAGACCTTGCAGGGCAATACGGCGCTGATGAAGAGCGGATTGCGCTCGAGCTGCGCAATAATCACATCGCCGAGCTTGTGGGCCGTTGCGCTTGCCTCATCGAGCTGCTCATTATTTTTGACCAATGCCCCTTGATGTCCCGCGGTTACGCGGCCATCGAACCAGTGGGCGGCGTCGCTGTGAAGCGTGGCGCCGATCATCGCGAGTTGCTGTTCATTCAGCAGTTTTGGGATTTGCAGGAACATTACGTCAGCTACCAACGGTCAGGGAGGCGCCGGAACGGGCCGATCTTGCCGGTGCGCGGCCAGCATCTTGAGCACCGGCGTCACGGCCTGGCGGACACTTGCGGTGCCGCTTGCGGCGGCGCGTTCGAGCCATATCAGCGCGTCCCGGCTGCGACCGTATTTCAGCAACATCGTGGCCCAGTTGAACTGTCCGCGAAAATACCCAGCCTGCGCAGAACGCCGATACCAGTCTGCGGCCGCACTAAGGTCGCGAGCCGTGCCCCAGCCTTCCTCGGTGCATCGGCCCACCAGGTTCATGGCGCGTTCATGTCCCTGGTTCGCAGCACTGCGATAGTGCTCGTAGGCTTTGCGAAAATCCCGTTGGACACCGCGGCCATCCAGGCACAAATGGCCCAGATTATATTGAGCCCAGGCGTGCCCGGCGGAGGCGGCCCGGGCATATTGCGCGGCTGCGGCCGACGGATCCTCAGGCGTGCCCCAGCCGTTGTCGAGGCAACGACCGATCATGTTGATCGCATCGATGTGACCGTGCCCCGCCGCAAGTCGGAACCAGACGAGCGCCGCGCGCGCGTCGCGGGTAACGCCTGTGCCCTCAAGCAACATGCGGCCATAGCAAACCTGCGCCTGCGGCAGGCCATCTGCGGCGATGGCGCGCACCCACTGGGCCGTCCGATCGGTATTCTGCGTGAACAATGACCGCAGGCGCCGCGCGTCGAGCGTGGTAAGCAGTGACAGAACCGAGGCAGGCGGGGGGCACGTCACGGCTGTCTTCAGAACCGGTAGCTCGCAAGACCAATGAGCGTCCGGCCTGCGCTCGGAAGCGCATGATTTTCTTCGACACCGGTGTAATAAAGGCCTGTGTAATACAGCTTGTCGGTCACGTTGTTGAAGTTCAGCTGAAATTTTAGATTTGGATCGACCTGATAGGAAGCCATCGCATTCAGCACCGCGTAGGCCGGCACACCCGCAGTATTTTCTGTATCCGCGTACCGATGGCTCATGCGAGTGAATCCGGCGCCTATCGTCCAAGCGACCGACGGCTCGATTGTCACCCACGCATTCAACGCATCGGGTGGGACGTTGGGCGCGACCTTGCCGAGGGACAGCCGATCGCTGCTGGCAGTGATCCGGTCATCCAGATGAGTGTAATTGGCGGTGAGTTCCACTTTGTTCGTGAGGTGGCCGTTGATGCCTAATTCCACGCCCTTGACCCGCTGATCGAAAGGCGCGTTCTGCACCGCAGGGTCATTCGGATCCGAGTTTCGCGCGTTGGTCACGAGTGAATCGAACAAGGCCCCGGTAAGTTCTGCCTTGCCGTCCACGATCTTGAGCTTTGCTCCCAGCTCCAAGGCGCTGGTCTTCTCAGGAGCGAGGCTGTCATTGCTCGGCGCGACAGTCAGGTACTCGATAACGGGGTTATAGGAAGTTCCATATGAGGCGTAAAAACTATGGGCGGCATCGGCTCTGAAGGTCACCGCGATTCGTGGACTCACAAACCTATCTGTACGCTCGAAGGCCGTGCCACTGAAGGCTTCGCTGAAGCCCGATTTAAACTGATCCCAGCGCACGCCGGCCTGCACATTCCATTGCTTCCCGATTGCGAGTTCATCGAGCGCATAGGCGCTCACATCGCTGCCGCGCCCCTTAGGGTTCGAATATGGGCTGAGTGGCGTGGGCAGTGTATTGAAGGGATCTGGATTAAGCAGCGGAGTCGGCGCAATCACCCCCAGGCCATTGGTGAATCGAACGACATTCGAGTGTTCCTTGCTGACCTCCAGACCCGCGGTCAGGACGTTTTTGAATCCACCGAGGTCAAATCGGGACGTCAGGTCGGTGCGGTTGATCGCGAGGCTCGTGGTGCCAGCGCAGCTCGGCTGATCGCGCGACACGAAGATATCGGCGTATGGCGTGCCCGGCGATGGCGGACCGATGACATCGTTCCCCAGGAATGGCCCGCTGAGCAGGTACTGGAACCCGTAGTTGGCGTAGCGCGCGCTGTCGCTCAGTGCCAGATCCTCGCCAAAATCATGCTCGAACCGGACGGTCCCGATATTGGTGTTGGTACGCGTACTGTCGTAGTTGGCAAGTCCGTAGAAGTTGTTGCGCTTGACCGCGGCTGGTGAATCGTCGATGAACGGGATGCCGTAATCCGGAAGGTTATTTTCCTCCTCCCTGAAATAGCTCAGTGTCAGGCGCGTCGCGGTGTCGATGCCAAGCGCGAGCGTCGGCGCGAAGCCATAGCGGCGGTAGTACACTTGGTCCCGATCTACCACGCCGTTTTGCTGGTCCATAAGCGTTATCCGCGTCGACGCAGTGGCGTTTAAGGGCACATTAAAATCGGCCGTCTGGCGCCGGTAGTCGGCCATGCCGCCGGCGAGGCTGATCGTAGCGCTCGGCGCAAGCAATGGCTCCTTGCTGATTGAGTTGATAACACCGGCGGTAGAGCCGCGGCCGAACACTGCGGAGGCGGGACCCAGCAACACCGATATTGCCTCGGAGTTGAACGTGTCGCGCTGGTACTGTCCGATGTCGCGCACACCGTCCAGAAAAAAGCTATCCGGGATCGACAGGCCCCTTAAGTTGATCGAATCTCCATGCGCGCCGCCTTCGCCTGAGTTCAAAGTGATGCCAGGAATATTGCGCAGGGCCTCCTGAACAAGTGTCAGGTTCTGCCCGGTCAGCATGTTCTGATCTATCATATCAACGGATTGCGGCAAATCATCGCTGGAATGGATCGCCTGACCCGTCACTTCAACGCCGGGCAGTACGGCTTGCGCTTCCCCGATATCAGCCATCTCGCCTTCAGCGCGTGCCCCAGTAGACAAGAGCGTGCCAACCGCCAAGCCTACGGCGGTTAGGTTACCGGCGACCCGCGATGCGTCGGCAATTGCGCTAATTGGGGCCTTGGGCGAGGCGATAACCATGCGAACATACTGATTTTTATATGAAAGTGTCTTAACGCTAACACGAATCATTCCCATTTACAAACAAGAATCATTCTCATGTAATAGTTGTGTTGTCCTGATTGAGCAAAATGCTTCGGAAGCCTACATTCGGATTTTTGGAAAACATAAGAAGATGTCGCGTGCGTTTTAATATCCCCCTTTCGCCCGCAGCATCAGGCTAATTTCTCATCGACCCTCTCTAGGCGTCCCGCCATGACTTGCCGTTCACGAAAAGTTATGACCGCTGCCACGCGTCTGGGGCCATCCATCGCTGTTGCGGTTTGTATGCTGGCGCTGCTGAGTGCTAATGGCAGGACCGAGAGCGCGGCATCGCGGGCGACGGCACTCGACCAATCGCTCACGGTAGAAATCGGACGATTCGTGGCCTCCGATCAGGCAGCGCCGACCCCGACCTGCCAGGTGTTGTTCGTGGGTTCATCCAGTATCGTCAAATGGAATAGCCTTGCTAACGACATGGCGCCTATGCCGGTGATCAACCGGGGGTTCGGCGGCTCGCATATAGCACATGTGAATCGCTGGTTCGACCAGATTGTTGCGCCCTACCGGCCGCGCGCCATTGTCTTCTATGCGGGTGATAACGATATCGACGCCGGAATACCGGCTGACAGGGTCATTGCTGATTTCGATACCTTCATGTCGCTTAAGGGGCAGGCCCTCGGCACGACGCCGGTTTATTTCATCTCCGTGAAGCCTTCGAAGGCGCGTTTCGTTGAGCTTGCGCTGCAGGCCGAAGTCAACGAGGCGGTAAAAGCGCGCGCTGCCGACCGCGCTGACCTCATTTTCATCGATGTCGCTGCACCGATGCTGGAGAACGGCAAGCCGCGGGACCTCTTCGTCGCCGACGGGCTGCACATGACGCCGCAAGGGTACTCGATCTGGACGCGGGCCGTCAGGGAAGCCTTGCTGCCGAACACCGGCGCCGAAGAGCGAAGTTGCCGTCAGGCAAATAAGGGCTGAAGCGCTTACCTGCTGACGGCCGCCCGCCTAAAGCAGCCGCTGGAGTGTTCATTGACGATGCCTACAGCCTGCATCCAGGCATAGACAATCGTCGGACCCACGAACTTGAAGCCGCGGCGCTTCATGTCCGCCGAGATCTTCTCTGACAGGGGCGAGCTGGTGAGCCGGCTGCGGCCGTTGCCGCTCAGAGTTTTTCCGCCGGTAAAGGCCCAGCAGAATTCGCTGAAGTTTTTATCTCTGTCCTGCATGTCACAATAAATTTGCGCACCCCGGATGGTCGCCTCGATCTTGGCCCGTGCGCGGATGATGCCGGGATCCGCTATCAACCGCCGGATGTCCTTGCCGGTGAACAGCGCGACCTTGCGGGGTTCAAATCCGGCGAAGACCTTGCGGAAAGCCTCGCGTTTCTTGAGTACCGTGATCCAGGAAAGGCCGGCCTGGAACCCTTCCAGCATCAGCATCTCCCATAACATGCGCGGGTCGCGCTGCGGGACGCCCCATTCGGTGTCGTGATAGGCGCGCATCAGCGGATCTTCCCCAGCCCAAGTGCAGCGCTGCCGTTTCATCATTTTCCAACCCTCGGCTTTTTTGTACGCCGCACTATAATAAGCGCGTGAGTTTCAAGGACCATTTCTCCGGCCTCGCGCCGGCCTACGCGCGCTATCGGCCGACCTACCCGCCAGAGCTTGCCACATATCTTGCCAGCCTGGCTCCGTCGCGCGCCCTGGCGCTCGATCTTGCCACCGGCAACGGCCAAGCGGCAATCGAGCTCGCGATGCATTTCGATCAAGTGCTGGCGAGTGATGCAAGCGCGCCCCAGCTCGCCGAAGCCATCGCGCACCCGCGCGTAACGTACCTGCGGCATCAGGCCGAGTGCCTGCCGGTCAGATCCGGCTGCGCGGACCTGATTACTGTCGCGCAGGCAGCGCACTGGCTTGATTTCGAGCGCTTCTACGCAGAAGCACGGCGCGTGCTGAGGCCGGGCGGGGTAGTCGCGTTATGGACCTACGGCCTGTTCAAGACGGATCCGACCATCAGCACTGCGATAGAACATTTCTACCATGAAGTGGTCGGACCCTACTGGCCGCCCGAACGCCGCTATATTGAGGCGCGCTACCAGACGCTGCCGTTTCCGCTGGCGGAATTGCCAGCATCCGCATTTGAGATCTCGGCTGAATGGCTGCTTGCCGATGTCATCAGTTACGTTGGAACCTGGTCGGCGGTCGAACGCTATCGATTGCAGCGCGGCGAGGATCCGCTGCCCCTGATTGCCGAGCGGCTCGCATCTCTGTGGCCCGAGGGTGGCACGAGGCAGCTGCGCTGGCCGCTGCACTTACGGACTGGCAGGTTTTATCCGGAATCCAACACACCGTCCGCTACGAATGGCGCGTGAGGGTTCGGGACAAACTCGGGCGATCAATCAATAAGCGTGGCTCGGCCGTTGGCCAGCGGGTGCCCATGATCTCTGTGAACGAGTGCAATAAGGTATGACTGCGGATAGCTCTACCGGGCTTGTCCCGCGGGGCGCTTATGATGGCCGGATTCCTGTTCCGATAGGCATTTAGCGTTTGCGATTCGACGGCACGCCCGCGTGCCCGTCCAGTCGTCTCGCGCTCAGCATCCGCATCGGCTTCGTGGGTCCGGGCGGCGCGGAAACCGCTTCACGCGGCTGGTTTGGTGGCCTTGAGGTGCCCGGGCCGTAACTCGCCGCGCTGGAGGACCAAGACCAGCTGGCGCCAGTCATCAAGGAAGTACTTTGCCCGCTCGGCACCAATCCTTGCGATGATCACAGGCTTCAGATTTGCCTCCATCGCGGCCAGCTCCCGTCCCGCCAATCCGAGGTACCAGTCATGCCGGTCGCGCAGGAGTATGTCGGCGAATCCGGCCGCCCGCAGGGCGTCGGCGCTTTGCCCGAGCGTGGCCATGTTGTAGGTGATGCCTTCGAGGCGAAAGAATTCAACCATCTCTGCAGAATATGGCCCTGTCCCGCCACGCAGCCAATCGCTCGCAATGAAGCGGCCCCGCGCGCGCAGCACGCGGATGACTTCACCGAACAGGGCCGACTTGTCGGGGATCTGTACGAGGGAGTCTTTCGAGAAAACCAAGTCAAAACTGTCTGCTGCAAACGGCAGGGGGCCGCCATCGACTGCCTGGCCCTTGATGCGATCCGCAAGACCGGCAGCGGCAACGCGCTGGTTCATTCGTTCAACGAGCCTCGGATCAATGTCGATGCCAATGACCGACGCCGCGCCAAAGCGCCTCACCAGCAACTCATCGATCGCGCCAAGGCCGCAGCCGATGTCAAGGACCTGACAGCCTGAGATTTCACTGCCCTCGAGCAAGCGCTCGATTTCTTCGGCGCCGCCTGGCGAGAGGAACCCGTCGCCCCAGATGATCTGCAGTAAGGCGAGCATCGCATCATCGTATTCACCAGGCTCGCTGAGCTGATCGACCTTGACCGCCATACGCTCTCCCGTAAACGTTAGAATTGGCGCTGAGCCCATAGGGGATTATCGGGGCATCTGCGCAAAATGAACACTGACGTCGACTTCATGCTTCGCGCCATCGGCTTGGCGCGGCAAGCGAAGCTTGCCGGCGAAGTGCCGGTCGGCGCGCTGATCGTGAGCGGCGAACTGGTGATCGGCGAGGGATGGAACAATCCGGTCGGTACCCACGACCCGACAGGACATGCGGAAATCGTCGCATTACGCGCTGCTGCGCAGCAGCAGCGCAACTACCGACTGCATGCGGCGACCCTGTATGTGACGCTGGAGCCTTGCGCGATGTGCGTTGGGGCGCTGTTGAGCGCGCGCATAGCGCGGGTCGTATTCGGTGCCTGGGATCCGAAGGCGGGCGCCTGCGGCAGCGTGATTGATCTGCCGCGCGAAGCACGTCTGGGTCCGCCGATAGATGTATTTGGCGGCGTGCTCAGCGATGAATGCGCCGAATTGCTGCGCGAGTTTTTCCTCTCGAGGCGCTAGGGCCTGGCCGGCGCGCCCGTCAATTGAGCGCGACTGCATCGCCCCAGATGAACTCGAGTATGTCGCGATAGCCGCGCACGTTGTCGACATAGCGTACCGGTTCCCAGCCGCGCGCGTAGCCGTTCTCGGTCTGCGTGTACCAGAACTCCTCGGCGAGCAACGGCAGAAACTCGCGCACGTCTCGCCAGGAATCCGGGTCCTTCCCGGCCTTTTGCGCAAGTACGCGTGCATCCTCCACGTGGCCGTAGCCAATATTATAGCTGGCGAGCGCAAACCAGGTGCGGTCCGGTTCCGGTATGTGATTCGGCACTTTTTCGTAGACCTGCCTGAAATATCGGGCGCCGCCGAGAATGCTTTGCCGCGGGTTCCCAGGATCGCCGATCTTCGTCTCAATTGCCGACACGCGGGTCAGTTGCATCAGGCCCTTCGCCCCGGTAGGCGAAGAGGCAGCCGGATTCCATTTCGATTCCTGGTAGCCGATTGCTGCGAGCAGGCGCCAGTCCTCGCGGCTCTCGGTCGCTGCCTCCTCGAACCATTCGCGGTATCGCGGCAGGCGGCTTTGCATATCGCGCATAAAACCGCGCGGGCCGACGTAGTCCAGATTCTGCGACGGCCCGTAATAGCGGTCTAGGATCCCCGCGAGCGCGCCGCTGCCGCTCAGGCGCGCGAAGTAGTCACCGACCGCCCGTAGAAATCCGGGCTCACGGGCGCTGACCGCCCAGGCAAGTGATTGGCTGCCAAGGAAGTCGAAAGCGATACGCAGTTCCGGATGGGCGCCGTGCGCCAGTGCGAATTCCGTCGAATCGGCGATCGTATAGTCGATGCTGCCCCCGGCGACTTCATCCAGCAGCGCCTGCGTGTCGGTGCTCGAGTTCTCACGCCATACCAGATCCGGAATTGACTGGCGCGCGGCATAGAGTGTAGCCGCGTGCGAGCTGCGCGCGACGATCTCAAGATCCGCATCGCGGATGTCGGCAAGCGAGGCGGGACGCGTCGAGCCGCGCCGGTAGATGAGATGCTCGTGGACATGCTGATAAGCCGGTCCGAACACGATGCCACGAACGCCCATCGACGGAATCTTCAGTCCAGCCGCAGCGACATGCGCCCGGCCGGAGATGATCGCGCTATAGATTTCTGCATAGCTACGCACCGGCTCGATGATCAGGCGGACACCCAGTTCGCTGGCCAGATGGCGTGCAAGTTCGTATTCGGGACCTGCCGGCGCATCCCCTGCGCCTTGATAAAATGCGAGCGGTCCATTGCGCGTGACGACCCGGATCTCGCCCAGAGAAATGATCTGCTCGAGCATGCCCGGCACCGGCGCACAGGTTCCGAGCAAGCCGACGCCGCCCAGCGCGAGCGAAACCTTCGCCGCGGTGACGAGACGCTTTAAACCTTTTAAGTTACGCACGGTCATGATGATCTGAGTTCCGTGGGGTACGGCTGGTTCCTGGAGGGAGGCGAGCGTTCGGCCGATAAGCTAGAATAAACCCTGATTGGCCAGTGCGGACCCTTGACAATTGAGTTTCTGGCAAACATAGCCTGCGGGTCACCGCACAATCAAATTAAGTAAACAGGAGAGGTACCGAAGTGGTCATAACGGCGCCGACTCGAAATCGGATGGTCGGGTAATTCCGGCACGTGGGTTCGAATCCCACCCTCTCCGCCAC
>JANXZG010000071.1 GCA_025355645.1 Gammaproteobacteria bacterium | reverse complement strand
TGTAGTCTGTCGAGGGCCGCAGCGCCGGCACCTCGAAGAGGTGGCCAACAACATAGGCCGCGAGGTGTCCTTTGCTCATTGCCCAGTGGCGCTCAGCGGGAAGCCCCGAAAGTCCATCGGCGTAGACTTAAACACGCAGCTCCGTCGATAGACCCGCAATGCTCGAAAGTATTTCGCATCGGCGCTGACCGGCAACCGTCTCTACTAAGGGTGTGCCGAAACGCAGTGCGCTCAAGTCGCCTTGCAGCGCGAGTTGCCACGCGACGATCTTCGTGCCAATCGCGGCGTCATCGGCGGCTCGCCGGCGGGCAAGTCCAAGTTGAAGCGCAGCCACCGGCCGTTCGCGCGACGTGCCGGTGTGATCGGCAATTGACCGGGGTCGTTGTAGGGGTACATCGCCCGCTGATCACCGTTCTTATCGATAACTTGTGTGATAGTAGCCTTGCGCATACAGAAGCCCAATACCGACGACAGGAACGCCTAAATCTCCCGCCGCTTTCAGCTGGTCGCCCGCGACATTGCCCAGACATCCGGAATAAATCGGCAGCGCCTCACTTAGCATGAACTCCACGTTGAAATGCGCGACGGCTTGCAGTGCAGTCTTGGGATAATGCTCCTGGAACCGTGCGGATGCGTAGCGGCCGGGCGCGTGGCTTCAAGCAAATCGTCGACCGAGCACGATATGTGGAATCGGCAAGTAGCCGCTCGACTCTATCCTTGGCCACACTTTGCAGAACGCCCAGGGACTGTGCGTAAATTCCCACATTTCTGCGGCTAACTGCTTCCAGATCTGATCTGCGGCATGGTTCCAAGACCAGCGCACATCCAACGCAAGATCTGCGAGCGCTTCGATGCCTTCAAAATCGGTCGGCAGCAGTATTAAGACGGGGCTACTGGTCTTAGGCATCACTCTTGCGCTCAGCCCGCTCAAACAAAATGGCATTCAGCACGCCGAAACTCAGGGCAAGACCGACACCAAGGATCCGACTGGAATAACTCATGCGATTTCCCTTCGTTCTAACTAGCTCGCGCAATTTTTCAAGCGTGATTCGTCCGCGCGCCACGCGAAACACCCACGCTGTGTAACCGAGCAATGGGAAGCAATACCACTACCGCGACCAACATAATGCGCAGCGTCGGCGCGCTGCTCGAAGCGTCCCACACGGTGAGGCTGCGATTCTCATTGTGCGGTGAGTGGATCAAGAACGGGAACGTCGCGAAGCCGGCTGTGAGAATGGTGCCCGTGGGCACTAATCAGCTCGCGGCAAAGGCGGCGCGGGTCCAGCGTAATAGCAGCAGCCATCAGGGGAACAGCAAGATTATGACTGCAAAATGGAGTGGGGAGAAACTCGCCCCATACAGAAGCGGCCATACCGCAAATGCCGCGCACGCCACCCAATATCAACCGTATTGATTGCCAGCCCATACCGGCTCGATGGTTTCAATCAGAGCTCGGCGCTCCCGCTCATTACGTCCTATGAATCTGAAGATGGCGCCTAGAGCCAAGTCAAATCCGCCCGTCACAGCGAATCCCATCAACGCGACACTTAAGATGAGCCAGCAAGTCACTCAGGCGTTCGGTAATCAAACATGAGCCGATCCTTTACGGAAAAAGCAGCTGCCGAGGCATTATCATGCATCCCGCATTTCGCGAGCAGCGGCCACGCGTACTTACCGAGGCCTTAAGTTGTATCCCTCTAATGGCACGGGCAATTGCGTGTGAGATAGTGCAAAGCACGCGACGAACTAGGGCCACCGGAGATGACATGCAGGCGATGGTGTTAAATGAGCTGAAGACGCCATTGGCGTGGACTGAAATGCCGGATCGCTTGCCTCGCCCCGAAGAGATCCGCGTCAAGGTCGGCGCGTGCGGCGTGTGTCGCACAGACTTACATGTGGTCGATGGCGAGCTCGCGGGCGTGCGGCTGCCCATCATTCCCGGCCATGAAATTGTCGGCCGAGTCGACATGCTCGGCGCAGCGGTGCAGGGACTTGAAGTGGGACAGCGGGTAGGCATTCCGTGGATGGGGCATACCTGCCGCCACTGTCCCTACTGCATGACAGGCCAAGAGAACCTGTGTGATCGACCGCTGTTCACCGGCTTTACGCGCGACGGTGGGTACGCCAGCGCTGCTATCGCGGACGCACGGTATGCGTTTCCGCTCGACGATTCCGGCGATGACGTATCGCTGGCACCGCTGAAGTGCGCCGGACTTATCGGCTGGCGATCGCTGGTAAAGACAGAGGATGCACGACGCTTAGGCCTATATGGATTCGGCGCGGCAGCTCATATCGTCGCACAAGTGGCAAAATGGCAGCGACGCTCGGTGTTCGCCTTTACGCGGCCCGGAGATCTCGCAACGCAAGCCTTCGCTCGTACCCTCGGAGCAACCTGGGCTGGCGGGTCGGATGAATTGCCGCCTAAGCCCCTCGATGCCGCGATCATCTACGCCACCGACGGCGGGCTCGTACCGCTTGCGCTGAAAGCTGACGCAAGGCCGGGCGAGTCGTGTGCGCCGGCATTCATATGAGCGATATCCCCAGTTTCCCGTATTCGCACTTATGGGAGGAGCGAGAGATTGTCTCGGTCGCCAACCTTACGCGACGAGATGGGCTCGAATTCTTTCGCTTGGCGCCGCAAATCGGCATCCATATGCACACGACCGCGTATACACTGCGCCAGGCAAATCAAGCGTTGGACGATCTTCGCTCAGGGCGAGTCGAAGGCGCTGCGGTATTGTTGCCTTAAGTGGTGCGTTCAACATCGACTCACTCATTTGGGTCGTGCAAATGCTGAATCCCATCCCCGGCGCGAAGCCTCGGACTGATCTGTCGCAGTGCAACGCGAAATTCGTACACCATCGACTCGGCCGTGGCCGGACAGTAGCCCCATTCTCCCGCCCCCCTGAGACCCGGCGCCGTCCGCCCCCAATTTTGCGTAGTCTCCTTACGCGAATACACCTAGGGAAGCTCTGCGCAGGTGAATAGGCGAGCTGATAATGAAATGAACGAACCGACAAAAGTCATTGAACTTGGCGCAGACGAGCGTAAAGCGGGCCGTTTGTGCCGCTTTTCACACAGTTTTCTCGCTCGGTCGCGGT
>JANXZG010000028.1 GCA_025355645.1 Gammaproteobacteria bacterium | reverse complement strand
CTTCGCCTGAATTCTCCGATCAAGAGCCTGAAGCGGCTGCTCGAATCGGGGGAATATGACGCCGTGTTCGTGGGTTCTGGCGCGCCCAAGGGTAAGGAACTGGAACTGCCCGGCCGCCACGACACAGATCGCATACATATCGGCATCACCTGGCTGGAGTCCGTCGCATTCGGCCACATCGATCGGGTCGGCGAGCGGGTCCTGATCATCGGCGTCGGCAATACCGCGATGGACTGCTGCCGCAGTTCGCTGCGGCTCGGCGCCAGGGAAGTGAAGGTCATGGCGCGCAAGCCGCGCCAGTTCTTCAAGGCCTCCGAATGGGAACTCGAGGACGCCGAACAAGAAAACGTTGAGATCGTCATCAATCACGCGCCCAAAGCCTTCGTCACGGAAGGCGGCCGGCTGACGGGCATGATGTTTGAGAAGCTGGAATACGACATCGAGGACGGCGACATCAAAGCCACACGGTCACTCGGCGATGTATTCCTGTCTTGTGATGACGTGATACTCGCCATCGGGCAGGAGAACGCTTTTCCCTGGATCGAGAAGAACATCGGCATCGAATTCGACAAATGGAGCGTGCCCAAGGTCGACAAGATCAGCTTCCAGTCGACCCGTGCGGAAGTATTTTTCGGCGGCGACGCCGCCTTCGGCCCCAAGAACATCATTTGGTCGGTCGAACACGGTCACCAGGCCGCCATTTCAATTCACAAATTCTGCCACGGCGAAGAGATGGCTGAGCGCCTGCCGCGCGGCGTCACGCTGTCCAGCCGCAAGATGGGCATGCACGAGTGGGCCTACAAGAACGAATACAACGGCGTCGAGCGCCGGTTGGTGCCCCATGTGGGGCTCGTCGAACGCTTCAAGAAGATCAACATCGAGGTCGAGCTCGGATTCACCGCCGAGGAGGCGGCCCTGGAGGTGCAGCGCTGCCTGAACTGCGACATGCAAACGGTATTCGCGGCCAAGCTGTGCATCGAGTGCGATGCCTGCATCGACATTTGCCCGGTCGACTGCCTGACCATTACGGAGAACCGCCCGGAGAGCGAACTGCGCGCCCGCCTGACGGCGCCCGCGACTAATTTAACCCAGGCGCTGTATGTGTCGAGCGCCTTGCCGCAAACCGGCCGCGTAATGGTCAAGGACGAGGACGTGTGTGTGCATTGCGGACTGTGCGCGGAACGCTGTCCGACTGCCGCCTGGGACATGCAGAAATCGACCATTCGAATTCCGCTTGCGATTGACGAGGAACTTAAAGCATGCCCAGCGTGATGGCCGAAGCCAGCCGTGTGAATGATTTTGTGATCAAGTTCGCCAACGTCAATGGCACTGGCTCTGCGAGCGCAAATTCGCTGATCATGAAAGCGATTTTTCGCATGGGCGTGCCGGTCACCGGCAAGAACTACTTTCCGTCGAACATCCAGGGCCTGCCCACCTGGTATGAGATTCGTGTTACCCGGGACGCTTATGTGGCCCGCGCAAGCCACGTCGACATCATGGTGGCAATGAATGCGGAGACCTATTCGAAGGACATTCGTGAGCTGCGTTCCGGCGGCTATCTGATCTATGACTCGACCTGGCCCCGCAACGCGCTGTTGCAGCGCGGCGACATCAGCGTAATTCCCGTCCCGCTCGCCAGACTGGTGAACGAAAGCTTCGACGGCGCACGCAACCGGGTTCTATTGAAGAACATTGCTTACGCTGGCGTGCTGGCCGCGCTGCTCGACGTCAACCTTGATGTAATCAGCGGCCTGCTGAACGAGAGCTACGGCAAGAAGCCCAAGCTGCTCGACTCGAATACCAAAGCCCTGCGCCTGGGATACGACTACGTTAAGGAGCATTTGACTTCGCCGCTTCCGTTGCATGTGGAGCCCATGGAGAAAACGCGCGGCCACATCATGATCGATGGCAACACGGCTGCCGGCCTTGGCTGCGTGTATGCGGGAGCTACTGTCGGGGCCTGGTATCCCATCACGCCTTCTACATCGCTCATGGACGCGTTCAAGGGATTTTGCGAGCGGTATCGGGTCGATGCTGAAACCGGTGAGCGTAATTTCGCGATACTGCAAGCCGAGGATGAACTCGCCGCGGTGGGCATGGTGATCGGCGCGTCGTGGAACGGTGCCCGCGCGTTCACGCCGACCAGCGGGCCGGGTATTTCGCTGATGAATGAATTCGTGGGGTTGGCTTACTACGCCGAGGTGCCTTGCGTTATTTTCGACGTGCAGCGCGTTGGACCTTCCACCGGATTGCCGACGCGCACCCAGCAATCGGACATCATGCTTTGTGCATACGCCTCGCATGGCGATACGCGCCACGTGCTGCTGTTCCCGGCGAACCCCGAGGAATGTTTTTACATGGCCGTGCAGGCCTTTGACGTCGCCGAGCGCCTTCAGACTCCGGTTTTCGTAATGTCGGATCTGGACATCGGTATGAACGACTGGATGTGCCCCGACCTCAAGTGGGATGACGCTTATAAGCCGGATCGCGGCAAGATCCTATCGAAAGAAGAGATCGACGGTCTGGAGAAATTCTATCGGTATCTGGACCGCGATGATGATGCCATCCCCTACAGGACGCTGCCGGGAATCAGCCCGAAGGCGGCTTACTTCACGCGTGGCTCCGGTCATAACCAGTGGGGCGCGTATACCGAGGACTCCGCGGAATACCAGGTGGTGCTCGATCGCCTGAAGCGAAAATTCGCGAACGCTGCGAAATGCCTGCCCAAGCCCGTTTTAACAGGAAAAGGCAGCAGCGCCGTCGGTATCGTGAGCATCGGGAGCTGCGATGGCGCGATCCGCGAGGCGCTCGATGTACTCGCGCATCAGAACATCAACGTGGATTACCTGCGCATCAAGGCCTTCCCGTTCAGCAGCGATGTGGAAGCGTTCTTGAAATCGCATTCGACAATTTTCGTGGTGGAACAGAATCGCGACGCCCAGCTCAAATCCCTGCTCACCCTCGAGACGGCGGTCGAGAAGTCCAAGTTGTTCTCCATCCTGAGCTACAGCGGTCTGCCCATTTCAGCCCAACCCATCATCGACCATATCCGCGCCAAGCTCGCCGAATTCCCGCGCGTGACCGCGGTGCCACGCTAACGACAAAGAGCCCCTATGTCATACATCAATAAGCCCAAAGTCGCGCACCCCTCGCTGCCCACCAATTCTTTGGGCATGACGCGACGCCAATACGAAGGAACCATGTCCACCTTGTGCGCCGGATGCGGCCATGATTCGGTGACCGCCGCGATTGTTGAGGCCTGCTGGGGTCTATCATTGCAGCCTGAACAGCTGGTCAAGTTATCCGGCATCGGCTGCTCATCAAAAACCACAGCGTATTTCGTGAGTGGCTCGCACGGATTCAATGCCGTGCACGGCCGCATGCCATCCATTGCGAGCGGCGCGAATGCCGCCAATCGCGGCCTTACCTATATCGGGGTATCGGGCGACGGCGATTCTCTTTCCATCGGCATCGGTCAATTGGTGCACGTCATCCGCCGCAACGTGAACATGCTGTATCTGATTGAAAACAACGGCGTGTATGGCCTGACCAAGGGTCAATTTTCGGCTTCCGCCGACGTCGGTACCAAAGCGAAGCGCGGTGAGACCAATTCCTCTCCGCCCATCGATCCGGTACTGCTGGCGCTTACCCTGGGTGCCACTTTCGTCGCGCGCAGCTTTTCCGGGGACAAAGCGCAGCTCGTGCCGTTGATCCAGGCTGGCTTGCGCCATAACGGTTTCGCGTTGATCGATGTGCTATCGCCCTGCGTGACTTTCAACGATCACGAAGGCTCAACGAAGAGCTATGCATTTACCCGCGAGCACTACCATGCGGCTGTCGAGGCCGATTTCGTGCCGCGTGCCGCGGAAATTTCGGTGGACTACGCGGAAGGCGAGTCCGTTGCGGTGAGCCTGCATGACGGCAGCCGTGTCATCCTGCGCAAGCTCGACCCGAGCTACGATCCCACTGACCGATCGGCTGCCTACAGATACATCGAGCAGAAGCTGAAACAGAATGAATACGTCACGGGACTCATTCACATCGACGAGACGGACAACACTGAGTTCCACAATCTGAATCGGACGCCGAAGGCTCCGCTAAACAGCATCCCGTACGAGAAGCTCGCGCCCGGGGCCGCCGCACTGGGCAAGTTGATGGAGCGCTATCGGTAGCTGCGCGCAGCTGCCCGGCGTCCGCCGTTGAATCAATTCGCTGGCCATCGCCAATGCATTGATATCGCCAATCCGGAGCACCCGTTTGAGGTCTCGCGGGCGGTGATCGATGGGTCGATGTTCCCGCAGTGGAGCGGATACGACGCGAAGACTCACCGAATCGCTGTCACCGGCTTGGAGTTGCCCCGTTTCGGTGGACAGGTTTTCGTCTTAGCTTCTTGATCCCGTCTCCTGCTTGCAATCGATCTTAGCCTGCAGCGCAGTCTGTCGCCACCGGCGGCAGAAGTATCCTGGTGCGGTGCCAAATTCACGCCACCTCCCGAGCGAGCGCCAGTCGCTCGAAGTTGACGGGAGAGCGCCGGCCAAGCGCACTGTGCCGACGATGCGGGTTGTACCAACCTTCCAGCTAATCGAAGATCGCCAACCAGTGCCTCCGTGCGCGAGAGGGCCCGGCGGGCGCCTGTCGGGACGCCCGCCGGCATTGGTCCGCTTACTTTAGCTCCGCCACTTGCACGGTGTCCGTACCCAGCACAGTGCGAATCTTGGCGCGATCCGCCTCGGACTTATTCGCCTTCTCGACCGACCCTTCAATCTTGACGCTCATCTGATCTACCTTACTGCCGAGATGATCAAGCGCCGCCCAGTTCTTATACTCGATGACGAGTATGACGTCGGCATCCTGCGGGTTATGCGGCTGAGCGACCAGCACTTGATAGCTCGTGATGAGGCCGGCCGCCTTGGCCGCTTCCTGCAGTTTCTTGTAGCTGGTCGCAAGCCAATGCATGTAATCGTCGAAATGGCCATCGACGGTGCGGATGAAGGTGACAGTCTGGACCGGTCCGTCGTTGTAGTCACGGCCGTCTGCGTAGGCCATCGTAGCAAGTGCCGCGAGTGAAAGTAGTGCGCCGGTGGCGCAGATCGCGCGGGTAATGCGTGTCATGAATGCGTCTCCCAAGTTAGTCGTCGTTGAATTTATTCGAGTTGTACCGAGCGGCGGACTTGTCCGGCAGCACGGCGATGCGCAGCACACTACCCCCCCCCTGGCGCATCCCCTGCAAGCACCGCCGGCGAGGCAGGCGCAACCCGCGATCGAGTCGCAGCAAAATCACGGCCGCGGCCAGCACCGCTCCCCCGTGGGGGCGCAGCATAGGGGATGCCTAAGAACTGAAATTCGTCGCTCGCCAACCCGAAATCAGCACCCTCGTCGCGCATCCCGGAGTGAATTCCCACCGCAGGCTCGGCATCAGTCGCGGCGCGCTGCGTGCACGCCGAGAAAGCAAAAGGTCATCAGACAAAGCCTAATGTGTGACCTTGTGCTTTCTGGAATACCCCCTGGGTATTGCATCGCCGCTGAGCGAGTACCGGGATCGTGGCGTACGATGTTAATCGTTCGGCCGGCGCGTCAGAGATTGCAAGCGCCGCAGAAACAAAAAGGGGAGTGCACGTGGGATGTCTGCTTTGCAGCAAGCAATTTGACGCGCCGAATTTCGGCTTTTGGCCGGAGCTGCCTTTCACGGCAAATCAACGCGGCTCAGTGGCCGATGACGGTTCTGATCCCGAGCGGCGTACGGCTTCGAATTTTTCCCACTTTCTAGACTGATGCCGTCAATTGCCTCGGCGACGTACGACGCCGAACGACGCCAATCAAGACTGCCTAGCAGTCTGGCTGCCGTTACGATCTCTCAGGTCGCCCGACCCTCTTTAATTATTCGAACCAAATCACCTGATCTGTGACCAAAAGGCCAGGTGGTCGGGCAGCCGCTGGTTGCTGGCACGGTAACCGACGGATTTTGAATGCATTTGCGCGCCCGGACGGATGCGAACCGCCGACCACTTGGTTCGAAGTTGATGAGATGATTTGATAGGTTCCTATTTTTCAATCACTTAGCAGGCCCGCCCTCACTGAAAACAGGCACCGTAGCGCAGGAAAAGGCACCGAACGCTACGTTCTTGCTACGTTGCTGAAGCCATGAAAACGACTCGGATCTTCGGAGAGATAAGTGACCGTTTTGTCAAATTCGTACATTTTGTATATAATAGTGATGCACGACTACCGAGGTCCCCCATGCGCTATATCTCTGCCACTGAAGCGAAGCAGAACTTCGCCGCAGCCTTGGACGCGGCACAGCGCGGCCCTGTTGTCATTCGCCGCCAGGCTCGTGATCAGGCCGTATTGATTTCTCCACAAGAATACGACCGCCTGCGCGGCATGGCGGTCGCCGACTTTGAGGCGTTTTGCGATCGCGTTGGCGCCGAGGCAGCCGTGCAGGGCCTGACGGAGCGCAAGCTCGCGGCTCTTCTGAAAACGGATGCCTAGTGCACGCGTCGTTGTCGACACGAATGTTCTGATCAGTCGCTTGCTGCTCCCGCGGTCGGTTGCCGGTCGGGCAGTGAGTCGTCTCCTCAAGCACACTCGCCTCCTGGTGTCCGAAGATACGCTGGCGGAACTGGCACGGACGATCGTCGGCGAGAAGTTCAACAGCTATGTCAACATTGAAGGCCGCCAGGAATTCTTCCAGTTATATGCCCGGCTGGCCGAATGGATCCCGATCGGTACGACGCTGCGCGCCTGCCGCGACCCACAGGACGACAAATTCTTGGAACTGGCCGTGGATGGTAAGGCGCAATTGATCGTGACGGGCGACAAGGATCTGCTGGAGTTGTCCCCTTATCGAAACATTCAGATTCTGACCCCCGCGGGGGTGCTCGCGCTGCCTGACGCCGCGCTAGTGAGTGGCATCGGCAACTTGCGCTGAGTTTAGATTCTAATACCAAACACTACTCAATACGGGGGTAACGTCGCCTATCGAGCCGTCCGAATAGGCGGCGGCTGGACAATGCTAGGCGACATTCACTCCGGCGGCCTCGAGCTGGTCGCGCAATCGGGCGAGTCCTTTAATGTAATGGCGCCATTGGGATACGGAAGTGTCGTAAATTTCTCGCCGTACTTGGGCCGCGCTCGCGGTTGTTGTCGCCGTCGGATTACAATGGAAATTCACGCATGCGTTCTGCCACGACAGCCCGCAAAAATCCAACAACTTTCGCATTTCTCCCAACTGATCACTCACCAGGCTTTCATAGTTGATCTGATGAATCGCAGAGGGCATCGTCCCAATCCAATGATCCATTAGCCTGCGGTAAGCGATGTAATAGCTGCCGATTTCAGTCAGATCATAGGAAAATGGGTAGCCGTCCTTGAACAAGGTCTTGTACATTGAATAGCACACGGCGAGCGGGTGACGGGTAAGGTGCACGATTCTAGCGCTTGGCAGTGCGCGTCGGATCAACCCGCAATACAGGTAATTTAGAGGCATCTTATCGATGAATCGCATCCCGACCGCCCTTTCAGACCGAGCGCGCGCCAGATAATCCTGCCCCAGGATGGCAAAGTCGGCATCTGCGGAACGCGCGATGAGTTCCTGGCGCGATAGTTGTGTTCTACCAGTTAGGCGGCGGACCTCGTCGACGACGCACAAGGCGAAATAATTCAGTTCTCCGGCCGAACGCACCGCGGAATGACTGCCCAGGATACGATCCACCAACGTCGTGCCGCTGCGCGGCAGACCGACGATGAAGATTGGAGCCTCTTCGTTGTTTGCCGTCGGGATTTCATGAGGTCCGCCGGGAAATGCGTTCATGATCCAATCGACGGTCGCCACATCGCTCGCAACATCGTAGTGCAAGTATTCGCGGCGCCTCCTGGCACCGAGATCGAGTTGGAGAAAGGACTTCTTGTACTCGCCCAGGTCCTCGTATTCCTTGGCGAGCGCGTACCGCAGCTGCACCTCGCCCCGCCAGTCCGTGGGAGGATTCGCGATCAAAGACTCCAATTCCGCTATGTGATTCTTCTCCGCCGTTTGGGTACGCAAGTCTGCACGGTTCTGGTAAGCCTCATAATCCGCGGGGTGCAGCGCAATCACCCGGTCGAAATCGCGTTCCGCACCCGCGAGTTCTCCCACGAAGCGGCGCACGGAAGCCCGGTTGAACAGGAAATGCGCGTTATTCGGGGCGAGCGCGACGGCCCGATCATAGGCGAGGAGCGCTCGCCGTTGATCATCGGCTACGTTGAAAATCCCGCCAATCGCGTCCAAGAGCACGGGACCGGCCGTGGCATTTCGCTGTGCGACGGCGGCCATCTCGCATGCCTCGGGGAGCCGGCCAAGCGCCAGAAGGCATTGAGCTCGTTGAACGAGTCCGAGGGGATCATGCGGCTCGATCGATACTGCGCGATCGATGCGAGCCAGGGCATCGCTCGCGTTGCCCAGCTTACGCGCGATTAGGCTTGCGGCATACCAGCCGGCAGCAAATTCCGGAAATTGTGCGTTGAGCCGCGACGAGGCCCGCTCGGCCGCCTGCCAGTCCTTGGCCTGCATCAGGCGCAACACCTCTTGGTGAACGTGGCGGGCCGGCGCGTTCACGGCCTTACACCCCGCTCGGCCAACCCTTTGTCCACGACTTGACGCGATTCCATCCATGGCGAGCGTAGGTCTCGCGGATCCGTAGAGACTTTGCTGGAGGGCATCAGCAGCCTCTGCGGGGGGTCTTCGGCGACATTGGGCCGGACATCAGTGCTCATCGCGACGCCCGAAGGTTCTCAGGTGGCTAATTTTGGAGGTATTACTCACGCGTTCGCTTCCAAAAATTTGGCGCTAAGGCAGTACCGGCTACGCGGATGCCATCGTCACAAGGTGGCGCCGCAACCATGTTCTGCGCTGCAGGAGCAGGCACGACTCTTCGGTAAAAGTGTGCAACAACTTCTGCATTTTGCCTGCACGGTCGTATCCCTACAACAGTATGCTCGGCGCGGTCGAGGGGGATCGCGAGTTGCGATCGACCTGACACCCGTTGGATTCAGTGCGGATTCCTGTCGTTGCCTGGAGTTGCAAGCAGCTAGCAAGATAGCGCCTCGCGCCGTTTGACGCGAGGGGGCCATTTCAGAATTTGTAGCCTACGCGTATTCCAATCGTGCGCGGTCGGCTGATGAAGTAATGGGCGGCGCGCGCATTGGTAGGCGGCGGCCCGGCTTCTCCCGGATCCAGGCCGCCGGTGATGCCTAAGGCATTGAACAGATTCTGGCCGTACAGGCTCAAGGACAGCCCGTGCGTGTTCATCGCATCGATGGAGCCATTCCAGATAGAAAAGGCGCCGATCAAGAACGGCGCCGGCGCGCCGGGGATGGTGCTAAGCAAGCGTGAGTACGTGGAGCTGCGATAGTTGCCGTCGATGTGGTACCGCATCGTCCACTCGGGACTGAACGGCACGGCGACGTGACCGTAATCCAAGGACAGCGTCGCGCTGTTCTTGGGCGAGTTCGGCAACGGATTGCCGCTCTGGGCGGACACGATTGCGGCTAGATTGTCGGTGCCATCGTCCAACCGGTCGAGAATGGCGAAGTTCTGCGCCACCTGTGCCACAGTGTAGGTGTAGCCGAGCGTATAGCCGAAGTGACTGCCCCACTTGCCATCGAAAGAGAGTTCGATACCTTTGGAGTGCGCCTTGGAGCCATTGGCGGACAGGGGATAACCGCCATAATACGACGAGGTATCCAACTGGAAGTTGTTCCAATCGATGAAGAACACGTCGGCGGTAAAGTTGATGGTGCCGAACGCCGTGCCCTTTGCACCCAACTCATAGTTCTTGGTCTTATCGGGCTTGTACACCAGCAGGGCCGAGTCCACCTCGAAGGGACCAGAGAGGGGAATGCCGTTGGCGCCGCCGCGCCGAAAGCCCTCCGAGTAGTCGGCGTAGAGATTAAGCGACTTGTTCACCTTGTAAGAGGTGTCGAGCTTTGAGATATGGCTGTTGATCGAATAGCCGCCGGCATCGTAAGTGACCCCTAGAATGCCGGTACCGCAGAATGCGCCGCAGTAGGGCAACGCGCTGTATGACACCGTGGAGAAATCCTGTTTGAAAAAGCGCGCCCCACCGGTCACCTGCCACTGATCGGTTATGTGCCAGGTCAGTTCCCCGAAGATCGCGCGATCCCGAAAGTTGGTGGTGTTGGCGACGATGAAATTCACATCGCCCTCGGCCTGATCCGAGCCTGGCACCCCGGCGAGATTGCCAAATTGGGTCTGGCCCGGCAACCACTGCTGCTGGCCGTTGTTGCCCTGCAGGTGCTGGAAGAAAAAGCCGGCCACGTAATCAAAAGGATGGGGTCCGGCGTCCGACACCAGGCGCAGTTCCTCAACGAAGCCCTTCTGGGTGTCGAAATCCTCTTCATAGTCCACTACCCGCGGCATGAAGCCGTAAATGCCAGGGGTTTTGGCGATGAAGGGGCTGCCGTCAGAGACGTCGCTGCCCTTATCCTGGTAGTACGAGGTGGAGGAACTTACAGTCGCGAAGCCGAAATCTGCGCTCAAATCCACCGTACCGAGGTCGGCCTTGCGCTGGTTGGTGGGCAGCACGCCGTCGTTGGCGACGTAGGTGCTGTTTGCCGGGAACACTACGCCGCCAGTGGGGAACGACACCGGATAGGACGGGCTATAGAAGGGATTCTGAGACGGCGGATAATCGACGCTGCCGCCCTGAAAGTACGGCGAGACGGCCTGCACGCCCTGGGTCTTATCGTCCTGATGATAATACGTGACCAACGCCGAGAAATTCTCGTTGGACTTGAAGAGATAGGCGATGCGGGTCTGCCACACGTCCGCAACATTGGCGTTGTTGACCGCTGAGAACACCTCGGGCCCGAATTGGGGATTGCTGGGGTTTCCGGAAACGGGGACACCCACCGGGCTGTTGACCGCGGTGCTAGCCGGGCCCAACTTCACCACATAGGGCTCATCGATAAAGCCGGCGTAGTGCTCGCGGCCCGCGCTGATGCGAATGGCCGAGACCTCGTTGAGCGGCAGGTTCAGCATGGCGTCATAGCTGTTGTTCCATTGATGACTCACCGACACCTGGCCCGCATCCGCCTCGAGGTTGGCGGCAAAGCCGCTGGGATCTGGTGCTTTTGGAATCAAGCGGATGGTGCCGGCGAGTGAGCCCGACCCGTATAGTGTGCCCTGCGGCCCGCGCAGTACCTCGACCCGGTCAAGATCTTCAATATGCAGCGACAGGAACAGCGGCGTTTCGCCGATGTAAGTAGATACCGGAGGCACCGTCCCTGATGAGCCCAGAATAGGTCCCGTGCTGGTCGAGTCCGCGTTGATCCCGCGTAGCACGAAGTAACTGCGGCTGGTGGGGCCCTGGTCGACGAAAGAAAGTCCCGCGACCAAATGACTCAAATCCGGGAGGCTCTGGATGTGGTTCTCGGTCAGCGTGTCGCCGGATATGGCCGAGATGCTGTATGGCACATCGAGGATGGACTGCGCGCGGCGGGTGGCCGTCACTACCACTTCCTCGAGCGAAGTGGCGTCATTGCTCTGGTCGGCTTGGGCTAGCGGCGCCAGCAAAGAGCCGCCGGCACTGGCGATCAAGGCGAAACGAATTGCCGCGCGCAGCCTGCGGGCCGGCCGCAACGATACGCAGGTCCCTGAATGGTTCATGTTGTGCTCCCTGGCCAAGCCCATCGTCAGCGTCCGAGTATCGGACCCCAACGCTGCCGATGCATCACGCGATGTGCACGTGAAAGACGAATGTAATCGACGCATCGCGTTTGCAGTCACCCGAGCCGGCGGTTTCGCACCAACTTATGAGGCCCTGCGCCGACATCCTCCCGATCAACGCCTATTTCACCCGTGTGGCGCCGGGGTCCTTCGCCTCCGCAGAGGTGAGAATAGGATTCAGGGGCAGGCTCGCGGTGTCGATGGTGCGGCCTTCTTTGACTACCATCGAGATCTTCTTAAGATTCCGGAAGTCCACCAGCGGATCGGCATCAACCACGATGAGATCCGCGAGCTTGCCGGGTTCCAGCGTGCCGAATTGATCGAGCTTGTGATAGGCCGCGGCGATATTGCGCGTGGCTGCCTGCAGAATCATCATGTTCGTCATGCCGCGCTGTTGCATGGCAAGCATGTTCACGAATTCCGCCTCACCGATGAGGGAGGCATGACCGCCCAAGCCGCCCGGGCCGCCGTCGGGCCCAAAGTCTTTGAGTACGTCGGGATCGATAGTGCCTGAGTCGGTGGAGACGAACTCTGGTACCCCGGCCTTGATCAAGCGCACCGAGTTTTCGACCGTGTAGTCCATGCCCTCCTTGCCGTTGTCCTTGTCGGAGCTCGGGAAGTCGTTGTTGTGCACCTGCTTCAGTTGCGCCTCGTTGAGGGGACCCCACTGCGTGCCGCAATAGAACTTGCGCTTAAGCATCAACTGAATGGTCTCTTCGGCGATGCGCGAGCGCCCGGTATGCGCGCAATGCTGCGCCATGTCGACACCTGATTCCACCACGATGCGCAGCGCTTCGGCCGACGTCTGGTGAGTCTGGATGACCTTGCCGGCCGCATGCACCGCATCGACCATCGCACGCTGCTGCGCCGGCGTGAAGCGCAACACGGCCTCCTGGCCGACGATGCTGTCCACTGGCGGATCATCGCCGGTCGCGCCGTATTTCACGAAATCGACGCCCTTCGCAACATATTTAACCATTTCGTCGTGCACCTGATCGGGCGTCATCCAGGCAAGATCAGGACCGCCATTGAGCTCGAACTGGGCATTGATGCGTGCTTGGAAGGCTTTGCTTGCCGAGGCTCGCGCCTCAGTTGTGGTAAACACCGCCCGAAAGCCCACGATGTCACCGGCAATGAAGATCCTCGGGCCGACCAGCTCGCCGCGGTTGATCTTGTCGCGTACCGCCATTTCCGGGATGGCCGGCCCCATCGAATCGAACAGAGTCGTGAACCCGTGTTTCAGCGCGATTTGCGCCGCCTCGGCAGCGATGCCCTGGAAGTTGTTCTCATAGCGGGCCAAGAATTCGATGTAGGTCCAGCTCGGCCAGGGCACCAAGTGCACGTTTCCGTCCATCAAGCCGGGCACGATGTACTTGCCGGACACATCGACTCGCTCGGCGTCATTTGGAATCGATACGCGGGAGGCACGGCCCACGGCCTTGATGGTGCTGCCGTCTATCAGCACCACTCCGTTCTCGATCGGATTGCCGCCGTTGCCGTCGATGATCGTCGCTCCCGTGAACGCTTTTATTTGAGCGATCGCCGGAAGTGCACAGATCAGGCTCAATATCGTTATAGCCGCTCTGATTCGCACATCGATCTCCGTAGAGTGAATGAGGAGACTAACGCCGGCACATGGCGTTGTATTTCTTGATCGGGACAGGCATGTGCCACGTGCCGTCGAATCCCTGCCGCAGCAAAAACGCCTCGCCGGCGCGGAAGTGCTCAAAGTTCCCGTAGCGGTCGGTGATAATTACCTCGCCTTCGATGAGGTAGCACGCCTCGTCGATCGCAAGCCCGCGAATTTCCAACGTGCCGGCATCGCAGGCCCACACTCCCGCAGTAAAGACGCCCGCCGTGGGCGCCGTGTACGCGGTGTAGCCCAGCGGATCTTTTGCACCGCTCACCGCAGTGTCGGACGGATCATGGACAGTGGGAGGCAGGCCGGTGCCATCCGGCCCGTTGGCATCGATGCGGATAAATTGCTTGAGGTCGCTCATACATAAAGAATGTCAGAAGCGACTGCACGTGACTATGGCCAATTGCACGCGCAAGCTTTGGCGAATATCGAACTTTCACGCCACGGCGATGGCCGCCGAATCCCTGCCGACGCGCGGGGTTGCCGTGGCTTTGCGCAAGATGTCAAGAAATGCCGCTTGCGCCACAGTTTGCGACCGACCTTGGGCCGTCATGATTGAAAAGTTGACGACGGCCTCGTAGCTTTTGGGATGGAGCTTGCGCACCTCGCCTTTCTCCTCCCAGATCGAGGCATAGTGTTCCGGCAGAAAGCCAATGTAGCGACCGGAGAGGATCAGCAACGCAAAGGCCTCAACGTGAAAGCCCACGACCCGCTTGCCCATGGTGGTGTTCGCTTGCTGCAGATCGCTGTTGACCGCGTAACCCTTCTTGACGTACTGACTGCGGACCAGGTCTGCCGTCGTTATCTCGCTGTCGGGAACGTTGAAGAGCGGATGTTCGCGCCCGCAGTAGAGGTAGTTCATTTCATCGAACAGATGTTCATAACTTAGCGAAGCCAGCTTGTGCATGACGCAGGCGATCCCGACGTGTAGCCGGCCGTCGACCAGGCGGCGTTCGATCTCGTCGGGCGACAGCACATAAAGCGTGAGATCGACCTCGGCGCCGATGGCGGAGAAGGCCTGAAACACCTGCGGCAGCTGCGCCTCCTTGTCCCAAATGACGTTGTCGCAGATACCTATGTTGAGTTCGCCGGCCATGGCGTTTTCATTTTCGTTGACCTCGTTGCGAAACACGTCAAGCGATTTCATGAGTCCCAGGGAGGCTTCATAGATTTTCTTGCCGCTATTGGTGAGCGCGAAGCCGCTGCGGCCGCGTTGGCACAAGCGTGTGCCCAAGCGCCCCTCCAATTCCGCAATATGCGTGCTAATGGTCGAGCGGCCGATACCAAGATCGATCTCTGCGGCGGACAGGCCGCCGCAATCGACCACGGTCTGAAATATCCGCAACAGCCGCAAATCGACATCGGTCACCCGTCCGAGCTTCACCTTTCGCTGTCCCATGGCAGAGCCGGCTCCTTCGGTTAATGAATCATGTCAGTAGCGCGCAGTGCGATTTAATCATAAGGTGTGGCGCTACGTGGAGCGGTCGTGGCGAATTGGTCCCGGGCGTGCCGCGCGACTCACGAAATCCATACAAGGCGAATGCACATTCGGTGCATGAAAGTAGAGTTCTAGGACAAGTGTTGTTTGCGTGCAACATCAGCTGGAAGCTTGGTTCGATGCACGGAGACCGCCACGCCGATAAGTGCCGGCGCGCCAGCGCGGGGCGTGTGGCAGGCTCAGGGTCGAAGTCATGTTTTCACTGCAGATAATGTAGGCGTCTGTGCCAGCTAACCATCCCGTCGCCCGACCGAGCGGCAGCGCCCCCACGTATTCTGAGGCCGCCGATGCGAACTTGCCGCCGGGATTCGAACGGCACGGTGTGGAGTCGATTCCGGAGTCGGACCGAACATCCTCGATCCTCGACTTCATGCGTGTGTGCTGGGGCGGCGCCAATTCACTCGCGACTGCGGTGCTGGGCGCCTTTCCCATCATGTTCGGATTGTCGTTTTGGCAAGCGATGGCTGCCAATGCGCTCGGTGTCGCCATCGGCGCATTAGTGCTGGGCCCCATGGCGCTCTTCGGACCCCTCAATGGCACTAACAATGCGGTGTCCTCGAGCGCTCACTTTGGCGTGGTGGGTCGGATCGTGGGCTCGTTCCTGAGCCTGCTCACCGCCATCGCCTTCTTCTCCATCAGTGTGTGGTCGAGCGGTGATGCCGTGGTGGGCGCGATCCATGCTTTGTTCGGCGTCAGGGAATCAGAGGGACTGTTCGCGGCCGCCTACGGAGTGTTCGCGGGCAGCGTACTCATCGTGAGCATCTACGGCTACGGTCTGATGCTCGTAGTCAACAAAGTAGCGGTGGTGGCAAGTTCCGTGCTGTTCATCGTGGGTTTAATGGCATTCTGGCCTGCGTTCGATTCGCATTTCGCGGGAAACCACCTCACGTGGGGATCGAGTCCGTTCTGGCCGGTGTTCGTGAGTGCCAGCCTGATCGCTCTCTCAAACCCCATTTCTTTTGGGGCTTTCCTGGGCGACTGGTCGAGATATTTACCGCGTCGTACGAACAAAACGCGGCTCGTCGGCGCGACAGTGCTCGCGCAACTATTGACCCTTCTGCCGTTTTCCTTCGGCGCCTTGACTGCGTCGATCATGGCTCGGCAGGCAGCGCCCTATTTGGAGCGCGCCGATTACTCCGGCGGATTGCTCGCCGTGTCGCCCGGCTGGTTCTTCTTCCCGCTGCTCTTGCTCGCCATCTTGAGCGGCATGTCGACGGGCACGACATCGCTCTACGGCACGGGCCTTGATTTTTCGAGCGTGTTTCCGCGCCTGAGCCGGCCGCGCGCCACGCTGTTGATCGGCCTCATCTCATGCGCTCTGATTTTCATCGGCCGCTTTTATTTTACGCTGATCTCCTCAATCACGACGTTCGTGTCCCTGATCGTGGTGACCACGACGCCGTGGATGGTGGTTATGATGATTGGATACGTCGTCCGCCGCGGGTATTACCTGCCGGAGGCCATGCAGGTTTTTAATCGCGGGCAAGTGGGCGGTGCATACTGGTTCAACGGAGGCTGGAACGTCCCCGGCATCGCCGCGTGGCTCGCGTCGGCAATTGCGGCGCTGCTAATGGTCAATAGTCCCGGGCATTTTGTCGGCATTCTTGCGCATCTAGCTGGCGGAGATTTGGACTTATCGCTGCTGGCGGCGCTTATATTGCCGGCGATTCTGTATCCCGTGTGCCTGTACCTTTATCCCGAACCCCGAGCGGTGTTTGGTCCGGTAGGTTCGCGCTGGGTCGGGACGGTCGAGAAACCGATCGCGCCGATTGTGGAAGCCGGTAAGTCCCGATGAATACGATCACGCGCCGCCATGCCCACGTCCGGGGGCGATTGCGTCAATCGATCTGCCGAGCAGGTCAAGCCTCCCCAACACGGCCGTGGATCGCCGCACGACCTCAATATCTGGTTACTCTCCAGTGCGCTTGTCAGGAGGAGCGCGTGATCTTCGCCACCATCAGCCCGCCCTTCAGCGCGGACACGTCAAAGCCGCGCTCCTTGAGGCTGAACGCGCCGGCAGAACTGCGCCGTCCGGTGTCGCAGACGACGACGTACTGCAGCTTGGGTGATGTTGCGACCTGGCGTTATGAAAAGTGACTCATGATGCCTTGAGCAATGTGCAACCACGTGTCGGTGCCGGAAGCCCAAGTGGACAGCATTTGCACGGACAACAGGAACGCCCCTCCCCACAAAAACGCCGGGTGCAGCCGCCGATTCCGAATTGTGTCCACTGCTACTATAACGAGTACTAGAAAGTCATTTGCGAGATGGACCTTCACCACACTATCGAGCCAGTCCAAGGGTAGGCGGCTCACGCCGGCCTCCATAGCAGCGCAGACCGCCAACAGCATTAGCCGCTTGTGAACGTCACTTCGACGGCGATAAGCAAGCCCAACACCAGCTAAGGTTAGAAACTGGACAAACAATCCTATGACCAACGCTAAACCAGGGAGCGCCGGACCAGGCATATGGGTTCCACCGAGCCTAGTAGCCGTGACGGTCATCGGCGCCGCAACGATGAGTATCAGGGCCAGAAGTACAAATCCCAGTGCGCCGACTCGGCGGTGGATGTCCGTTCGGCCGACGGCGACTAGCGAGACTTGAGTGATGAACAGGCCAATCCACGCTGTCATGAGCGCGCCGTGCGAGTGGACAAGCGCAGTTAGCGGTTCAGACTGCGCGAAGAAGATCTTGGAAAAGTAAGAGGGCCAGAATCCGACGCCAATCATTGCGCAGACTACGATCGCGGCGAATAAGAAGACTCTACGATCCGAAGAATTTCTTGTGGCCTGCGCCTGCCTAGTGATCTGCATCGCGCACTCCCTAAAGACTAAATTGTTCACTGATCATACATTAATTGCCTGGCTAACTGACGTCGCCCGATTTTTCGTAGTCATTTAGAACTAGTGAAAGGCGCTTCCGGAGTCCTTGCCAAGCCAAGGAGTGGAAGCGATGAAGAAGACACGCCGGTGGCTTATTGTTTTTGTATGGTGGATCTGCCCCGCTTCCGTGGACGGTCTGGGGTCTTTAATTATTGCTGGCATGACTGCAATTTGGAGGATCCTTAGTCCTTCCGAAACTCATTTAAAAGCGTTCGGATAATAGTGGTTAGGGCAGCTACCTTGTTGGTCGTAGACACGCCGATGATCCAGAGTGGCGTAGCCAAATGGCATCCCTTGCATCGAAGCCCTCCCGCTTTCAGACTGCAACGCTGGTCACGGAGAACTGCGATGCAATATGAGATGCGTGCAAAGCGAGCGTGGACCCTCGCGAGAGAATCGCGCAGGCCAACCGTAGATCGCGTGGCACTGTAAACCGGCGCGCAATATTTATCACTTCTTGTGCGATGGCTGCGCACTGGTTCAATGCGTTGCAGTGCCTGATTGCGTCCAACGCGGGCGCCTGTTCATAGCCGGACGACGCAGCGTGGCGCTTAAGAATTCCCTGGTCCCGCTTCTGCGCCAACTAGAATTCGGTTCAATACAACGTTGACGTAATAATTCGCACGGCCAATTTTCTGCTTTTGCAAAAAGCCCTGTTCCGCCAGCGCGTCGAGATATTTGGTGGCGGTCAGGCGTGAGACCTTAAGGTCGCGTTCAATGAATGCAATCTTGGTAAAGGGATGCGTGAACAGATTGTTGATCAGATCCTGGCTGTAGAATTTGCATTTATTTCGAATGCGATGTTTGTAGTCCATCAACGCGCTTCGGATTGCGAGGATGGTATTCACCGTATCGCCGGCGGTCAGCTCCACTGCGCGGAGTATGTATAGCACCCATTCCTCCCAAGCATCGCTTTCGCGCACCTGCTGCAGGAGGCGGTAATAATCGGCTTTAGTCCGGACGAAGTGGCGGCTTAGATAGAGCACCGGGATATCAAGCAATCCTTGCTTGACGAGGTACAGCACATTGATTATTCGGCCCGTGCGGCCATTGCCATCATAGAAAGGGTGGATGCTCTCAAATTGGTGGTGAATCAGCGCCATCTTGATGAGTGGATCGGCGTCAAATATTCTATCGTCATTGATGAATCGCTCCAGGTCTCGCATCAGATCGATGATGACATCCGGTTCCTGGGGTGGCGTGTACACGGTGTTGCCTGCGCCGTCCATGAGCGCAGTGCCGGGGAGCTTGCGCAAGCCCGCGGTGTTTCGTTCCAATTCCGCCTGAATCTGCAACACATGATTCGTCGTCAGCAGGCCGGTATCTCGTACCAGGTCGAAGCCGATCCGCAGCGCCTGCCGGTAGCGCAAGACCTCCTTTGCGGCGGCGTTACTGAAATCTTCAGGCAGCGCATCGTCCTTAAACAGTTCATCATGCGTCGTGACTATGTTCTCGATCGCGGAGCTATCCTTGGCCTCTTGCAGCCCCAAGGTGTTGATTAGGATGCCCTGATTCGGAATCGACGCGGCGACACCCTTGAGTTCCGCGAGTTTACGGCTGGCCAGCGCCAGAGCTTTCAGTATCGCGGGGGTCTCGAATCGCTTGGACGAAAGCCGGTCGAGGGCGGAAATGGTGGTCACAAGGCCCCTTTGGCATGCCTATATGTATAGAAAAATTGAATTTCTATACATGTTACTCCCGATTTGTATAAAAACCAGCCATTTCGCTCCTGGATCACAGGACAATTCCCATTCGAGCTGCCGGTGCTGGGTGTTAACCGGCGCGCAATTTTCATCATTTTTTGGACACTACCCTCGTTCTTGTTCATTGCGTTGAATTGACCGCCCGGCCTCGGCGTAAAGTGCAACAGTCGTGCTGCTGTTGGCTACGGGGCGAGTTGGCGCGCAATTTTGATTACTTCTTGGACGCTACGCGCATTCAGGTTCAATGCGTTGCAGTGCCTGCCGGCGTCCAACGCAGACCCCTGTTTACGGCCACGGAACCCTGTATACGACGCTGCTTAATCGATCAGCAACTGACCAACTAGTTCGAAGGGAAATGACGGCTTTTTTACGACTATCTGAATCAATCACTTGCGGCGCTTGCCAAATTTAAAACCAACCTCACGCAGTCACAGTTATGGCACAGGCAGCCTGGACCTGACACGATTCACAACATTGGCTTGGAGAATTCCAACAATACGGGCATCAAGAGGGGTGGCGAACCGTGAAACAGAACGAAATCACACGACGGGACTTCCTCAACGGCACGCGCATCGCGATCGGCGCATCGCTCGCGCTTCCCTGGGCAGAACTACTGGCGAGCGAGCAGGTAATTGGCGCGGATTACTACCCGCCGACGAAAACCGGAATGCGCGGCACGCACGACGGGGCGTGGGAAACCATGCATGCCCGGGTCCAGGGCCAGACCTGGCCGGTCGCCGAACCGGAAGAGACCTATGACCTCGTGATCGCGGGCGGCGGGATCAGCGGCCTGTCCGCGGCACGCTTCTACCGCCAGGCGAAGCCTGGGGCCCGCATTCTGATTCTCGACAATCACGATGATTTCGGCGGCCACGCCAAACGCAATGAATTCAGCATCAACGGGGGCACGCGTATCGGCTATGGCGGCACCGAGTCAATCGACACGCCCTCGGCCTACACGCCGGAGGCGCGACGCACTCTTCGCGAAATTGGAATCGACACCGCCAAGTTCTATCAGGACTTCGACCAGACACTGTACTCGAAGCTGGGACTTTCACGCTCCATCGTGTTTGACGCGGACAACTTCGGCCGGCAAACGCTGGTGACCGGATATGGCAAGCGCCCATGGGCGGAATTCGCCGCGCTCGCACCGCTCAACGACCAGGCGCGCCGCGATTTCGTGCGGGTCCAGACCGAACAGCGCGACTACCTCCCGGGAATGTCGCGAAAGGACCGGTTCCGACTTCTCTCGAGCACGAGCTATGAAGCCTGGCTACGCGATTACTGCAAGGTGGACCCGCAGCTGCTCGAGCTATGGCGCAAGTGGGGGATCAGTTTCTGGTGCGTCGGCATCGATCAGATTCCCTGCTCCCTGATCCTCGATTACGACGGCGGCATGCCGGGACTCGACCACACCATGCCGCACTTCGGGCATCGCGGCGATGAGCCCTATATTTTCCATTTTCCGGATGGCAACGCATCGGTGGCACGCCTGCTGGTCAGAGCGCTCGTACCGGCTGCGATGCCGGGCAGCACCATGGAAGACGTGGTGACGACGCGCGCCGATTATTCGCAGCTGGATCGGCCCGGCCAGCCGGTTCGCATCCGCCTTAATTGCACCGCCGTCAACGTGCAACACACGGCCGCTGGTAAGGCCGTGGACATCACCTACGTGAACAACGGCACCGCCCATACGGTACGCGGCGCTCGCTGCATCCTGGCTTGCTATAACATGGCCATTCCCTACCTGTGCCCGGAGCTTTCCGCTGCGCAGAAGAAGGGCCTTGCCTACGGCGTCAAGGTGCCTCTCGTCTACACGAAAGTCCTGGTGCCGAACTGGCGGCCGTTCGCTGAACTTGGCACGGACTTCGTCTATTACACGAAGGACTTCTTCAAACAAGTGGAACTCGATTACCCGGTATCGATCGGCGCCTATCGCCGCTCGCAGACACCGGATGAGCCGATGGTCTTGCACATGTGTCACGTTTATCATGACAACGTGCACAAGGGACCCGAACTTTGGCGCGAGGGACGTCGCCAGTTGCTGGGCATGCCCTTCTCAACTTTTGAACACCACGTCAAAGACCAACTCGATCAGGCTCTGCGCGGCGCCGGGTTCGATGCCGAGCGCGACGTCAAGGCCATTACCGTCAATCGCTGGTCGCACGGCTATGCGTATAGCCCGCACCTGATCTGGGAGCCAGCCTACGCGTCAGAGGCCGAGAAGCCCTGGGTCATCGGGCGCCAGCCATTCGGCAGGATCGCCATTGCGAATTCGGATTCCGGCGCGCAGGCAGACACGAATTGCGCGATCACCCAGGCATATCGAGCGGTGCAGGAGGTCATGAAGACGTAGACCATCTCGGCCGGCCTCCACCTTATTTCGCTTGCAGCTGCGCGGGCCAAACGCGGCGCACCGATCGGATATAGAGGGCGGCCGCGGAATCGCGACTCCGCTGGCCGGTCTAAGGGCGATGGACGTTTTCGCAGTTCTGGTCGTTCTCAACCGGGTCGCGAAACACAATTGGTCACCTGCGGCGCTTGCCCTAATAAGTCTTTCACCCAGATTGATCGGCTGGCATTTTTCGCCCTCTGCCCTGACCGGCCTGGGTCAATCGGCTCAAACGCGTCGCACCATCTATTACAATCGTCGCCCCAACGCGCCGATTTTTAAAATCAGAGGGCCAAAACATGGATATGAATAATCAGGACGAGAGCCGAAATGTCGAAGACGTGCGCGCCTCAAGCGGCGGCTTCAGGCCAATCCATGGAATAGGGCTTGGCACCCTCGCCATTGCACTCATTGGCGGCTGGTTCTTTGGTTTCAGCCCTATGCAGGTGCTGAGTTTACTTAGTGGCAACAGCCCGCCGAGCGCTCAGACCACGCCGGATCAGGGTGCTCAAGGCCCGCCGCCGGGTGACGCGCAGGCGAAATTTGTCTCTCAGGTACTGCGCAGCACCGAAACCGTTTGGTCGGCAGAGTTCCACGAGCGTGGGCAAACCTACACCCAGCCGAAGCTTAAGTTGTTTCGCGACAGTTACCCGACGGCGTGCGGTCAGGGCGAGGCGGCAGCCGGCCCTTTCTACTGCCCTGATGATCGCATTGTGTATTTGGATTTGAATTTCTTCGATGTGATGACGCGGCAACTCGGCGCCTCGGGTCAATTTGCCCATGCTTATGTGATCGGCCACGAAGTCGGACATCACGTTCAGAATCTTTTAGGAATTTTGGGGAAGGTGAATGCGAAACGTAATGAGCTCGCCGAGGCGCAAGCAAATGCCCTGAGTGTGCGCATCGAGTTGCAGGCGGACTGTTTTGCTGGCGTATGGGCTGCCCGTTCGCAGAAAGATCAAGGGTGGCGTCTCGAAGCCGGAGACATCGAGTCCGCCCTTCGCGCGGCATCGCAAATTGGGGATGACACTCTGCAGCGGCGGTCGCGCGGAACCGTGGTGCCTGAATCCTTCACGCACGGCACAAGCGCGCAGCGCGTTGCTTGGTTTAAACGGGGTGTGGCGTCGGGACAGATTGCAGACTGCGACACTTTGGCCGCCGGCACATTGTAGGACTGCGAGTCTCGCCGCGGGTTGTGGTGCTATCTGAATATCGGACCAACCTGGCAAACTGGGGCCGAAGGGACGAGGAATGCACCTTGAAGTGGAAGCGCCTCGCCTGCGGAATAGATCGCGCCGCTTTTTATACGGCAATATAGTCAACTGCACTTAAAGTGACAGCCAATAATGCGACGAAGTAGCACCATCTCTTCCAACCTCTAGTCAGAAGTACGCTCGACATCTTCCACTCCCTGTATACCTGCGGTGCCGAGCCATAGACGCTTATTTGTCCGCCAATGCTGGCGTCTGCATGGGCTCTAGCGACGGTGACCTGGTCGGCAACGTCCAGCCCAATTGATACTTCGGGACAGTGGACCAGCGAAGCATTAGCATCGCCTGCGACGGAACTCGCGGTCAGCTGAGGTGATTGCCCCGTGTAATTGCAACAGCGCCCGGTCAGCGGGGGGCTATGCAGCTATTTGCAGGTTGTGGCACCAAAAACCAGGTGGTCGGGATCTACGCACTGACGGCGCCACAAGTCATTTTATAAGGTGCGCGCCCGGACGGATTCGAACCGCCGACCGCCTAGTCGAAGAGTGAAAATTTGAGTAAATCCCACCACCATTCTCGAAACGGTACTTGTTGAGTGGAACGACATTCGATTATTTGCCCCATCCCGTGTACATGGCCAAAAAACCTTCGACTCCCGTGTCGCGGTATTAGGTGAAGGGCACCAGTTTGGACCGAATGCACTTTACAATATGGTTAGTCAAAGCAGCGGCGCAATCAAGTCTGCCGCGAACGCTTCAGCGAGCGCGAGTATGGCGGCATGCACGGGCCCGGTCGTGATCGCCGGGATCACTGAGGCATCGACTGCGTACAGGTTATCGATGCCACGCACTTTCAGTCTGGCATCGACGACCGCTCCCTCGTCACGACCCATTCTGCAGGTGCCGACCGGGTGATGGTGCGTCCAGACCGCACGCTGCAGAAATGCACCCAGTGCCACGTCGTCGGTGCAGTTTGGTCCGGGCAGAATTTCCGCGGCCCGCCACTCGGCGAGCGCCGGCTGCGCGCCGATCCTGCGCGCGAGCTGCAGTGCAGCGAGCGTCAGCTGCCGGTCATGTGCGGTTGACAGGTACGCAGGATCGATGCGCGGCGCATCGCGCAGCGAAGGTCCGGTCACGGTGAGGCTCCCGCGGCTGGTCGGGTGCGTCAAGCCTGACAGCAGCGTATAGGCGGTTCCAGGAATGGGACGCTCGAACTGGTCAGTCACGGACGGAGCAACTACGCAGCCGACGACGATGTCGGGCCATGCATCGAGGTTCGTCAGGTCGGACGAATCCAGGTACGTCAACGACTCGGAGTGTTGCAGGCGGGACGGCGGCACTGGCCTCATCGAGCGATACACGTTGCCGGCCGTCAATAGATGATCATGCAGGTTCTGGCCGACGCCCGCGAGCTTCAGCTGGCATTTGATTCCGGCGCGCTCGAGGTCTTCGGCCCGGCCTACGCCGGAGCGCATCAAGAGCAGCGGTGTTCCGATCGCACCGGCGGCCAGGATCGTCGTCTGCGCAACCAGGGCGGTCGGCTTGCCATCGATCGTGGCAGCCACACCGGTAACGCGCCCGTTTGACAGCGCCAGCCGCTCGACGGGCGCGCCGGTGATGACCGTCAAGTTGCTGCGCGAACCGATTACCGGGTCGAGCCAGGCGTTGGCGACGGTGACGCGTCGCCCGTCGCGGATGGTGAGCGAGTTTGGCGCGAGGCCTGCCATGCGGCCGGCGTTGTGGTCGCCAAGCCAGGGGATACCGATCGACCTCGCCGCATCCCAGTAACACCGCACGACCGGCGAGATCTCGGCATCCGGCAGCACCACGGTCAGCGGGCCGTCGGCGCCGTGCTGGTCGCTCGCGCCGCCCGAGAAGCGTTCGATGCGCCGGAACGCCGGCAGCAGTCCCTGGTAGCTCCAGCGCTCCGAGCCACTCGCCAGGGCCCAGGCGTCGAAATCGCGCGGATGTCCACGCATATGGGCCATCGCATTGATGCAGCTCGAACCGCCGATCAGACGACCGCGGGGCCACTCGTGGCTGCGGCCTGCCGTGTGCAACTGTGGCACCGTCCGGTAGCCCCAGTCGTAATCCCCGCCACCGAGCGCAGGCCACGCCTGTGGAATCGCGATTTGCGGATCCACCGGCCAGCCACCCGCCTCAATAAGACCAACGCCCAAGCCGGGATCCTCGCTGAGCCGCGCAGCCAGTACGCAGCCGGCCGAGCCAGCCCCAACTACCAATACGTCAAACGTTGTCTGCATTGCGTACCATTTTGAACCACTTTCACACATGGTTCCACGCTTGGTATGCCCACGCGATGCGGTGGAACCAATCGTCAGCCCGGCGTCGTAGATGGGGGGGGCGTGCGGCCGGCAATGAGATCCGCGGCGCGCTCGGCGATCATGATGACCGCAGCATTGATGTTGCCGCCGGGAAGCTCCGGCATCACGGAAGCATCGACTATGCGCAGCGCCTCGACGCCACGCACCCGCAACGAGCCATCCACGACCGCCTCGGCGTCTGCATCGCGGCCGATCCGGCATGTGCCGGCCGGGTGGTGCACGGTGATGGCCGTACTTCGGATCCACGCATCGACCTCGGCGTCTGTTGCCCTGGCCGATCCCGGCAAGGTCTCGCTGGCGATGAACGGCTGCATCGAGGGCTGTGAGGCGACCTCGCGCGCGATGCGCACGCCGGCGCGGACCCGGCGCCAGTCCGCATCGGTCGACAGGAAGCGCTGCAGGATGCGCGGGTGCGCCGCGGGGTCCGCTGATTTCAACGCGACTTCACCGCGGCTCTCGGGACGCAGCATCACCACTCGGCAGGCGAACCCGTCGTTGAACGGCGCCTTGAACGGCTTGAAGTACGGCCATGCACCGAGCGGCGCGGTGGTCAGGATCAGCTGAATATCCGGTGCCGCGGTCGCTGCGTCGCTCTTCAGGAACGCGACGATGCCGCCAGGGATGTCGGTGGCGAAGCCTTTGCCGAACAGCCACGCCTTCGCGAGTTCCCGCCCAATGCGATCCGCTCGCATCATCCGGTGGAACGGCCCTGGCTCGCGGCGCTGGTACATGAGGATGACCGAGGCGTGGTCATGAAGGTTGCGGCCGACGCCGCGCAGCGCGACGCGCACCGGGATGTCGTGCATGGCCAGATGGGCGGCATCGCCGATGCCCGAAAGCATCAGAAGCTGCGGCGAATTGATCACGCCGCCGCACAACAGGACCTCGCGGCGCGCTCGAACGCTGTGCAGCTGGCCGTCCTGGCGGTATTCGATGCCGATTGCGCGCTTGCGGTCGAACAGGATTTGCGTGGCGAGCGCATGCACCGCCACAGTTAGGTTCGGCCGCGCGAGCGCCGGGCGCAGGTAAGCGGTCGCGGTGCTGCTGCGCCTGCCGTTACCGATCGTTACCTGCAGCTGCGCGAAGCCTTCCTGTCCTGCGCCATTATAGTCGTCGGTCCAGCCGAAGCCCGCCCTGCGGCCGGCCTCGGCATACGCGCCGCTCAGCGGATCGCGATAGTGGCAGAACTGCACGCTGAGCGGCCCGTCTCCACCGCGCCACGCGTTCGCGCCGCCCTCCCAGGCTTCAGCACGGCGGAAATACGGCAGCACGGACGCGTACGACCAGCCCGCATCGCCGCATGCGCCGGCCCAGCGGTCGAAATCGCTGCGGTGACCGCGCACATAGGCCATTGCGTTCGTTGAGGAGCAGCCGCCGATGACCTTGGCGCGCGCGCACTCAACTGCACGCCCGCCGACCGATTCCTCCGGCTCGCAGAAGTAGCCCCAGTCGTGCAGGCGCTTCTGCAAGATCTTGCCCCAGCCGAGCGGGATGTGGATCCATGGATCGCGGTCCCAGCCGCCGGCCTCGAGGAGCAGCACGCTCGCCTCGCCACCGGCGCTCAGGCGGTTCGCCAGCACGCAGCCGGCGGAGCCGGCCCCGACGATGACGTAATCGAACTCACCATTCCTTGCCAAGGTTCTGCGCGTACGTTTAGGGAGGGCTACTGCGCGGTTTCCGATCGCGGGAACGCCTGTTCGTAGATGTATTGCTGCACGTCGCCGAGGTGGCGCAACATCTGCGCGTAGGCTTCCTGGCCATTGCGCGCGGCAATCGCGGCGGCGATCGACTCGTGGAAGCCGGCGTATACGGCCTGGCGCTTGAAGCAATGGGCGTGTTCGCCGAGGCGGCGCCAGCCCGCATCGCGCTGCTGTGCGCTCATCGTATCGAAGAACGCGAGGAACAGCGCGTTACGCGCCGCTTCGGCGATTGTGCGGTGAAAGAGCGCATCGGCGTGCTCGTAGCCTGCGGTGTCAGTTGCCGCACGGGTCTTCGCCGCCAACGTCTGCAGCCGCCCGATTTCCGCGGTCGAAGCGCGCAGCGCCGCGAGGCGTGCCATCGCGGGTTCTGTCGCGAGGCGCACCTCAATGACCTCGAGCGGGTTCGAGTAATCGAGGATCGCGTCCAACCCCGCCGCAGGGCGCGCGCTGGACGATGTCCCGCGTGCCGCAGGAATCGTCGCAGCCGTACCAATGGCCGGCGCCGCATACACAAAAGTCCCGCGCCCCTGCTGGCGCTGGATGCGGCCTTCCTGCTCGAGCACCTCGAGGGCGCGGCGCAGCGAGCGGCGCCCGACATGCAGCTGGGTCGCGAGCGTGCGCTCAGGCGGCATGCGCCCGTCAGCGGCAAAATCGCGACGCTCGATGAACTCCCGAACCTTTGTCAGAGCCTGATCGCTTCGGTCCATTCGTGGTTTGTCCGCGTGCCTATGCTGCCGCTTACGATACCATAGGCGGCGCGAACCAGAGGGCACCAATACGCCCGTCCCGCGATTGACGAGCACGTCCGTTCCGTGCAGACTGCACCATCACGGAACCAATTCGCCACATTGGTTCGAATGAGGTAGCTATGCAGGTCGAAAAACATCAGGCGCAATCCCCCGACGTGGATGCGAACCTCGACGCGCTGCATCGCGATGTATATGCGAACAACATGGCGCCCTATTGGGCCATCGACCGCAAAGTCACAAACGACGAGGACCGGCAGGTGCAGCAGGGCCGCAAGGCGGTGCCGTTCCTGTGGAAGTACAAGGCCCAGGTCGAGCCGCTCCTGTACCGCTCGGCCGCACTGATCCGCACCGAGACCAGCGAGCGTCGCTCGCTGGTCCTCGTCAACCCAGGACTCGCGCCGCAGCGCGCGACGACGACGACGCAGTACATCGCGTACCGCCTCAACGACCCGGTCGAGATCATGCCGCCGCACCGGCACACGCCAAATGCGATCCGCCTGGGACTGACCGGCACGCAGAATTTCACGGGCGTCGAGGGCGAGAGCGTCGTGTTCGGCCCCGGTGATCTGGTGTTGACGCCGCACGACACCTGGCACAACCACGGCAATCAGGGCAACGAACCTGCGATCAACGTCAGCGTCCTCGACCTGCCGCTCGCGGAGACGCTGAACTCGATCGCGTTCGAGCACAACTACACCGAGGAAGAGGAGGGCCGGCGCATAAGTCGCGCCAGGCAGACCGAGCGGTTTGCACCGGACTATTCCGCGCGGGTTTACAGCCGCGGCGGCTTCCTGCCCCGCTTCGTCTCGCACCAGCGCGGCGCGGGTGCCGCATCGCCGATGTACGTCTACCGCTACGCGATGATGCGCGAGATGCTGGAGAAATTCCGCGATTGGGACGGCAGCCCACATGAGGCGCTGATGGTCGAGTACGTTGACCCGACGACCGGTGGCCCGGTGTACCGGACGCTGACGTTCTTCATGATGATGCTGCGCCCTGGCGAGAAGACGCTGCCGGTACGTCAGACTTCGAACATCACCGTGATTCCGTTTGAGGGTCGGGGCACGAGCGTCGTCGGCGACCAGCGCTTCGACTGGGAGCCGTTTGACACGTTCGCGATCCCGGGCACTCACTGGTACGAGCACCACAACCGTTCCGACAGCGAACCCGCGATCCTGTTCGTCGCCAGCGACGAGCCGACGCTGAAGGCACTCGCGTTCTTCCAGAAATTTGGCAAGAACGCGAACGGCGACATCGTTCGCCTTTCCTGAGGCGGCGGAAGCCAAGAGCCCATGGCGCGCGCGAAGAACACCCGGCTCCTGTCGCACCTCGACTGTCAGGGTGGCGGCCAGGTCTGGGTGGACGGCACAACGCTCTACATCGGGCATATGCGCGACTCGACCGGCACGACGGTTGTCGACGTCGCGGATCCTTCGAACCCAAAAGTAATAGCCCGCGTTGAGATGGCCCCGGGTTGGCACTCGCACAAAGTGCGCGTCGCCAACGGCCTGATGATCGTCAATCACGAGCGCCAGAAGGCCGATGCCGACATGAACTTCGGTGGCGGCCTCGGTATTTACGACGTGTCGGACCCTAGCCGGCCACAGTTGCTGACGAAGTGGCGCACCGCGGGCAAGGGCGTGCACCGCTACGATTTCGACGGCCGTTACGCGTATATCTCGCCGACCGTCGACGGGTACGTCGGCAACATCATGATGATCCTCGACCTCAAGGATCCGAAGCGCCCCGAGGAAGTCTGCCGTTGGTGGATCCCGGGTCAGTGGAGCGCCAATGGCGAGGCTAATCCGTGGGCCGACGGGCCGGCGCCGCGCTGCCACCATCCTCTGCGCATGGGCGAGCGGCTGTACGTCAGCGACTGGCACCATGGCTTCTTCATCCTCGATATCGCCGACATGACCAAGCCGAAGCTCGTCGCCGCCGGCAACACCTCGCCGTCCTTCCCGCACCCGACGCACACCTGCCTGCCGATCCCGCAGGCGCTGAAGGGGCGGCGCGTAATGGTCGTTGCCGACGAGGATGTTGCGAAGCTGTGGCCATGCGCGCCGGCGTTCACGTGGATCTACGACATCACCAGCGAGCGCAGCCCGGTGCCGATCTCGACCTTCCAGGTCGACGGAGTAGACCCGGACGGCGCGCCGCAGCCACCTTTCATGGGCTGCCACCAGCCGTCCGAGCGCTTCCGCGGCACGATCATCCCGTTCGCGTGGTTCGCGAAGGGCCTGCGCATCCTCGACATCGCCGACCCGTTCGCGCCAAAAGAGATCGCGTTCTACGAGCCGGATCCGCCGGCCGGGTTCACGATATCCTCATCGAACGACGTCACAATCGACGATCGTGGCATTTGTTACCTGATCGATCGCCAGCGTGGCGTCGACATCATTGAGACCAGCGTACTATGAACGACCGCATCACGACGATCGGCGAGCGCAATCCCAATCTGCCCTTCCACCCGGCCGTGCGAGCCGGCGATTTCATCTTTGTATCCGGCCAGGTTGCCAAAGACGAGAAGGGCAACATGTGCGTCGGCAACATCGAGGAGGAGACGCGCTGGACCATCGAGAGCATCCGCCGCATCCTGAAACAGGATGGCGCGGATCTCGAAGACGTCGTCAAGATCACGGTCTACCTGGAGGATGCGCGCAATTTCGGCCGCTACAACAAGGTGTTCGCAGAATACTTCCCCGGGGGACGGATTGCGCGCACGACGGTCGAGGCGAGCGCGGCGATCGAGTGCAAGATTGAAATGGACGCGGTAGCCTACAAGCCGCGCGGCTGACAACCATCAACGGGCCCTCGCGGGCCGCGCCGGAGAAGAAAGATGCTGAGACTCCTGGGTAGATCAACGTCGGGCAACGTGCAGAAAGTGCTGTTCCTGCTCGAGGAGCTGGGCCTTCCATTCCAGCGCGAGGACTACGGCCGCCAGTTCAATAACACAGCGACCGCGGAATACCTCGCGATGAATCCGAGCGGTAAGGTGCCGACGCTGGTCGACGGCGACCTCGTTGTGTGGGAGTCGAACACCATCCTGCGTTACCTCTGTAACCGCCATGCGGCTGGGTCGCCTTTGTATCCTGCTGATCCAGCGGTGCGGACCCACATCGAGCGCTGGATGGACTGGCAACTCGCCTCGCTGAATGGGCCGTACCTCGGCGTCTTCAAGGAAGCGAAGAAAAAGCCGGAAGAGCGTGCGCCGAGCTGGGCAGCCGACAGCAAGGAGCTGGTAACGCAGCTCGAACTGCTGGAAAAAAGCACGGCGCGGCGCAACTGGATCGCCGGCGGCGCGTTCACGATCGCCGACATCTGCCTGGCGCCGATCGTCGAGCGCTGCCTCAAGTTCCCCGTCACGCTACCGGAGCTGCCGCAGCTTAACGGCTGGATCGCGCGCGTTGCCGCACGCCCCGCCTACCAGAAGGCCACGTCCTGAAGAACATCGCGGTTATTGGCCTTGGCACGATGGGGCCGGGCATCGCCGCGACGCTCGCACGCGCAGGCTTCGCCGTGTCGACCTTCGATGCCGATGCCGGAAAGCGCGACCGGGCCGGACAGGGTTTCACGACCGCCGCCGGAGTGTTGGCCGCGCTCGGAGTTGCTGATCGCGGCACGACGCCAATCCGGATCGAGGCATCGCTTCCGCAGTGTGTGCAGAACGCCGACGTTGCGATCGAGACTGTGCCGGAGGATCTGGATTTGAAAATCCGCGTTTTCCGCGAGATCGAGGCGTGCGTCAGCGACGACTGCATCCTCGCTTCCGACACCTCGGGTATCCCGATCACGAAGATCCAGGCCGGCACGCGCGTGCCGTCGCGCGTGATCGGCATGCACTGGTCGAACCCGCCCCATATCATCCCGGTGATCGAGGTGATCGGCGGTGCCGCGACTGCCCCAGACATCGTCGAGGCGATGATCGCTCTCGTGCGCCAGGCAGGCCACCTGCCCATCAGGATCCGCAAGGACGTCGCCGGCTTCGTCGAGAACCGCGTACTCTATGCCGTCATGCGCGAGTGCCTTGACCTCGTCGAACAGGGTGTCATTGAGGCGCGGGATCTCGACGCGTGCGTTTCCTGGGGCATCGGCTACAAGCTCGCCGTCGTGGGTCCGATGGCACTGCTGGACATGGCCGGGCTCGACATTTACACGGCCGTCGCCGGCTACCTGAACCGCGAGCTGTCCGTGCGCCAGGACGTCGCCGGCGTCGTTGCTGCTATGACCGCCAGCGGCCGACTTGGCATCAAGACCGGTGGCGGCCTGTACGACTACAAGGCCGAGGAAGTCCAGTCACTGCAGCTCGCGCGGGCGCGCAAGCTCGTGGCGGTGCGCAAGGCGCTTGAGGCATGAATATGCGTCGCAGTGATTGGCGCCGTGCGTGGCTCCTGGGCCTTGTCCTGATGGCATGCGGCTGCGCGCCGGCCCTCTTTGCGTCCGAGCCGAAGACGCTGGCGATCATGCTGCCGGAGGAGCCGAACGACTACGGCTGGAACCAGCAAGGCTTTAACGCGGCAAAAGCAGTTGCCTCGCGCTATCATCTGAAGTTCATGCCGGCGACGGGCTTAGGCTACGGCGACGTGCATGCGCAGCTTCGCGATCTCGCCGACGACGGTGCGGATCTGATCATCGCGCATGCCGCCGGCTTCGACACCGCTGCGCCGGAAATCGGCGCCGAAAAGCACGTGCCGGTCGCGATTGTAGACCGCCCAAATGCAGCCAAGCCAGGCGCCGTCGCCGACTACACTTTGTCCGGCCACCAGGGCGCGTACCTCGCCGGCGTGCTGGCCGCGAAGACCACGCAGACGCATACCGTTGGCATCGTCGTCTCGGGCGAGCCGCCCTCGTGGAACTCCCAGTCGGCCGCGTTTGCTAAGGGCGTGCGCGCCACGGACGCCGCCGTGCACATCGTCTATGCCGTGATAGGACCTTTCGCCTACGCCGATGCGGCGGGCGGCCGTCGTGTGGCCGAACAGGTGATCGGGGCGGGCGCCGACGTCATCTTCGGCCAGGGCGACGGCTCGAGCTTCGGCATGCTGCAGGCCGTCGAGACGCACCAGTCGACGCTTGGCGGCAAAGTCTGGTTCATCGACGTCATCGGCGACAAGAGCCCCATCGACAAGGGGAACCTGCTCTCGTCGGTGGTCTGGAACCTCGAGCCGGTGTTTGCCGCGATGATCGATGACCTGAAGGCGAACCGCTTCGGTGCGGCTGCCTACCGGATCCGGCTGGCCGACGACTCCGTGCACCTGCTGCACACGGCGCACATCCCCGACAAGACCTGGGCCGAGCTCGAGGCGGTGCGCGCTCAGATCATCGCCGGCAAGATCACGGTCGAGCCGATCTTCGATGCTGCCCGGGTGCGCGCGCTGATGACCTCGGTCGCGGCGCCGGCGAAATAAGCCGGCGGCGCATGTCGATCGTCGCGGCGCTCAGCGGAATCACGAAGCGCTATCCGGGCGTCGTCGCCCTCGATGCGGTCTCGCTCGAATTCCACGCCGGCGAGGTGCACGTGCTGCTTGGCGAGAATGGCGCGGGCAAGTCGACGCTCGTCAGCGTGCTCGCGGGCATGCAACAGCCCGACGAGGGCACCGTCATCATCGGCGGAAATCCGCTGCGCATCGCATCGCCGCGGCACAGCATTCAGCTCGGCATCGGCACAGTTTTCCAGCGCCCTTCACTCGTGCTGAGCCTGACCGTCATCGAGAACCTGATGCTCGGCGGCTCGTGGCTCAGGCGCCTGGCGCGCGCCGCGGCACTGCGGCGCTTCAGGGAACTTGCCACGCTTCTCGGCACGCACCTCGACCCGGACGCGCCCTTGGCGGGCCTCTCGCTCGGCGAACAGCAGCAGGTCGAGATCATGCGCGCGCTGTGGCGCGACGCGAAGCTGCTGCTACTCGACGAGCCGACCTCGATGCTGACGCCGCAGGGCGTCGCAGATCTCGGGCGCATGATGCGCAATCTTCGCGATCGCGGCGTCGCACTGATTCTGATTACTCACAAGTTGGGGGAAGCTTACGAGTTCGGCGACCGCATCTCGGTGCTGCGCTTGGGAAAAGTCGCCGGCGGGATCGATCCCGAGGCGCTTGTTGCGATGGAAGAGTCCGGGCGCACCGCGACGATCATCCGCCTGATGTTTGGCCTTGAGGCTGGCGAAGCTGCCACGACGGCCGGTGGACACGCGGCGGAGCTCGCGATACTGCTCGGGCGCAAGATCCACGGACCGGCCGTCGTGGATCGCTCGCAACCCCCGGTGCTGCGGGTGCGAGAGGCGTCCACCCGCGCAGAGTTCGCCGAGACGCCGCTGCGCAAGGTCAGCTTCGAGCTGTGGTCCAGCGAAGTGTTGGGTATCGCCGGGGTCGATGGAAACGGCCAGAAGCACCTTGCCGAGATGATCGCCGGTCAGCGCGCCGTGCACGGCGGCGCCCTTGAGCTCGGCGGCATCGACATTACGCAAGGCGGTGTGCCGGAGCGGCGCGGGCGCGGCGTACGGTACGTGACCGATGACCGCCTTGGCGAGGGCACCGTCGGCGCCCTCCCGGTGGCAACCAACCTCGTGCTGAAGGAAGTCGGCGCGCCGCCCTGGTGGCACCACGGCATCACTGACTGGGCGGCGATCCACGCGCATGCGCGCGTGCTGATCGAGCGCAACGACATCCGCACGCCGTCCGCGCTGACGCCGGCCGGCAAGCTCTCCGGAGGCAATGTGCAGAAGGTGCTGCTGGCGCGTGAGCTGGATGCCGAGGCGCGCGTCGCGATCCTTAACAAGCCGACCCACGGCCTCGACCTGCATAACCAGCGCCTGGCGCTCGACCGGATCGGCACGGCCGCTGCGCGTGGGGTAGCGCTCCTCGTGATCTCGACCGACCTCGATGAACTCATCGAGATCAGCGACCGCATTGGCGTGATGTTCGGCGGGCGCCTCGCTGGCATTGTCGACAACGACGCCGGCGCGATCGACCGCGTGCGTCGCCTGATGACCGGGGCGGGCGCGACATGAGCCTGCGCGGCCCGCTTAGGGTCTTCGTGCCGGTCGTGCTTGCGCTCACCGTCGGCGGCCTGATCCTGCTGGTACTGGGCAAAGACCCGATCGGCTATTACAGCTACGTGATGGAACGGAGCCTGCTGCGCTGGGGCGGCGCCCAGGAGACGCTGACCCGGATGGCGCCGCTCCTCCTGATCGCTGCGGGCCTCATTGTTGCGTTCCGTTCCGGCATCTGGAACCTCGGCGGCGACGGCCAGTTCCTGCTGGCAGCGGTTGCGAGTGCGGCCCTCGCCCCGGCGCTGATCGGGGGCGTGCCACGCGGCGTGACGCTCGTGCTGTGTATGCTCGCCGGGAGCCTGGTAGGCCTCGTGTGGTCGCTGCTGCCGGCGGTGCTCAAGTCCCGCTACGGCATCAACGAGATCATCACGACGTTGATGATGAGCTTCCTCGGCACGAGCTTCGCCAACGTACTGATCAAGCTCGTGCTGCGCGACCCCGGCACGACCGTGCCGCAGACGCGCAGCCTTGCCGTTGATGACCGGCTGCCGCGCCTCTTTGGCACGACGATCCACAGCGGCCTCCTTCTCGCGATGCTGGCGGTTGTCGGCGTGCACCTGATGATGACCCGCACGGCGTTCGGCCTGCGCCTGCAGGTGCTTGGCGCAAACCGTGCTGCGGCCGTGCATGCCGGCTATCGCGTCGAGCGGCTCACCATCGCCGCCTTTGCGTTAAGTGCGGCGCTGATCGGCCTTGCGGGCGCCGTCGAAGTGCTGGGGGTCTGGGGTAGCGTGCGCGCGGACTGGAACCCGGCGCTCGGGCTGCTGGTCGTGCCGCTGGTGTTCCTGGCGCGCTTCAACGGCTATGCGGTGATCGGCTTCACGCTGTTCTTTTCGGCGCTGATGGTCGGCGGCGAGAGCGCGGCGCGGCGCGTTGGCGTGCCCCAGCACTTTGTCCTGGTGCTGGTCGCGCTTCTGTTGCTGTTCCTCGGGCTGGTCGAGTACCTGGACCAGGGGCGCCGCAAGGCGGCGGGAACCTGAACTATGGGTGGTTTGCTGACCGAACCGTTCCTGGTCTCGCTCCTGTACGGCGCCGTCACGGCGGGCATGCCCCTGCTGCTCGCCGGCCTCGGCGAACAGATGTCGGAGAAGGCGGGCGTCCTGAACATCGGGCTCGAGGGCATGATGCTGGTCGGCGCCTATACGGGGTTCGTCGCCGCATACCACAGCGGCTCGTTCTGGCTGGGGTATCTCGCCGGCGGCCTCGGCGGCATGCTGACCGCGCTGATTGTGCTGCTGCTGTGCATCCGCCGCGGCCTGAACCAGATCGTCATCGGCATCGCGATCACGGTGGGCGCCGAAGGCTTGACCTCGCTTCTGCATTACGTGCAGTTCAGCCGCTCCTACCCGCGCCTTGCCGCGGCCCCGGTCCTCGCACTGCCGCTGCTTCGCGACGTGCCGGTGTTGGGCAGGGGCCTGTTCAGCCATAACCTGCTGGTCTACCTCGCGGTTGCGTTGGTGTTTGCCTTATCGTGGATGTACCGCTCGACGTACCTCGGCTTAAGCCTCGAGGCCGCGGGCAACCAGCCCGCCGCGCTCGATGCCGCGGGCGTCGATGTGGTGCACACGCGCTCGCTCGCCGTGCTGTGCACCGGCTTCCTCGCGGGCCTCGGAGGGGCGTATCTTGCCAATGTTGGGGCCGGCATCTTCGTGCCGTTCATGACCGGCGGGGCGGGCGTGATCGGCATCGTGCTGGCGATGCTGGCGCGCGGGCGGCCGCTGATGGTGATGGTCGGCGCGGCCCTCTTCGGCGCGAGCCTCGCGATGACGACCGCGCTGCAGGTGGCGGGCATCGACATCCCGACCGACGTCGTGCAGATGCTGCCGTTCGCGGTCGTGATGGCCGTGCTGGTAGTGTTCGGGCGGCACAGCATGCTGCCGAGCGCCCTTGGAACGCCGTATACCCGCGGCGAGCGTTGATTCATCTTAAGACTCAAGGGAGGATCGCCAATGACACTGTCGATCAAGCCGGACGAGGATCCGACCTTCACGCTGACGACCGGGCCGGTCGATGCCTACCCGCAGGTGCTGCGCGGGCTCGGAAAGCCGGTGATGTACGACTATGATCCCGCATTCCAGGGATTCTACGAGAGAGTAACGCAGAAGCTGCGCAGTGCGCTGCGCACGCCGCACATGCCGGTGATACTGCAGGGCGAGCCGGTCCTCGCGCTGGAGGCGGGAGCCGCCTCGCTGATCGCGGCAGATGATGTGGTGCTGAACCTCGTGTCCGGCGTCTATGGCGCGGGATTTGGCTTCTGGGCGAAGCGCTACTGCAGGGAACTCCTCGAGATTCGCGTGCCGTACAACGAAGTCATCGACCCGGCGAGCGTCGCGGCCATGCTGAAATCCCGGCCCGATATCCGCATCATCGCCGTCTGCCACCACGACACGCCATCCGGCACGATCAACCCGGTCGCCGAGATAGGCCGCATGGCCGCAGCCCACGGCGCGTGCCTGCTGGTCGATGCGGTCTCCTCCTGGGCGGGCATGGACATAGGTCCCGAGAACTGCCACGCGGACCTCTTCGTGACGGGGCCGAACAAGTGCCTTGGCTGCCCGCCGGCCCTCTCGCTCGTGGGCGTGAGCCCGCGTGCCTGGCAGAAGATGAAAGCGAACCCCGCCGCTCCGCGCGATTCGATCCTCAGCATCCTCGACTGGGAGGAAGCCTGGCGACGCGACCGACCGTTCCCGTTCACGCCGTCGGTCGCCGAGATCAACGGCCTCGACGCCGCGCTCGACCTGTACCTCGGCGAGGGGCCGGAAAAGGTGTGGGAACGCCACGCGCTGACCGCCGCCGCCTGCCGCGCCGGCGTGCAGGCGATGGGCCTTGCGCTGTGGCCGGTGTCGGAGCGCTTTGCCTCACCGACGACGACCGCGGTGCGGATTCCTGCAGGGCTCGACGATGCGGCGATCCGCGCCACGGTACGCGCGCGCTACGGCGTCATGTTCTCCTCCGGCCGCGGCGAGACGCAGGGCAAGCTCCTACGCATCGGTCACATGGGGCCCACGGCGCGCCCGCTCTATGCCGTAGTCGCGATCAGCGCCCTAGGGGGCGCGATCCGCTCGCTGGGGGCTGTCGTGGACGTTGCTGCCGGCATGGCCGCGGCGCTTGCCACGATCGATGCCGGCACGGCCGGACCTTCGGGCGTCACGGGCGCTTCCGCGTGAGCGCGCGGACTGTGGCGCTCGTGCTTGCGACGTTCGCCATCGGCCTCGTGCCGGGCGCAGCCGGGGCGGGCGACGTGCTGCTCGTGCACGGCCATATCTACACCGGGACGAAGGCAGCGCCGTGGGCTGAAGCGCTCGCGGTGCATGATTCGCGCATCGAGGCGATCGGGACGGATGCCGAGGTGCTCGCGCTGCGTACGCCAGCGTCGCAGGTCCTTGACCTCAAGCACCACACGGTGATTCCCGGCATCGTCGATGGCCACATCCACGTATGGCTCGGCGCGATCGCGCTGCACGGCGTGAACCTCTCTATGCCTGAGGCGAGCATCACGCCGTCGAAACCCAAGCTGCTCACGGCGCGCATCCGTGAATACGCCGCGAGCCATCCCAGCGACAAGATCATCTTTGGCCGCATCGATTTTGCCACCACGCAACCCTTTGCGCCGTCCGCCTCAATGCTCGATGAGGCGGTGCCGGACCGGCCGGTGGTCGTGCACAACGTCTCCGAGCACGCGATGTGGCTGAACTCGCAGGCGCTTGCCGCGGCCAGCATCACCGATGCGCCGCTCGCCGATCCCAACGAGGAGCGCAACGTGTACCGGGATGCGGGCGGCCATGCGACCGGCATCGTGATTGAGGCTGGCATGGAGGCCGTGGAGCGCTACGTGCGCGCGACGCTCAGCGTCGAGGAGCAACTGGCGATGATCCAGGTCGCTACGAAGGAACTCAACCGCTTCGGCATCACAACCGTCGTCAACGCGACCGGCGATTTGCAGGAGATCCGGCTGTATGCGGCGCTGCGTGAGCGCGGGCTGCTCACCGTGCGCACACGCACCGCGTTCGGCGCCGTGGCGAAGCCGCACGAGCTGACCCCGCAGTTCCTCGCGGACCTCGACGAGGCGCGCAATCTTTACCACGATGAATGGGTGTCGGCGAACTTGGTCAAGTTCTTCGCCGATGGCTTCAGCGGCGTGCTGCAGCCGCTTGTGTACCGGCCGCGAGATTTCCGCGCGCTCATCACCGAGCTTGACCGGCGCGGTTACCAGCTGATGACCCACGCGACGCGCTTCGACACCGCGCACATGGTGCTCGACGCCTACGAGGAGGCCGAGCGCGCCAATGGTCCGCGCGACCGCCGCCTGCGCATCGAGCACAGCTCTTCGGTACGCGAAGCAGACATCGCGCGTTATCGGCCGCTCGCGGTCATCAACGTGACCTCGCCAGGATTTTGCTGCGGGGATTCCGGGACCAACATCGATGCGAAGGATCCGAGCCCGAGCGATCAGTGGCGCACGTTCCTGGACGGCGGCGTCGTGATGGGCTTTTCCAGCGACTGGCCCTGTTCGTGGCCCGCGAACGCCTTCGTCAGCATCCAGGAGGCCGTGACGCGCGAGATCTGGCACTCCAGCGACACGGCCGACATCCTTGACCTGCCGCTCGATGGTGCAGCGCTCGCCGGCGCTCGCCCGACGGGGAGGGTCTACACGCCGCACCAGCGCCTCAGCGTGAGCGAAGCCGTCGATGCCTATACGCAGGGTTCCGCCTATGCCTCATTTTTTGACCGCGACGTTGGTACTTTGGAGAAAGGCAAGCTGGCTGACCTTGCCGTACTGTCGCAGGACATCTTTAGCGTGCCACTAAAGCGCATCGGGCGCACTGCCGTGCAGATGACTATGGTGGGTGGGCACATCGTGCATGGCGCGGCGCCCTGATGCCCTCGCTCTGGAACCAATAGCGGCAACGTGGAACCAATATGGGTGTTGTCACGGTCGGCACTTAATGCCACTATGTGAACCAACTGGGTCGGGTGGTTCACCCAGCGCGCCGGGGTGCTGGCGAGGGGTCAAATATTGAAGGGAGAGTCAGCGATGCGCTTCACCGGCAACCGGACATTACCGTGGGTCATCAGTGGATTGCTGGTCGCGCCGCTCGCCGGCGCCGCTGCCACCGATACTTCCGAGCAGCTCGGGACCGTCGTCGTCGTCGGACAAAAGGAGAATACCCGCCTCGAGGTGACACCGGAGGCGATCACTGCGGTCACGCCCGAAGTGCTTGCACAGAGCAACGTCCAGAACGCCACGGACCTCAATGGCATCGTGCCGGGCCTCGTCATCGGCGAGAGCGACGGCTACAACTTTGACCTGACGATTCGCGGTATAGGCCTCAATTCGCCGCAGGATGACGGCTCGCCGGCTTCCGTGTCGTTGCACCAGAACGGATTCTTCATCCCGAACCCGCTATCGCTTACGCTGGGTTTCCTCGACCTCGACCACCTCGAGGTGCTGCGCGGGCCGCAGGGCACCGTGTTTGGCCAGAACTCGGTGGGCGGCACATTGAACATCATCACCGTGCAGCCGACGCTGGATGCGGTCAAGGGTTATGCCGACGCAGAGTTCGGATCCTTAAGCCTCATGCATGTGCGCGCGGCGGTGAACCTGCCGGTCTCCAGCACGCTTGCGCTGCGCTTCGCCGGCGACTACGACAAGCAGGACGGTTTCGTTACCGCCACTGCAATCCCGGGCAATTTCAAGCTCAATGACTCCAACAACTACCACGTGCGTCTGTCGGCGCTGCTGCAGCCGGGCGATGATTTCTCGCTGCTCGGCTCGATTGAATACGCAAAGGTCGTGCAGCACGAGCCGCAGAGCAAGAACATCCTCGATCCGGACACGAATCCCTGGCATGAGACCAGCGACTGGCCCGGCATCTACGACATGCAGCAGACGATCGCGACGCTGACTGCGACCTGGGACCTAGGTCCGATGACCTTCAAGTCTCTCTCGAGCCTGCAGTACATGAACGAGGGCGGATCGAACTCGGAAAGCGGCCTGACCCTTGCGCTCGCAACCCCGCTGTTCGGGGGCGAGAACGACCAGTACGTGCTGCACGAGAACTATGCGGTCTCGCAGGAGTTCGATTTAAGCTCGAAGCCCGGTGGCCCGCTCGACTGGGTGCTGGGTGCGTACTACATGCATTCGCGCATCACGGATGCCTATTCGCAGTACCTGCTGAACCCCGGGATGCCGGAAGCGCCAAATACGATCGGGCTGTCGGATCCCGTCGGCGAAGCGCTCTCGCTACCGGAGTTCAATGCCGGTACCCTGTATTTTGAAACACTGAACGCGTTGCGCCGCACGTCGGCCTCGCTGTTCGGCCAGGGCACCTACCACTTCAGCGACCAGCTGCACGGCACCGCCGGCTTCCGCTACACCCACGACGGCAACACGACGCTGCTCGACAACTATTTCGGCGATCCGAATGAAGGCGGCGGCATCGTGCGCTTCAGCCAGCACTCCTCCAAGCTGACGTGGAAGCTCGGCATCGAAGACCAGCTGACCCCGGACAACATGCTCTACGGCAGCATCTCCACCGGCTATAAGCCGGGCGGCGGCAACCCGGGAACAGCGCCGCTCGTCGTGCCGCACAACTATGTGCCGGAGACGATCACCGCGTTCGAGATCGGCTCGAAGAACTCGATGCTGGATCGGAGGTTCATCGCGAACCTTGCGGCGTTCTACTACATCGACAAGGACATGCAGTATCACGCCGAAGATGCGATCAATTTCGACGGCGGTGTCGACAACCTGCCGGAAGTCCAGATCTACGGCCTCGAGGGCGAGTTCACCATGCTGCTGCCGGCGCATTTTCGCCTTGACGCCTTCCTCACGGCGCAGCGCGGCCACATCACCTCGCACGTTAATTCGATCGACAACCTTACCGGCAATATGCTTAACAACCAGTTTACCAACCAATACGGGCTGCCAGCGTTCCTGGCCGCCGAATTCGGCTTTACTGATCCCGCCCTGCCGAACGCGCAGCAGCTGTTGACCGCACTACGTCTTACCGGTTACCGCGACGTCTATGGCAACGCCCCGCCGAACCTGCCGCCGTACATGGCGCAGCTCGCCCTCTCGCAGACCTCGAAGTTCGCGGATGGCTCGAGCCTGCTGTCGCGCGTGCAGGCCACCTACCGCGACCAGTACGCCGATACCGTATTCGGCAACTCGTTCTATTACACGACACCGAGCTATGTGATGATGAACCTGTTCTTCGACTACACATTCGCGAATCGGCAGCTCGACCTGACGCTCGGCGTTTCGAACATCGCTAACAGGGCCGAGGTCAGTTACCGCTTCACGAACCAATACGGCGGCGAGACGACACAGACCTGGTTCCCGCCGCGAGAGTACCGCATCGGCATCGGCTACAAGTTCTGACATGACACTGGGTTGCGCGATGCCCCGCCGCCGTCGCGTCATCGGGAGCATCATCCTTGCGGCGGCCCTGGCGGGGGCTGTATGCCCGTTCGGCGCCACGTCGGTGCTGGCTGCGCAGCCGATGGCGCTCGCGATCATGCTGCCGGAGGAGCCGACCGACTACGGCTGGAACCAGCAGGCTTTCGAAGCGGCCCGCGACGTGGCGGCCAAGTACCACTGGAAGTTCATGCCGGCGTCGGGCTTGGGCTACGGCGACGTGCATGCGGCGCTGCGCGAGCTCGCCGATGATGGCGCCAGCTTGATCATTGCGCACGCCAGTGGCTACAACACCGCAGCTCCCGAGATCGGCGCGGAAAAGCACGTGCCCGTCGCGATCGTCGATCGCCCCAATGAATCGCGCCCGGGTGCAGTGGCGGACTACACGCTTTCCGGCCGGGAAGGGGCGTACCTTGCCGGCGCGCTGGCGGCGAAGATGACGCGCTCGCACACCGTCGCGATCGTTGTCGCGGCCGAATCCCCTCCGTGGAATACACAGTCGGCAGCCTTCGCGCAGGGTGCGCGTATCACGGATCCGGCTATCAAGGTGCTGTACGCAGTCATCGGCCCTGCGGCCTACGCTGACGTGGCCGGGGGCCGCCGCGTCACTGAATCCGTGATCAGCGCCGGCGCCGACATCGTGTTCGGCCAAGGCGATCGTGCAAGCTTTGGCATCATGCAGGCGGTGGAAACGAAGGCGACGGGTAGCGCCCCGGTCTGGTTCATCGACCAGCTCGGCGACAAGAGTTCGCTCGACAAGGGCCACCTGCTGACTTCGGTGGTGTGGAACCTCGTGCCGGTGTATACGGCGATGATCGAGGACCTCAAACGTGGCACGTTCGGAACTCACACCTACTCGATCCGGCTCGCGGATGACTCAGTGCGTTTGCTGCACACCACCTACATTCCTGCCCGAATCTGGGCCGACATCGATGCGTTGCGCACGCAGATCGTCTCCGGCGCCCTGAAGGTCGAGCCGGTATGGGATGCCGCTTCGGTCCGTGCGATGATGAGTTCAGTGGCCGCACCGCCGAAGTAACCGGCGAGGCCTGCAACAGGAGCTGCGATCCGTGGCCGATACGAAGGTTTACCTGCTGGATGGGGGCACGTTGGTCATCGACGGCTTCCACGCATTTTGGAATCGCGGGCCGGCCGGTGAGTTGCGATTCCCCTGCTACAGCGTGTTGATCGAACACGACGACGGTCGCTACCTGTTTGACACCGGCTACGACTTCGATCATGTGATGCGCGTGCTGCCATTCGAAAAGCCGATCCAGGACGCTGCGCAGAGGCTGCCGGCCCAGATCGCAAAGCTTGGCCTGAAGACCTCCGACATCAACTATGTGATCAATTCTCACTACCACTTCGATCACTGCGGCGGCAACAAGCACTTCCACGAGGCCTGCACGATCTGCCACGCGAAGGAACTCGAGCAGAGTGGCAACTGCCAGCCGTTCGAGCACTTGGGTTACTCGGACATGACGTTCGCACCGGAGCTCGCCGCGAAGCGCGGCATGAAATTGCCGGCGGACCCGGCGCTTGATATGTACACGCCGCGCTTCGAGACGGTGACGGGCGATCAGGAGATCGCCAAGGGCCTGTGGCTCTACGAGACGCCGGGCCACACGGCCGGGCACTACAGCCTGATGGTCGAACTGAAGAACCGGCGGCCGATGCTGTTCACGGCCGATGCCTGCTACAGCAAGAAGAGCATGGACATGATGTGCATCTCGAGCTTTCATCTTGACCCGACCAGGAGCCTAGAGTCGATGAAGCGCCTAAAAGACCTCGCCGGGAAGCACGACGCGGAGCTCTTCTATTCGCACGACCTGGAGAGCTTCAGGGGCTACCAAACCGGGGCTGATTGCTACAGCTGATGGGCGAGGGTCCCTTGCAGCAGGCGCAAAGGGAGCCTGCCGCTAACGCAGGGCTACTGGCGCACCATGCCGGCATCGACGTTCAGCGCCTGGCCGGTGATCCAGTGAGCCTCTTCCGAGGCGAGGAACGCAACCGCCGGCACGACATCCGCCGGCACGCCATGGCCCTTGATCGCCTGCAGCGTCTCGACAAAGCCGAACGCATCCTTGTGCGGCGTCGACTGCACGCCCTCGGTATCGATCAGGCCCGGGCAGACCGAGTTGGCGGTGATCTTGTAGGGTCCGAGTTCGGTGGCGAGCGCGCGCGTGAAGGTCAGCACTCCACCTTTCGAGGCAACGTAATGCGCCATGTTCGGCGTGCCGGCGAAAATCGAGTTCGAGGAGAAGTTCACTATACGGCCGTAGCCGCCCTTGCGCATGAGGTCAGAACCTGCGCGGCACATCAGGTACAGGCCATCGAGGTTGACGCGCTGGACGCGACGCCATTCGGTGAATGTCAGTTCGTCCCACTTCACGAATGGCACGATCGCCGCGACGTTGATGAGGACGTCGAGCTTGCCGAATTTCTTGGCGACCGCCTCGAAGAGCTTCCCGACCGCCGCCTCATCGCCGATGTCGCAGCCGATGGCGATCGCGCCGCCACCCAGCGCCTGCGCGGTCGCGCTAGACCCGGCCGAATTGATATCCACCGAAACGACGGTCGCGCCTTCCTGGGCGAGACGCTGGGCAACGGCCTTACCCATGCCCTGCGCCGCGCCGCTGACCACGGCGATCCTCCCTTGGAACCTCTTCATCCGCCCCTGTGCTCCGCAAATATTCGGTCACCAGACTTTCACGAGCTCGGCGTGATTATGGCATGATCAATCCGTGCTCGGCATTTTTCACATCTTGTTCGGAATCCTCGTCGATTTAATCGCCTGGATTGGTCTGGCAATACGGTCGCGGGATTCTAAAGAGGTCGAGATCCTGTTCTTGCGCCGACAGCTCGCCCTGCCATGAGGTTCGCTGCCCCTTCCCGTACCGCGATGTCTTGCGCTTTCGGCGGCGTGTCGCCGCGATCTTACGCTTTGGCGAGCGTTTCGCTTTATCGCCGAGCTGCGTCAGGAACTGCCGCGCGGTGATGATTTGCGTGCGCCGAAAGGTCCCGAGGGACAGCAAATCGTGCTTATCGCCGGTGACGAGGACATCAGCGACTCCGGCCTGCGCCTTGGCCAGTAGAAAATTATCTGCAGGATCTTTCGATGCATCGACAACGGGCAGCTTCACAATGAATATCGCCAAGCGCCGCAGTTCGTTATACATCGCGCCGGCGGCAGCGGGCTCGATGAAGGGCTTGAGGCGCGGATAGCGCGTGACGCGCCGGAATTCCTCGAGTTGCTCCTCGCTCGTCAGAAGTTGAAAGCGCCCTTCCCGCCAGCCCCGTTAGAGCCGATCAGTCAAGCCTCCAGGTGTCAGCAGTGCACTGCAGAGAATGTTGGTATTGACAGGCCCCGGCAAATTCGGACCACCGGCAAAGTGAGTTTTGCGACAAAATTCAGCCTATAGGACGGAGGTTTTGTCGTGAAGAGAAAGCGCTTTTCGGTGGAGCAGATCACCAGTATTTTGAAGCAGGCGGAACTTGGGACGCCGATCGCGGAGCTATGCAGGATCCACGGAGTGTCCGAACAAAGCTATTACCGGTGGAA
>JANXZG010000001.1 GCA_025355645.1 Gammaproteobacteria bacterium | reverse complement strand
GCTACGCGAGCGGCAATTTGTTGTGATCGCAGTATCAGTAAATTCCGGAGCCGGCTCTCGAGCACATCCAGCGGATGCAATACCCGAATGCGGGCGCCGTTGGGAAAGGTCACCCTCACAGCGCGTTGCTCTACCCGATTTGTCTGCAGGCCGAGAATAGAGCTCAGGAAATCGATTTGCTTGATGCCGACGCCGTGAATTGTCTTCGTTAGTTTGGCAACCTGGGCGGTCGGATCGTCTGGCGCCGGCAGCCATACCTGCCATCCCAGAGAGCGTCCGAGATTGTTGGCGACCTCCGCACTGCCTATAAAATCGACGTCCGATGTCACCGCCGCAGCTAAAATGCCAAACGGCTTTATCGAATAGCGAGTTGCCCAGAATGCCAGTGACTGGCCGCCAACCAGAAGCGCCGTATCACCGCAGTGGGTCAGGATTTCCGCAACCTCCTCGCTTGTCAGCGCAATCTCGGGAATTTGCTCAGTCACTCAATTTACATGCCGGCCACTCTACTTTGGCTGCTCGCGCATCCTCCGGCCGAATCAGAAATAATTCACCCGCGGCAAACTTCCCGCTGGCAACCTCCGCGCGGTCACGTTCCTGAGACGCAATTTTTGACTGTTGAAGTACTGTTGCGCGCGCTGTCCGGACTCCATTTTGATTTCGTATCGAAAAAGGAATGCCTCCGCGAGCGACGACCTGACGAAGAAACAGACGTATGGCATCGCTGAGATCGAGCCCATGTGACGCCAACACCTGCATGGCATCCGCCTTAAGATTCCCTTCAATTCTGGCGCGTACGATATGATTCTTCATGGGGTAACAATGTAGCCACAAACATAGATTAAGTCAAATCCACATTTGACGCGTGTGGTCTCTTGCTAATGCGGATTGACGATAGGCAGCTGCACGCTCGGGTTGCATGAGCGTTGCGCACCCGACTGTACAGCGGTCAGAATCCCAGGTGAACCGGATACAAGAGTTTGGTTGCGTACAAAAAAAAGGACATCCACCGATGAGCAGATTCCTCCTCCGGCATCGCTGCATGTGGCATATCTGCGTGGCGATGTGCATTGCGAGCGGTCTTTGTGCCACGCCATGCCTCGCATCCGTCAGCGCCCCACCCGCCTACGTTCCGATTAACGCGACTAAGGCCACCGAGGCGATCGCGCTAGACGGTCATCTGCTGACCATCGATCAGATTGTCGACGTTGCGCGATATGGGGCCAAGGTTGATCTGACTAGTGAAGCGCGCCAGCGCCAAGCGGATAACTATGGTTTGCTGCTCGAAGCGACGGCTGAGGGCATCTCCGTCTACTGGTTCAATCGTGCAACTGGCGACCAGCGCGAGACGGTGCTGTTTAAGGGCGATGCAACCTCCCCCGCCAACCATGACTACGTCGCGCGCCACTCGCTGGAAGCATTCCAGCGGGGCGCCCTCTCCGGCTTCAGCCCCGAAGTTTCCCAAGAGGAAGTGACCCGGGCGATGATGGTAGTGCGCGCCAACGCGATGACCTATAACGCGCCAAGTCATGAACTTGCACAGATGCTACTCGACTTGCTGAACAAAGGCGTCACGCCGGTCGTGCGCTCGCGCGGTACCGTTGGTGAAGGCGATCTGGCGCAGCTTGGCAATATTGCCGGCGCGATGGTCGGCGCCGGCGAGGCGTATTACCACGGTTTGCGCATGCCCGCAGCGAGGGCCCTTGCCCTCGCCGGCCTCAAACCGCTGACGCCATTCGCAGCGGATGAAAATGCCCTGACTAGCAGCAATGCCTATGCGACCGGACAGGCGGCCTTGGCTGTGTACGATGGCGCGCGGGCGCTGGAATGGGCCGACCTCATCTATGCGATGGACTTGAATGGCCTGAATAGCAGCATCACGCCCTTAAGCACCGTCGTGCAGCAGGACCGCCCAGAGCATTTCCTCAATGGCGACGCGGCGCGCATCCTGGCGATGGTCCGCGGCAGTTACCTGTTTGATGCGGACCCTAAACGCATCATTCAGGACCCCGAGAGCATGCGCGCCTCTTCGATCCGGCAGGCTTCCGCTTGGGAGGAATGGGCGGCGCTTCGCGACGCCGTGGTGTTCCAGGCCAACTCTTCCGATCACAACCCGGCCGTGCATGTTGGGCTTGGTCCGGAGGATTCCTGGGAATTGGCCAGCCCGCAGATGATGCAATTTTACGTCAAGGGCGGTCCCTTGAGTCATGGCCAACATGGCTACATCGTTTCGAACGCGAACTGGGACCCTTATCCCATGGCTAACAAGCTAGAGAATTTTGTTATTGCGCTGGCCAACATGGATGTCGCAGTGATGCTGCGCATAGAGCGATTCCGGAATGTCTTCTTCACCGGAATCCAGCCGCAGGATGTCCTCAAGGGCTGGCATCGTCGGGATACCAGCGGCTACTTGCCGACCGATCTGCAACAGGAAATCCAGGGCCTCGCGGTTCCAGTCGCACCAACGGGAAGTGCGCTCGAGACTACGGTCGAGGACTTGCAGTCGCAAACGCGCCTGAAGGTGCAGCGCGCGCGCCAGGCGGTATCGACGACGATGGACCTGCTCGGGCTGGATCTAGTGGAAGCTGCGCTATGGCTTGACGTGCGCAAGGCGCAGGACCCGGCGCGCACTTTCGGTGGGGCGCCGACGGCTGCCTGGCAAGCAGTGCGCATGGTGATCCCGCTGCTGCCGGACGCCGATCATCCGGCCACGGAATCCGATCCAATGCTTGCAGCAAAATTTATCCGCGCTACTCCGGCCGCCAGGTTCTTCGCAGGCGAGCGGCCTTAGTCAAACAGTGGCGCTGCGGTGCGTGCCCGGCAGAATGCCAAGTTCACGGACAGACCCTAGTAATCCTTGCCCTTGATGAGGTCCTGGTTGGGCACTAATTGAAAACGATCGGGGTTGCCCCGGACCAGCGAATCGGCGTAACTATTGGTGACCGTACCGCGTTCGCCATTCTCGGTGTCGCGAACGACCGACCGATCTAAGGTGTAGTCCTGGAAGATTTTGCTAGAGCGGTCGATGTTGTCGTTGTGCGCATCGTTGGCGCCGCTCTGCGCGTCGAGCTTGCTCGTGTGCTGATCGAACGCAGCGTTACTCGCTTCGCGCCGCGCATTGATGGCCTCGTTCTGCGCTTTGCTGCGGGCGATATCGCTTTGAACACGGTTCATGGCGCCTTGGCGCAGCTGGGCCATCATCTGCTCATTCTGGCGAAACGAGGCAATGACTACATTCATCATGGAATTCTCTTCATCGGCGAGGTGTTCTGGAATATTGGAGCCATTGACTGCCATGGCCCTCGGTCCCCAGGAGTCAAGCCTCACGCTGCCGCGGCGCGGGCCTATGCCGTCATTGAAATCCACATGAAACGTGACTTGGACCGCTTGCGCGGACACTGCTTTCCTGTTTATTCCCGAGTAAGTTCCCTGCGGTAAGCCATGCTGGCTGCGATATTGGTTGCTGAGATTCACGAAATTGGAGAACAGATCGGGGCTCATGGGAACGCCCTTATAGACCAGGCCCAGGAAAACCATCTCGCCGTTGGCGCCGATGGCGGACAGCGTGCCGGATGCCACCGATTTTATTTTCCATCCGGAAGGCAAACTTATTGATGCACTTTGATCGCCGCCGGTGACTTGCGTCAGCGGAGTGGGGCCGGCGCCGCTTTGCGGACCAACGGGCGCCCTGCTCCGCCTCGGCGCTATGGCCGGATGCCTCGCCGGCGGTGGAATGCATGACAGTGGAGAGCGCTTTCATCAGCGCGGGCTCAGTCGATGGGAAGCGACGTTGTTCATCGAATAATACGGCACCAGTCGCGGATCCATCGGCATTGCGGGCGACGATCAACAAGCCGGTCAGCGGCTTGTTGCCCGGGCTCTTTGAGACAACAGTAAAGAAAGCAGCGATCGAGTGGCCGTCGCGAGACTGCAGGAACTTGCCCACGTCCGGCCGGTTGCCGAAATAGGCGTGAACTTGTTGCAAAAGGTATACGACGGCATCCGGCATGCTGCCCTTTACGGGTAACGGAGCGTACATGTACTGGCCGCCGGACGGATTTTCCAGGACAGTGAAGCTGCTGCTGCGCGCGCTCTGTTGACCGCAGGCGCTCACGGTGGCAAGTCCGACCATGCTTAGGACACAGGTGTATTGATAACGGTTCAAGGGTTGCTCGCTTTTTTATGTTTTAGAGGTCGCAGGAAGCGCCAGTGCAACATTCTATGCCCAGCTGCCTGTTCGTGGTCTACCTCCCCCCACAGGTTTCGAAGATTGTGCTCGCCTTCGTATCGCCGCAGTCCAGGAATGCGCGCCGTCCCATCTGCCGGTATCGTGGATGGCATAGACGCATATGAATTTACGGACGCCGCCGCGCGGTCCAATCCGGTTCAGCTTCTCACAATTATTCGCGCGCTACGATCATAGGTGAAATATGCCCAGGCCCAGTCCAGCAGTACCGCCAAGCGGTTGCGAAAACCAATTAGAAAGTATATGTGCGCCGCGAGCCAGAAACACCAGGCCAGCGTACCGGAAAGCTTAAGACCCGGCATGTCGACGACCGCGGCGCGACGGCCAATCGTCGCCAATGCACCGTAGTCGCGATAACGAAACGCGTTTCGCGGGCGCGCGGCGATATCCGCCAAGATGCATTTCGCGGCGAAAGTACCCATCTGTTTCGCGGCTGTCGCAATTCCTGGCACGGGACGCCCTTCGCATGCGATCGCTGCCAGATCGCCCACGACGAACACCTCTGGGCGCGCCGGTAGCGACAGATCTGGCTGCACGATTACCCGCCCGGACTTGTCGAGTGGCGCAGCCAAGCGTCGCCCCAGGGGTGAAGCGGCAACACCCGCAGCCCATAAGATCGTCTGTGTTGCGATGCGCTCATCCCCCAGTTCCACAAAATCGCTGCCCACTGCCGTGACGGCTCGACCGGTCCGCACCGTGACGCCCAGGCGTGATAGCTGGACGGCTGCTTTTGCCGACAGGTCGGGGGCAAAATTCGACAACACTCGCGAACCGGCCTCGATCAATAATACGCGCGCCAGTCTGGGATCGCTGCGCCGAAACTCCCGCGCCAGGGTGTGGCGTGCAATCTCGGCCAGTGTGCCTGCAAGTTCTACGCCTGTGGGGCCCGCGCCGATGATCGCAAAGGTCAGCCATGCATCGCGCCTGCGCGGATCCACTTCCGCCTCCGCGCGTTCAAATGCGGTCAGAATTCGGGCGCGGATCGTCAGCGCGTCATCCAGTGTTTTCAGCCCCGCCGCATGCGAGATCCACTCGTCGTGTCCAAAATAAGCGTGGGTAGCGCCGGTCGCTACGACAAGAAAGTCATATTCCAGTGTTTCATCGCCGACCTGGAGGCGGTGCGCGGCAAGATCGATTGTTTCTACGTTGCGCATCAGTACGGTGACGTTGCTTTGCCTTCGCAATATGTGCCGCAACGGCGCCGCGATCGAGGGAGCAGCCAGGCCCGCAGTCGCGACTTGATACAAAAGCGGTTGGAACAGGTGGTGGTTGCTCCGATCGATCAGGGTGAGGTCTACAGGAGCCGACCGCAGCGCGCGCACGGCCCACAGTCCACCGAATCCGCCACCCACCACAACTACTCGCTTGCGGGCTGTCATTCAGGTGCCAAGATCTAGCCGGGTCACGCGCGGATGCGTTGCATATCTGGATCGTAGAGGGGCTTGAGCGACAATTTGGCAGGATAGAGGCTACCGGCGATCTCCACCTCCCAGCGACCAGTTGACAGATAGGCCTGATCGACGGCGACGCCCGGTTCGATCATGGCAAGTCCCACGGCCCCACCCAGCGTGTGACCGTAGGACGCAGAGCGCAGGTACCCGACCTGCTTGCCGTCGCGGCGTACGATCTCGGCGTGGTACATCAGGGGTGCCGGATCCGTGACCAGCACCTGGGCAAGCCGGCGCATTAAAGGACCCTTGCCGCGCTTCTCGAGCAGCGCGTCGCGGCCGATGAATCCGCCGGGCTTTTTCAGGTCGATCGCAAAGCCGAGACCGGTCTCATAGGGATCGTCGGTATTGTCGAGATCGTGGCCGTAATCCCGGTACCCCTTCTCCATGCGCAGGCTGCCGAGTGCGCGAAGGCCTGCATGTATGAGGCCGGCGCCCGTGCCAGCCTCGACGAGCCGTTCGTACACGTGCAGTGCATGCTCCGTTGGGATATTGAGTTCGTAGCCAAGTTCTCCAAGATACGTGATCCGCACACACAGCACCCTGGCGAATCCAATATCGATTTCGCGCGCGGTGCGAAAGGGGAAGGCTTCGTTAGATAGATCGGTTGTCGTCAGTCGTTGCAACAGCTCGCGCGAGCGCGGACCCTGCACGTTCAGCTGGCCATAGCTTGCTGTAACATCGGTGATGAACGCGTGGGCGTTCGCTGGGATGTGGCGCTTCAGCCAGGTCTCTGCGTGACGTACCATCGTATCGGTCACGACGACGAGGTACCGCTCAGGATCTAGTTTTATGACTGTCAGGTCCGCTTCCAACCGGCCTTGCTCGTTCAGCCACTGCGTGTACGTGATGCGCCCTGTTTCGCTGTCGACATCATTCGCTGAAATGCGGTTCAGGCACGCACCGGCGTCGCGTCCCTGCACGAGAAAGCGGCCCATGAACGACATGTCCATAACGATGACGCTCGCGCGCGCGGCTCGATGCTCAGCCTCCCAGCGCGCAAACCAGTCCTGCCGGCCCCAGGACAAGGGGCCTGTTTGCGGTGTCGTTCCGGGTTCACCGTACCAGTCCGGACTCTCCCATCCGCTGACCTCCTTGAAGTAAGCGCCGGCTGCAGCAAGGCGGTCATGAAAGGGCGAGCGCTTGGCGCCTCGCGCCGACAAAAGAGACTGCGTCGGGTAATGCGTGCGATAGACCATGCCGAGCGATTCGGCGGTGCGCGACCGGCGATATTCCGGATTTGCCTGGTAGGTATGCAGCCGATCGATGTTGAAGCCTGTGACATCGACATCCGGGGATCCCGTGATGATCCAGTGCGCAAGTACTCGGCCCAATCCACCGCCTGTCAGGATGCCGACGGAGTTGAGCCCCGCTGCAACGAAGTATCCGCCGAGCTCGGGCGCTTCCCCGACAATGGGCCGCAGGTCTGGCGTAAAGCTCTCGGGGCCGCAGAAGAACTTACGGATGCCAATCTCATTGGTGATCGGCACTCTCGCCATGGCTTTCGTCAGGAACGGTGTCATACGCTCCCAATCAGGCGGCAACTCCAAAAATGAACTATCCGCCGGTATCCCCTCGACTCTCCAAGGGGCGCACTCGGGCTCGAACAGTCCCACCATCAGGCCGCCGCCCTCCTCCCGATAGTACGCGTAGGAGGAGGGGTCCTCGAGCACTGGCATCGCCGGCAGTCCCGCGATCGGTTCAGTGATCAGGTAGTAGTGCTCGGCCGACTGATTTGGCACGTTAACGCCGGCAAGCGCGCCAAACTCCCGTGCCCACATGCCAGCGCAGTTCACGACGTAGTCGGCGCGAATATCGGCATGCGCTGTTTTGACTCCCGTGACTCTGCCGTGCTGAGTCGTGACACCTAGCGCGGGGATTCCTTCGAAAATTTTCACCCCCCGCTGGCGCGCACCCTTGGCGAGCGCCATCGTGACGTCCACCGGATTGACGCGCCCGTCCGCGGCTACATAAAAACCAGCCTCGATATCGTCAACCTTGGCAAGCGGCCACCTCTCTTTCACCTCGCGCGGCGAAATCTCCTGCACATCGACGCCGCAATAGCGGTTGAAGCTCGAGACCCGTCGGTACTCCTCGAGCCGGTCTCGATCGCCGGCAACCTGGATGAAGCCAATCTGCGAAAGGCCCGTTGCCTGGCCGGTCTCCGCCTCGAGGCGGCTGTATAGATCGCGCGTGTACTTACGGATCTCCGTGGAAGTCTCCGAGGTCGAACCAAAGGTCACCATCAGGCCTGCCGCATGCCAGGTGCTGCCTGAGGTCAGCCGATCGCGCTCGAGCAGCACGATATCCTTCCAGCCCATCAGCGCGAGATGATAGGCGACTGATGTACCGATGATCCCGCCACCGACGATGAGTACACGGGCATGGCTTGGCAATGACGGTGGGGCGCTGGTCATGGCCGCCACGCTACCGGCTATGTTAAGTACATTCAACTTTACACATACCCGGTAAACCAGGGTCCCGCTGACGCGTTTCCCTAAGGACAGACCGATAGATGGAGATAGCCTGACCCTTATGCGCCCAATGCCTCATCGCTGCGTCCCGGCATTGGCAGGCTTTGCCGTGCTGCTGTCATTGCTCTCGAGCTGTGCCGGGCGCCCGACGGACTCTTCCACGAAGGATGCAGCGCTACCGAGCCTGTCGCGCAGCGACATTGAGTGGCTTGCGCGCGTGAATTTCGGTATCGACAGCGCCAGCGTGCAAGAATTTCGCAGGCTCGGCCGCGAGCGATTCCTGGATGGCCAGCTGGCGGCGCGCGATGTCGCACTGCCCGCGCCGATCAGCGCCGAGATCGACACGATGGAAATCTCGCGCACCGATCCTGAGCACGAAATCGCGGCCGTGAATAGCGAGCGGCAGCGCATCAATTTGATTCCCGACGATATGGGCAAGGAGCAGGCAAAAAAAACCCTGAACGAGCGCGGCAATCGCCTGGCCTACGAGGCGGCGAAGCGGGACCTGTTGCGTGCGGTATATTCGCCTGCGCAGCTGCAGGAACAGATGGTCTGGTTCTGGTCGAACCATTTCAGCGTGTTCCAGAACAAGGCGGAGCTGCGCTGGATGGTCGGGGACTATGAGGAACACGCCATCCGTCCGTACACGCTGGGGCACTTCAGGGACCTGGTGCTCGCGACCCTGGAGCACCCGGCGATGCTGCAGTATCTCGATAATCGACAAAACAAGAGCGGGCGCTCCAACGAGAACTACGCGCGTGAACTCCTTGAACTGCACACCCTGGGCGTGAATGGCGGTTACACACAGCAGGATGTGCAACAGCTCGCCCACGTCCTGACCGGAGTAGGCATCAACGTCGGTCAGTCACCCGGACTCAGACGTGATTGGCAGGTACTCTACCGTCGCCGCGGCGCCTTTGAATTCAACCCGGCGCAGCACGATTTTAGCAACAAGACACTGCTCGGGCACACGATCCGGGGCACCGGATTCAATGAAGTCGAGAATGCGGTTGCCCTAATTGTCAGCCAAAAAGCCTGCGCGCATTTCATCAGCCAGAAAATAGCCCGCTATTTTGTCGCGGATAACCCGCCCGCGCCGCTGGTCGATCGGATGACGCAGACGTTCATGCAAACCGACGGCGATATCGCGGCGGTGCTGCGCACCCTATTCCTGTCGCGCGAGTTCGATGCGGGCGCCGGCACCAAATTTAAAGACCCGCAGCGCTTCGTGATCTCCGCCGTGCGGTTCGCCTATGACGGGCGCCCGATCAGCAACACCCGGCCGCTGTTTCGCTGGCTCGCTGATCTCGGTGAGGCGCCCTATGGTCACCAGACGCCGGATGGCTATTCCCTGACCGAGGTGGGTTGGGCGAGTTCGGGGCAGATGAGCCGGCGCTTCGAGATCGCACGTGGAATTGGCGCTGGCAATGCCGGATTATTTGATGCGGAAGACGGCGGTAGCGGCGCGACAGGCGGATTTCCGCAATTGTCGAATCGCCTATATTTCGGCACGGTTGAGCCGCGCCTGTCCGCGCAGACCCGCACCACTCTGGGTGAGGCGAATTCGCAGCAGGAATGGAACATGCTATTGCTGTCCTCGCCGGAGTTTAACTATGAATAAGCCGGCCGATGTCCTTCGTCTCTCGCGGCGCCAGATGCTTCGGCAAAGCGCTGCGGTATTGCTGGCTCTGGGTGTATCCGCGCGCCTGTACGCGGCACCGCTCGCGGGTCCCCGGCTGCTGGTGGTGTTCCTGCGCGGCGGCTACGATTCCTGCAATGTGCTGGTGCCCTACTCCAGCAGCTTCTACTACGAGACGCGCCCCAACATCGCAATCGCAGCGCCCGACCCCAAGCTCTCGACCGGCGCACTCGCCTTGAATTCGGACTGGGCGCTGCATCCGGCGCTGCGCGAATCCATCGGCAACCTATACGGTCAACGGCAGGCGGCGTTCGTGCCATTCGCGGGCACCGATGATTTGTCGCGCAGCCACTTCGAGACTCAGGACAGTATCGAGATGGGCCAGCCGCCAAAGGCGCCGCCTTCCTACCAGTCTGGATTTCTCGGTCGCCTGTCGACAACCTTGGTGGGCGCATCGGTGGACGCGCCGCCGATCGCCTTCACCGACGCAATGCCGCTATCCTTCGGCGGCGCCTCGACTGTGCCGAATTTATCGCTCAAGGGTGCCGGCAAGGCACCCTTCGATGAGCGCCAGATGCGCCTGCTGAATGGTATGTATCAGGGGCATCATTTGCAGACCGCGGTCGGCAGCGGGCTCGAGCTTCGGCAGGTTGTTGCCCAGGATTTCGCGGCGGAGATGCAGTCGGCGAACCGCTCAGCCATCAATACCAAGGGGTTTGAGCTCGAGGCCGAGCGCATGGGACGGCTGATGCGCGACAAATATCGCATCGGCTTCATCGATGTCGGCGGCTGGGACACCCACGTGGGCGAAGGCGGCATACAAGGCCCGCTGGCGACCAACCTCACTAACCTCGGCCGCGGCCTGCAGGTTTTCTCCGAGTCGCTCGACTCCGAGTGGCAGAACACCGTGGTCGTCGTGCTCTCGGAGTTTGGCCGCACGATTCGCGAAAATGGCAATCGAGGCACGGATCATGGGCATGGCACGGTCTACTGGATCCTCGGCGGCGCGATCAACGGCGGCAGGATTGCAGGCGAACAACACGTGGTGAATCGTCAGAACCTGTTTCAGGATCGTGACTATCCGGTGCTCAATGACTATCGCGCCGTGCTTGGCGGATTGTTCCGTTCGATGTGGGGCCTTTCCGCACAACAAAGCGGCGCGATCTTCCCACAGGTCGCGCCTACCTCGCTCGGGCTTGTCTGAGCGATCGTTAGAACTTGTAGCCGATCTTCAGGCCAATGACCCGCGGCCTGATGACAGTCTGTGTCTCGATCGCCAGCGCATTCGAGATGAAGACCTTGCCCCGGTTATCGAACAGGTTCTGTCCATAGACCTGCATCGTCCAGCCCCCCTTGGCCGCCCCCAAAGATGCGTCATAGGTCGAGTATCCGGGAATGTCATAGGCGGCCGAAGTCGTTCCGCCGCCGCCTGTGCCGGGCTGAATCGCCGGCGTATTACCGGCTACCGACAGCTCGTGCGCCTGGTGGGTGCCGCCGAACTGGGCAAATGCCTGGTAATCGTTGAACTCCCACTCATAACGCACGCGTCCGTTGAACATCAGCGGAGGAGACATCGCGAGCGGGCTTCCCCGCGGCCCGAAAATATTGTTGATCAGGATCGGCGAGCCGCAGACAGGCTCCCCGGCCCCACCACAGCCGTCATTGACGGTCAGAAACGGTGAGTTGGTCTGCTCGCTGCTGTTCCATGCGGCCGATCCCTGGAACGTCAGGCCGTGAGTGACGCGCCAGACGACCGTTGTCTCCAAGCCTTTCACCCGGTAATTTGGACCGTTGGTGTTGAACGTCAGCTCGCCCGTTCCGCCAGGGCCCGGATCAAAAAAGGCGACCTGCGCGTTATTCCAGTTTTCGTGGTACCAGGCGCCGTTGACCTGCAGGTGGTGATCCGCCCATTCGGTCTTCCAGCCAATCTCATTGTTGATCAGCTTGTCCGATTGGTACGCGGTCGGCGTATCAAAAAGTCCATTGATGGCTCCCACGGTCGAGGTACGATTAAAGGCACCCGGACGATACCCTTGTGACCAGGTGTAGTAGAGCAAAGCATCGCTATTGACCTTCCAGCTCAGGTTCACGCGGCTCGAGAAGCCTGTCGCGCTGCTGCTCAAATGCTCCGCATCAATGCTGGCGCCTTTCCAAGCTGCCTGGCAAGGCGCCGGGCCTGCTTCGTAGCATCCAGAGAAGCCAAATACCCGGCTGCCCTTCTCGGTATTCTTATAGTCGTAATAGCGGGTGCCGGCCGTAATGGTCAGCGTCTTCGGGATGATTTCATAATCCACGGATCCGAACAATGCGGTCTGGGTATAGCCGCGCGTCGCATCATCGAAGAATGAGGTGTTGTCGCCGCGGATATTGGGATTGTTCGAGGTGACGCCCGGCGGTGGCCCGATGTCGGTCAGGCACCCGAGCGTGACTGTAGTTGTACACCCAGGCAGTGTCCGGTACTTCCAGTCGGTCTGATCATAGACTTTGAGGTCTTCATAGAACACGCCCCCGATCGCGCGGAATCGTCTGTCGTCCGGCGTGCTCAGGCGAAATTCATGGCTCATGTGCGCGTTTCGCACCTGTTCCCGCCAGCTCGCGCTGGGCGATAGGCAATAAGCCTGGCCGGTCGGACTGCTACCGGCGGGAACGCACTGATAGTAATCAGCATAATGGCCGCGCGAGTAATTTGTATAGTCCGCGGTCTGGTCCGTCTTTCGATCGAGATAGCTGCCGGTGTATACGGCCTTCAGCGCGCCAAAGCGCCCATTCAACGTCCACGCGGTATTCTCAAACTTGTCCACGTCATTGGATGGGTTGAATTCCGTCACCGACAGGTCGGGCAGCCTCTGCCCGTTGGCCCCGTAGGGCATCTGGTAGAAAACGCCTTTCGCATTCATATGCTGGAAGGCCTGCGAGACCAGAAGATTCCAGTCTTCGTTGAACTTTGCCAAGAGGGAGACCCGCATGCCCTGGTAGACCACCGGGTTGATCGCATCCGCCACGTAGGGACCATTGTTGATCACGACACTATTGGCGGGCACGCTGCCGCCGGCGTAGCCGATGCCGAAGTCGCTGTTTGACCGTACGAATGTGCTTGGCACATTGTTGATGTATCCGCCGCGGCGGTCATCGTAAATCACCGCGCGCACGGCGAGCGTATTGCCGATCAGCGGCAGGTTGATGACCGCCTCGAGGCTTGAATTTGGGTCTCCGTGGGCCGTAGTGCCGTAGCCCGCGGTCACGCTGCCTTCGGTGACATCGAGCTTCGGCTTGTTGGTGATGTAGCGCACGACGCCCGCTTCGGCGCCGCCGCCAAATAGCGTACCCTGCGGCCCTTCGAGGACTTCGATGCGCTCGATGTCGGCGGCATATACGTCGAGGTTGCGGCTTGGCAGCTGCCCGGACTGGTCGTCAAGGTACACGGCAACGTTGGGAAACGGTCCGGTCGTGCCGGTGCCCGCGATGCCCAAGGATCCTGTGCTGACGCCGCGGATCGACAGGTCGCCGAGGCCGGGACCAAAGCTCGCTGAATTAACGTTGGGAACGTATTTGACGAAGTCGTCAAAGGTCTGGATGTTCAGTTGCGACAGCGTCTCAGCAGTCAGCGCCTGGATCGTTATCGGCACGTTCTGCGCGCTTTCGCTACGCCGCTGCGCAGTGACTGTGATTTCCTGGATCGCGTCCGATGGAGCGTTGGCGTCCGTCGAGGTATCAGCCAGCGCGTTACCCGCCTGGCTCCCCAGAACCGCTGCCACCGCCAGGCCAATCTTATTGCGCGTTCGCATAGCTTCATCCCTCCGCGTTGTGTTCACAGCATATCCGTAGACAGCGAAGAAAGTCGACAGAAATATCGGCTAGACTCATCTCTTCTATATTTATCGCGGAGCAATGCAATGGAGTCGCTGATGGACGTTGCCACTCCCGCGCTGCATCTTGATCGAGAAAGGCTGAAGAATAATGCTCAACGCCTGATCGGTCGGGCGCAGCAACACGGAGTCGGCCTGCGGCCACACCTGAAGACGTTAAAATCTATCGATGTGGCGAGAATTGCTATTGCCCCGCGCCACGGCGGCCTCGCGGCGGCCACCATGAATGAAGCCCACTACTTTGCTGGGCATGGGATATCGGACATCCAGCTTGCCGTGTGCCTGTCGCCGACAAAATTTGCGCGCGCGGCCGAGATTCAAAAGCTCGCGCCCGATTTCAGTTTCTTCGTTGATTCGGTCGAGGTGGCCCATGCGGCGGCGGCCTTTTCCCGCAGTGAAGGACTTGCGCTGAATGCCTGGATCGAAATTGAGAGCGGCGGACAGCGGACCGGCGTGCTACCGCAGAGCGCGGAGCTGCTGGCAATCGCGCAAGCACTGGACGCGGGCGCGCACCTGGCCGGCGTCGCGACGCACGCCGGCCAGTCCTACGGTGATAACCAGATAGAGCAGATCGTCGCGATCGCTGAACAGGAGCGCAGCAGCGTGGTCGCAGCGGCTGAGCGCCTGCGCTCGGCCGGCTTCAAGGTTCCTGGGCTCAGTGCAGGTTCAACGCCCACCGCCACGCACGCCCGCTCTGCGGCAGGACTCACCGAATGGCGGGCTGGCGTCTACCTCGCTGGGGACCTATATCAGGTGGCAATCGGCTCGATGGCGCTTGAAGATGTGGCGCTTGATGTGATCGCGAGCGTGATCAGTCATCGGCGCGAGCGGCGCTTGATGGTCATCGATGCCGGCGGGCTTGCGCTCTCGAAGGATCGGAGCACGGCGCAGCTGTCGGGCCGCGACGCCGGGTACGGACTCGTGATGGATTTATACGGCCGGCCCACCTTTGGAGCGCTTCACGTGCGCGGCGTCCACCAGGAGCATGGCGAAATCCACGGCGTGACCGATGCACAGTTCGATGCCTTGCCAATAGGGTCGCGAGTTCGGGTCGTGCCGAATCACGCCTGCATGACCGCGGCGATGTACGGCGAGTACCTGGTGACCAATGGGGGAGTCGATATCGCAGCACGCTGGCCGCGGACCAATGGTTGGGACTGAACGGCGCACCCGCCGGCCTGCTCATTCCTCTTCTATGGTATCCGTCAGGACCGCCTTGCGTGCGGCCATGAACGCCAGCATCGCTTCATCGGCGGCCGGGTCAATACCGGGATCCTGATAATCCGCAAGCATTTTTTTCCAAACCCGGTTGGCGCGCTGCTCTGCGGTCAGTGATCCGGTGGTCGACCACTCCTCGTATGAGGAATAGTCCGCAATTGTCGATTGATAAAAGGCTGTCTCGAAATTCGCTTGCGTGTGTTCGCACCCCAGGAAGTGGCTGCCCGGACCCACTTCGCGAAGCGCATCGAGCGCCTGGCCGCGCACCGACATATCCATGCCCTGGGAGAGGGCCTGCATCATCGCCAACTGATCGATATCCATGACGAACTTCTCGTACCCGGCAACCAGCCCGCCCTCGAGCCAGCCCGCCGCATGTGTGACGAGATTCACGCCGGCTAGCAAGGTCGGCAATAAGGTATGCGCGCTCTCGTAAGCAGCTTGCGCATCGGCAATCTTCGAGGAGCACAGCGAGCCACCGCTGCGGCATGGCACCCCTAGGCGGCGCGCCAGTTGCGCGGTTGCGAATATCATCTGCGTCGCCTCTGGCGTGCCGAAAGTCGGTGCTCCGGTGCGCATCGAGATCGCGCCGACGAACGAGCCCAGGATCACCGGTGCGCCCGGGCGCACCAGCTGCGTCAACGCCATGCCCGCCATCGTCTCGGCGAGGATCTCCGACATGCAGCCCGCGGCGGTGACCGGGCCCATGGCTCCCGCGAGCACTGCCGGGACGATGATCGTGCCCTGGCCGGCGGCGGCGAATTCGCGCAGCGCGCCGAGCATGCGGCCATCGAAGGTCAACGGGGAATTGGAGTTGATATTGCCGAGCACTACCGGATGCTCGGCGAGGTAATCGGCGCCGAATAATACGCGCGCAAGGTCTACCGCATCGCGCGCATGGCCCGGCGTCTCCGGCGTCGCCTCGCAGGCCTGGTCACTATAGCGAAAAAATGAATACTGCACGTCGAGATGGCGCTTGTTCGGTGGTATCTCCATGGGCTCCACCATGCAGCCGCCGGAAAAATGGATCGCCGGGGCCATGTGCGCGAGCTTGATGAAGTTCTGCAGATCATCGAGCGAGCCATAACGCCGGCCTCGATCAAGATCCGTCACGAAGGGTGGGCCGCCGACCGGCGAGAACACCGTGGCATCGCCGCCGAAGCGCAGGTTTCGCTCGGGGTTTCGTGCATACAGCGTGAACTCGCGCGGCACGCTCTTGAGCAGGTGTCGGGCAAGCCCGCGCGGCAGGTGCACCCGCTCGCCGCTGACATCGGCGCCCGCCTCCCGCCATAACCGCAGGGATTCCGGGTCACGGCGAAACTCGATGCCGATCTCCTCCATGATCGTCTCGGCATTCGCCTCGATGATCTCAGCAGACTCAGAACTCAATAGTTCGACAGGTGCAAGCTTGCGCCGTATATACGGGTATTTAACAGCCTGCTTTTGCGCCCGCTCCCGCCGGATATCCCGGCCCCGTCGGGGTGCAGCAGTCGGTTCAATTGCGTTCATGTCACCACTATGCACTGCCGGGTCGCCTAACGCCACGACCCGCGTACCCAAGGCGCAGAGACCGTAGCATAATGGCCTGCATGAACCATAAAGTCGGCGTCTGGATTGATCATCGCAAGGCGCTGATCGTGACCATAACGGAGGACGGCCAGCACACTTCGCTGATTGTCTCGAACATCGAGAAAGTCCCGCGGCACGCCCCGGATTCCGTGGCTCCGATTGCGGATGATCGGCGCCAGCGGGCGATGACGAAGCACCTAAACACCTACTACGACATGGTCATTGCCGCGGTCCGCGAGGCGCACAGCGTCTATGTCTGCGGCCCGGGTGAATCGAAGCTCGAACTGAAGAAGCAACTGGCGAGACATGGCGCGGGCATCCGCCTGGCCGCGCTCGAATCGGCCGGCAAGATGACTGATCGGCAGTTCATTGCCAAGGTTCGCCATTATTTCAGGCTGGATGCGCCCCGCCGCGAGCCGAAATTGCGACCGGTGCTGAAATAGATGAACGCCGACGCACCCTACGGCGCGCGCGCCGATCGGTACGATGCCATGCCTTACCGTCGCTGCGGCCGCAACGGCCTGAAGCTGCCACCGCTGTCGCTCGGTCTGTGGCAGAATTTTGGCGGGGTGGATTCCGCGGATAATAGCCGCGCAATCTTGCTGCGTGCGTTCGATCTGGGCGTCACGCATTTTGATCTCGCCAACAACTACGGGCCGCCCTATGGGTCCGCGGAAGTAACCTTCGGGCGCGTGCTGCAGCGGGACTTGGCGCCGTATCGGGACGAGCTGGTGATCTCAACCAAGGCGGGTTATGACATGTGGCCCGGCCCTTACGGCGACTGGGGCTCGCGCAAGTACCTGATGGCAAGCCTCGATCAGAGCCTGAAGCGCATGGGCCTGGAATACGTTGATATCTTCTACTCGCACCGCCCCGATCCCAACACCCCTATCGCGGAGACCATGGGTGCGCTCGAACAGGCGGTCCGCTCTGGCAAGTCCTTGTATGTCGGGATCTCGAATTACGACGCCGCACAGACAAGAGATGCGCTCAATGTGCTGCGGACTTTGAACCTGCCCTGCCTGCTGCACCAGATGAAATATTCGATGTTTGAGCGAACGCCCGAACATGGCCTGTTCGAGACGCTCGATGCCAACGGCGTTGGCGGGATTGCGTTCTCGCCGCTTGCGCAAGGGATGCTGACGAACCGCTACCTGAAGGATATTCCGGCAGATTCGCGCGCCGGCAAACCGGGCCGCTCGCTGGCGCCCGCTGACCTGACCGCCGCGCACCGTGCACAGATCAGCGCGCTTGCGGAAATCGCGGCGGCCAGGGGTCAGAGTCTTGCGCAGCTAGCACTCGCATGGACATTGCGCCAGCCGTGCATGACCAGCGCGCTGATTGGCGCAAGCCGAATCGAACAGCTCGAGGATAACCTCGGCGCACTGCGTAACCTGGCATTCGAGGCTGCGGAACTTGCCAAGATCGACGGGATTTTGTCTTCGGATAGCGGGCGCTAGGTTGCATGCAGCGGTATTGCGGCGGCGCGCTGATGCGCGCTCATCGGCACCCCGTGCCGCTCGGGCCCGAATGCCACCATCATGAATATCACGATGGCGACGGTTGCGACTACGATCGCCATCGCGAGGCCATAATCATTGCCGTGCGCTTCGGCGATTGCGACCTGCAGGTTCAGGTTGACCGCCGCGAATAGATTACCCAGCTGGTACACGAAGCCGGGAAAGGTCGCGCGCACTTCCGGCGGGGAAATTTCGTTCAGGTGAGCCGGGATCACGCCCCAGGCGCCTTGCACCGAAACCTGCACCAGGAACGCACCTGCCGCGAGCACCAACGGGGCCGTGCCGAATGCCCAGAATGGCAGCGCGGGAAGTGCGATCACCGCTGCGCTCATCATGGCGCGGCGCCTGCCGATCCGCTCCGATAGCCACCCGAAGCCAAGCCCGCCACAGATAGCCCCGACGTTGGCAACCGCGGTCATCAGCGAACTCAAGTGCGTATCAAAGTGATGCTGGACCTTCAGGAACAGGCTCGCATAGGCGTCCTGGGAGCCGTGGCTGAAAAAATTGAATGCGGTCATCAAAAAGATGCAGTAGAGCGCAAGTCTCCAGTCGCGCCGCAACACCGCCGCGAGGCCCTGCCGGGGCGCCAGGCGTTGTTCCTGCCACGCCGGGGATTCCTCGACCCCGCGCCGGATGAAGTACACGAGGATCGCCGGGATCGCGCCGAGCACAAACATGTAGCGCCAGCCGAGCTTATCGTAAAAAAGATACACGGCGAGCGAGGCCAGGAAGTAACCCGAGGGATAGCCGCTTTGCAGCAGACCCGACACGAAGCCGCGCGCCGAGGCGGGAATGGTTTCCATCGTCAGAGCAGAACCCACTCCCCACTCCCCGCCCATCGCGACGCCGAACAAGGCGCGCACCACCAGCAGCATCGTCATGTTAGGTGCAAACCCCGAGGCCATTTCCAGGAACGAGTAAGCGAGGATGTTCCACATCAGCGTGGGCTTGCGGCCGAAGCGGTCGGCGAGGCGCCCAAACAGGAACGCACCGATCGGACGCATGCCGAGGGTCAGCAGCACCGCCGTCGAGACGATCTGCATGCTGGAGTGAAACTCCGCGACGATGTCCTTGAACATGAACACCATCAGGAAGAAATCGAACGCATCCAGGGTCCAGCCGAGGTATGCCGCAATTACGACGTTGCGCTGGCTCCGAGACCAAGCCACGCGCTTCAGACCCCGACGGCGAGGCGCGACATCGCCGGCAGGCACCAGATGTCGAGAGGATCAGTGCGGCCGCGCAGCTCGAACCGCGGCAATTGTACGAACGGAGCGGCGGTGCCCGCGGCACCACCTTCATTGATGGCGGTTGCAACCGCATGCGAGAACAGCACTTCGCCTGCGCGCGCCCGATTGCAAAGGCGGGCCGCGACATTGACGGTATCGCCTACGAGGGTTGCTTTCTTGTGCCCGTTCGGACCCAGCAGGCCGAGCGCCACTTCGCCGAGGTGTATGCCGATGCCGATGCCCGTGTCGATCTTGAGCTCGTCGCGCCAGCGCTTGGCGATGGGAATGAATTGCAGCAGCATCTGGCGCCCGGCTGCCAGCGCCTCAGTGGCGCCCTCGCATTGTGAGCCGCGCAGGCCGAACCCTGCCATGAGCCCATCGCCCGCGATGTGGTAGATCTTGCCCTTGTTCTGCGCAATCGCCTGGCCGAGCACACCGCACAGCTCTTCGAGCAAGCGTGCAACGTTCGCCGCCGGCAGCCGTTCGGCAATGCCCGTATAGCCGCGCAAATCGACGAATAACACCGTGGCACTGTGGGGGTCGGCGCTCACCGCAGGCGGCGCGACGCGAGCGATACGCATCGTTGGCAGGGCATCCAGGTCCATAGGCGTCCGATTATGCAACTTGTTGGTTGCATTTAGTATACTGATAATGCCCGTTTTAAACCCGAACAGGTGGGTGGCAGATGCGCTTTGAGCATTTACATATCGGCCGCCATCTGCTGCCAGCCATGGGTGTGATCTGCACTTTGCTCGCCATGACGCCCGTCCGCGCCTCCGCCGACGCACCCACGGGCGACGCTGATGCGTCGGGAATAGCCTGGTACCCGGGCGATGTGGCCAGCGCATTCAAGGTAGCGGCCCGCGATAATAAGCCTGTATTCCTGTACTGGGGCGCCAAGTGGTGCCCGCCCTGCCAGCAGCTGAAGTCCTCCGTTTTCCTGCGCAGCGACTTCATCGCGAAGACACGCCAGTTCGTCGCGGTCTATCTTGACGGAGACGACCCGGGCGCGCAGAAATGGGGCGAGACCTTTCACGTGCTGGGCTATCCGACGGTCGTGATCCTTCGCAGCGATCGGCGCGAGGTGACCCGACTCTCCGGTGGCATGGACCTGTCGCTGTATGCCGACCTTCTGGACGTAGCGCAAAGTGACATCACGCCGATCGCCGACGTAATGGCAACGCTCAGCGCAAGGCCCGCGACGCTGAAGCCTGTCGAATGCCAGCGCCTTGCCTATTACGGCTGGGAACTTGCGGACTATTCGCCCGAGCAGCGCATTAAGCTCGGTGCGGCGCTGGCCATAGCGGCGGGCAACTGTGCGGGCGCCAGCGCGGTCGAGCGTGCTCGCCTGAAGGTGATCGCGACAAGCCTGTCGATGTCGGACAACTCCGTTGCGCAGGTTAGCGTCATCCTGGCTGATCCTGCGATCGCCGCCGCGTTGGTCGATGCGCTCGAGGGTCTGGATGCCGCTTTCTTTGCCAAGGTAATGGCGCAGGGACCGGCCGCGAGCGACTCATTCAGGCGCAACTGGGAGCGCACGATGGATGCGGCGGCGAATGATCCGCACAGGATTGATGCCGACCAACTCTATGCAATCGGCACCAAGCTGCAGCTGATTAAGCAGTTCAGTGCGCCTGCGCCCCTGCCAGATGCGCTGGTCGAGGATGCACGCCGGCGGGTGGCCGCCTCGCTTGCCAAGAAAAGCGACCCGTACGTGCGCGGTGGGCTCGTCAACGCGGTCTCCTATGTCTATGCGCAGCTCGATGACGATACGGCTGAAGGGGCGCTGCTGCGCGGCGAAGTGCTGACCTCCCAGACGCCTTACTACTACATGGTCGATCTTGGCGAGCTGGAGGAGAAGCTTGGGCATACGCCTGAGGCGCTCGGATGGTTCGAGCGGGCCTACCGCGAGTCGCTAGGTACGGCTACCCGGTTCCAGTGGGGCGATATGTATCTCAGTGCGCTGCTTCGCATGACCCCGACCGACCGCAAGCACATTCGCGAGGTGGCAGCTGCAGTAATTGGCGATCTGGACGGCCCGAACCGGATCCTGGCGAGGACCCGGATGCACCTTGAAAAGCTCGATGGCCGCTTGCGAATATGGGACGCGGATCATACCTACGATGTGGACCTGCGCGAGATACGCAAACGCATGCAGGGCGTGTGCGCAAAGCTGCCGGGTCAGGATGCAGGGCTGGCGAGCTGCCGGAATTTTCTCGCGGGGGCCGCTTGATTGGAGCCGTCGAGGCCGGCGGCACGAAATTCATCTGCGCGATTGGTGATGAGAGCGGGCGCCTCTGCTCAGAAGAGCGCATTGCGACTACAGAGCCGCCGGCGACCCTTGCGGCCATGCTCGCCTCGCTACAACGGCAAAGCGCCGCCCATGGGAAAATTACCTCAGTTGGCGTCGGGGCCTTTGGGCCGGTCGAGCTTGACCGGACGTCCGCGCATTTCGGCTACATCTTGAGAACGCCTAAACCCGGTTGGTGCATGATCGACCTTGCCGGCACGCTCGGGCGCGAGTTTTCGTGCCCGGTCGGGTTCGACACGGATGTCAATGCCGCGGCGATTGCCGAACATCGATGGGGAGCGGCGCGCGATGTGGACGACGTAATCTACGTGACAGTTGGCACCGGGATCGGCGGCGGCGCGTTGGTTGCGGGTAGCCCGGTGCACGGCTTGCTGCATCCGGAAATCGGCCATGTCCTGCCGCGCCGCCACCCGGCGGACCGCGATTTTGTGGGCGTGTGCCCCTTTCATGGCGATTGCCTCGAGGGCCTCGCCTCGGGCCCAGCGATCATCGCACGCAGCGGCGCGAGCCTTGATCAGCTCGACCCGCATCATCCCCAATGGGATATCCAGGCGGACTACCTGGGCCAGTTGTGCATGACGCTGGTGTTGACAACCTCGCCGCGCCGGATTGTGCTGGGCGGTGGCGTCATGAGCCAGACGCGCCTGTTGCCGAAGATCCGCGAGCGGATGAAGCACTGGCTGCATGGATATGTAGATCGCGCGCAAGTGCTCGTGGGACTCGATCAATTCATTGTATCCCCGGCGCTGGGCGCGCAGGCGGGTATTCTCGGTGCACTCGCGCTTGGGATCGACGCGGCGAGCCGACCCCATTCCGCCTGCATCGGAGCGGCGTGACATGCGCGGGCGACCCGCAGGGCGAATGATCAGCGGCATTGCCGCTGCCACGCTGCTGTTGCTGGCCTCCGTGGGCCATGCCGATGAGGGCGATCCGCCCGAACGCGTTGCTGTGCTCGACCTGGTCGAGGGGGCGGCTGCCGCGCAACTCGCAGGCGCCAGAGACTGGACCGCAGACCTTGCGAATCGCCCGCTTACCACGGGCGATAAGGTCTGGATTGATGCCAATTCTCGAGCCGAGCTGCACATTGGGTCCGCCGCAATCCGCCTCGGCGCGAACACGGGCCTGCAGCTCCTGAATGTCGGTGACCGCGTCGCGCAGTTGCGACTGAGTGCAGGGTCCATGAATCTGCGCCTGCGCTACCTCTCGCCCGACGAAGCGATTGAAGTAGACACACCCAATAGCGCTATCTCGCTGCTTCAGGCCGGGCAATATCGCATCGATGTCAATGACACGGGAGATGCCGTCGTCGTTGCCGTATGGCGTGGCCAGGCGGAAGTCGCGGGCCAGAGTCAAAGCTTCAACCTGCAGCAGCAGCAGCAGGGAATGTTCCAGGGCACCGACACACTCGGTGTGCAGTTCAGCGATTTGCCTCCCACCGACAAGCTTGATCAATGGTCGCAGTACCTCGATCAGCGCGAAGATGAATCATTGACCGCTAATTTCATGTCGCGCGACGTGACGGGCTACAACGAGCTCGATGGATACGGCAACTGGCAAGCGGATCCGGACTATGGGTCGGTGTGGTATCCGCCGGTGGATGCCGGCTGGGCGCCCTACTCCCAGGGTTGCTGGATATGGGTGGCGCCGTGGGGATGGACATGGGTCGACAACGCCCCATGGGGCTTCGTGCCGTTTCACTACGGACGCTGGGTGCATGGCAGGGCGGGCTGGGCCTGGTCGCCGGGGCAGTTGACCGTGCGCCCGGTGTACGCGCCGGCGCTGGTTGCCTGGGGCATGAGCCCGAACTCGAGAATCAGCTGGGTCGCGCTGGGCTACAACGAACTGTATCGCCCCTCAAGATCTGTCAGCAGTGCCTACTTGCGGCGCGTAAATGTCAGCAACACTTACATCGATAGCATCGTGACGATGTCCTACGAGACTTTGGCCAGTGCGCCGAGCTACGCCAACCAGGCCATTGCCGGTGCAGTGCTGGCGGCCACCCGCGAGGCGTTCACCTCGGCTCGTCCGGTCAATGGCGAGTCAAGATCCATCGGGGCGGATCAGATGCTCATTAGTGCAGGCAATTCGGTGCAGCCGACACGCACGAGTCTGGTGCGTGCAGCACTACCCGGGCGCGCAGCGGCGCCGGTTCCGCCGCACACGATCTTCAGCACACCCACTGTCGCGCGCTCCGCGCCGCCCGCGCTCAGGCGGGGCGCTGCACCCGAGCAGAGTCGCCTGGTCCTGACCAGCGTGCCCGTGGCGCATGCGCTGCCTCGGGCGTTCGAGCCGCCGCTGAGTGAGGCTCCCGGTAGGAATGATGCGCTGGCGATGCATCCGGCGCCCGTTGTGCGACAGTCTCCCCATGAATCACTTCCCGATAACGACGCTGCTGCTCGCAGCGCCGCGCCCGCGGGCCGGGTCGACCGTCCGCTCGTGATGCCACGGTCCGCACCAGAGCGGCCGACACCGCCGATGGATCGTCCTGCCCAGACAGCCGTGCGTCCCGCGCTGCCAGTGGAACATGCGCCGATATCGCAGCGACCGGCACCGCCGCTCGATACCAGCGAGCGGGTCCACAGTGAACGATCCGCAGAGGCACCTGCAAAGAAGGAGGCACCACCGCCGGTGGCACCTCGCAGGCCTCCCGAGAAAAACCCGCAGTAAGCCGGCCACTTATTGGCCGCGGGTGGAAGATCAGCTCTTCTTTGACCAGGTCTTGCACCAGCCAGCGTTTGCCACGCTCTTGCCCGGGAAAATATTGCAGGCACCGCGAGCTTCCCCTGCGCTTGGCTTGAACTGCGCGCAGGTATCACAACGCTGGTCATTCTTATGGGTCGGGTTCGCGTTGTTGTCGACCTTGGTCGTGTCTTCGACATAGCCGAGCGCATTGGCGGTCGGGTCCTTGCTATCCAGGGGCGGTATCGCCGATGCCGCGCGGCCCTTGTTCAAGAGTCCCAACGCGGGTACGAGGGTACCGGCGATGAGTCCGCCCTTCAATATTGCACGGCGCGAGATGTTCCTTTCCATGGTCGTTGTCCCTTATTCAGCTTGAAACACGCTCATTGTATCAAGGATACAATGCCGGATGCCGACCTCCTCTCATCCTATGGCCCGCGAGCGCCTGAAGGGCATCACGCGTATGATCGCCGCGGTGTTCGTATTTGCGATCATGGACGCTTCGCTAAAGCGCCTGTCCGCCGAGTACAGTATTTACCAGGTCTCTTGCCTGCGCTGTTTCTCCTCGCTGCTGTTCCTGATGATTCCGGTGGTTTCGCGCGGTGCGTACGCGCAGCTGCGCATGAAATCGCCGCTTCTGCACCTGGTGCGGGCGGTATTCGGCTTCGGCATGCTCGTGCTGTTCATCTTTGCCGTGCACCGCCTGACCCTCGGGGAGACCTACGCGGTGTGCCTGTGCGCGCCCCTGCTGATGACCGCGCTTTCCGTCCCGATACACGGTGAACGGGTTCCGGGGCGTCGCTGGCTCGCAATTGCCGTGGGGCTTGCTGGCGTGCTGCTGATCCTGAGGCCCTCCGCGAGCGGCTTCCAATCCCTTGCTGCGGTGCTCGCGGCGGCCCTATGTGCGCTGTGTTACGCGCTCGGCGCGCTGACGCTTCGAACCATGAGCCGCACCAATACCGCGACCGGCATGGTGTTCTGGTTCTTTGTACTGGTCGGGGTAAGTACCGGCCTGATGTCCATCGCGGACTGGCGGCCGATACCGCAAGGCGACTGGGTCTGGCTCGCGCTGGTCGGCGTCAGCGGCGCACTGGGCCAGTACTGGCTGACCGATGCGTTCGGCCGCGCACCGGTCTCCGTAATCGGGCCCTTCGAATATACATCGATACTCTGGGCCTTTGCGATCGACTGGATTTTCTGGTCGGCAAAGCCGACCGCTGGCCTGGTTGCGGGAGCCGCAATCGTGATCGGCAGCGGCATATTTATAATTCTCGATGAGCACCGCCTCGCGCAGCTCGCGATGAACCCTGCTTCCCCGCCGCCCTGAGCCGTTGCTATCAGGCCTTGGCCTGGTCGACCTTGCGCGACCAGTACCAGTACAGCGGCAGGCCTGCGATTAGCACCGCGACTCCCTGCAAGGCCTGGCGGGGCGCGGCGAAGAAGGTGTTAAACAGCAACGCGCCGGTGGCCAGCAGAAACAGGATTGGCACCCATGGATAGCCCAGCGCCCGATAGGGACGATGCCGCTCCGGCATCGTGTGCCGGAATACGAAGAGCGACCCTATCGATAGGCCAAAGAACAGCCACGAGGCGAAGATTACGGAATCAGTCAGCGTGTCGTAGGAGCCCGACAGCGCGAGCAGGCTGCCGACGATCGCCTGCGCAACGATGGCATTGACCGGCACGCGACTGCGCGGCGAGAGCTCCCCGAGCTTGCGGAAGAATAGTCCGTCGAGCGCCATGGCATAGGGGATGCGGGAATTCGCCAGCACGCTCGCATGTATGGATCCGAACGAGGAGACCATCAAGCATACCGCCATCAGCGAGACCGCGGCGGGACCGAGGAAGCGCTTCAGCACTTCGGTGGCGACCGAGGAGGTCGTGCTGACACTGGCGATTTCGTTTGGCGTCAGCGTATGGAAATAGCTCAGATTGGCGAATATATACAGCGCCATCACGACCAAGGTGCCGCCAATGAACGCGCGCGGCAGGTTGCGCTGCGGATCGCGTATCTCGCCGGCAAGCGGCGCCACATTGTTCCAGCCGTCATACGCCCATAGCGCGCCGAGCATCGCTGCGCCAACGCCGACAATGCCGCCGCGTGCGCTTTGCGCAACATTCTCGCAGGTGCCGCTGCTGGCAGATTCCATCAGGTGATGCCAGGCGCCCGGGGCGAACGCGAATGCCGAGATGCCGACCGCGGCGACCAGACCAACTTTGGCGATGGTGACGACCAGCGCGGTACGACCGCCCGCCGTCACGGAGGCACAATTGATCAGTGCCACCGTCCAGATGGTAGTCAGTGCAACGATGGTCAGGCCGCTGACGCTGCCAACCAGATGCCAGTTCTCCAGCGCGCCGCCCAGCGCCACGTTCATGAATATGGCGAGGCCGACAGCGAGCGCGGCCTGTGAGCCACTGCGCGCCACGGTGAACATGATCCAGCCGTACAAAAATCCGGTCAGCCTGCCATAGGCCGTGCGCAAGTACACGTAGTCGCCGCCCGCCTCCGGCATCATCGCCGCGATTTCCGAATAGGAGAACGTGCCGGCGAGCGCCAAGAGCCCGGCACCGAGCCACACCGCCAGCACGGCCGTCGGGGTGCCGACATTGCAGGTCATTACGCGGGCCTTCAGGAAAACGCCCGTGCCGATCATATTGGCCACATTGACAGCGATCGCGGCCCACAGGCCGATTCCTCGATGCAATTGCGGCCGTGCAGTGATGGTTGTCATGGCTTCCCTGCCTGCGATTATGCAGCCTGTCCGAGGTATCCGTACAGCGCCGCAATATCGTAAGCTTCGCTCTGCACAGAGGCTGTGAATGGAGACGAGCGTGCCCGCATTGACCGCTTTCAAGAAACTCAGTGGCTGCCACCTGATCGATGCCGAGCTGGTTAGGGCCGAAGGCAGCCGGGTTCACGCCGTCATCGACCCGGCCACCGAGCAGAAAATCGGCGAAGTCATCGATGCAGCGCCTGCGCAAATCGAGCGGGCCGTCGGGGTAGCCAATGCGGCGCAACGACTCTGGCGCAAGGTCAACAGCCACCGACGTTGCGAGCTGCTGCACGAGGCGGCCCAAGCGATGCGCGAGGCCCGGCCCTTGGTCGGCGAAATGCTAACTCGTGAGATGGGCAAGCCCTACAAGGAGTCAGTGGACGAGGCGACCTGGTCCGCGACTGCCACCGATTATTACGCCGAAATCGGGCGTCATGAGGCGGGCCGTGTCTTGGGTCCCGTGGTCGACGGTCAATTTCACTTCACGACGAAGGATGCGCTCGGCGTCGTCGTGATTATCCTGCCATTCAATTATCCCTTGTGCCTGTTGTGCTGGCAGGCCGCGGCCGCGCTGATATCCGGCAATGCCGTGATCATCAAGCCCTCGGAACTTACGACGCTGACGACGCTGCAATTTGTCGACGCGTTCCGCTGCTTGCCCCGCGGGCTCGTGCAGGTACTCGGCGGCGGCGCCGAGGTCGCGCGAGCGCTGGTTGAGCACCCTGACACGCACATGGTTGCCTTTACCGGCAGCATCCCCACCGGTCGAATTGTCGCAGAGGCCTGCGCACGGCTGTACAAACGCTCCTTGATCGAAACTTCCGGCAACGATCCGTTCATCGTCATGCCCTCCGCCGCGATCGACACGGCCGCACGCGGCGCCGCGTTCGGCGCTTACCTGAATTGCGGGCAGGTGTGCGCCGCCGCAGAACGCTTCTACGTCCATACCCGCGTATACGATGAATTCGTAGAGAAGCTGGTCGGCTATACGCGCAAGGTGCGCATCGGCAATGGCCTGGCCCGCATCGACATGGGACCGCTCGCCTCGGAGCGGGAAATGACGCGCTACCTGGCCTTGCTCGACGGGGCGAAGCACGAGGGTATCAAGTTCGCCGCCGGGGGTGGGCGCCCGAAGGGACTCAACAAGGGCTGGTTTGTCGATGCGACCGTGCTGGTCGATGTGCCCGCGGAGGCGCAGATCATGAATACCGAAACCTTCGGTCCGGTGGCGCCCGTATGCCGCGTGGCTGATTTCGACGAGGCCATCCTGCTCGCCAATCGCTCGATCTATGCGCTTGGCTCCACGATCTACACCAGCGATCTGAATGAGTCGATGCGCGCAGTCGAAGAACTGGAGGCCGGGATGGTATGGATCAATGCGCCGCTGCTCGATAATGATGCGGGCCCTTTCGGTGGGCGCAAGCAGTCGGGCATGGGGCGCCAATTGGGTGCTGAGGGACTCGATACATTCCGGCATACCAAATTCTCGATCATCGATCCTGCCGCGAAGCCACATGACTTCTGGTGGTTCCCCTACGCGGATGCCGAGTGCTTTCCGGGCAATGCCACGTGAGCAGCGAGCCTTCGTCCGCGACCCTTGAGCAACGCCTGGCCTCGCTCGAAGCCGGTCACGAGATGGGCGATGACTTCGATTTGCGCAGCTGGGTGTGGATGATCGTGCTCGGCATCGTGATTCCCGTGGTGCTGCTTGGCATCGGGTGGTGGTACGCGTGAGCGAACCGGCCAGGCAGATGGCCGCGGACAAGAGCGCATGGCCGCTGCTGCTGCGTGAGAGGACCTGGGGTCCGTGGCGGCTAGGGGTTGCACTCGCGACTGCCGGTGCGGCGACCTGGTGTTACCTCATCGGCGAGTATGTCGGTTATTACCTGAATTTTTTCCAGGGCAGTTTGGCGCTATTTGCCGGCAGCATGATCGGGATGCTGATGGTGCTCGTCGCGGCAGGCCCCATCTGCATACGCTACGGCGTCGAATCGGTCGCCTCGACCAAGCCGCAGTTCGGCTCGCGCGGCTGGATCATACCGGCCCTGATGCAGCTGATCTCGATCGTCGGGTGGAATTCACTGCTGCTGATCTTTTTCGCCAAGTCATCGGCGCAGCTGCTGAGTGAACTCGGTGCCCTGCCAGAAGGGATCGGGGCCGGCCAAATCGTACCCTCGGCGACCGCGCTGGCCTGTTCGCTCGTGTTTGTCGGCTTGTTGCGCGGTGCTTCGGGGGTCAGCCGGATTTCCAATATCCTTGTGCTGCACGTGCTGATTGGCCTGTGGATGCTGTACCTGCTGATTTCGCAGCGCTGGCCGGAACTCATCGCCGCGCGGCCGGCGATGGCGCAGCCGGACCGCCTGTGGAACTACACGACGGGAGTCGAGATTGGCATCACCGCGCTGCTGTCCTGGTGGGCGTATATCGGCGCAATGATCCGCATGGCGCCGCACGGGCGCACCGTCGCCCTGCCCGTGATGCTGGGCATGGGCGCGCCAACGCCGCTACTGTGCCTGATCGGCATTGCCGGAGTGCTTGTGCTGAAAGTGTCCGACCCCTCGCAATGGCTGCGTAGCGTTGGTGGGCATCTGTATGCCGTGACCGCACTGACCTTCGTGGCCGCCGCCAACTTCGGCACCGCCATCACCGGTGTCTACGCCTCGGCGATCGGCTTGAGGAACTTCCGTATGCTCGAGCGCCTGCCGTGGTGGGCGCTGCTACTGATCACCATCATGCCGGTGGCCATCGTCGGCGTGCTGATCCCGGAACTGTTCTTTGCGCGGTTCGGCGCGTTCCTCGCGTTCCTGGGCGTGGGCTTTGCGCCGCTGTGCGGCATCCAGATCGCGGACTATTACCTGCTGAGGCACCGCCGAATCAATATTCGCGCAATCTACGATCGCAGTGATTCGGGCGCGTACGCGTACTGGCAGGGCTTTAATCCGGCGGCAGTTGGGGCGCTTGCCGGGGGCTGCGCGATTTACCTGTACCTGCTCAATCCGCTGACCTACGAATCCCATGGACCGTATCGCTTCCTGACCGCGTCCCTACCTGCTGCTTTTGGCGCAGCGCTGCTGTATGTGCTTGCCACCCGATGGTTCGTGATGCCGCGACGCCGCGGCGGCTATGAATAGCCGGGCCCTACCCGCCCACGCCCGTGTCGTAATCATCGGCGGCGGCGTGATCGGTTGTTCGGTCGCGTATCACCTGGCGAAGCTCGGCTGCAAGGATGTCGTGTTGCTGGAGCGCAAGCAGTTAACCTCCGGCACGACCTGGCATGCAGCGGGGCTCTTGACGACATTGCGGGACACGGAAACGCAGACGCGCCTCGCGAAGTACACCCAGGATCTTTATCGCAAGCTCGAGGCCGAGACGGGCCAGGCGACGGGCCTGATCGGCTGCGGATCCATCCAGCTCGCGATGACCGCTGACAAGGCGCATGAGATGCGCCGTGGCGTCAACATGGCACAGAGCTTCGGGGTCGAGGCGCATGAGATCAGCGCGGCCGAGGTCAAGGCGCTGTGGCCGCTCGCCGAGGTCGGCGACCTTGCCGCAGCGTTTCATTTTCCGAGCGATGCGCGGGCGAACCCTACTGACGTGACGCAGGCGCTTGCCAAGGGCGCGCGCCAGGGCGGCGTGCAGATATTCGAGCACACCAAGGTCACCGGCGTGATCTGCACAGATGGCGCTGCCACCGGCGTGCGGACGGAGCAAGGACAGATTCGCGCTGAGGTCATCGTCAACTGCGCCGGCATGTGGGCGCGCGAGGTCGGCCTGCTCGCCGGCGTAGATGTGCCGCTGCAGGCGGCCGAACACTATTACCTGATTTCAGAGCCGGTCGCTGGCGTTCACCCGCTGCTACCGATCCTGCGCGATCCGGGCAATGCCGCCTACATCCGCGAGGAAGCCGGCAAGATCATGGTTGGGCTGTTCGAGACAGTGGCCGAGCCCTGGGGGGTCAACGGGATATCAGAGGATTTCAGCTTCGGTGATATACCACCGAACTGGGAGCGGATGTATCCGGTCATCGAAAAAGCCATGCAGCGCGTGCCCTGCCTGCTGCAAACCGGAATCAAGTTGCTGTTCTGTGGGCCGGAGTCTTTCACCCCTGATCATAATTACCTGATGGGCGAGGCGCCGAATCTGCGCAACTTCTTCGTAGCCGCCGGTTTCAACTCGCTCGGGATCCTCTCCGGCGGTGGCGTGGGCTACGTCATGGCCGAATGGATCGTGAATGGCCGCCCGCCGATGGACGTATGGTCCGTGAACCTTCGGCGCATGCATGCATGGCAGAACAACCGCACGTACCTGCTCGATCGAACGCGCGAGACGCTCGGCGTGGGCTACCAGGATCATTGGCCCTTTCGGCAGTGGAGCACGGCCCGTGGAGTGCGAAAAAGCATCTTGCATGATCGGCTCGCCGCGGCGGGCGCCTGCTTTGGCGAGTCGGCCGGCTGGGAACGCCCGAACTGGTACGCGGCATCCGGAGGCAGCCCTGAATACCATTACGGCTGGCAACGGCAGAACTGGTTCCCCCAGAACGCCGCCGAGCATCGGGCAGTACGTAACCAGGTGGGGCTCTTTGAACAATCCTCGTTTGCCAAGTTGATGGTCCAGGGACGCGATGCGGCGGCCGTGCTCAATCGCATCGCCACGGCGAATGTCGATGTGGCGGTTGGGCGCTGCGTGTATACGCAATTCCTGAATGAGGCGGGCGGCATCGAGGCGGATCTTACGGTCACGCGCTTAGCCGCGGACCGTTACCTCATCGTCACGGCGGCATTTACGCAGACGCATGTCGAGGCGTGGATACGCAATCACATACCAGCCGATGCGTTCTGCCTCATGACGGATGTGACGGAAGGCTATGCGATGCTGAACATCCAGGGCCCCGCTTCGCGCGCACTGCTGCAGGCCCTGTCACCGGATGATTTTTCCGCCGCGGCGTTTCCTTTCGCGACGGCCCGTGAGGTACGCATCGGCTATCAGTCGCTGCTTGCGGTGCGCCTGACTTATGTGGGCGAGCTCGGCTGGGAGCTTTATGTTCCTACTTCCTTCGCCATGGCCGTCTATGACGCGATTGTTGCCGCGGGAAAAGGCCATGGTCTGAGGCATTGCGGATACCACACGTTGAACTCGCTGCGGATAGAAAAGGCTTATCGCGACTGGTCGCACGACATCGGGCCCGATGATACGCCGCTTGATGCGGGGCTCGCCTTCACCTGTGCCTGGAACAAGCCCGGAGGATTTGTCGGCATGGATGCACTGCGCGCGCAGCGCGAGCACGGAACCCGTAGCCGCCGGCTGGTGCAATTCGCGCTCGAAGACCCAGAACCTCTGCTGTACCACAACGAACCGATTTTCCGCGACGGCCAACGTCTCGGGTTTGTGACCTCCGCAATGTTCGGCCACACCATCGGTGCATCGGTTGCGCTTGGCTACCTGTCACATCCCGAAGGTGTCGCCGATGAATTCGTGACCAGCGGGCGCTATGAGGTGGCCATTGCCGAGAGGCGCGTGGCTGCGCGGGTTTCGCTGGTGCCAATGTACGATCCGAAGGGGTTGCGCGTACGCCCGTAGGGGTTGTCCTTAAACGTGGCATCCCTCTTTTTTATGCAGTAGCTGGCGACGAATCTTTGTGGCCACGAAGCCAAAGACGGTTTCGATGCCTTTGCGGCAATCAAACATGACCGAGGACCGCCCCTCGTTTATGGAGTTACTCCACTGTGCTGCGCTCGAAAGCTCGTTACCCCGTGGGGGCCAGCGCTTAGCAGACTTGGTGAAACAGTGCTGCGCGGCGGCCGGCAAGGTATACCGCGCCTAGAATTTTTCATCTTGTACTCTAATTGGACACATCATAGCGATCCAGATTCATAACCTTGCTCCAGGCGGAAATAAAATCCCGAACAAATTTCACTTGCGCGTCCGAACTCGCGTAAACCTCAGCAAGGGCGCGCAGCTGGGCGTTCGAGCCGATCACGAGATCGACGCGAGTGCCGGTCCATTCCGGGCGGCCCGACGCAGCGTCGCATCCATCAAATATATCCCTGTCGTCCGACTGGGCCTTCCATGACGTGCGCATATCGAGCAAATTAATAAAGAAGTCGTTGCTTAATGATCCCGGTCGCTTGGTCAAGAGCCCATGCTTACTGCCTCCCACATTGGTATCGAGCACACGCATGCCGCCGATCAGGACGATCATCTCGGGGGCGGTCAGCGTCAATAGCTGCGCTCGGTCCAGAAGCATCTCCTCCGCCGAGGCGGGCAACCTCGCCTTCTGATAGTTACGAAAGCCATCCGCGACGGGCTCCAGTACTGCGAAGGATTGAGTATCTGTTTGCTCTTGGGAGGCGTCCATGCGGCCGGGCAGGAAGGGCACCGCGACCGCGTGACCGGCTTTTTTTGCGGCTCCTTCAACTCCCGCAGAGCCGCCGAGCACGATAAGGTCGGCCAGCGACACCCTTTTGCCACCCGACTGCGCCTTGTTGAACTCTTCCTGTATGCCCTGTAGGGATTTCAGTACCTTCGAGAGCTTGGCAGGTTCGTTGACCGGCCAGTCCTTCTGCGGGGCAAGGCGAATGCGAGCACCGTTCGCGCCGCCGCGCTTGTCCGAGCCCCGAAAGGTGGACGCGGATGCCCACGCGGTTGACACCAACTCCGATATCGTGAGCCCTGAGGAAAGGATTTTGGCCTTGAGCGCAGCGATGTCCTCGCCGTCGATTAACGTATGGTTCACGGGCGGAATGGGATCCTGCCAAAGCAGATCTTCGGCGGGAATTTCGGGACCGAGATAGCGAGCACGCGGACCCATGTCGCGGTGGGTAAGTTTGAACCAGGCGCGCGCAAATGAATTCGCGAAGAGCTGTGGCTGTTCCATGAATCGCCGCGAGATTTTCTCGTATGACGGATCGAAACGTAGCGACAGGTCCGTGGTTAGCATGTTCGGCGCAATACGTTCGGCGGCGTTGTGCGCGTCGGGGACGGTGCCGGTGCCGGCCCCGTTTTTCGGCCGCCACTGATGCGCGCCGCTTGGGCTCTTGCATAGCTCCCACTCATACCCGAACAAATGCTTGAAGAAATCGTTATTCCATTTTGTGGGGGTGGTGGTCCAGGTTACTTCCAGTCCGCTGGTGATAGCATCCCCGGCGATACCGCTGCCGTGCTTGCTGCTCCAGCCAAGGCCCTGCGCCTCAAGATTGGCCGCCGCAGGATGCGCGCCCACGCTGGACGCTTCGCCGGCACCATGCGTCTTGCCGAAGGTATGCCCGCCAGCAATCAGCGCCACAGTCTCCTCATCATTCATCGCCATTCGGCTGAACGTTTCGCGAATGTCTCGAGCGGCAGCCAGAGGATCCGGATTCCCATTCGGGCCCTCTGGATTGACGTAGATCAGACCCATTTGCACCGCGCCGAGCGCGTTGTCGAGAACGCGATCTCCGGTATAGCGTAGATCGCCCCCCAACCACGCCTTCTCCTGGCCCCAAAAGACATCTTCATCGGGCTCCCACACATCCTCGCGGCCGCCCCCGAAACCGAAAGTCTGGAATCCCATGGATTCTAGTGCGACGTTACCGGTCAAGATTAAAAGGTCTGCCCAAGAGATCTTGTGGCCATACTTTTGCTTTACGGGCCAGATGAGCCGCCGCGCCTTGTCCAAGCTCGCGTTGTCCGGCCAACTATTGAGAGGCGCGAAGCGTTGCTGGCCCCGGCCGCCACCGCCGCGGCCATCGGCGGTGCGATAAGTGCCTGCGCTGTGCCACGCCATGCGGATAAACAGAGGTCCATAGTGACCGAAATCAGCGGGCCACCACGGTTTCGATTCAGTCATCACCCTGCGCAAGTCCTGCTTCAGGGCTTTGTAATCGACACTTTTGAATTCATTCGCGTAATTAAAATCCTTGCCCATCGGATCGGACTTTGAGGAATGCTGGTGCAGGAGGTCGATCCGCAACTGGTTCGGCCACCAGTCTCGGTTCGAAGTACCACCGCCAGCCATGTGCCCGAAAGGACATTTTTCTTTGACTACCGCGTTCATTTGTCTCTACTCCAGTGAATAAGCCAATCTGGTAATTTTCGAATACCGGGTGCCAAATGCACAGGCGAGACCGGGTCCTGCTTCTCACCATGTTGTCCTTGCTCAAATCTTTGGAAAGTCAGGGTAGTGCTTCCGGGGCGAAACGGATTTCCTCGAGTTCGTTATGCTAACAAGATCGTTACAGCAAACAAATCAATTGATCCTATCGAAATGATTGACCACGTCTATCGCCAGGCCCAATCCGGCTAGATAATGATGCCCTGCCTATGCACTACCTCTGTCCGCAGAGTGGGCGTTGACCCCTATTAGAATTGCCTGCCGTCTGCGGGATATGAGCTGCGAACGCGTTGCTACTCTCTGGATGCCATCCCGTGCACTTTTTTCACTGTGGCGGGAAAGCGATCGATTTTATGCATCACCAATGCTAGCCAACCATCGTGTATCTAAAACTCGCGCGCCACAGCGTCTCCTGCAGATCGACATCATTCGCCAGCGCCGATGCCGCCTGCGGCACCTTATACTCGTCGAAATAAAGCCCCTGCGCCGAAGCCGCCTCCGGGGATAACGCGAGATAAAGAGTTGAGCGTGCGCCGCGCTCGGCATCCAGAGTTACAGGCGTGAACCAGGGCTTGATCGCCCGTACCCACCAGGGCAGCAGATGGGTCGCGACCACGCCGGGATGCAGGCAATTCGCCGTGACCCCGCTGCCATGCAGCCGGCGTGCAAGCGCGAAGGTGTGCAGCACATTTGCAAGCTTCGAGCGATCGTACGCGGCGATGGGCCGATAGCGGCATCCGGGGTCGCGCAGGTTCTCAAGGTCCAGCCTGCCGCGGAAGTGCGCGTGCGAGGCCACATTGATGATCCGGCCGCCTTCGCGCATACCAGCCTGCAGAAGCTGCGTGAGCAGGAAAGGACCCAGGTGATTGGTCGCGAACGTGAGCTCGTACCCATCGACCGACATCCGGTGGCGCAGGTTGACGGTGCCGGCATTATTGATCAGCAAGTCAATGCCGGGGAAATCGCGCCGAACGGCGCACGCCGCCGTCCGCACCGACGCGAGTGACCCTAAGTCGCAATGGACTACCGAGATCCTGGCGTGCCGCAGCTCGCCTAGGATTTGCGCGCGCAGCACCTCGGCCGCGACCACATTGCGGCAAAGCATCACAAGGTCAACACCCGCGTGCGCGAGTTCGAGCGCGGTCACCCGCCCAATGCCATGGGTCGTGCCCGTGATGACGGCAATTTTTTCCGCGGTGGTCATGGGTGCCTGAAGCGCGCATGGCGCCCCTGAGCATGTGGTCAGGGACGCATCAATTCCCGGCTGACCCAGTCATGCACCTGCTTGATCACGTATTCCTCGGGCATGATCACGCCGCGTTCGTGCGGCAGCGCATGCAGGCCGCGCTGGTTGACCTCACAAATATGAGCATCCTCGCTCATGACTAGGTCGGTGAAATCGACCAGGTTTTTCAGGTCAAAGCGCGGATCCTGCAACGTTTCGGGCCGGAACAAATACTCGATCCGCATGCCAGTTGATTCCGGTCCGAGCGGCAGCAGGCTCACGACGCGCAAATAGTCCACATGTCCGACGATGAACATGGACGGCAATCCGGTCATGTAGACGGCCCCGAGCCTGCGATCCTCCGCCGACAGATCCGGAAACTCCGCGGCGCTGGCGCGTCCATCCATGGACCAGCTGGCCGCACCGCGTCGCAGGCCGCCCTTAAAGCGCGGGTCGTCCTCAGCCTCGTGGGCAGGCCACTGAGGATCATCGCGCTCCTCCAGCAAGCCGCGTCCGAAAATCGGCACCAGCTGAGAGAGCTTCGGATGCACGCCCGGGCAGTGCAGGCACTCGTTGTAGTTCTCCCAGAACACTTTCCAGTTGCACTGCATCGTCTTGTGCGAGACATGCCCGGTCGTGCACTCGCTCAAATGCCACGAGTCCATGCGGTTTATCGGTGTATCGAACTGGCTCGAGAAGTCAGGCGGATTTGCCGCGAGCGAAACAAAAACAAAGCCCTGCCAGTCGGTCACGTGAACTTTGTATAGCGAATGATTGTGCAATTCGAAACCGTCGGGGTTGCGTTTTGAGGAAGTGCGCAGCAGCTGGCCTTGCAGGTTATAGACCCAGGCGTGATAGGGACAGACGATGCCGGGACCGCGCATGACGCCCTTGTTCTCCAAGCACAGAGCGGCGCCACGATGGCGGCAGGTATTGTGGAACGCCTGAATCACGCCCGCTTCGTCGCGAAGGATGATCAGCCGCTGATCGCCCACGTCGAAGGTGCGAAAGCTGCGCGGCTGCGCCAGTTCGCTCGAACGGCACACGTAGATCCAGTTGCGATACCAGATCCGCGCCATTTCCAGCTGGAAGCGTTCGGTATCGAAATACGCTGTCGCGGGCAGGCCCGGCGTATTTTCTATCAGGCCAAGATACCCAGGCGCCGGCATCGTCGTGCTCATACGTGCAAATCCTCAGCAGATCGGGCAACGGTCAAGCTGACGATCTTACCATCAGCCGCGGCTCAAGGTAGAACTATGCATGGTATCAAATATAATGAAAGCAATAACTTACTAGGTATTCCTAATTCATATATTAGTTAGCAAGTAGATATGGCCGCCGCACCTCGCATCCGCGGCGGCGCGCCCGCCGTGGACGACTCATCCGGGCTGGCGTCTCGCGCAATAGGCAGCGATAAGGGGACCGGCTAAGCTTCGCCCGCGTGGAAAATTATGATTTCATCATCGTCGGCGCGGGCTCTGCCGGTTGCGTGCTCGCCGAGCAGCTCTCGGCCAGCGGCCGCGATCGTGTACTCGTGCTTGAAGCCGGTGGCCAAGACAATAGCTTCTGGATCCGCACGCCGATTGGCTACGGCCGGACATTCGCGAGCAAAGCGGTCAACTGGAAATACCAGACATTGCCGAATCCCGCGCTCGGCGGACGCACGATGTACTGGCCGCGGGGCCGTGTCGTCGGCGGCTCGAGCTCGATCAATGCGCTGGTGTATTGCCGCGGCATGCCGGTTGATTTTGAAGACTGGCGGGCCATGGGCAATGTTGGCTGGGGCTGGGATGACGTGCGCCCTTGCTTCGAGAAAATCGAGCGGCGCGTTGAACCTGACGGGCATGCGACGACCGACGGTCCGCTCGATGTCAAGAACGTGGAGCCATTTTTGCATGGCACGCGCTCGAGCTGGTATGCGGCCGCGAGGGAGCTCGGCCTGCCCGAGAGCGAGGACTTCAACGGCGAGCACCCCGAGGGCATTGGCTGCTATCGCATCACGGTGCGCAACGGACGGCGCTGGTCAGCGGCGGATGCATTCCTGCGGCCGGCCATCAGCAGAAAAAACGTGCGCCTCGAAACTGGTGCATGGGTCAGCCGCATACGCATGGAGGGGCGCAGCGCGGTGGGCATCGATTACGTGCGGGATGGACGCAGCTTCAGCGTCATTGCGAACCGTGAAGTGATCCTGTGTGGTGGCACGGTCAATTCCCCGCAATTATTGCAGCTCTCGGGCGTCGGGCCCGCGGCACTGCTAGCGAAGCTCGGTATCCCCGTCGTGCTCGATAATCCGGCGGTTGGCGGCAACCTGCAAGATCACCTTGGCGTCAGCTATTACTATGAAGCAACGCAAAAGACGCTGAACGATGAGCTGCACTCGCCGTTTCAGCAGCTGCTCGCCGGCGTGCGGTATCTTATGATGCGCAGCGGCCCGCTCGGACTCAGCGTCAATCAATTCGGCGGCTTTCTGCGCGCGCGTGCAGGCGCGACGCGTCCGGACCAGCAGCTGTATTTCAGCCCCGTGTCCTACGGCGCCGGCGATGCCAATCGCAAGCGCATCCAGGTCGACGCGTTTTCCGGATTTTTGATCTGCTTCCAACCCTCGCGCCCGACGAGCCGCGGGCGCATCGACATCGCCAGTGCGGATTATCGTGAGCCGCCCTGCATCGCGCCGAATTATCTGGGTACGGACGAGGATGTTGCCAATGTCGTCAGCGGCGGGCGCCTCGTACAACGAATAATGCGTACGCGGGCGATGCGCGCGCTGATAAAAAAGCCCGTGGGCCCAGATATTACGCAAATGGACGATGCGCAGATCGTCGCGGATTTTCGCGAACGCGCGGCGACCGTATACCATCCGGTCAGCACCTGCCGCATGGGGCCCGATGCGGCCAGTTCGGTGGTTGACGCCCGCCTGCGGGTGCACGGCCTGAACCGCCTGCGGGTGGTCGATGCCTCTGTTTTTCCAACCGTCACCTCGGGAAACACCAACGCGCCGACCTTGATGGTCGCACGGCGAGCGGCGGACTTAATTCTTGCGAGCGATTCTTAAGGGGGATGGATGAAACTCGATAGCGTCAAGGTGTTCATTGTCGGAAATCCGCCGCCCGGATTCGGCGGCCGATATTTCGTGTTCCTGAAACTTCGCACCGCCTGCGGCATCGAGGGTGTCGGCGAGGCCTATGCGGCCACCTTCGGACCCACCGTCGTTGCGGCGATGATCAAGGATGTATTCGCGCGCCGCTTCCTGGGGCGAGACCCTTTCCAGGTCGAGTCTATCTGGCGCGAATCCTACGGGTCCGGATTTACGCTGCGCCCCGATGCATCGATGATGGGCGTGCTGAGCGCGCTGGAAATGGCCTGCTGGGACATCATCGGCAAGGCCGTCGAGCAGCCGATCTACAACCTGCTTGGCGGAAGGCTCAATGAGCGCCTGCGCTCGTACACTTACTTATATCCGGCCGAGGGCGAAGGAGATGAGTTCTATCACGATGCCGAGCGCTCAGCCGAACGTGCAGCGGAGTACGTGAAGCAGGGATTTACGGGGCTCAAGTTTGATCCGACCGGCGGATTCTCCGCCTATGATCCGCGCCAGCCTACGCAGGAAGCACTCGAGCGCACCGTGCGTCTGGTGCGCATGGTGCGCGAGGCGGTTGGGCGCAAGGCGGACCTGCTGATGGGCACGCATGGACAGTTCACGACATCGGGTGCCATTCGCCTGGCGCGGCACCTGCAACCTTTCGATCCGCTGTGGTTCGAGGAACCCGTACCGCCCGAAATGCCCGAGCAGATGGCTCTCGTCGCGCGCAGCACCTCGATTCCGATTGCAACCGGCGAACGGCTGACAACCAAGTACGAATTTGCGCGGGTGCTCGCCATGGGCGCTGCGAACATCCTGCAGATGAACCTTGGCCGCGTGGGCGGTATCCTCGAGGCCAAGAAAGTCGCCGCGCTTGCGGAGGTGCACTACGCACAGATCGCGCCGCACCTGTATTGCGGACCCATTGTCGGCGCCGCGAATATCCAGATCGCCACCTGCATTCCCAATTTCCTGATCCTCGAAAGTATCCAGCGCTGGGGCGGCTTCCACGCCCAGCTCCTGAAGAAGCCGATTATCTGGGAAGAGGGCTATGTGATCCCGCCGATTGCGCCGGGCCTGGGCGTCGAGCTTGACGAGGAAGTAGCGCTTGCGCACCCGTATACAGGCGATCTGCTGCATCTGGAGATGATCAACCGCCCGCTGGGATGAATGTATATGATACATTAGATTTTACATATAACTATATATTTATATTGAGGATTATTAATGAGATATGGTTTTATCGGGTTGGGCCATCTCGGTAAGCACCTGGCGGTTAATCTCGTGCGCGGCGGCTTCGAAGTCGCGGTACATGATCTTGATCGAGCAGCGGCTGAAGGGGTGCTGGCCGCCGGCGCTACCTGGGCCGCGACGAGTGCGGAGCTCGCCCGATCCTGCGATGCGCTGATCACCTGCCTGCCCTCGCCCAAGGCCACCGCGACCGTGATGAATGTGGCGTTGCCTGCGATGCGCCGGGGTACCGCATGGATCGAGATGAGCACGAATGATTTCGCCGAGGTTGAAGCACTCGCATCGCGCGCCTCTGCCGGGGGAATCGACACGCTTACCTGCCCAGTCACGGGCGGAGTGCATCTGGCCGAGGCGGGCGAAGTCACGGTGCTGGTCGGCGGCGCGCCCGCCGTATTTGAACGTCACAAGCCGGCGCTGCAGGCGATGGGCGGCAAGGTCATCCATCTCGGTGGCATCGAGCAAGCGGCCGTGACCAAGGTTGTTACCAACATGCTGGCCTTCATTCACCTGATCGCCGTGGGCGAGGCGATGATGCTGTGCGCCAAGGCGGGGGTCGACCTGCGCGCCGCCTTCGATGCGATTGCGGCAAGCTCCGGCAACAGCTTCGTGCATGAGACTGAAAGCAAGGTAATCCTGAATGGCAGCTACGACATTGGCTTTACGATGGACCTCGCCTGCAAGGATGCGGACTTTGCACTCGAATTCGGCAGGCGCTTCGGCGTGCCGCTGCGCATGGGCGAGCTCATGCAGCAGATATTCCTCGAAGGCCGTGCACGCTACGGCGGTTCGGCCTGGTCATCGATGATCGTGAAGCTGCTTGAGGACGCGGTGCAAACGCCGCTGCGCGCACCGGGCTTCCCCGAACGGCTCGGGCCGAACGACTGATCCCCTTTGTCCTCACCGATTGAAAGCGAGGTTCTGCGCGTCCGCGCGATGATGGAGCGCAGCGAGTTCGAACGCGCGCTCAGCGCTGCCGACGCGCTGCGCGCGCAAGTCCCACAGAATCGCGACGTACTTTATATGGTTGCTGTCTGCCAGCGCTATCTCGGGCGCATCGCGGATGCGCTCGCGACTCTTACAGCGCTGGAGAGATTTCATCCAAAGTTCAGCCGATTGTACCAGGAGCGCGGTTACTGCCATATCGCGCGCCGCGATGCGCAGCAAGCGATCGAGGCGTTCCTACGCGCCGTGAATATCAACCCGGCGCTCCCCGCAAGCTGGCTATCGCTGCAGACGCTGTTTCGCATGACGGGCCAGGCGGCGAACGCTACGAATGCCGCAGGACATGTTGCCAAGCTTGCGGAGCTTCCCCCGGAAATCGTCACAGCGTCAGGCATGTTTGCCGACGGCGAGATCCTGCCGGCCGAGAAAATCACCCGCGATTTCCTGCTGAAGCACGGCAATCATGTCGAGGCCATGCGCCTGCTGGCCAAGATTGGACTAGAGCTGGAAGTGCTGGACGATGCTGAGTTACTACTCGAAAACGTACTGTTGATTGCGCCCGACTATACCGCCGCGCGTTATGACTATGCGCGCGTGCTGCTTGAGCGTCACAAGCATCGGCGCGCAAAGCAGGAACTTGAAAAGCTCCTCGACGAGGAGCCCGAAAATCGCGCCTATCGGACTACCTATGCAACCGTTTGTGCCGGCTTAGGAGAACTTCAACAAGCCATTTCTCTGTACCGCAAACTACTGGCTGAGTCGCCGCGTTCCGAGGACCTGCATCTGTCCGTCGCGCATGCGCTTAAGACGCTCGGACTTCAACAGGAGGCAATTCAATCCTACCGGACGGCGGCCGCCTGCCGGCCGGACTATGGCGACGCGTATTGGAGCCTCGCCAACCTGAAGACCTATCGCTTCACCGATGAGGAAATCGCGCGAATGCGCACGGTGGAAGCCGACAATGGCACGCAGCTTGTGGATCGCTACCATTTTTGTTTTGCGCTCGGCAAGGCACTAGAGGACCGGCAGGCATACGCTAAGTCATTTGCTTATTACGAGCGAGGTAATGCGCTGAAAAAATCCGCTAGTCGCTATCGCCCGGAGTTCATCGAGCGAAATGCCCGCCAGCAGCGCGCAGTCTGTACGCCGGAATTCTTTGCCGCGCGTGTCGGAGTGGGCTGCCCGAGCGATGCGCCAATTTTCATTGTCGGGCTGCCACGCGCGGGATCGACGCTGCTCGAGCAGATACTGGCCTCGCATTCGCGCGTCGAAGGCACGTTGGAATTGCCGGAAATTCCGCGCATCGTCGCGGAACTGCATGGCCGTGACGGCGATACGGCCGATCCGCGTTATCCGGGCATCCTCGCCGCCATGACCCATGAGGACTTTCGGCGCCTTGGAGAAACCTATCTCTTGGGCACCCTTCCTTACCGTACTGGCAGTCCATATTTCGTCGACAAGATGCCGAATAACTTCCGGCATGTGGGACTGATGCACCTGATCCTGCCGAACGCGCGCATCATCGATGCGCGCCGTGAGCCCATGGCCTGTTGTTTCAGCAATTTCAAGCAACTATTCGCTTCGGGACAGGAGTTTACCTACAGCATTGACGACATTGCCCGCTATTACCGCCGCTACGTTGAACTGATGGCCCACTGGGACACGGTGCTGCCCGGCAAAGTCTTACGGGTGCAGCACGAGGATCTGATTGAGGACTTCGAAGGCAACGTACGCCGCCTATTAGCGTTCTGCAGCTTGGAGTTCGAGGCCTCGTGCCTCGAATTCTACAAAACTGATCGCAGCATCCGAACCGCAAGTTCCGAGCAGGTTCGCCAGCCGATTAACAGGGGCGGGTTGGACCAATGGCGACATTTTGAACCCTGGTTGGACGCCCTGAAACGAGGTCTCGCGATCGATCCCGTTGTTTAAGGTCAACATTGATGAGTGCGGTGCGCACGAAAAGCTTTTATAATCATTTGGCGGTCCACGGGTGAGCAGGCGCAAATGCAAGACCGACCAATAATAATTTTTTTTTAGGCGATGGGGAAATACATGAAGTCGAATCCGAAGTTGGCGTATGCAATAGGCGCAATCCTGGGCGGCGGTTTCGCTGGGTTTGCGCATGGCGTCGCAGCGACAGAAAACGACACATCGCTGGATCAGATTCAGGAAATCACCGTGACAGCGCAGCGGCGTTCGGAAAATATGCAGAACGTGCCGATCACGATCCAGGCGTTGACGGCTGAGACGCTGTCTCAATTGAACGTGCAGAAATTCGACGACTTTGTGAAATATTTACCTAACGTGACAACGACGAACACGGGTCCCGGCCAGAGTTCAGTATTCATGCGCGGTCTGTCGACGACCCCTCAAGGGGTGCAAGGATCCGGCAGCGTCGGTGGTTTCCCGAGCGTCGCGATCTACCTGGACGAACAGTCCGGCGCCCTTCCCGGCCGCAACCTAGACGTGTATGCCGCCGATTTGGAGCGTATCGAGGTGTTAGAAGGTCCTCAAGGCACGCTGTTTGGCGCGGGCGCCGAATCGGGCGTCATGCGCTATATCACGAACAAGCCGAAAATCGATGTGACAGAGGGTAATGTCAGTGCCGCTTACGAGACGACGGCGCATGGCGATCCTAGTTCGAACGTCCAGGGCGTATTGAACGTACCGCTCGTTGACGGGGCACTGGCCATGCGGGCGGTGCTCTACTCTGACTCCCAAGGCGGCTATATCGACAATGTTCCGGCGACCTTCAGCCGCCAAGCATCCGATTTCACAGTGCAGAGCACCCATTATTTTGGCGGATTTTTGCCGAGTGGGCCGGGTTCGGTCAATTCAATCACCAATGGCCCGTTGATTGGTGACGGAATCAATACGGTCAGCTATCAGGGCATCCGGCTGGGGTTGATGTACAAGATCAACGAAAATTGGGACGCGCTGCTGACCCAGTCTTATCAGGATATGAAGTCCAAGGGAGTATTTTACGAACAGCCGCATTCGTCGAGTGTGGATCCGGCGCTTCAGCATCCATTGCCGGACTTGTCCGTGGAATCTTTCCAGCCGTCCTGGAATCACGACCAGTTTGAAAGCACTGCGCTCACCATAAATGGGCATGTCGGTGACCTGAAACTGGTTTATACCGGTGGATACTTGGTACGCAACGT
>JANXZG010000161.1 GCA_025355645.1 Gammaproteobacteria bacterium | reverse complement strand
ATATCCAGCCAGTGCGCGAATTTCTTTTGGGTAACGGAACGCGCACCCGTCGGTCGCATAGATCACGCCGCCGATGAGTGCGCACGCCGCCATGCAAGCCAGCAGGGTGCGCGGAATAGCATTACGATTGCCGCCGAAGCGGATCGGCCTCTCAACCAATACATACGTGAGCCACGCCAGAACCGCGCTAGTGGCGATTGCGACGAGGCGCCAGAGTTTAAGCGGCGGCTCTCCGTAGTTTGCGATCTGCATAAAAGTCAGCAAGATCCAGTGCCAAAGGTACAGCGGGTAGCTGATCAGTCCAATGTAAACCAATGGCTTTGCGGACAGAATCGCCCGATTAGGCCAAGCATGCGGCGCGGAAATTACAAGCGCGGTACCGAGTGTCGGCAACAGAGCCCACCACCCGGGGAATGCGCTCTCGCTGTCGATCAATAAAAATCCTGCGGCGATCGACAGCAGACCCAGCCAAGCCCGCGGTCCTCCATACCGATCGTGGTTAGTTTGTACGACGGCCGTGTCGGGCACTCCGGTCCTCGCGTGAATCTGATAGGCTAATAGCGCGCCCAGCAACAATTCCCAAAATCGCGAGGTAGTCAAATAAAACGCCGCGCTCGGATTCGTGCGGGTCAGCATTATGCTTGAAATAAAAGACAGCGCGATCAGACCGTATATCACATACCGGAGCCGCCCGAAGTTACGGTACACCATGACGATAACAATAGGCCACACCAAGTAGAACTGCTCTTCGACCCCGAGAGACCACAAATGCAGCAGCGGCTTCGTCGTCGCTCTTTGGTCGAAGTAGCCCGATTGGCTCCATTGCAAAATGTTCGAACTGAAGCCGGCGCCGGCGGCGACTTGCTTGCCGAGTTCTCGGTACTCGTCCGGCGCCAGCGCGACCCATCCGTAAACAAGACAGGCTAGAAGAACGACGATGAGCGCGGGGAAAATACGTCTAAAGCGGCGCGCGTAGAATTTACGAAAACTGAAGCGCTGGCGGCGTGCATCATCGAAAATGAGGCCTGATATCAAGAATCCGGAAATGACGAAGAAAACATCGACTCCGGTAAAACCGCCGCGGATAGAGACTGGGAATGCGTGATAGCCGACGACGCTCAACACCGCGATTGCGCGCAGACCATCGATGTCGCCTCGATAGTCGACCGGCTTTCCGGACGTGCCTATGCTTGACACAAATGCTCAGCCAACAGCGACGGGATTGCTGCCGACGTCGAACTGACGCCAGATACGGTAGTCGCCGTAGTTGAAGCGCGGCCTTGACATCGCTGTAGTGGACGCTCAGTAGCGCTGAGTTCCTGCTAAGTAACTGATGATTGCGGCACGCGCGGCAGGATCGCTCACCCCCTGAAAGGTCATCGCGGTGCCCGGAACTACACTCTGCGGAGATTTAAGAAACGCATCGAGTCTGTCCTGCGACCACTTGCCGTGCAGCGCCTTCAACGCCGGCGTGTATCCCTGAAACCCGGATGCCGACGCTACCGGACGGCCGACAATTCCGGCGAGATCCGGGCCATAGGCATGCGTCGCACCGTCGATCGCCTTGTGGCACGCGCCGCAGGTCGTTGCGAAGAGTACGGCACCGTCGGTTCCTTCGGCCGGTGTGAGCGAGATGATGCTGGACGAATCCGTCCAAAGCACCAGCCTGCCATCGCGCCCCTCGACGATGTCACGGATGCGCTCGCCGATCTCGATCGGTTCGGAATACACCACCCGCTGATCGAGCATGCGTATGCGGAACAGAGTATGCGCATGCAGCGACGCGACCATGAAATCGCCCTTCCACACCGGGAAGCGATCCTGCTCGACCCGTATCAAATTAGATACACCAATGGATGGCACCCAAACGAAGACGGGCTGCTGGTAGCCGTCATGCCGGCCCTGCGCACGATTCAACGGCCACGCGGCTGAACCGTAGTCGGTGCCGTAGGTCACGAGCGGCCAGCCGTAGTTAGCGCCGCGCACAATGAGGTTGAGTTCATCCCCGCCCTGCGGTCCGTGCTCTGTGCTCCAAATGTCGCCCTCCGGAGTGATATACAAACCTTGCGGATTGCGATGCCCCATGCTGTACATTTCACTCGTGCCATCGTCCAAATGGATCAAGATCGTTTTTCCATAGGAGACTTGCGGGTCCTGTGAGAACATTTGCTTGCTCTCGATGCCGGTGAAGTCATGATCGCCGAGCGTCAGCATCAACCGCTGGTCGCCGAGGAACCCGAGCCGCCCACCGACCTCCATGCCCGCGAAAGGATTGTTCTGATGAACGCTGCTTTCACCGCGCAGCGGAACGCAGGGCGTGGCCTCGAAGACAGTATCCCAGTGCAACCTGGGATCACCGGCAAGGAACGCTGCACGCGTCCCAAGCATGCTGGAAACTCGTACTACGAAGCACTTCTGCGCGCGCTTCCAAAAGTGGTGCGACGCAAAGATTCGTACATTGTCCCCTTGCTCTTGAACACGAACATCAGCGACTCGGAATTGCCACGTCTGCACCCCCTGCAGCCTGTCTGCAGCAACGCCGTTCGGTTTGCCCGAATAGCCTTCCGGGTTAGCGTCAGCTGTAAATTCCTGAATGTTGGCGGGCACCGTATAGGGCAATTGCTTAATCGAGAACGCGTCGTCTCCCTGCTGCCACTTGAAGATGTACATCCGCCCGTCGCCGGTAGCAAGCAAGTATTGATCGCCGATTAAGCTAATACCGCCACCGCGTACCTCCGTGCCGGGAATGCTGTCGCGGTAGGCCACCGTATGAAGCGTGTAGAAAGCGGTACTAATGTTGGATTCGGTCCGCTTTGTGCTCAGATGCTGTGGACCATAAGCCCGATAGAGCTCGAAACCCAGCAGCGCGGCCACTGCGACCGCGAGTAGAGTGAGTACGGGCATCCGGAAACGTCTCAGGCCGAAGCCGAGCGACGCGAGCACGATCGCTGCGCCGAACACCGCGAGGATTATCGATCGCGATACTATCGGTGCCGGCTTGCTCATCAGGAAATAAAGGAACATCAGGCAGAACACGCTGATTGTGATATTCACCGCCAGCATCATGCCCACCGTCCGGCCTAGTGAGCGGATGATCAACAAGAGAAGAACGCCAGCCAAATAGGCCGCAGCGAACAAGCTAGCTGCGAACTCGGGATTGTCGGCCGACCAAAATGGCACATGGGACTTGACCCCCGGCAGCAGCAGCAGGAGTGCAAATGCTAGTGCATGCCAAGCGAGCAGGAAGCCAACGTCACTGCGGCTCTGGGCCGCGGCGGATGGGTTTAGGGACGGCTCTGTCTTCACTTGGTCAATTCCTCCGCGATTCGTCATGCTGCGCCTGATTGCTCGAGCGTGTCGAACACCGCGAGCAGCTGCTTTGCGCACTGATCCCAGCTGAATGCCTTGGATCTATCAATCCCTTTGGCAATCATATCGGCGCGTAGCTCGGAGTCGAACAGCACTCTCTTCATTCCCGCCGAGATATCCTCAACACTTAGTGGATCGACCAGCCAACCAGCCCCATCCATAACCTCGGGCGGGGCGCAGGTATTGGCCGTCACGACGGGACACCCGCACGCCATAGCTTCGATGAGTGGAATGCCGAATCCTTCGTAAAGGGATGGGAACGCGAATAGGTCCGCCAGGCTGTAGACCGCGGGCAGATCAGTGTGCTGTATCCATCCCGGGAAATAGACCCGGTCCTCGAGGCGCAGCTCCCGCATAACATGCAGCTCGGCGCGAGTACTCCAGCGTTGCTCCCCGGCGAGTACCAGGTGGTGAGGTATGTCATCTTTGATGCGGGCAAACGCCCGAAGCAACCTCGCGACATTCTTACGCGATTCGATTTGTCCGCACCAAAGGATGAAGCGCTCCGGCAGTTTATATTTCTGGCGCACCGCCCGCAGCCGCTCAGCGTCGCGCACCGGCTGGAAAAGACTGGGATCGAATCCATTATGTATAGGAAATACCTTGCGCGGGTCGACACCGGTGTATTTGACGACATCAGCCTTCACGGCATTCGATACTGCCACGAACGCGTCGGAGAACCGGCAATACAGCGGAACAAAAATTTTGAAATACCACTGATCGTGCTTCAGGAAATGCTCGGGAATGACGAACCATTCGGACCCGTGCAGCACGAACAACTTCATGGCCTTCATGAAGAATGGGATTGTGAATTTTGGATTGAATATCAGGTCGAGCTGCTTCTTTCTGGCGACCCATGGAACTGCGATCTGATCCCACGGAATTGTTCCCGGCATTCCCGCCACCACCTCTTCGACATTTGGGTACTGCGCATAAGTCCCGAGCAACTTCGGGTTCTGATAGATCAAGACAAAATGGTGCCGAGCACCGTAGGAGAAGATCAGCGGCAGTATTTTTTTTGTATAGACTTTAACGCCGCCTTCCTGCTGCTCATAGTGCCGAAGCATGATTCCGATCTTCATTTACGGCTGGGCCTCTAGGCAGCGATCACGAGAATCGTGCCGTGAAGCTCACGACGCGGGTCGTAGCGGCAGTGGCTAAAAACCCTCTTCTATAGCACCCATATAAATCTAACAGAAGCCTTGGGCAGCGCGCAAGGCAATGCGTCGCGGCCTCAACGGGAATATGTCAGTCCGAACCCAGCACGAGCTTGCAAGCAATCCGCGATTTTCTGATAAGCTGTTTTTCGAGCGCCATTGGAATCACCACGCCCGCCGTGACTGCTGCCAAAGCCATCAGCAGAAACGGCACCGGCGTGTAACGTGAAATCTGCACTAAACTGATTCTGGCCGCCCCCTCGAACATAGAATGAAAGAAATAAATCGTCATCGAATAGTAGCCAGTTCGCAGTAATACAGTTCGCATGCGGTTATCGGCGCGATCGGCAATTGCGTGACTAACATTGACGACTAACAATGTACCCACCACACCAAGAGCGAATTGAACTATGCTGTCACTCGCAACAGCGCTGCTTGCAGACATTTGCACGCCGCACCCTAGCACGAACATGACCAGCGCAACGGCAAGATAGCGTGGCGCGCTACCCATGATGACCTTCGTCAACAGCGGGCTCTCTCTGAGAATGACGCCGAAAGCGAAAAATGGCATGTTTGCCACCACCCGCCCAAGGACCAAATATTTGCTGCCGAATACCTCGTCCACGATCAAGAATAACAACAGTATCAACACTGCGTTGAGAAATAATCTCGCCAAGGGATAAATGCAAAAGATCAGGAACAGCGCTTGGAGGAACCACAGTAACGGCGCGTAAGATTTCACCGGATCGGTGACGACTGCAATGATGCTCCGCCCGTCGACAGGGTTTTCCAGGTTGACGAAATGCCCCGCCAAGTACTTGACCAGACAGAGTCCCACCGCTATCGATGCGAATGGATATAGCAAGCGCCTGATCTTGATTTTGACGAGCTCGCGGTAAGCATACTTGCCTTGAATGTACAGGTATCCGGACAATACAAAAAATAACGGCATGTGAAACGAATAGATGATGATCCGAATATCGGACCAATACAGCGGCGACGTGTCGGGATAAAAATGTCCGACGACCACTAAAATGATGCCAATGCCTTTCGCAATCACGATCCAGTCGGTGGAACTATGTGCGGCATCCGCCGCCACTTTCACTTGTTTCACTGAATCGATAAGGATATGCGACGCGCGCAAATGACGCCCGAGAAATACCAAACTAGGTAAGTGACTGATACGAACTCGTGCAAAATGGTGTAGACCATTCCGAGGGCTACCAACGGCACGACGCCCGTCCAGCCGGCAGCGATCCCGCCTATAAGTGAATTATCGGCCTGGGCGACCGCGATCGTATCCATGAATACCAGCCAAAACAACACGGCTATCATGACCACCCCAAAAATTCCAAACTCGAGAAGAAAAAACGTGAATGAGGTGATGAGAAACTTCTGGAACAGCTGAAAGTATGTGCCTTCGAATTTTTTGCCAACGTTTGATGGTGACACGCTGCCTATTCCGAGGCCGAACGCCAACTGCGCCGGGTCCCGGGAAAGGAATTGCAGCGGGACTGCAATGGCATCGCCGCGACGGACGTCTTTGACCGTGCCCAGGCCAGCGACATCCGAACTCATGTATCGGCGGAGCTGCTCTCCATTTGTGAAATAATTGGTGATGTCCTTTTCGCTCTTGTAAGGATTGTGCGCTTCCATCATGTTGTAAACAGGAATGAAGAATGCAACAAACGCAACCAGTCCCAGCGACGCATAGCCGGCGTACCGAAAGCGCTTGCCCGGCTCACCGGCCATGAGCAAGGTCACCATGAGCCCCGCCGGCAGCATCACGAGCGTGCCCTTGGTTTCGTTTATGACGCTGGGGAAGAGCAATAGAGCAATCAGCAAGGCGTACTTTAGTTTGCCAATGCGCTTCCTAAGCAGCAGGCCGGTCAATACCAGCACCACGCCGATCAGGAATATCGACAAAACTCCCGAATCCATTAAGGTTCCCTGGACTGAATCGCCGGTATATCGACCCTCGCTCAGGACGATCCACCGTTGATACACCGCAATCGGCATTTGCAGAATCGCCAAGGCAAGCAACAAATTGAGCTGTCGTTTTAACTGCTGCTCCGACGTGGGCAGTACCGCCGCCAGGAAAAACATCGGCATGGCGCGCAAGTAGAGTCTCATACCGCTTAGCATCGGTCCCGTTCCCGTGCCATTGTTGATGACACCGCATAGAATCAGGACAGCGAACGCCCCGA
>JANXZG010000156.1 GCA_025355645.1 Gammaproteobacteria bacterium | reverse complement strand
TGAGGCTGCGGGGTACATGTACTTTATGCAAAGCCTCGACGGGGGAGGACAGCACCAGCGCGAACAGCAGCGCCAGGGCGACCGGAATGAAGGCGACGTGGGCAAGATATAGCAGGACGGCCACCGCACCCCAGACAATCAACTTCATTGCGGTCACAGGCGCGTCCTGGATATCAAAGTTTCTCTACCAGTCATGGGATGTCATCCTATTGAATGTTGAGCCTGTAGAGGCTACCTATTTTAATACTGCTTCGTCATTATGACTTTTTATGATACTTGCCCATGCAAAAAAAAATGTCCTGCGCCCAAGCCTGCAGCGACCCCGGGCCGGATTGAGACAAGCGCGCCGCAGATATACCAGTCGCGACGGCGTGGTTAGGCTCGCGTCAGTCAAATCTGACGGGGAATTGCGGTATCGCATGATGGTAGGCCACAATGGCATTCCGTAGGCTAATAATCGTCGGTCGGGGTGAGGTCCGCAGAGTCTCAAGGCAACACACTGTTCCCACCAATGAAACATTGCCTGTATGAACTCTGCCCCTCACTTTGACCGACGAACTTGAACGGTTCGATGCCCATAAATTATCGAAGAGTGGCTCCCGAACCCAAACAACCTGGAGGGGCGAAGCGATGAACCTTAAAGTGATCACGGTAATCGGCTTTTTCACGCTGGCCGTTGTGGCTGGCTGCGATAAGGCTAAGTCGCCGAACGAGGTCGCGAGCGATGTCACGGCAGCTCAGCAGGCCGCTGCTAAGAAAGTCGCTGATGCTCGTGCGGACGCGAACAAGGAAGAATCCAAGGCCGCGGACAAGGTAAACGACAAGATCGAGGATTTGTACACCGCGGAGGCGAAGGGTGCCTATGACGTGGCGATTGCAAAGGCCGATGGCGCTCACAAGGTCGCGTTGGACAAGTGCGAGGCCATGAGCGGCAATGCACAGAAAAAGTGCAAGGACCGCGCGGACTCAGACTATGACGCAGCCAAGGCGAATGCCAAGGCTACTGAGGAAGCCTCCAAGCGATAGTCCTTTCGTGATAGCCGCCGCAGTGGCGGCTCAGCGGAGCGAAGGGCAATGACAAGCGCATGGCGTCACTGGGTGCCGCCATGCGCTTATGCTCGTTTCGGCTGAATTCAGGCCAGACGCCTCAGCGGCAACGTTGCCCTATATTCGCTACCGCCAGCAGTAAGCGGTTCGACCGTCAGGCGCCCGCCGAGGATATGCGCCCGATGAGCGATCGAGCAGATCGACAGCACGTCGTGCGGGGAAAGTGCAGCGTTCGGCGCATCGCTGTCGTATGAAACGCAAATCCGCAGACTATCGCCATCGATGCCGAGTACAACCTGGGCACTCTTGACCGCGGGCTGCCGTAGCGCAACGGCCAGGGATTCCTGGACCAGGCGGAACAAGCTGATCGCGGCATCCTGATTAAACTTTGGCTCTGCATCGGGATAGCTTTCCGTGCAGGTCAAGCCCGCCAGCCCGCTTTGCTGTTTGACCTCCCAGCGGATGGCCTCGAATAATCCGAAATTATCCAGAACAGAGGGCCGCAGGGATTCGACCATCTTGCGCTTCAGCTCGATCGCAGCGGCCAGCGCCGTGCGCGCACGGGATAATTGTTGTCGCAGCCGATCATCCTTCGCCAGCGCCTGCTCGGCGAACCCCACATCCATCGCTGCCGCGACCAGTAGCCCGCCCATCTGGTCGTGCAGCTCGCGCGATAGAGCCGCGCGAGTCTTCTCGGCTGATTGCTGCAGGTGGGCAGTCAATGCATTTGCATCGGAGCAGTCGTCCAATGGGGCGATGAATTCCATGGTCAATCCCCGCAAGTCCACTGTTTCAATGTAGGCGACGGCCTGGAAAATCCGCGTTACTGACCTTGACCAAGCGGCAGGCGTACCGTGAATTGCGTGCCCGCCTCCCGACTCGAAGTCACCGCCAAAACCCCACCGTGAGCCCTGACTATCTGCGCGCAAATATACAGGCCTAAACCGAGTCCCTGGCGGCTGCCGGAGGCCGAACGCCGCCAGAAGGGCTCAAAGACCTTGCCCAGGTTCTCGGCAGGAATCGGCGGCCCGTCATTCCAGACCCGAAATACGAACTCGTTCCCTGCCGTAATCGCGGTCACCTTGACAGGGCTGTCCTGCGCGCCGTGAGTCAGGGCGTTGCCGATCAGGTTTGAGGCGACCTGCTGGACGCGCCTGAGGTCGCAGGCCACGGTCCCGGTCACGCCAAGCTCGGCCACGATCAGCCGGTTAGGTTGTCCGTCCTGAAGCTCCTTGACGACTGCGCGCAGTCCGGCATTGATGTCCTGCACCGGCTCGATGCTTACGCCGATGCCTCCGCCCAGGCGGCCGCGGGCAAAATCGAGGACATCGTCAATCAATGACGACATCCGCTTCGAATTGGCCTTGATGCGCCCTGCCAGGGCCACCAAGCCGGGGTCGGCAAATTTCTTCGATATCAGATCGCTGGTGACCACGATGGCCTGTAGGGGGTTGCGCAGGTCATGGCCCAAAATCGCAATGAATTGCTCACGCAGATCACTGGTCGCCCGCTCATCGCGCAGCGCATTCTGGTCGCCTTCGCGTGCGATCTGGCTGTCGAGCTGCATGGCGATAAGTGCCGCAAATCGTGTGAACATGTCCACGATCTTCGGATCCGACACCTTCGCGGGGGCAGGATCAATGGCGCACAGGTTGCCGAAATACCTGCCAGTCGATAGCACGATTGGCATGGAGACATAACTTTCGATCCGGTAGGTGCGGGGCGTGTGGTGGTTGCAATAGCGCGCATCGAGGCTCGCCTGGTCGATGACAATGGGTGCCAGGGCCCTTTTTGACTCGATGCACAGCGTCGACTCGACCGCCAGCTGGCCGCCCACCTTCAGCCCAAAATCGATCTCATCGTGGACCGCACACGCGGTCCAGGTGTTTTCCGTCACTCTGGCCACGGCGGCGAAGCGCATGCCGGTGATTCCGCAGAGCACGGCCAGCAGCGTAGGTAGTGCCGCGATTTGCCCTACCGCCTGCAAATCCTGGGCAATGTGCTCGGGCCGGTCTCCGATTGCCGGGGAAGCCTCGAGGGCATCGGGCGGTTGCACTACGGTCTCCTTTCGCGACATGGGCCGTTTCTGGCCCGGGCGCTTTTCAGCATCGGGGGGCAACTGACCGCCCGATGCGCGCGCTCATGAATAAGGCTTGTACAACGTTGCGCGATCACAGTACAGCCTATATTGCAGCGTTGGCGGATGTAACAGAAGAGTCGTTTTTTCCCGCCAGCCTCATGCTTGCCCAAGCCCCACCCAGCCAGGCCCTCCTGGCGGCTGCGCAATACGGTGTGTTGGGGCACCCTTTCTCGGGGCGATTTTGGGTGCAGGCCCGCTTATGCCAAAAAAATTCGCGCCGGCGCGCGCGCAATCGCCTATTGAATCAGTCCGTTGCGCATGGCGTAACTCGTCATGTCCGCGTTTGAGCTGAAGCTCATCTTCTCTAGGATGCGAGACCGATAGGTGCTGATGGTTTTCACGCTCAAGCTCAATTCATCGGCAATGTGGCTAACCGTGGCACCGGAAGATAACTTACAAAAAATCTGAAACTCCCGCGCCGATAAAGCGGTATGCAGCGGCTGGTTCTTGTCTCTGGAATTTTCAAGGTCCGCGGCCATGGATTCCGCCAGGGTGGCACTGACGTAACGGCGCCCGTTCAGCACGACCCGGACGGCTTTCATGAACTCGTCGGGCGAACCACCTTTGGACAAATAGCCGCTGGCTCCGGCCCTCAGCACATTGCGTGCGTACTGCTCCTCCGGCAGGCCACTCATGATCAACACCCGCACATCCGGATAGCCGGTGGTGACATGCTTTAGGATGTCGAGGCCACTGCGATCCGGCATGTGGATGTCCATCAACAGCAGGTCCCATTCCGAACGGCGCAGCGCATCAAGTGCTTCGCTGCCGCTGCTGGCCTCGCCAATCTCCGTGATTGAGGGATCCGCCTCCAAAAACTGCTTATAACCGGCCCGCACCACGGCGTGATCGTCAGCTATCAGAATTCGCGACATGTGCAGACCTCCTTATAGGGCGCATATTCTAATCGCCTGTGGGGCGCTGCACCACAAACCACGCGAATTGCCCTTAGGGGTGTTCGTCCCGGAGCCGTCCGCCGACCACCGCGGCCACGCTGCCGATAAAAGCCCCAATCAGGAGCCCCAGAGCGGTCAATATCGCCGCTTCCGCCGCGGCCTTGCGGGCAGCGTCCGCATCGGCCTTCAGTTTGGCTTCCGCTTCCATGTTGCGCGCGAACCAACTATTGACTCGCACCTCTGCATCCGATGCCGAAACGCCGGTGTTGGCGGCTACGACGTCGGACAGATAAGTGCGGTCCACTATCGGCAGGCTTCCCGTCACGAGCGTATTTCCGAGGATGTGGTCCGCCTCAATTCTGCGGTAGCCCGTGTTCGGACCGCCCGCCGAGGGATTGGTGGTTCGAAACAGCGTATCGGTCGTATAGGCTTCAACCGGAGTGGGAGCAGAGACAGCCCCTGGCGCGGTTGCAGAGGAAATGGCGGAGGCGGCACGCACGCCGCCCGTGATCAAAGAATGCATGGAAGTGCCGACCAGAGCGGCCATGGCGACCGTCGCCACTGCCCAGGTCACCAGTCCATGCGCGGTATCGCGAAAAAACACTTCGTGCACATGGGTCCCATGCCAACGGGTCCGCAATCTCCCGGCGATATATCCCCCGAGTCCCGCGGATATCCACTGTGTCACGATCAACCAGATAGCCGATGTCACTGCAAACGTGGTGCCAGAGGCGCCGTGGTCAGCCCAGGGCGACGTCGATGCAAAGCCAAGGCCCGAGCCCAGCGTCAACAGGATAATCGAGGCGCCGATAGCAACAAATGTCCCCGCGAAAATCGCGGGCCAGGAGGCCGCGGAATTACCCGAGATAACACCCGCGGCCATAGCAGGAACTTCCGATCGCGGATAAATTGATTCTTCCATGACGGTGCTCCTGATTAGTGGTGCGAGCACATGGCCAGCAACAAGATAATCGGAAGAGGCACGCCCAACATCCAGAGGAGTATCCCGCGACCCATGATGATGATTCCTTTTTGGTTGTTAAAATGAAACGCTCATACAGGAACGAGGCGTAGTTTGAGCCCCCGTCCAAGCGAGCGTATGTCCTCTGCGGGGAATAAGTTTTGTAAGGCTTATCTGACGCATTTCGCGCGTTCGGAACCTTGACGGGGCAAGTCACGAGGGCATACTGAAAATAACCGTATGCCTCCCATCCCCTTAATAACCGGTGCTTGTCCAGTTGCGGATAGCGCCTGCAATCGCCATTGAGGAACCCTACGTGCAACAACCGTCGCGCTCACCGCTTCGCGTGCTTTATATTGAGGACAACGCCCTGGTCCGCGAAGTCACCTGCGAGCTGCTTGCCGGGGATTTGCGCGAGGTCTTTGCCGTTGGCAGCGCCGAGGAGGCGCTGCTTGCCTTAAGGGATAACCGTTTTGATATCGTCGTGACGGATGTGAGCCTGCCAGCGATGTCGGGCATTGACCTTGCGAGACAGATCCAGCAGCTCACACCCGCAATGCCTATTATTTTGGCGTCGGGATATCCACTTGAGATGGCCAAGCTTAAGTTGGGGCCAACGATCCGCTCGATCCGCAAGCCGTTCGATACCCAGCAGCTGGACGCCTTGATCCAGGAGCTATGCGGCAGCCGCAACCCGGCAGAGCAACTTTCACACTGAATTCATCGAGTCCTGGACGCCTGCATCAGCCCTGCGGCCGCGTAATCTTGCCGATGTTTAGTTCGCTGTCCACAATTTTTTGCGGCTGCATTTGCAAGGTCGGGTTTCAGGGCCACCGCGAAAGGGAGCGCAAGATTTCGTTTATCTGGGCGGGCTCCACAGGTTTCGTGAAGTGATGGTTAAATCCTGCCGCCAGTGCCTGCTCCTTGTCCCGATCCTGGCCCCAGCCGGTCAGCGCGATCAAGACGGCGGATCGCTGCTGCAGGTTTTCCCGCACGATCCGCGCTACTTCGTAGCCGCTTAGCTGAGGCATGCCTATGTCCAGCAACGCCGCGTCGGGTTTGAAATCCGCGAACGCCGACAGAGCCGCACGTCCGTCGTGGACCACCCGAACTTCATGTCCTTCGATTTCCAGTAGCATGCCGAGGGACTCGGCTGCATCTTGATTGTCATCGGCGATAAGGACCCGGCGGCTTGCGCCTTGCTGCCGGCTAGATGCTGCACTTACTGCCGGAGGCAGCGAAGGCGATTCCTGCCGGGGCAGTCGCACGATGAATTCGCTGCCAAGCCCAGGCCCGCCACTGCGGGCATCAATGTGGCCCCCGTGCAGTTCGACCAGTCCCTTGGTCAGGGAAAGTCCGATGCCGAGGCCTCCGTCGGAGCGGTCAGTCGTCGATTTGAGCTGGGAGAACATCTCAAAGATTTCATTCAGGTCCCCCCGCTGGAATCCCTATGCCGGTGTCGTTCACGACAAAAACAATATTCTGCTGATCGCACTCGACGCGCAGCTGGATCTCGCCGCCGGGATCGGTGTACTTGGCAGCGTTGGTCAGCAGGTTCGAGAGGATCTGCGCCAGTCGCAGCGGATCCGACAGAAACTGCACCGATTCGTCTGGCGCTTCGATCCTGAACGTATGTCCCTTTGCATCAATGATGGGGCGCGCAGTTTCAACCGCCGCTTCCAGGATGTCGGCGAGGTCAGTACTTTCCCGGCGTAACTCGAGCGTGCCACGCGTGATTCGCGAAATGTCCAGCAGGTCATCGAGCAGCAAGGACATGTGCTGGACTTGCCGGCTGATGACGTTGTGGCTCCAGCGCCGTTGCGCATCGGTGGCATTGAGTGACTCCGATATCAGCGCCGCCTGGCGAATGGGCGCGAGCGGATTGCGCAGCTCGTGCGCCAGAGTTGCCAGAAATTCATCCTTGCGGCGATCAGTCTCGCGCAAGGCCGCTTCGATGCG
>JANXZG010000119.1 GCA_025355645.1 Gammaproteobacteria bacterium | reverse complement strand
ATTTTGTGATCTTTCCTTGACCTTGGTTATATCGACCTGTTTAATACGCGCCTCCTATCGTAGGCCAGGTAGCTCAGTTGGTAGAGCAGCGGACTGAAAATCCGCGTGTCGGGGGTTCAATTCCCTCCCTGGCCACCATTTCATCCTTGTGAAGTCTCAGATCTAAGGTGACATTCTGGCTCTCATCCTACCCGGAGAGAGCAACATGACAAAGAATGAACAGAACCGAGCGGTTGCTTGGCGTTTGAAGATCATCCGGCAGGCCACTGAGCTGCCTAGGGGCGTGGCTCGGACCTGCCGGCATTTCGGTCTCTGTCGCAAAACCTTCTATAAATGGCGAGCCAGGTACAAAAGCCACGGTGACGCCGGCCTTTGCGATCGGCCCCGCGCACCCCTTCATTTTCCTCACGCCACACCGCGGACTGTGATCTCTAAGATCCTGTATTTGAGGGAGCGCTACCGATTTGGGGCGTTCCGGATTTCCAGCTATCTGCATCGCTTTCACGACATGGAGGTAGGTCGTTCTACGGTGCACCGCATCCTGATCAGGTACGGGATGAGGCGGTTACCGGCTAACGCGAAGTGCCGGCCGACAGGCCGCCCTTGGCATCGATACGAGAAGTCCCAGCCCGGCCACCGCCTGCAAATTGACGTGAAATTCCTGGAGCGGATCGCCGGCTCCAGGAAACGTCTCTACCGGTTCACCGCCATCGATGACTGCACCCGCATCCGCGTGCTCAAGATATACGACGTGTGCAACCAGAAGTGGGCGATTAGGTTCGTGGACGAGGTTATCCGACGACTTCCGTTCAGGGTACTCGTCATCCAGACCGACAACGTACTAAGATCGAAAGCAAGTCGAATCGCAGATGAACACTATCCTGGCACGCGACGCCGGCAGCATCGCGAAGCGAAATCGTGCACCAGCTGTGGGTGGCGGGCGTAAATTGCACAAATGAGCAGTTTCCGTCCGGCGTTGACACCAGCCACCGAAGAAACCAACTTTAGGTCGAATCCTTCTGATACCAAGCGGTAGGCAACAGTTCGATGATAGTCGGCAGTCGGTTCGAGTGCGATGCGGCAAGGACCAGGGCAGGCCCGAAGAAAAGACACCAAACGGTCATAGTCATCCCGCTGATGCACAAAGCGGAATCGTTGCTGCCGTCCGTCTGAATACTCAACCAGAGCCACGTTGACACCCTTCGCAATATCGATCGCGACCCATGTTCGAGGTGCGATAGGATCAGTCTCGCTAGCCATCGTCAGTCTCCTCCAAAAGGTCCTAGAACAACCTCAGGATGCTGTCTCTGGCGATGGCTGGCTACCGTTCCGTATGTACTACGGCACCGAGTTCGTCAATGAGCGTCTGATCGAGTACTGCTTGGGGCGTGGCATCGAACTCACCCGTTCGCGACCGTACCGCAAGAATGATCAGGCCTAGATCGAGCAGAAGAACGGCGCCATCGTGAGGAAGCTGTTGGGATACCGACGCTTCGAGGGCTTGGCCGCGGCCAGGGCGATCACTCGCCTATACGGAGCGTCTCGGTTGTTCGTCAACTTCTTCCAGCCCTCGTTCAAGCTCGCCTCCAAACATCGCGACGGCGCCAAAGTCACGAAACGATATCATCCGCCGCTGACGCCTTGTGATCGCATCCTACAGACCGAAGGTGTGCCGGCGGCCACCAAGGACAAGCTACGCGAGGTCTCGGCCCAACTCGATCCGTTAAACTCCTGGAGGAGATGAGAGCTGTGCAAGCTTACTTGACGGCACTGGCAGACGGCGAGACGCCTCCAACCATGAACGCCGAGCCACCCAACCTTGCCATGTTCGTCGCGAGTCTATCGAGTGCATGGCGCGACGGAGAGGTGCGACCGACTTTCTCCATTGACGCAAAGCCGCGGTATCTCCGTGGCCTGCAAGCAGTCCCAGCCACTGCGTCACCTCAGTCGGTCGAAGTTGCCACCGCAAAGAAGGAAATCGCGGTCGCCAAAATGCCGGCGAAACTGCAGAGCAAGCCACAGCCAGTCTACGCCGCGCCTGGCAATGCCCGAATCCAGGCTTTGCGTATGGCATGGCCGATCGTTGCCCGTCGACTCGAGGGAATGCCGAATACCAGTGCCATGCAGATCTTCGATGAGCTCTGTATACAGTTCCCGGGACGGTTCACGCCAAGACAATATCCAGCGCTCCTTCGACCCGTAAACCGATGGCGTGAAGATGCTCGCAATCGCGGCGTATCGGTAGTCACGAAGACTTACCGAGTGTTCAATGACAAATGGAGCGGACGGAAACGTGACATCTTCGCGGACCACTGGACCAAAAAAGGGAATTAAAAATGCCGGTTCCGGCTTGCGAATCGAGGCCGCGATGCCAGTTTTTAACGCTCGTACTGCAACAGTTCCGCTCATTGCGAGATGCCTTGCAGCGTGACTGACCATGTATGTCACCAGCCGCACTGGAACCGATTCCCGTTTGACCCGTCTGTCAAGGACTGCCGCCAAGCCTCAATGCTACAGGATCACTCACCGCCATGTTCCACGATGCCCAGAGCGCGAGCACCCCAGCAGCCACCGAGATTGAAGCGCCGCCCGTGCCGATCATCGAAGAATGTCCGCTGTCGAGCAGGAGTCCTACGATGTAGCTGCCCAGGGCGCAGCCGACCAGAGTCATGCCGAACATGACTGCGGAAAGGCGACCGCTCGGATCCGCTTTCACGCCCGCGGTCTGCAACACGCTAATGGCAAACATGTAGGTGGCCGCGTATATAACGAACGCGAGCCCGAAATGCAGCGGAGTCCGCGCGGTCGCGACAACGATGCATGTCAGGGCCGCCAGCGCAGAAGCAATACAAATCGGCATCGTCAGGCCGGCTCGCCGGTGAATCCACGCGGCGAGTGCGCCTCCGGCAAGGCCGGCCGGAATCATCCACGCGAGCATGACGCCGACCGCGCGCTCGGACAAGCCGACGCTGGTGCCTTGTTGCACCGAGAAGGTCCAAATGCCGCCAAGCGGAATGTAGATCAGGACGGTTGCAATCAAGAGCGTGATCGCGCGGCTCCAATGGGACGATGCCGGCACCCCACTTACGTGCGCCAGGTCTGCAGGCGATGCGGATTGACGAGCGGGCGTGAGCCAGCCGGCGACGCCGAGGAGCGCCGCCAATGCGGCGAGCGGCACGAATACCCGAATGCCGGGGTGAGAGCTGGGAAAGTAGGGCACGCCTGATAGAAATAGGCCGCTGATCAGCGCCGACAATCCGTTGGAGATGCCAAATGCCTGTCCCGGATCGGGCGAGGTGCCGATGCTACGCGCGGCGACGCATCCGGCAGCGCCGCATCCGGCACCAACGACCGTCCGCAGCACACAGAGAGTCGCCAAGTCTGGGGCCACGATGGATGCGAGCTGTGCGGCCGCGGCGAGCATTGGCGCAAACACCGCAATCATGCGCTCTTGTCGCGACGGCAGGGTTGCCGCGAGTATGGTCATGAGGGCGAGCGCTGCGGTTTCACACATGGCGACGATGCCCACTTGTGTATCGGTGAGGCGCTGGGACGCCACGTAGGCGGTCACCTGGTGTGGAACGATGTTCACGCTCGTTGCGGCCGCCGCGTAGATGAGGACGGCGGCGAAGAGAGATTTCGATGCAAGAATGTGTCGCACTGGGATCGCTCTTATTTATTGTTGGTCATTGGGGACACATTTCGATCGCAAGTGAAAGAGTTCGAATCAACCAGTCGTGGAGGCGGCCGGCGATTTCGTCGCTATTCCTTTCGAGCATCATGAGGTGGCCATTCCCCCGTATTCCGCACTCTTCGAGGCGCAGGTGTTCCGCGGCAACCCCGGCTTGTTGCAAGAAATCCACGGTGCCGTGATCGATGCGCGACGAGGGGGAGGCGTCGGCGGTAACGACCAAGACGGGCAGGCGTCGAAGATTTGGGAGCTGCAGCGGAGGCTCGACTTGAACGAGGCAACCGGTCAGGCCTTCCCGCGGCGCGGGGCGGATTTCTAGCCGAAAATCGTCGGGCGTTCGAGCGGGAGGATGGAATTGGAGCGGCCCGGTGGTCAGACCCCAGTGCAAGGTGCCGAGGCCAGGCCCGAGCGAGCCGAACGGCGGGCCGGCCGGCTCGACGGCCACGATGGCCTTGACCAATCCGGGACGGGCGTCCGCCGCGAGCCAGCCAAAGGGCGCACCCAGGGAATGGGTCAAAAGAATCGCCGGGCCAACACGATCGAGCAATTCGCCACCCGCGCCTTGCATGACACGTTCGGCCTCAGCAGCATCGACGGCGCAAGGGCCCTGGCCGGCGCAGAATTGGTCGACAAGGGCCGACTCCACGCTGAGCGGACCGGGCCACTGAGAATTGGCCGCTTGTTCCCTCGGTGCCTCGTTCCCAAACACCACGTCGGCCAAGGTCTCGTAGGTCGGCGGTTCGCTGGTCGCGAAATCCGCGGCGCCGTTGCGCGCGCGGCCGTGGCCGGGACGATCGACGACGTAAACAGCAAAGCCCTGGCGGAGAAAAAACGTGGCCCACCCGGGGCGCCCATCCGGAGTGCCCAGGAAATCGAGTCCCTGCCCGCCGCCGCCGTGCACCATGACGATGGGAAAGGGATGGCGCCGATCGGGAATCTGATACTGCACGAACATATGATCCGTGGGTACGGTGCCGCGATCGGTGACACGCCGCCTGATGCCCACCCAGTAGTGGCCCTGTTCCGCAATGACCAGCGGCGCCGTGCCAGTCATCGCGCTAGAGGTCCAGAAATTGCGCCGGTAGTCCCAGGTTCACTCGGCCGATGACCGCCGCAAACTCAAAGGGCTGCGCGGCGCCATGGGTTCGATACATGGAGGCGTCGCTATGGTAGCGGGCGAGCCTCGCGCCCTTGCGTGCGTTGGCGCTGCCGGCGGTGCGGAAAAGGATTTCAACCGCTTCACAGGCGAGCCGGCCGGCGGTCTGGCACATGCCGAGAAGGCGGACATTCTCGTCCAGGCTGATCGAAGTGCCCTGGCTCGCCCAACGATTGCACAGCTCCTGGTGCCGGCGACACATGGCATACAGCAATGCTTCGGCCGCATCGGTGAGCGCAATGGCCTCTCCGAAATTGCGCTGGAAATCCTGATGGGTCAGGCGCGGCACATAGGGCGGAAACAGCGTCTGCTGATTTCTCATCAGCGTTTCATACTCATCGAGCGCGGCGCGCGCCGCGCCGACGATGGGCGCGGTGATGGATAGGTTGTAAGGCCCAAAGGTCTGGCCCAGGTAGATGGGATTGCCGTGCAATCGGGTGCCCGGCGTGCCTTGGGAAAGATCCAAGCGGGTGTATTCCGCCTCGTACGGTGTCACCAGATGATCCGGCACGAACACATGCGACAGCTTGACGCTGTTGGAGCCGCTGGCCCGCAGGCCGAGAACACGGTCGCCGCCCCAATCATCGAGGACCTCGTACGAGCTGCGAGGCACCACGAAATTCACGGCCTGAGAATCGCCGCTCTCACTCGGCACCATCGTGGTCCCGATGAAATGCGTCGAGAATGGGACTCCCGAAGCATAACGCCAGATGCCGTCGAGCTCATAGCCTCCTTGGATCTTCTTGGCACTGCCATTCGGTACGGCGCGATGCGGCGCAACGAAGTGCCCGGTGCTGCCGAAAATCTCGCGCTGAGCCGCTTCCGGCCAGTGCGAGGCGATGACGGCGGCGTGACTGGAGGCGAGCCCCAAGCACCAGGCAACGCCCGGGTGTCCACGCCCGATCTCGATTTGCATCCGGGTGAAGGTTTCGTAGCCGAATTCATAGCCGCCGAAGCGGCGCGGCTGCAGTGTCCGATAAAAACCTGCTCGCACGAAGTCGTCGTGAAGCTCCACAGAGTATGCGCCGGCGAGATCGTTGGCATCCTGCTGGGCGATCAACTTGGGACGCAGGGCCGTGGCGCGGGCGATCAGTGCTTCCGCGGTGAGCTCAGGTTCCGGCGCCCCGATGACCGCTTGAGAGTCTGTGGTCTTGGCTAATGATCGACCGAGCATAGGCGGTGTCCTCAAGGTGCTTTGCAACGCGGGTCTTCGAAACGCACGATCCATCGCGGACTGCAGTATAGGAATCGGTCAGCGACATCAGTAGCCAAAATTGGCAGGTTGCGGCGGAGCCGTTGGCAAAGGGGCGTTATGCTCGTGAGCCCCGCGGGGGTTCGCCCACGGGTGGGCACGATATGCTACTTTGAGCCGACAGGGGGCAAATAGTCCGCATGATCAAAATAAGCCACTTTTCAGATGCTCAGCAGCACGGCGATGCCATCCGGGGCTGGCGCAATCACTACTACCAGCTGACGCCGGGAAAACTGGACTCCTCGCTTGCGGAAGTCGTCGTCACTGATATGCATGTATTCCGCGAGCATTTCTCCCATGAGGTGGCGCAATTCGGGACGTCCCCCGCCGGAGCGATCAGCTTCGCGTTGCCGAGCATCGAAGGGGAGGCGCCGAAGCCCACGGATAGCCGAGCGAGTTGTTCGCTGTACGCCATCAGCAATGGCGCCGAGTTCACGCTGCATGTCGGAAGCGATGCCGATACGCTGGTGTTGGTGGTCGATGCGGGGCAATGGTGGGACGCCGTTCAAGCCGCACATTCGACGCAATCACCGCGTCAGTATCCCGGCGGGCTGGTGAGATGCGACACTCGGGCCTATCCCGAAGCTACCCGCCGTTTGCGCCAACAATTCGAGGCGGCGCTGACCAGCCCGCTGATGCCCGACGTCCCCAGTGTACAGAAGGTTTTTCGGGACTCGATGCTGTGTACGCTGCTTGATCTGCGGCCCGGCGAGACCGACCAGCGGGGAGATTTTCTCGGTAAAGCGGTCCGCGCCGATGTGGTGCGGCGCAGTCGCGATCTCGTGCTGAGCGCCGGCGGCGAACCGGTCACCGTATTGGATATTTGCCGCGCATTCCGATTCAGCCGGCGCGCGATTCAGACGATTTTTCTGCGCGAGACCGGCGTCACCCCCTTGGTCTATCTGCGTGCGATTCGACTGAACGAAGTGCGCATCCAGTTGATGTCGTCGGCGCGCGGCGAACTCGCGATTGGCGACGTTGCGGCGCGGTTTGGTTTCTACCATCTCAGCCACTTTGCCGCGGACTACCGCAGTCTATTCGGCGAACTACCGTCGGAAACGCCGCGGCGAGCCGCGGCCACCCCCCTTCGACGTCCAACCCGGTAGTACTTAGTCTAACGAGGCCCGGGCATGGGGTCGCGCGTGAAGGGGTTCGGTTGCGCCCGCCGTGCGCTATTCCCCGCATGCACTTGCGGCCGAAGTTTCGCCCGCACCGGCACGGAGTGCCAATTTCGGATAATGACGCCGAGAGGTTGAAACGTAGACTCGCTCTTACCGAAAGTCGTGGCAATAGAGGCGCGATCAATGAGCGTGCGGAACAGTGGCAAGTGTACCCGGGTGCCGGGGACGACGCCCCCTCAGCTGCGCGAACTTCGTGATGCGCTCGGCATGTTTGCGACGGGGGTGACTATAGTCACCGCCCGGCCCGAAACCAGCGGCCCAGTGGGGATGACGGTCAACAGCTTCAGCTCCCTGTCGCTCGATCCACCCTTAGTGCTGTGGGGGGTCTCGAAACGCGCGCGGTCTTTTGAATTTTTCGTGTCGGCGCTGCACTGGGCAGTGCATGTACTGTCCGTCGAGCAGGAACCTCTCGCGCGGCGCTTTGCGACCGCGGGATTGGATAAATTTGCCGGTCTTCCCTTGGCCGCCGGACTCGGTGGAGTGCCGCTGCTCGACGGCTGCTGCGCGCGATTCGAGTGTCGAGCCGCGGCCGCGCACGATGCCGGCGATCACGTCATTCTGGTGGGTGCCGTCGAGCGGTTCAGGCGCGACGATGGTGCGGCTTTGGTGTTCCGGGGCGGCAAGTTCGCCATCACCGTCGACAGCACGCAGGGCGGATGGCAGTTCGACGGCGCGGCCCGACAGGACAATATGTGAAGCCCACTATGGCCAGTAGTCGAGCGACACCGGCACCTATGAGCTCCGAAAGCGATCAAGAGCGGATGCCGCAGCTGGCGGGAGCGCGGTTCGCGGTGCATCCGCGCGAGCATCGGGTTCGTTTCGGAGAAAGCATCATCGACGTGCTCGGTGAAGAGTTGCGCGCGCTGCGCGCGGCGTCCCCTCTGCTCATCAGCAGCCCACGCGGGGCCGCGATGCTTGCACGGTCGTTCGTCGGGAGCGGCAGGGCACTGCCGTACGTCGACGCATTTACGGAGATTCTTCCCCACGTCCCGGACAGCGTGGCACGCGCTGCGCAGCGGCTTGCCGTGCGCAATCGCTCGGACTGCCTCGTGGCATTCGGCGGAGGAAGCGCACTAGATACCGCCAAAGCCGTCGCGCATGAGCGGCAGATTCCCATCATCGCGATACCGACGACTCTTTCAGGCTCCGAAGTCACATTCAATTTCGGACTCACGGTGGAGGGCCTCAAGCAGACCATTGTGGATCCGGGGGTTCTTGCGCGGGCGGTGGTCTATGACCCGGCGCTGTTTCGCGGCCTCGCTCCCCTTGAACTCGCGTGCAGCGGCATGAATGCCATGGCGCACGCGGTGGAGGCGCTGTATGGCAGTCAGGCCAACCCGCTGACGACCTCCATCGCATCCGCTGGCATAGAGCACATGCTGAACGGCCTGCGTCACCATCGGAGTGATGCGACTCTGGATGCGATCACCCAGTGCATGTACGGGGCGTGGCTGTGCGGTGAGGCCCTGGCTCAAGTCGGCATGGGTCTTCATCACCGGTTGTGCCACGTTCTCGGCGGTACCTTCGGGCTGCCGCACGCGCGGACACACACGGTATTGCTGCCCTACGTTGCCGCCTTCATCGAACCGTGGACCAAAACGCTGAAGCCGTTGCGCAAGCTCTTCGACGGCGAAACCTCGGCCGTGGGCTTAAGACGACTCGCAGTAAGTCTCGGCGCGCCGACGAATCTCAGGAGTCTGGGGCTGCCCGAGGAGGCACTTGAACGCGCGGTCGATCTCGCTCTGGCCCGACCCCTCGATGGCCCGCGACTGCCGACGAAGATCGAACTCTCGGCGCTTCTGCGTCGGGCGTGGAGCGGAGATCAGCCGGGTGACTGAGGGCCTTCACAGTTTACGCGGCATACACAGGATGGGTGCGTCGGAGCGCCTGCGATACCTTGCGTCGCTCCTGACCGAGGCAACCGCCACAGGACCCTCCCCATCGAAAGCGGCGCCCGAGACCATGCGGGAATGTTTTGTCGAGATGAGGGAGCGGCGGCCGTGTCTCGCGATTGAAAGGAACGGAGTTCAGGCAGCCGTCGCCCGGTGCTCCTCGGAGAGCTTGGGCGCGATCGCGCACGTGCTTGCGGATTGGACCGCGCCACGCGCCGGCCGCGATGCGCGCGGGCCACTGTCGGGCGTTGCCTTCGTTGCGAAGAATGCCTTCGATGTCGAAGGTTTGCCGACCTATGCGGGCGGGCCGTTCGATGCCACCATTGACCCGGCAACCGCGAACGCGGCGGCGATCGAGCGCTTGATTGGGGCAGGCGCGACGCTGGTCGCCACCACTCACATGGACGAATACGCGTATGGATTTCTAGGCCACAATGCCCACCACGGTAGGGTGTTGAACCCGCGAGCGCCGGGGTGCATCGCGGGCGGCTCGTCGAGCGGCTCGGCCGCGGCCGTAGCTGGGGGATTAGTGCCACTGGCGCTCGGTACGGATACCAACGGATCCATCCGAGTGCCGGCGGCGCTGTGCGGGATCTTCGGCATGAAACCAGGCTTCGATGCGGTGAGTCGGAAAGGCCTGCGACCTCTTGCCCCGAGCCTAGACCATGTCGGCCTGCTGGCGGCCGACCTAACGCTGCTCGAAGCTGCCTATCGGGCGCTCACCGGCGACGCCTTCGAGGAGCGCAGACCGATCGTGCGCGCGTCGATCGGAATCGCCGGCGGCGATTTCGACAATTGGTGCGAGTGCGGCGTGCTGCAAGAGATTGGAAGCGCCGTCCCGTTGGTGGCGGCCGCGCCTCGTGTAACGCTTCTCGGGCTCGCGGAAGCGTTCGCCGCCGCTTCGATCATTACCGCCGTCGAGGCGGGTCAGGTCCATGCGGTTGGCCTTGAACGCCACCCGGATCGCTTCAGCGCGGAAGTCAGCGTCAAATTGCTCGCGGCAGCGCAGGTTTCGCAACGAGACTACGAGCGTGCCAAGGTCGTTCAGGCGCGAGTGCGTGACGAGTATCTGGCCTGCTTCGCGAAAATGGATGTCCTGATCACTCCCGCATTGCCGATTTTTCTCCCGCGTGCCGGTGCGCGCATGGTCACGCTGCGCGGGGTCGAACTGCGTGTGCCGGACGCCTTGAGCCTCTTCGTACGACCGTTCTCGCTCGCAGGTCTCCCGGCGCTGATCGTGCCGATATCGACGGACCAACCTCGAGGCGTGGCGCTGCAGTTGGTGTGCGCACCCGGTGCCGAAGATCGGCTGTGGTCCGTCGCCCGGCTGATCGCCTTGCGGACATTGAACAGTGAAGTACCCGCGCGTATTGCCCCGGGTGCGATTGGCCCGGGAATGCAACGTCTAAACTTTGGAGGAGCTGCCGAATGATTAGCATCAAGGGATATCACCACCTGACCGCGTGCGTCGCGGGCGCGCAGGAAGACGTGGACTTCTATGTGCATCTCTTGGGACAGCGCCTGGTCAAGAAAACGGTTCTCTTGGATGGCACCCAGCCGATTTATCACCTGTACTACGGCAATCCCGACGGCGACCCCGGGACCATCGTGACCTCGTTTCCCTACAAGCAAAAAGGCGTCAAGGGGCGCCGCGGTAGCGGACAAATAAAGACCATCAACTATTCCGTGCCGGCAGGATCGCTGCCGTTTTGGCGTGAACGATTCGCACGCCATGGAATTGCCCATTCCGAGCAATTCCTGGAGCGCTTCGGGCAGCAGCGCTTACGCTTTACCCACCCTTGCGGAATTGAACTCGAGCTGGTGGCGGGCGACGGCGACGGCCGCGCTCCGTGGCACTCGCAGGACATCCCTGTCGAGCATGCCATTCGCGGCGTGCATAGCGTGACGTGCTCGCTGCGCGATATCGACGAGTCGGTGATCTTCATGGCCGATGCAATGGGATTTCAGCACGTGCTTCAGGAAGGACCTCACTACCGATTCGCACTGGGAGCCGCCACCGGTCCCGGTCAGGTGATTGAATTCTTGCATGAGCCGGATCTTGCGCAAGGTTCGTCCATCTACGGCGAGGGTACCGTACACCACGTGGCGTTCGCGGTCGACGACGTGGCGCAACAGCTGAAGCTGCGCGAGCATTTGATGTCGCTGGGCTACATCGACGTCAGCGACTCGGTCGACCGTAATTATTTTCGATCGATGTACTTTCGCATGCCGGGCGGGGTGATCTTCGAGGCAGCCACCACCGATATCGGGCTTACCAAAGACGAGCCGCGGGATGCCCTCGGCCAGCAGTTTCAGCTTCCGCCCAATTTGGTTCCACGCCGGGACGCCTTACTCGCGGCGCTCGAACCCATCCAAGTCTAACAACAAGCGGGTCCACAGGGGTGGCCACCGCTTCGTCAGGGGAGATCGCAATGGCAGTGTTCAGTCGTTTAATTTTGCTTGGGTTCGCGGCCGCGGCGCTGTGCAGCGGGGCGGCACGCGCGGACGAACCCGCCGCTGGTGCGAGTCTGCAGGAGATTGTCGTCACCGCCCGGAAACGCGCCGAAGGTGAGCAGTCGGTGCCACTGTCCATGACGACCTTCGGCAGTGCAGCTCTCGAGCAAAAGGCTATCACCAATTTCTTCGACTACGGCACCAAGGTGCCGAATCTCGCCTTTGCGATGACCGGCGACGGTATCGGGACCGCTCGCACGATTTCGATACGCGGCATCTCGGGCGATAACACCACCGGTTTCTACATCGATGAGACGCCGTTGCCTGACTCCATCGATCCGCGGGTCCTCGACGTCGACCATATCGAAGTACTGCGTGGGCCACAGGGCACCTTGTACGGGGCCCGGTCGATGGGCGGTACGGTCCGCATCATCACCAAGGAGCCGGAGCTGGAAAAGTTTTCGGGCGAGGTCCACGCCGGGGTGTCGCACACCTGGAACACCAACCGTCCCAATGACACGGCCGACGCCGCGGTCAATGTTCCCATCCTTGAAGGCATGGTGGCGCTACGGGTTTCCGGCTTCTTCGACAATGAAGCGGGCTACCTCAAGCGAAGCTACTGTACGAACATCAACACGACGGCGTACAACATGAATGCGACGCCCACCTGTACGCCGCTATCGGTATTCACCAATCCGTCGCTGGTGACCGTCGTGAACAATGTGGGCGCCCTCAAGACCAACGGCGGTTCGGCGGCGCTCACCATCAAGGCCACCGATGCGCTGACGATCACGCCGCGGGTGATGCTGCAGCGGGCAAGCTTCAACGGCTTTCCGATGGCGGATGTGCTGAGCGACACGGCGAACGGCTACGGCTACCCGGTCCCGTCCGGCCCGTACACGTTGCCCGCGCTGAAGCCGACGGATTTCACCCAGGCGCGCATGTTCAACGTTCCAGAAGGCGGCTATGACCGTTGGAACCTCTACAGCTTGGCGATCAGGTGGAAGACGCGCTACGGCGAGTTGGTCTCCTCCACGGCTTATTTCGATCGCATCGTGAATGAGACCGAAGACCAGGCGGACTTCGTTTACGCGGCTCTTCTCGGCGGCTTCCAAGCCCTGCCGGCTGCCGGTCTGTCCGAAGAAAAGAATTATCAGCGCTTCGTGCAGGAGGTCCGCTTCGCGTCGCAGCTTGACGGCCCCGCTCAGTTTGTCGTCGGCGGCTTTTACTCAGACTTTCACGGCCGCCTGCCGTTCGCGTCCTATTATCCGTCGTCAGCCGCGCCGGGCTACGGCAATATCCTGCTCAATGTGTTCGGCTCCTGCCCGCCGCCGTCGGTGGCTACCTCCGGCTACCTGTGCCCGAATCCGCAGCATCCGGATGAAATTTTTGGTCAAAACTATCGCACCGAGATCAAGGAACCTGCCGTGTTCGGCGAGCTGTCCTACGATTTTACGGCTGCCCTAAAGGGCACCGTCGGCGCGCGCTGGAGCCAAGTCAAGACCACCGCGGGAGGCTACATCGAAGGAAGCGTGACCGAGTCCAATGCGGACTACTATGCGGGCATCGGTCAGATCGTCGACGCCAATTCAACCACCACCGAGAATAGCGTCACGCCCAAGGCGCAGCTCGACTATCACATCGATCGCGACGTCATGGTGTTTGCGACGGCTGCCAAAGGCTTCAGGCCGGGCGGCCTCGTGCCGTCGGTGCCCGCCGCGCTCTGCGAGTCCCTGCTTCCCGCGGGCGTGGATGTGAATCGAACCCGTCAATACGCCGCGGATTCACTGTGGAACTACGAGCTCGGCATGAAATCCTCATGGCTCGAGAATCGGCTTACCGTCAACGCCTCAGCCTTTTATATAGACTGGAAGAATATTCAACAGTGGATATTGCTGGGCTGCGGTTTTCAATACCGCGCCAATGCCGGTGCGGCCGTGAGCAAGGGCGGCGAGCTCGAAGTCAATGCCCGGCCGATCGAGCCGCTTCAGCTATCGCTCGGCCTCGGCTACCAGGACGCTAAGATCACCGCCGTAAGCACCGGCAGCGACTCTCCTGAGACGGTGGGGGAGCCGGTGTTCGAGACACCGGACTGGACGGCCAACGCCTCGGCGAGCTGGACGCAGCCGGTGTGGGCGTCGGACCGCCTGGTCAGTTCAATAGACTACTCCTTTGTCGGGCGCAGCTTCAGTGCCAATAACATTTCGGGGGCCAATGGCTTTGCGACCCGCGAACGACCATCCTATGCGTTGCTCAACGCGCGCGTCGCGCTCATGCTCAACAGCTGGGAGGTGGCACTGGTGGGTAAAAATTTGACGAACGAGCACGCAAACCTCGCCGACAGCCGCTCCATCGCGGCTGAGACTCCGGGCCGACCGCGCATCATCGTGAATCAGCCGCAGACGATTGGAGTGGAGTTCCGTGCGCACTTCTGAAGCAGAAAGGCGAGGGTACGTTGGATGAAAACGCCGAGGCGCCGGGTATGGGATATCTCGCCGGTCCTGCAGCCGGGGATGCCGGTCTGGCCAGGCGATTCTCCTTACACCCAGGAGCGCACGTTGATCATCGGACCCGATTGCCCGGTCAATGTCTCTCGACTGTCGCTATCGACCCACACCGGTGCGCATACGGACGCTCCCTTTCACTATGATCCGAACGGAGCATCCATGGCGGACGTCGACCTTGAGGTCTATCTGGGCGAGTGTCGGGTCATTCATGCCATCGGCGCGAACTGCGTCGAAATTCGCCACCTCGCAGGACGCATTGAAGATGTGCCTGAGCGCGTCCTGTTCAGAACATACAAGTCCTCGCCAACCACCTCGTGGGACAGTCGTTTCGCTTCAATTTCTCCCGAAGTCATCGTGGCGCTTGACGCGGCCGGGGTACGGCTGGTCGGGATCGACACGCCGTCGCTTGATCCGGAGCCTTCCATTGAGATGCTCGCACACAAGGCTGTCATGAAAGCGGGCATGGCAATCCTCGAGAGCGTCGTACTGGATGATGTCGCCGAAGGTGATTACGAACTGATTGCATTGCCGTTGAAAATGGCCGGCTCGGACGCCAGTCCTGTGAGGGCAATTCTGCGGGCCATTTAACCGAGGGTTGAGGCTGTTGATCAGCAATGGTTACCGGCTATCAGGTCCGCAAAAATTAATTACGAGCAGGCAGGCGCAAGGAAGTATTCGGGATGTAGAGTTGGTCCGCTTTCTAGACAGTTTTAGCGGTGGACTCACAGCCAGCGCTCCTCTCAGCCGGCTTCGATGCCGCGAAGACATCAAGAATTGCGCGATTCAGCGGCGCGTTCTCTACTATGACATGGCTGAACAGAGCAGGCGTGGGGCATGGAAGCATGTGAGCTGGCATGTCTATACTCTCGCTGGCTGGCGCCGCGAAACCCCGGAGTCTATTCACCGCAGATTATCACGAGAAGGACGAATTCAACGTCGCGGATTTCATCGAGCGGATGCGATGCAAGAAGCTTCTCCGATTGATCGGTGAATGAGGGAAGCGAACCGCGTTACCCAAGTAGCCGCTTCAGCGCGTCCGCCTGTTCTGCAAATTTCTTCGGGCTGGTTTTGGCAAGTTGCTCCAGATTCCTCATCTTCCAACGAACGGCCGGGAGCTGCTCCAGGTGAGCAATGTCGAGTAACGGCCATTCGGGTGCGTTGCTCACAAGAGAAAGAAGAAACTGCCGCTCGTTCGTGTCTAGTGTCCTCGGTAGTTCCGCGACCAAGCGGTCGCGGACACTCAAGAGCTCCGCAAGTTCGATGGACTCAGTTGTCATGCCCACAAATGTCCGCTCGTAATCTTGAGTTATGTCGCGCAGGATCGGTGACAGGACTTCATGAGGCGGACGATTATGACTAGCGAGGTAGACCACGAAAGCGCGGCGGATCGCCGGCGTGATGCCTTGGTTCGCGTAGAGCTGCATTACGTCGAAAAGGTCACGGGGATGTTGCCTGTCCAATGCCGCGACGAGCTTGCCGCCGTAAATGTCTTCAAGGGATGCCACCGGAATTTCCAGCTCGGCTTGCAGAACGTCCTGAGCCTTGGCGGATAGTGATGCAAGTTGCACCTTACGCACGGTCCCTCGCATTACGAAATTGACCTCGACTTTGATTTCGATATTGCCTCGCCGTACCAGGATCTTTGTTTCGCCGGCGTCGGTCGCCGTGACGGTACGAACCTGAAAGCCGCGGGCTTTCAGACGTGCTGACGCTTGTCGAATGGCTCCATTGATCTGCGCCAAAGCCTGATCTCGAGGAACCGAGTGATCTGGAAATACAAGATCTAAATCGACGGACAGACGCGGCATGTCCCGGACGAAGAGATTAATGGCCGTGCCGCCCTTGAGCGCAAACACGCCACTCTCGAAGACGACGGGTGCTACTTGGATAAGTAATCGGGCGGCATCAATATAGAGTTGATTCACGGCTTGAGCACCAATAGACCGTCTTTGGACCGTGAGACCCAGGGGCGGTTACTGCCAGTCGGTAGCCGGGCGGGAGTCAACTTCGAGGCCCACGGGAGCGAGAGCTCGCGTCCGAATCGCAAGCACAGCCTCACCGTTTTGACGCTAGTACACCGTTTCAATAGTTTTTCGATTACATCGGCACGCAGGGTGTACGCACTTTCCGCCAATTCTCGCGCTTCCTGCAACGGCTGCCGTACGCCGACTTCGCTCAGCAATTCTAAGAATGCGCGCTCCGGCGCCGATACGAGCGGTGCATCAACTTGCTTCTCGAACGGAGTTACATTCATCAATTTTTCCGGCCGTTCATCAAACAGGCGTTTACGGTGATACTCGGCTGGAAATCGTTCTAGAAACCAACCGGGTAAGCGCGCCGCTGCCCACCCATATAAATGCAGCGTACTTTTCTGTGAGACGTAATGACTTATGCCATACCACAACAGAGCTGATTTGCCGCCGACATGCAGTCCGGCGACCTGTCGCTCGAGCAGTCGCAAGCTTGGATTTAGCAAGAGAGTGTCGCCTTTGCGGCAATACACTCCATGTGCTAGGCGAGTCAGCCAGCCTGACCGGACGTAGTAAACTGCCAAGTCGGCCGATATCCCGAGCGTCTTCAATGCGTCTGATGTTAGTGGTGCACCCGTGGGCAGCTCTGTATACAGGGCATTTAGTTTATGTCTATTAGTCGTAGCCATACTACGATTGTAGATTATTGTTCAAATAAGATGCTATTTTATTTATTTATAAATATCGTAGCTAAGCTACGATATCGGTAACTAAAGCAAACGACCGTAAACTCCCGGTCACAGGCGACCGTGTGCGGAACGTCCAAAGACGTCCGCTGGCAGCCACGGTTTGACGGGGTAATTTGAGGGGAACCTTGCTTTTGGCCGAATAGAACTATAGTTAATTCAGTGACATACGGATGAATTAAATTCCCTCCCTGGCCACCAATACCCAAATAACTTGCGGCACTGCTTGGTCCTCATCAGGCACTATCGCAATCAAATCACAACCAACCTCTTGCTTCACCAGTTCCTCCATACGTGCGCCCAAGCCGGAATTGCCTCGTTTCTCAAAGAAGTGCGTGTAGGTCGAGAGTGTGATGCAACATTGGCGTGCCCTAGCTGCCTAGAGATCGCTGCCAAGTCGACGCCCGTGTCGATCATCAGGGAGGCGGCAGTGTGCCTAAGATCACGGACTCGGATACGGCGAAGTCTGGCCCGCCGCAGCGCGGGATAAAACACCCGAGTTCGAAAATTCCGGTCGTCCATGGGGCTTCCCTTCGAGTCGGGGAAGCACAAGTCGAGCGCGCCTTTGCGGCAGCGAAGCCTCCACTCCTTGAGCGAAGCCATCTCGAAGGACGGCAGCTCCACAAAGCGGGTGCCAGCCCGGGTCTTGGGCTCCCTGAGTTGTCCGGTCACCGCCTCAAGCTGGCGACGGACCAAAATGCGATTCTTTGCAAACTCCACATCGCCCCATTGAAGGCCCAGGAGTTCTCCTAAGCGTAGGCCACCATAGGCAGACACGCTGAGTGCCGACTGCCATTCCAGGCTCACTTCAGTGATCAGGCGGGCAATTTCAGTAGAAATTAGCACCGAATGATCGAGTGGACGGTCAACGTGCGCGTCAACCGTGTATTTCTTGACGTGGCCGGCGGCATTGATTGCGCCGTAGCCCCGACCTTGCGCGAACTTGAGCAAGGTCCGCGCGTACCGATTGCCTTGTTGATCGTGCGGCTGACACTGGTGCTAATCTTCGCCGCAGGCGCCGCGCGCTCTTCGTGGAGCATCATTTCGACATGTCTGCCACCTTATCGACAAAGTTTCGCAAACGCCGGGCCGGCTGATCCATGCTTGGGCGTAGCTTACCAAGGGGGATTGTTAAGGATCCCGGTTCCCTTGCGCGCGTCGCCGGCGATCGCGGACGACATCCATTTGCCCGAACGGCGCACCGCGCGATTCCACAATGAACCAGGGGAGGGAACGCCGCGAGCGTTGAGATCAGCGGCGATGCGCCGCGGCGACCAGCCCGCGACATACTGCTCGAAGATCCAGCGCACGATGGGTGCGTGCTCAGTATTGACCTCGCGCTCATGGGTGCTAGATTCCGTCGCACTGGTGTAACGGTGCTCGCGCCCGCCACAAGCCCCCGGGCATGCGGCTCGCGTGAAAGTTGCACCAGCAACCGAATTAAATCGAACGTCATGGGAGCCGCGGCCCGGCCCGCGATCAATATCATCTGGTTTTCCGCCGGCCCTCGGTGTGCGCTCGAGCCCGCGCAGCTCGACCTCGAGGCGCGGATCATCGACGAGCGGTACCAGGGCGTTCATAGACAGCGCAAGCCGATCCTAAGCGCGCTGCTGAAAGGGCCGGCCGGCAGTGCGATGCTAGTGGTGATGTGCCGCTTTGCCGAGCGCGCCGGGCATACGATTAAGAAGCTCACTTCCGCTTCGGTGCTGTCACTGCCACTACCACGCACTCGCCGACCGGCGCTCTTTAGTGCGGGGTCAGCAGGAACGCATGTTGCACGCCACGAAGCTCTCCATACCCTACAATCTCACCCGAGTCATTCACCGACGTAGCCGTCGAGAGCACCCAGCCCGTGCGAGATGGAATTAGCCTATTGAGATCGACCGGGGCACGATTTCGATAGATGACGGCGTGATAAACCAGAAAACCAGTGTTGTTTCGTACATCGGCGTTGCCGACGACGACGCCAGAGCCGTTGATCGCCAGCCCAGAGCTGTATTGATTGAGCGCACCCAAGTCCGTCATCGAGTCGCCGCTATATAAAAAGGCGTGAGCCTTTGCGTTACCGGGCAAGTACGCCTGGCCGGTAATTTGATCTGATGCATTGATGGCGAAGGCTTGGCTCCACGAACCGCCCAGAGTGCCCAAGTCATTCATCCTGTTATTTGCGTAAAGGAAGCCATGGAAGTCGCCGCTAGCCAGATACGAATAGCCGACGACGTGACCAATCGAGTTGATGCTCGCTGCCGTTGTTGACCAGCCAGGCTGGCTGCCGCCCAGGGTTCCCAGATCGATCATCTTCCCCGCGCTATATAGAAAGGCGTGAGACAAGTTATTGACCGTGATGGAGGAGCCCACCACATGTCCGGCATCATTGAGGGCGTAAGCGACGCTATAATTGGCGCCGAGCGTACCCAAGTTCACCATCTGGCCATTTCTGTAGAGAAAGGCGCGATAGGTTCCGTCCGTGAGTGTGGAGTAACCTGCGACTGCACCCGCCGTGTTTATGGCCTCACCCTCGCTGGTTTTGCCCCCCAGCGTGCCGAGGTCAGTCATCGTCCCCCCGGTGTAGAGAAACGCGTGGGAACCGGAACTACCCGTGATTGTGCCGTTTGCGTTGATGCCGGTCGCGCTGCTAGATGCGCCGAGATCGACAACGGAATAGCCCTGCGCGGCCGCTGGAACGGCCGCTGTCACCAAATTCAATACACCAACCCAGACGGCGGCGACACGAGACATAGTCATGGCAAGTTACTCCTCGCAGGCTGAAGACGTACAGTCGTATTGGTGAGTACCCGCAACGCCCGCCGTGGTTCATTCTCGGCGGCGTTAGATGACCTTCAGCATGATCCGCAGTCTCGTGGATCGGGAAGCTCAAGCAGACAAGTATCGAAAACTCGTCATTCGAAATGCCTCGTTATTCTGTCCATTGCAACGTGCGGGAAAGGTTGGTTTGCTACCACGTTGCTACCGGTCATATACGGTCGAGCGTAACCGGACGTGGTCCGAATGCGCCTTCCAAGGCCCCGAGGATATTGGTATTCCAGATTCCGCTTTCCTGTTCCAATTCACGTACTAATCGGCCGGACTGAGCTGAAGTTAAGTCTCGCAACGAATGACCGACAAATTGCCTGCGCGTGCCCGAGCACTGTACTCCCACGTCGTTGCCGTCATGCGCTGTACCTCACTCAGGTTTCAAAGACGTATGCATTCAGGACCTCCTCGCGGTAAGTACGGTTGAAGCGTTCGAGTTAGCCGTTTTGCATCGGGCGGCCAGGCTGGGTGAACAGAAGACCGATGTCCTGTCGATCGATGTCCCGTCGCTTGGCCCATTTGTCGAACGTGTCGCTGATCAGTTCGGGCCCATGACGCTGCCGAAATGCTGGGCCACCTCGTCGCCCGGGCAAGGGCACTCCGCTGCCAGGCAATCAAGGTGCGCTCCGCGGGATATAGGATTCGTGGATCTCCGGTGTAGGACATAGAAAAGCTCCGCCGAACACCCGAAATCATGGGAGGTAAGTCAATTCTTACAGGCTGCGAAGGCCGTTGCCGATCGCCGCACCGCCCGCCGGTTCCCCACACTGCTAGGGGTCACGGGAGTACTGAAGCTATGGCGTACGGTGTTGGCAAAATGCGATCGAACAGCTTATCAAGAGATGTCGGCAGCCCTGCCCTTGTGGGCGGTTTGATCGTCCCGCCGGAAGCGGATCCGCGTCTGCAGCTGCAGATTCTGCGCTCCCTAAATGCGCGCTTGGTGGGTGAAGTGGCTGCTCTCAAAGAGCGCGAGGCGAAGATGCTGGAGCTTGCAGCGCGGGACGATCTTACTGGGCTTTTGAACCGCCGCCGCATGCTTGAATTGCTGGACTCGGCGATCGCGGATGCCGCGCGGCAATGGCACTCCATCGGGCTGCTATTCATCGATCTCAATGGCTTCAAAGGCATCAATGACGGATATGGCCACGCCGCGGGTGACGAGACTCTGACCGCGGTGGCCACACGCATTTCCGCCCGCGTGCGTGCGGGTGATTTCGTATGCCGATACGGCGGCGACGAATTCGTCGTCGTTCTGCCGAACGTGCCGGACGAGCAGGCAGTTACCTGTGTGGCGGACACCATTCGC
>JANXZG010000089.1 GCA_025355645.1 Gammaproteobacteria bacterium | reverse complement strand
ATCGCCTCCAGGGCCACCCGTGCCTTGAATGCCGCCGAGTGGTTTCGTCTTGGTTTTCTCATGGATCTGTGTCCTCCGGTTGCTATATTGCACCGGCAGATTTCCACTTACACCCCTGTCCGAAAAAACGCGACCACCTCTCATTTCAACGTAAGCGTGTGACCGTGGCCCCTGGATTGATGAATTAGGATTGAGCGATGCTCTCCGACGCGGCGCAATGTCCGCGGCGAGGAGAAGATAGATGTCGAAGGTTGAGCAATCAGAGGATGCGAGCTCAGAGGCGGTCACACCACGACGGCGCGGCAAGTGGACGGCACAGCAGCGTCAGCGGATCGTAGCCGACAGTCGAGTCAAGGGTGCATCAGTGGACGAAGTCGCGCGACGCCACGGGGTTCGGCCGAATTTGTTGTCAGCGTGGCGGCGTCAATGGAAGTCGAGCCGCGCTGTCAAGCCGATGAAATTTGCAGCGGTCAAGTTAAGCGCGGTGCCGACGGATGGGTCGATCGAGATTGATCTGCATGCCGGCTGCGTGCGAGTTCGCGGGATCGTTGATGGTGTGATGCTTCGAGAAGTGTTGGCATCCACGCGATGATGGGGATGCCGCCTGGCGCTCGGATCTGGCTTGCATGCGGAGTGACGGACTTACGGCGCGGCTTCGACGGATTGTCAGCCCTGGTGCAGACGCAGTTGGCAGCGGACCCCTATGCCGGCCATCTGTTTGTCTTTCGCGGCCGGCGCGGCAATCGATTGAAGATCCTGTGGTATAGCGGCGACGGCATGAACTTGCTGTCGAAGCGCCTCGACGGCGGGCGCTTTGTGTGGCCGCAGACGGCGACCGGCACGGTGGCATTGACGAGCGCGGAGCTATCGATGCTGATGGAGGGGATTGATTGGCGTCGAGCGCGGCGCACGGCACTCGCGCCGATCGATCCGGATCGAGTGATGCCGACGCGGGCGGCGTGAGAATAATGGGGATTACGTGGCGCGAATAATCGAGCGATAGAAAATCGCAAAAAGCCTTAAAATATAGGCGATCACGTGCGCGCTGCAGAGGCGCTGCGCGTATAATCAGCGCGTGCTCGATATCCACTCGTTGCCGACCAGTGTCACGCAATTACAGCGACTGCTGATTGCGGAACATGAGATCGTCGCAACGCAGAGCGTCGATCTGCGTACGCAGCAGCGGTTGATCGAGCACTTGAAGTTCCAGCTCGCGAAGTTGCGACGCTGTCGCTTCGGGCAGTCGTCCGAGCAGATGGACGGCATCGAACAGATGGTGCTGGGTCTCGAAGCCCTCGTCACAAACGCCGCCACGATACCGCTCGCGGAATCGTCCGCCATCGGCGAAGCGTCTCGCAGGGAGCTGCCGAAACGACGCAAGCGCCTGCCCGAGCACTTCGAGCGGATCGACAATATCCTCGAACCGGCCGAGTGTGCCTGCCCCGACTGCGGCGGCCCATTGGGCCTTTTGGGCACCGATACCGCGGAAGTGCTGGAAGCGAAGACCGTGACGTTCACGGTGACCCGGCATATCCGCCCGAAGAGGCGCTGCTCATCCTGTTCGATCATTGTGCAAGCCCCGGCGCCGTCGCGACCTATCGAGAAGAGCTTTGCCGGCGCGTCGCTATTGGCAATGATTTTAAGCTGGAAATACGCGTTCCATCTGCCGTTGTATCGGCAGTGCCAGATTTTTGCGCATGCGGGGTTGACGATCAGTCGCACGACGCTGATGCAATGGGTGGGAGCCAGCAGCGAGCTGCTCGGGCCTTTGGTCGCGGCGTTGGCCAAACACGTCTTATCGGCGCCGAATATCCATGCGGATGACACGCCGATCAAGGTCTTGGCGCCCGGAACGGGCAAAACCAAAAAGGGCCGACTGTGGACCTACGTTCGCGATGGTCGAGGGTGGGGCTCGACCGATCCGCCGGCCGTCTGGTACCGATACTCACCGAGTTGGCGCGGACGGTATCCGCAGAAGCACTTGGCAGGCTTTGCCGGCAAGTTGCAGGTCGATGCGTACGCCGGCTTCGAGCCGCTGTTCGTCCGGACCCAGCCCGGTGGCGCAGGAAAAATCCTGGAAATCGCGTGCTTTGCGCACGTGCGCCGCAAGTTCTTCGACCTGTACGAGGCACTCCAATCGCCGCTGGCGAAAGAAGCGCTTGAGCGCATTGGTCAATTATATGGCATCGAGAAAGCGATCCGCGGTCGCTGTGCCGATGAGCGCCAAGCGCAGCGCCAACTGCATGCGGTGCCGTTGCTTGACGCTTTACATGCCTGGATGATCGACCAGTCGGCCAAGGTCGAGAAAGGCTCGACCCTCGCGGGGGCGTTTAATTACGCGTTCAACAACTGGGATGCACTGCAACGCTATACGCAGGATGGTCGCCTCGAGATCGATAACAATATCGCCGAACGCTCGGTGCGCAGCGTTGGGGTCGGTCGAAAGAATTATCTGTTCTTCGGGTCCGATACGGGCGG
>JANXZG010000114.1 GCA_025355645.1 Gammaproteobacteria bacterium | reverse complement strand
CCAGGCGCCGGATATCCGGATCGACCGGATCCGTAGCCTCGGACTTGCGCGCGGCCGGGTTCAGCAAGCGCCTGACCAGGGCCTCCGTATCGCGCACTGACAGCCCTTTTTTGGCGACCAGCAGGGCGACCTCGACTTGCTGCCGGCGCACCGATAAGCCCAGCAGGGCCCGCGCATGGCCCATTTCTATGCTGCGCTGCTCTAAAAGGGCCTTGACCTCGTCGGCCAGCTCCATCAAGCGCAAAAGGTTGCTGACGGCCACGCGGGAGCGCCCAACCGCGGTCGCGGCGGCCTGATGCGTCAGCCCGAACTCCTCGATCAATCGGTGCAAAGCGCGGGCTTCTTCCAGCGGATTTAAGTCCTCGCGCTGGATGTTCTCGATCAGCGCCATCGCCACGGCGGCTTCGTCAGCCACCTCGCGAATGATCGCAGGGATGTCCCCTATGCCCGCCATTTCCGCAGCCCGCCAGCGTCTCTCCCCAGCGATGATCTCGTAGCGCTGGGCCTCCCCGGTGCGCCTGAGCAGCGGGCGCACGAGGATGGGCTGGATAACTCCCTGGGACTTGATTGAATCGGCGAGCTCCGCCAGGGATTCAGGCCGCATGTCCATGCGCGGCTGGTATTTGCCGCGCTGCAGCACATCCAGGGGCAGGGTGCCCAGGCGATCCCCGGCAAGCGGCATAGCGTCCGGCACCGGGGATCCGGCCCGTTGCGCGAGCAGCGGGCTGAGTTCGGCAAGTCCACGACCCAGAGACGGTTTTTTGCCGGACATCATCAATTCCCGTTGGCGGAGCGGCCCATTATAGGGGCGCGGCGGACTGTTCGTAGCGGCGAATCATCTCGCCGGCGAGCGCTAGATACGCCACCGCGCCGCGCGAGTCCTTGTCATGCAACAGGACGGGCTTGCCGAAACTCGGCGCCTCCGCTAAGCGCACATTGCGCGGAATCATTGTTCGAAATACTTTATCGCCAAAGTGCTCAATGAGTTGCGAGGACACCTCGGTCGCCAGGTTATTGCGCGGATCATACATCGTGCGCAGCAGGCCCTCGATCTGCAATTCGGTGTTCAGACCACCCTTGACCTGCTCGATCGTCTGCATCAGCGCGGTCAGGCCCTCGAGTGCGTAATACTCGCATTGCATCGGCACCATGACGGAGTCTGCCGCGACCAGCGCGTTCAGCGTGACCATGTTCAGGGACGGCGGACAATCGATCAGGATCACATCGAACTGCTCGCGTATCGGGCGTAACGCCTGGCGCAGCTTGAACTCCCGGCCCGCGCTCATCGTCAGCAGCCGAACCTCCGCTGCGGTCAGGTCCTGGTTTGAGGGCATCACCATGAAGCCGCCGAACTCCACCTCGACCAGCGCTTCCTGCGCCGTGCACTCCCCCAGCAGGACCTCGCAGGTCGAGCGGGCGAGCGCATGCTTGTTGATGCCGCAACCCATGGTCGCGTTGCCCTGCGGATCCAGGTCGATCAGCAGAACGCGCCGCTTGGTTGCGCTTAAGGACGCCGCTAGGTTCACCGCGGTCGTGGTCTTGCCGACCCCGCCTTTCTGGTTTGCGATCGCAATGACGCGGTTCATGAGCTCAGAGTTTCACAATTGGCCTGTCGTCGTCCAGTCCCGGATTTTTTGCGCCAGCACTTTATCAGTGACTCTAGCGTACGCGAGAGGAACCCCGAAGAAGACGAACCTTTCAATGGAGCACAGGGTCAATATCCTGTGCGGGGCTGCGCAGGAGGTAGTAAGGAAAAATGGAGCCCGCGACAGAGGCATCTTCTTCTACAACCAAGGCGAGATTTTGTATGCACAAGAGCAAATTGGCCGGCTTCATTATCGACTGCCAGACGGACGATCTGAATGGCGCGGCAACCTTCTGGAGCAAGGCATTGGGGATGGCAGTGCGCGAATTGCCGGGTAACGAAGGCAAAACCTACCAAGGCCTCGAAGATACGACGCACGGATTGGACATCGAGGTGCAGATCGTCAAGCACCCCAGCCGCGTTCATCTGGATATTGAAACTGACAACGTGGACGCCGAGGTTGCGCGGCTCGAACAGTTGGGCGCGCGTAAGGTTCAGCAGGTGCAAACCTGGTGGGTGATGGAGGCGCCAACGGGGCAGCGATTTTGTGTCGTACGCGCGCGGTCGACTCATTTCGGCAAGACGGCGAGTACATGGCCCTAGCGCGGCGCCTGGCCTACAGCCACAAGTTCAACTTGGTGCGCGGTGCCGTGTAGCGCACGGCGCAGTGAGGCCAGAGCGAAGATCCAGGCTATGCTTTATCTTGCCGGCGTGAATTTCTGCATGCGCTTGCCGGTGTCGACCTCGCCGGTGTAGACATTGCCCTTCGAATCCATGGCGAGTTGGTGAATCCAGTGGAACTGGCCCGCATTGCGGCCATTGTGGCCGAAGCTCGAGACGATGCTCCCGTCGCCGCGGTTCAATATCCATACAACGCTATTCTCGCCGTCTGGCACGAGCAGGTATTGCTGTTTTACATCCCTCGTAAAGGCGATGGTCCAGGTCGACCCATTGCCAAGTGTCGCCGGTCGCAGCGTGAATTCACTGACGAACTTGCCCTGTTTCGTGAACACCTGGATCCGGTCATTGTGCCGGTCGCAGACATACACCAGCCCGTCGACCGATAGGCGCACGCAGTGCACGGGCGAGCGGAATTGCTTGTCGGGAGCGTCGGTCGGTGCATAAGGCGGGATCTTGCCTGCGGCGGAAATGTCGCCCTCGATCTGCTCGACGGTATTTTCAATCTCGCTTAAGGGAATGCCGTACGCGCCCCAGCCGCGCTTGTATGCGCCGGTATTCGAGTCATACACGACAACCCGGTTATTCAGATACCCATCAGCCAGGTAGACCTCGTGCGCAGCATCGTCGACCTCGATCCCGGCCACGCGGCCCAGCAGCGCGGTATCCTGGTTGTTCTTCGGGGCCTTGGACTTGCCGCCGATCTCGAGAAGCAATTTGCCCTCGGCACTGAATTTCAGCACCGCCCGATCATCGACCCCATTGCCGCTGATCCACACGTTGCCGCCCTTATCGATCCACAGCGCATGCTCGTTGGTGGGCCAGTCAGTCACGTACCCCGGGCCACCCCAGGATTTGATAACGTTGCCGGTCGCATCGAACTCGAGCAGGGACGGGGCCTTGGCGCAGCAATCGTTGCGTGGCGGGCTCTGTGACGCACCGAGCTCATCGGGAGTCAAGGAGTTGGGCCGCTGCAGCACCCAAATATGATCCTGGCCATCGACGGCGACGCCGCCGACCTGGCCCATGATCCAGTTGTTAGGCAATTGCTTCGGCCAGTAGGGATCGACCGTGTAACGTGGCGCGTCATCACTTGCGGCAAATAGGGCTCCGCCGGACAGGGTACCCAGCGCCAGCAACCCCAAGGCCGCGGTTCGCATTCGCTTCATATGACCCTGTTTCTTCTATTAATGACGAGCTCGAGTGACACGCACCGAGGGGGAACGACGTCGCCTTATTGAAATCATAAATCTGCTTCTGTTCACGTCAGATCTCATTCTTCTTCGCAAACTGGGCAATGTGATCCGCGGCGCGAAATGCCAGCGCCTGGATCGTCATCGTGGGTTGGCCCCGTCCAGACGTGACAAAACTGCTGCCGTCACAGAGAAACAGGTTTCGCACATCGTGGCTGCGGTGGTACTTGTCGATCACGGAGCTCGACGGATCGTCGCCCATGCGGCAAGTGCCGAGCAGATGCGGACTCGCCTCTGATTCGGGCACGGGCACCTTGTGCGTGCGCAACGCGCCGGCCGCGATCATGATCTCCTCGGCTCGCGCCTGCAGGAAATGCGCAATCGCCATGTCATCGGGATGATCGCGATAGGTCACACGCATTGCGGGTACGCCCCAGGCATCCTTCAGCTGTGGATCGATATCGATGCGGTTATCCGCTTGGGCGAGCGAGGTCGTATGCGCCTCGCAAACCATGCTGCGCGGAAATTCCTTCAATGCCGCCTTGTAATCGGCGCCCCACATCGGTGGACTCCCCGCTTGCGTGAGCGCCCACAGGATCGGCAT
>JANXZG010000104.1 GCA_025355645.1 Gammaproteobacteria bacterium | reverse complement strand
TGACGCGCCGGCCGGCGGGCTTGCCTTCACCGACGGGGTTCGGCTCGACGCAACAACGTTCCAGGCAGTCTTTCCTTATCTGAATACGCCGATACCAGGCTCCTTTAACTAATCGAGGGACGCAGGACCCGCGGGGCAGGTAGCAACAGTTACCTGCCCCGCCTGCGGGTCGCGGGCGACTCCGTGATGCACTGGCCATCGCTGGCGATCATTTTTAGCCTCGCGGCGGCGGGATCCATGGCGCTCGCCGCTGCTGAAGATCGGTTTGTTCCCACTGATGATTCAGTCATCGTCGAGCGTTTGCGAGAACGCCCGCTCGATCGAACTGATCTTGAGCTTAGAAGCGCGCGGGCCCGGCTACGTGTGGCCCCAACCCTGTTGCCGCTCGCCCTGGAAGTCGCTGAGCGTGCAATAGCCATTGCTCGGCGCGACGGTGATCCCCGCTATCTGGGGTATGCGCATGCAGCGCTTGCCCCGTGGCTCGCAACGGCCGACCCACCGGTGAGTGTCCAGCTGCTTCGGGCGACGCTGCTGCAGAGCGTGCACCAATTCCCGGCGGCACTCGATGATCTCGACGAGGTGCTGAAGCGCCAACCACGCGACGCCCAGGCGTGGTTGACTCGGGCTTCTATTCTCCAGGTGGTCGGTCGTTACAGTGAAGCCGAAGCAAGCTGCCAACGCCTGCCGGCTCTAGGCGCAGCATTTTATGCCGAGGCATGTCTTGCCGAATTATCAAGTCTTACGGGCCACTTAGACGACGGACGGGCGCGGCTGGCAGCGCTACGTGCGGAAATGCCCGGCACTAACGCGAGCTGGTTGGCGCTTGTCGAAGCTGAGATGGACGAACGCGCGGGAGATTTTGCGGCGGCCGAAACGCATTATCGCGAGGCACTTGCGGGGGCTCCCGATGCTTATACCAAAGCGGCGTTTGCTGACTTCCTGCTTGATCGCGGACGCGCATCTGAAGTGATCGAGCTGCTCGAACGTGAGCAACGGGCGGATCCGTTACTTCTGCGCCTAGCACTTGCCTATCAGGCTGCCCATCGCCCGGAACTCCCAGAAGCGGTGGCGGCGCTCCAAGCTCGTTTCGATGCAGCCCGCTTGCGCGGAGATCGAGTGCACCTGCGCGAAGAAGCCCGCTTTTCGCTTAAATTGCTCAACCTTCCCCACGTCGCGCTACCCCTTGCTATCGAGGACTGGGCTGTGCAGAAGGAACCGGCGGATGCGCGGATTCTGCTCGAATGCGCAGCTGCCGCTGGCGAGCCGGACAAAGCGGCAGATGCTATTGGCTTCCTGCGTGCTCACCAAGTGCCCGACCAGCGACTCTTGCCATGGCTACGCTGAAAGCCATTTCGAGTGAGCGCCAATCTGTCCCGCATTTGGGAGGGGCGAGCTATGGCTGGTTGTTGTGTACGGCGCTCTTCTTTGCGCCCCCGGCCGACGCACACAAACCCAGCGATAGCTACCTCACCCTGAGCACAGAGGGCCCTGAAATCGTAGTTCGCTGGGACATAGCGCTCCGCGATCTCGATCCGGAGCTTGGACTAGACGTGAACGATGATGGCCTGCTGTCCTGGGGCGAAATCAGCTCCAGGGCACGCGACATCGCAGCGTTTGTGCTTCCGCAGCTGACCGTGACCGCGCGACGACCGTGCGTGATGGAGTCTGACCGCACAAGCCCCGTTTCGCCACTGCGTCCAGCCCTTGGCCCCTTGCCGGTGAATTCGTCCCCGACGCCAACAATTGCAGCTGGGCCGGGCGTTGAGATGTCCTTGGCCACTCACAGCGATGGCACCTACGCCGTGCTGCAGTACCGCCTCAATTGCAGTGTCGTTGCCGATACGATCTCGGTGGACTACCACCTTTTTGCAACGACTGATCCCACGCACCGAGGGATAGTACGCTTCTCGGGCCTCGGAACCGGATCAAAAGCCGCGACAACGGGGAGCTTGGCGGTGCTGGGACCCGACGGGTCGCATCACGTATTTCAAGCAACGGGCTCGTCACGATTAACAACGTTACTTGCCTTTGTGGTTGAGGGAATTTGGCATATCTGGATGGGATTTGACCACGTGCTTTTCCTCCTGACATTACTTCTTCCATCTGTGGTGCTACTTCGAATTGCGCAGATGGACGGCCGCACTGGCTTCTATGTGACGACGCTCGACGTTCTGAAGATAGTTACGGCGTTCACCGTCGCGCATTCTTTAACACTCACACTCGCCGTACTCGATTGGGTCAGCCTCCCCTCGCGCCTCGTCGAATCCGGGATTGCGCTGACCGTACTACTCGGTGCGCTCAATAACTTGCATCCAGTACTTGAGGAGCGCCGCTGGGTCGCCGCCTTCTTATTTGGCCTCATTCACGGCTTCGGCTTCGCTGGTGCTCTCAAGGCGCTAAATCTTCCCGCGGGTGACTTGGCTCTCTCGTTGTTCGGCTTCAACCTGGGAGTCGAGATTGGACAGCTTGCGATCGTCATTGTTTTTGTGCCCATTGCGTTCCGGCTCCGTCGCACCTCTTTCTATCGCATAGGCGTAGTTCGCGGTGGGTCGTTCCTGGTTGCGCTCATCGCCACGGCGTGGTTCATCGAACGCGCCTGGGACGTGAAACTTCTAGGTTCCTGAAAGGGATTGCGCGGGATTGTTCAGCCTTTAGACAAAGGCGGTGCGGAGCTGGCATGAAGGGACTATGGATTCTGACGATCGTCGCGATTGGCTCGTTGCACGCGGCCCGCGCCATGGATAGCGATCCGGTGCTCGATCAAATAACCGTGGTGGCTACCGGCACTAGCAATATGACGGCGGCCTCTGCCGGCGATATCAGCCAGGAGCAGATATTAAGTCTGCCGCTCCTTCGCCCTGCCGCGGTGCTCGAGAACGTACCGGGCCTCATCGTCACGCAACATTCCGGCGAAGGGAAGGCCAACCAGTACTTCCTGCGAGCCTTTAATCTCGACCATGGAACAGATCTTTCGATTGACGTAGATGACATGCCGGTCAATATGCCGACCCACGCCCACGGTCAGGGGTATTCGGATCTTAACTTCCTGATTCCGGAGCTGGCGGGCGATCTGCATTATAAAAAGGGCCCCTATTATGCCGATGAAGGAGATTTCGCCACCGCGGGGACGACGCGCATCGGGCTGATCACCGATGTGCCGACATCCGCTACGCTGGGATATGGGGAAGATGGCTACCGCCGAGCCCTTCTGATGGGCTCAACGTCGCTGGCCGGCGGCACATTATTGGGCGCCGGAGAGGCGTATCACAACGATGGGCCCTTTGACGTTCCAGATGACTACAATCGATTAAATGGCCTGCTGCGCTACCACCATGGCGATGCTCGCAATTTCTATACCGTGACGGCGATGGCCTATTCGGGGAATTGGAACTCAACGGACCAAGTGCCGGAGCGTGCAATTGCGGAGGGGCTGATAGGTCGATTCGGCAGTTTGAACCCGACCGACGGCGGTATTTCTAGCCGCGAGAGCTTGTCGTTCAGCCGCGTGAAGCGAACGGACTCGGATCAGTTTCAATTCTCGGCCTATGTCATAGGCTACAAGCTCGACCTATGGTCAACATTCACGTATTACCTTAAAGACCCAGTCAACGGTGATCAGATGCTTCAGCATGATGATCGGATGGCATACGGGTTTAAAGGATCGGAAACCTGGTACACGGATTTTTTCGGCTTCGGCATGTCCAATCTGATTGGCGCGCAGGCGCGTATCGATGACATTCGCGATGTTGGGATCTTCCCGAGCTTCGAGCGCCAGACGATAGGCACCGAGCAGAATGCAAGCGTTCTTGAATCGAACGCTGCGGTCTACGCGGAGAATAGTATCGAATGGACGCCAAAGGTTCGCACCGTGATCGGACTGCGCGAGGACCATTTTACATTCGAAGTCAAAGATAAAATGCTCAATCCGGATGGCAGCTGCAACATCAACAGTGACCCGCTCGGGTGCAGCACCGGCAATAGGCGTGCCTCGATAATGAGTCCGAAACTAGGCGTGGTGCTCGGTCCCTGGGCGAAGTCCACCTTGTTCCTAAATATCGGCGACGGTTATCACAGCAATGATGCGCGCGGCGTGACCCGCAGCGGCGAGAATCCGAACGACGGCCCCGTCACCCCATTGGCACGTGCTACCAGCGCGGAAGTGGGATTATCGAGTCAGCCGCTGCCGCGTTGGGAGACCAGCCTTGATTTCTTTAAGCTCAAGCTCAAGTCCGAGCTCGTATTCTCGGGCGATGCCGGGGTGACTTCACCCCAGGGTTCGACGACGCGCACCGGCATCGAGTGGGGCAATACGATTCATATTAACAATTGGCTGAACGCCGAATTCAATGCCGCGTTTACCCGCGCGCGCTTCGATAGCGATGCAGCTGCGGATGATCTCGGATGTGGCGACGCGGATCCCGCGCATCCTTGTGCGCCGCCGATCGCAATTGTTGGACGCTACATTCCCAACAGCCCCACCAACGTGGTAGATGCCGGCCTAAGGGCCAACCATCCCTCTGGGTGGTTTGGAGCGCTACACGCGCGGCACTTTGGCTCATCGCCCCTGGTTGAGAACAATAGTGCCCAGTCGCCGCAATACACCACAGTAGATGGCCAGGTCGGGTTCCAAAAGACTAACCAATGGTTGGTCGCCCTCGATGTCTTCAACATCGCCAACGTGGAGTGGAACGATATCGAGTACTACTACGCGTCACGGCTCAAGAACGAAGCATCCCCCCAAGCCGACTATGTCGTACACGCCGGCGTGCCGCGTACTTTTCGGGCGCGATTTACCTATTACTTTTGAATGCATTGTGGCCCGATCTCGTCTTTGCAAAGATAGGCAAATTAACGCCACACAGGCAAGCCACGCCCTGCGGTAATTGTGCAGGAGGATCGATTTGAACCGACCAGTTCGTTCACGCTCTGCGTGTGCACGTCAGATCCAACAGAGGCACCGTTGCTACGTATGCTAGTGGAGCCAACGGACCGCAATGGCTTGCAAAAGCGCTTGCCTTTTGATGATTGATAAAAATAACCACCGTGCCGAAGGCGCAGCTCAGAAAACGGCTTGGCACGCTGAATGCTAAGGATGTAGATCGCTTGAACCGGGCGCTGACGGTATTTCTTGGGCTAGCCAGAAAGCGCGCGAGTATCCCCAATGAGGGCTTGAGGGCTGAAATTCCTCACGTTTGAGGCGGAGGATTTAGCGGGCTGCGGCACTGGCAAGTCAGGCGGAATGGCCGGTTCCGAGCGGGCCGACCGGCAGCAGCCGGCCATTTTCTGCCGATCACCGAGCCGACATTACCGCCCCTCAGCGGACATTGGTTGCCAATAGCAAGCCCATAGACGACCATGGCGAAAAGAACAACAAATCGGGAGACTACGGATGGCGGAAAGCTTGCTCGGAGGGATTTTAGGGGAAGAGAACGAAAAGGCTGAGGTGGAGGCACCAAGCGCCCTTGCCGGCGCAGAGGCGTTTGCCGCCGCCGTTGCCGCAAGACTATCCGCAAGCGATCCAG
>JANXZG010000096.1 GCA_025355645.1 Gammaproteobacteria bacterium | reverse complement strand
CTGCATAAATCCGCTCTGATCCGCTATGATTTTCCCAATCGCGAGCTCTATTGGGACCTGGTGCTGCCGCTGTCGAATCCGGTGCCGCCGCAGGTGCACAACACGGACGGTGATTCGTTTTCCATGCAGCGACTGATCTTTACCATCGACTCGCCAGCCCATGCATTCTCGGCGCTCAAAGGGCTTGCGGTAGGACGGACCGAGGAAGAATTGCTGCGGGATGCCGGATACGCAGCGGGTGGGGAACTTCAGCGCATTGCGTTCAACTGGACCAAGCGCGGAAATTTAAAGCACAAAGGGTGGGAGACTACGGTGCTAGGGCGTATCGACATTTCCGGCACACGGCTTGCTGTAGAGGTAAATTCCGCACAACGTGCCATGGAATTCAAGCGGCTGATGAACGAGCGGTTGGGCGACAAGGCCCTGTATCGCGTGACCGAGATCCAATCGATAGAGCGGCTGTGGGCTGAGGCGCGCGCTAAGCCGCGCAAAGCTGCAACCCAAGCGGACCTGGATCAGGCGGCGCTGATGGCGCAACCCGAAGTGCAGGCCCAGTTACGCGACATACTGACCCGGCACTATGAAGCCTGGGTGGACGAGGAACTTCCGGCGCTGCGCGGGAAGTCACCACGCGAGGCCGTGCGCACCGCGGCTGGGAGGGAAAAAGTGGAGGCGCTCATTCGGGAAATCGAGCGGATGGGACCGGGCATGGGCGGGTACGATCGGTCTGTCGCCGATAATTTGCGGAAGACGCTGGGGATATGAGGAGCATTCAGATGCGGCAAGAACACTCCACCAGGATTTTTCCCTGGTGTGCCAGGTTTGCAGGGTAGCTACGCAAGGGCGAAATTTGCAACAAACGCGCTGTAGGCGCGGAGGCTCGAATTGCTCTTAAACCCGAATATGGCCCTTGACGTGTGGGCCGATTTCCGGTCCAAACGAGGCATTGCAAAAAATTGTATAAGCGAGGCTTGGCTAAACCGGGCCATCACGCCGAGTTAGACTCTCTAATGCGAATCGCCACTTAAAAACGGGCGGAAGGTCAAAGGAACTTCAATATGATTAGGAAAAAAAGCGCGACGCAACGCCTCATCGGGCGCACGAAGTGCGAGCGACGCTCGAGAATTTCGCGCTTGCGAAAGCCAAATCTGCGCTGAAACTCGAGATCTTCTTCGGCCAAGAGAAGCTTGGCGAATTGCAGGTGGGGCGAGGATCCCTGTTCTGGCGGGGCGCGCACCGTAGCAATTTCAAACGCATCCACTGGCAGAAATTCTCGGACATGATGAACGGACTCGCCTACGGGAAAGTTCACTAAACGAATATTCGAAGCGGCGCCACCTGCGCGGCGCGTGATTCACCTTACGTTGGCAAGCGTAAATCCGTGGCGCATAAACGGCATTGAACGCAGGCGCTGGCCTGTGGCCGCAAAAATCGCGTTGGCCACTGCAGCGCCTACCGGTGGCACCGCCTCTTCGCCAACGCCACCGACCGGGGCATCGGATTGAAGGATCGCGACCTCTATCTCCGGTGTCTGGGCAAGGGTGAGCAGCGGATAGCTGTCGAAGTTTTTTTGCACGACTGCGCCGTTCTTGAGCACTATCTCGCCTAACAATGCACCGGTTAGGCCGAAGATTATTCCGCCTTCCATTTGCGCGACGACAGCATTGGGATTATAAGCGATGCCGCAATCCACGACGCATTGGATGCGATGCAATTTGACCGCTCGCTGCGAATTCACCTCAATTTCCGCGACTTGCGCCACGACCGACCCGTTGGAGATACTCAATGCAAAGCCCCGGTGGCGCCCCGGTGTCGACGGTCTGTCCCAGTCGGCGAGCGATACGGCTTTTTCCAACACTGCCAATTCGCGCGGACGGTTACGCAAGAGCTGGCGGCGATATGCAACGGAGTCTATCTTTGCCGCTGCTGCCATTTCATCAAGAAAGCACTCGAGTGCGAAGACGCTCGCTGCAGATCCCACTGACCGCATCCAGGTCAGCGGCACGCCAAGATCGGTCAACGCAAGCTCAACTTTTCTTTCGGGTACCGCATAGGGCCAATCCCTAGCATTGGCCAGGCCGGCTTCGTCGATTTCTGACTGGGGTGCGCCGTTGCGCCGTTCGATGCTGTAATCCATGATCGAAGGACAGGCCGCAGTGAATGCAAAAGCGGTCGGGTTGCCTTGCGCATCCAGGGCCGCTTTAAGTTGGATCGTTGTCATGGGGCGAAAATACCCCCGGGACATGTCTTCTTCGCGCGACCAGATCAATTTTACGGGCTGCTCCACGTGGCGTGAGATCTGGGCCGCCTGAATGGCATAGTCAATCTCGGTACGGCGGCCGAATCCTCCGCCCACCGCGGTGGTATGCACAATGACCTTATCGCGCGGCAAGCCGAGAATTTCAGCGACCACTTCGCGCACCATCGACTGATATTGTGTAGGAACCCATAATTCCGCGCGGTCGCGGCTCACGTGGGCAGTGGCATTCATCGGCTCCAGCGGCGCGTGGGCGAGGAACGGCACTTCATAAATCGCCTCCAGGTGCTGGGCTCCACGAGCCATACCCTGTGCGTGCGCCGTTCGCAGTTCAATCTCCTTGGCGCCCACGGGCACGAACAGACGGCCAGGCGACTGAGCAGCCACGCGAAGCTTGGCGGATTGCATGCTGCTGTCTTCAGGCTTATGAGGGCTTTTGTTCCAAACAGGGCGCAAAACATCGAGGCCCTTTTTGGCGGACCAATACCCATCGGCGACGACCGCGACCGCATTCTCCAGGGACACTACCTTTTTCACGCCGGGGAGTCTTTCGACAGCGCTTGAATCGACGGAGCGGAGCGTCCCGCCAAAGATCGGGCATTGCATGATCGTCGCCACGAGCAGCTCGGGCAGCTTGACATCGACGCCATAAATCGCGCTGCCGTCGGTCTTAGCGGGAATATCGATGCGCGCCATCGAGTGTCCCAGCCGTTGCCATTTGGCACGGGGCTTCGGCTCGACATTCTGCGGGATCGGTAGGGCGGCGGCGACCGGCGCCACCGACGCGTACGCCAAAGTTCGGCCGCCGACATGGCGGACCACGCCACCCTCCGTGCTGCATTCCTGCTCGGGCACGGCCCACAGCTTGGCTGCGGCCTGCAGCAGCAAGATGCGGACAGTTGCCGCCATCCGGCGCATGTTGGTGTCCATGTCGCGGCTCGACAAGCTGCCCCAGGTGACGTAGTAGCCGGCACCCTGTCCCTGCGTAATATCCATGAATTGCTCGCTCACGGGAGCCATTTCTACCGCGACGGCCGAACCGTCCATGTGCAGCTCTTCCGCGACGATTAAAGCCAGCGAGGTGTGCGCGCCCTGACCGAGCTCCGTGGTGCGGCAAAATGCGGTTACCGCGCCATCGGGTGCAATCCGGATCCATGAGTTGAGATCGATCGTCGCCGGCGTCGATGCGCGAGCCGGCAAGACGCCAGCGCTCATGTAAAAGACCACCGATCCACCGGCGGCCAACCCCGTCTTGACGAAAAGGCGGCGCGTCAATGCGAAAGAGCTCTTCATGTCCTACCGTTGTGGCCGCTCGCGCGCAGGATGGCACGCTTAACCCGCGGGTACGTACCGCAGCGGCACAGGTTGGTCATTGCGGTGTCGATGTCTCTCTCATTCGGCTCGGGCTTTTCACGAAGCAGAGCCGCCGCTGCCATGAGCATACCGGGCTGGCAATAACCGCACTGCGGCACCTGTTCGGCGATCCATGCAATCTGCAGCGGGTGCGATCGGTCCTTGGAAAGACCTTCGATGGTGGTGATGCGGGAGTTGGAAGACACTGCGCGTATCGGCACCGTGCACGAGCGGACCGCCGTCCCCTCCAGGTGGACGGTGCAAGCTCCGCACAGGCCGACGCCGCACCCAAACTTGGTTCCCGTCAAACCGAGATTTTCGCGCACGACCCACAACAGCGGCGTGTCGCCATTGACGTCGATCACCCGGTTTTCACCGTTGACGTTCAACAAATAGCTCATTCGGATCAATCTCCTTGCAACGTCGCAATATCAAGCAATGAAATTTATCGTTCGTGGCGCCGGGAAGCAAGGGCGACGCGATGACCCTGGCGGCTGACTGCGGTAGCAACCTTCTCGCGTGCCTTCGCCGAGGTGCTCTCGGCCCGCAAGCGACGCGCAGTTCAACTCTGTACTGCATCCGATCATCGAGTGAATTTTCCAGGCATCCAAGACTTCAGCCATCAAGACTTGCGCAATGCCGCCGCAGTCGCATCACATTGAGCGCTGTGCTTGGCCCGGCTCACCGTCACTGTGCCTCAAGTGCCATGATCGGCTCTGCGTTGCCAATAAATTTGCTGCGATTGATTCATGAGTTGCCAGTTGCCGCCTTCGCTCTGGTTCGGGTTGTAGCCGGCCTCGTTCGAGTTCCGGTAGCTCCCATAGCCGTCGGTCCAGTGGAATGACTCATTGGAGGAATGTTGCGACGTCCCATAATACGGATCGTCGGTCGTATCTACACCGCGTATGTAGTCGTCGAATTTGTCCGAGGAGCTGCGCCCGCCGGACGTGCTTCCGCCGGTCGCGGCCCGCGAAGCCTGCAAGCGTGCACCGATCGACTTGAGCATCGCGTCGTTATTGGCACTTATTTGCCGACTGAGCCGGCCGGCCGCCGCAATCTGATCGTAGCCCGCCTGTAGCTGACGATTAAACTGTTCAGTGAGGTACGAGTTCACCGCAGCCAGGCGCGCTTGCCACGCTGGATTGGGCCGAAACGACTTGGCGATAGCGCTGAACACGGCCCGGCGCCTGTCCAGCGTTCCTGCCGGGGCGCGAAAACTATGTAGAAAGAAAAGACCCCAGTTGGTCTGCCAAGTACGCCCTTGAGGCCCGTCGTAAGGAATGTCCAGTGAGCTATGGACGGCATAGAACTCTTCTTCGACGGGTTTGCCGCTTCTTTCGTAAGTCACTTTGACGCCGACGCCCCTTTGCGTCCCCGCGCCAGTTACTTTGAGTGCTGCCGGCAGGCTGGGCAGATCCTTGGTGCCGACGACCTGAAGCTTGGGATACCCCTTGCGCGCCTGTTGGATGAACGCCAGGAGCGTTGCATCCGGGCGCATCGGGCGAGCGAACGTGAGTCCGCCGTAGTTCTGGCCCATATGATAGAAGTTCGATTCGGGTCTCAGCCAAAACAGCGACGCGTTGGGAAAAAGATAGAAGGCTTCCGCGCTGGCCGGGTTTTCCACATTCACGGCGGCGGTGACGGGGTTGGAAGTATTCCCATAATTCCACACGACCTGGCTGGTGTCCGTCCACTTCTCGGGGGCGATGAATATTTCGACGGGTATGCCACCCTGCTGCTTATCAATAACGGTGCGGACCGTGAAGTGCTCTCCATCGATCACCGGGCCTTGCGCGGCGCGAACACTGCCGGAGCGAGCGTTCGCGGGATTATCCGCTTGTCCTCCACAGCCCCCGAAAAGAGGTGCGGTGGCAACGGCGAAGGAGGCGATCACCCGATACAGAAGGATAGTCTTCATGTAGCCCAGCGTCAGTGTCAGAGCAGGATGTCGGCATAATACTCTGCCGTCGATGATTTGCCAGAAGGCCGCTAATTTCGTGTGGGATCGTTCCTCCTCGGCCTAGCAGAAAGTCTGCCCATTAGAACTCGCGACGGTGGTTTCGGTCCCGACTATTCGGTCGCCATCGCGGCGTCGCTGGCATACACAAGTGGTCATCACCGGGGCATGCACGTCACTGGAAGCTCCGGCTCGGCGTGATACGTGATTAACGGGGCGGTAGGGCAGATCGAGGTGATTTTTATGGCGCACAGTTCCCCCGTGCACCCCCCGCCTAACATCCGGGTCAGTCCGCCAAGCCAAGCACGAAGATGAAGTGCGATCACCGCAGGGCCGCTGGCGCCATTGCCGATTGCGCCGGATTCGAAATAGGGATTTACTTCGCCCATGGACGCAAAAGTCGACTACCGGCATCCGCTGCCGGTGCGCCTGTGGCATTGGCTCAATGCGCTGGCCATCGTTGTGCTACTGCTGACCGGGTTGCTGCTGTTCGACATCCATCCGCGCCTGTATTGGGGGGATGATGGACACGTGGGAATGCCGGCGTTTTTTTCCATCGCTGCGGCGGATCGCAACTCCCCCGTGCTGCAAACGGAATTGCAGATTGGCAGTCATCGCTGGGATGTATCCGGCCTGCTTGGCCTGGCGGTTGATGATGGCTTTGGCGCGAAGGATTTTCTGGTCGTACCCGCGCCGGCCGATTGGGACTTTGGCGCGACCCGCGGCTGGCATTTCTTATTCGCGTGGGTCCTGGTCATCGGCTCGCTTCTTTATGTCATTTACCTGTTTACCAGTGGTCGCCTTGCCGCGAGGTGGTGGCCGAAGCGCGGCGAGATGAGCTGGCGCAGTGTTGCGCACGAGTTCTGGCAGCACCTGCGGCTGCGCCGTGCGCATGGGGAGGCGGCGCGCCAGTACAATTTATTCCAGAAACTGAGCTACCTGATGGTTATTTTCGTGCTTATCCCGGTGCTGCTGCTAAGCGGTCTGACGATGTCGAATTCGGTGACGACCGAATTTCCGAGTCTGTTCCTGTTGTTCGGCGGCCGCCAGTCCGCTCGATCCGTGCATTTCTTTGCTGCCATGCTGTTGCTCGCGTTCATTCTCGTGCATGTATTCCAGGTCTTCGTGGCGGGTTTTTTCGGCTTGATGCGCTCGATGATCACCGGGCGCTACATCGTTGAGCGCGAGGATGCGCCATGAGTGACACCCTTACCCGGCGTTCGATACTGGGCGGCGTGGCGGCTGCCGGCACGCTGCTCGGCGGTTGCGGACGAATTGACGGTACTACCCCGGCTCCCCAGCTGCTTGACCTGGCGGACGGATTTTCGCGACATGTGCAGCGCTTGCTTCTCTCCGGGCGGCCGCTGGTGCGGGAGTTGCCGACGGCGCAGATTTCACCGAGCTTTCCAATTACCGGTACCTCGATGCCTCCAGGCGAAGCCTACCAGCGCCTGCTTGCCAATACGTTCGGTAGTTGGAGCTTGCGGGTTGATGGCCTGGTGGATCGCCCCATCTCGCTGACGCTCGCACAGCTCAAGGCATTGCCGGCGCGCACGCAGGTGACTTTGCATCAATGTGATGAAGGGTGGAGCGCCGTGGCCCAGTGGACCGGCGTGCAGCTCTCGCGCGTGCTTGAGTTGTCGGGCCTGAAAAAGAATGCGCGCTATTGTGTGTTTCACTGTCTCGACATCGCGCCTCTCGACGGCAACTATTACTACGAGAGTCTCGATCTGCTGGACGCCATGCATCCTCAGACCATCCTGGCGTACGGTATGAACGACCAGCCGCTGCCGGTGGAACATGGGGCGCCGCTACGCCTGCGGGTGGAACTGCAAATCGGGTACAAGAATGCCAAGTATGTCGATCGAATCGAGGTGGTCGATTCGCTGCAGCCGATCGGCAAAGGCCGCGGCGGCTGGTGGGAGGACTTCGATCACGCCATCTGGTACGCGGGACAGTAGCCCGGGGATGACCCGGACCGGCGAACCTATTGAAGGTGACTGCCGAGGAATCTTAATGCGCCCTTGCGCATCCCGAACCGCACCGCATGAGGTCACCGAATACCGATCTGATCATGGTTCTAGCGTGTGAACCGCCGCGCTGGGTGCTGAAGCCGCCGGAGCCACCCCGACGCGAGCCTACCAGCGATCAACGGCGCCCGTCGCCGTTGGCTAAACTTGTCTGGCACGATTTCACCAGTGGGTCGTTCAAGGCACAGCGCTCAAAGAGTGAGCCAGTGCAGGTTACGTTTTTTGCGCATCAAGCACTTTCAACACCGCTTGCGAAACCCGCTCGTCGATCTCAGCAGCGTGCGTCAAATGCACGGGATATCCAATATTAGCCTGCATTCGACCATCAACGATGTGCATGTGAACCTGCGGCCGTGCCTCGGTGTTGGTTTGTGAGACCGTCATTCCGCCTATCTCTTTTCTTTGGCGATCGATTTCTTCACGATAGTTCTCGACGACTGCAGCCACCGCCGTCAATAGCTTTTCCTTCAATGCAACGTAGTCGGCTACCGCCGGCAGAGCCACCGTCATTTCTTGCCAGGACAGATTGACCCCGTCTATCTGCTTGAATAATCCCCCGGAGGCTTGGAAGACGATCAAGTTTGGGAACGCAACAACTCTACCCGTCCGGCCCAGAGGCCCGTCATGCAGCTCCAGCAGATGCAGGCGCACCAAACCCAGGCTAATTACTTCACCAATGACCGACCCTATCTGCACGCGATCACCCACACGAACACCAAATTTCCCGATGAGGACAAAATAGCCGACTATCGAGACCAGCACACTTTGCATGGCGACCGCCGCGCCGGCGGTTATTAAACCGGCGAAAGTAGCGAAACTGCTGATTTCGCTAACTACACTCAATCCTACAACGCAAACGATCGCGAACCACATGACGATCGTTCGCACCAACAGCAATTGATACCGACGCCGCGCCTCGTGCACGTAGCGAAGCACGGCACGGCGCCACAGTTCCGCTACCAGAAATACCACCGCTAAAAGCCCCACGAGGATGCCCAACCGAACACCGAGCGCCACCCAAGCATCGTGATATTGCCGGCGCGCCGCGTCTCGCCAATTGCTTAAGTTATGGCGGTACTGCTGCAACAGGACCGATTCCTTACTTAATGGAATGACGATTGAAGTGGTTTGCTTAAAAAGCCATGCCAACGTATCGAATTCCGCGCGCAGGTCCTTCAATCTCGTGCTACCCGCGCTGTCGGCCTGCGATGCGAGTGCGTCGCTCCGCGTCGAATATGCTTTCAATTGCGCGACGGGAGCTGCGCTGGTCTTTTGAAATACTCCGGCCAACGCACCGGTGCGTTCATCAATGTCATCGATCGACTTGATCTTGTCCCGCAGCCGCAGCATGTTTTGCGCCAAATCCCATATCCCCGATCGCGCCACGGGCTCGAGCTTTTCGCCCGATTTTAAGGGTGCCGCAAAAGGGACGATGGCGCCGCCAGCGAGCGATTGCGTCGGCGCTGGAGAGTTTTTCGCGGTCGGCATACTCGCCGCTATGGCATCGATGTGCGCCTTCAGCGCCTCGGCGTCTGCGCCTTTTGCACTGATCTGGCCAACGAACTCGCTCATCGCATCGAGAACGTTCGAGCGGGCATTGACCATGGCCAACTCGCTCTGGAGTTCCGATAACTTGACCTCCAAGTTTTGTTTTGCTTTACCCGCAGATACGCGCGTTTGTTGGTTCTCAGCGATTTCCTGCAGAATTAATCGGCGCTCCGCGTCCAATGCTTGACGTTGTTGAGTGAGCGATGAGGTTGCCGATTGCGCCGCGCCTTGGCCGGCACTTGCCTCGCCGCTCAATAGTTCTGCATCGGCACGGGCCATCTCGCAAACCAGTTCGACCACTTCGTCGGCCAACTGCCGATTGGCATAAAGTATCAATGCATCGCTGGGCTGGGTTGCGTTTTGATGCTGTGCTGCCAAGGTTCGATACCAATCAACTGTCTGATCGAGTATCTGGACGACTTCACTCTCGCTGAGAACAGCGATTCTCGAAACTGCCGGGCGGGGTGCCTGGTTGTCGTCGGCAGCCGGGGCCGCCACGCAAACCTTAAACGCGATCAAAAGTAGGACGACTCTGAGAAGCATGGCGAATCGTACCGCAATCGGCACACCGAAAGACACGACCCCGAATTGCTGACCGGATTCAACAAGTTATGGAATGGAAACGACGTCGCCCGCTGCCGCGACACGTGGGGGGAGCGGCACAAAATCGACTCTGTGCCCCATCTTGCGACGCGCGACCTTGCGCCTCGAGGGGGTTTGCAATTAGCCCCCGTTGGCTGGGCTTAGCAAAAGCGGGTAGTGTGGAATGTTCAAGCCCATTTCAGAGGATAGAAACATGAATTGTGTCCCGCAAACACCGGCGGCATGGATTGCTACATTCGGGATCTACTTTGTTCTCTGGGGCGTGCCTTCCATGGGCGCCGAAGCACCGTCGATCAACTCGATCTTGGACGCGTTCGACTCCGTGCATCCCTTTAGTGAAATAGGTCTATCACCAGATGGTAAGAAGCTGGTGTACGGCAATGTCGTTACTGGAAAGCGCGGCGACGCTGACGTCGACGCCTCGGCATTGTGGATAGTCAACGCAAGGGACGGTAGCGGCGCAGTTCGATTGACCGCCTGTCCTGGATCAATATGCGACGAACACGGAGCCGCTTGGTCGCCTGACGGCAACCGTATTGCGTTTGTGACCACGGACGCCAAGGGCCAGACGCAAATCGCTGTCACTGATGCTGCTGGGCGCACGGTGAGAACCCTTACGGCTGCGCACGGTCCACTGGATACGCCACGCTGGTCGCCCGGTGGCGAACGCATTGCATTTCTCTACTCCGAAGGCGCTCCAAGGACCCCCGGGCCACTCAATCCGCTGGCACGCGATTCCGGGGTGCTGTCTGCAAATATCTACGAGCAGCGCCTGGCGATTCTCTCCATGGCGGGCGGTGAGTTGAAGTTGCTCGGCCCGGCCGACCTCAATATCTACGAATACGACTGGGCACCCGATGGAAAGAGCTTTGCGGTCACCGCGGCGCACGGATCCGGGGATGACAATTGGTGGGTCGCGGAACTCGATATTCTCGATGCATCTATTGGCGTAACGCGAACTCTGCTGAAGCCACGCCTGCAGATGGCCTCGCCGCGTTGGTCCGGGGACGGTACTAGGATTGCGTACATCGGTGGACTGATGAGCGATGAGACCATAACAGGGGGAGACATCTATTTGATCTCCGCAGAGGGGGGAGAGCCGGCGGACGTGACGCCAGGCCTCGCGGCATCGGTGCAAACGTTCACTTGGAATGGGTCCAGTTCGCGCCTTGTGGCGACGGAGTTTGCTGCGGGCGATGAAGTACTCGCAATGATCGATGTCAATAGCAGGACTCAACGTGAAATTTGGCGCGCTCCGCAAATGATTTGGGCCAACACCGTCATGGGATTTACGCCGGGGGATGCGGGCATCTCGCTTTCGAAGGATGGCAACCAATCGGCCGTGATACGCCAGTCATACACCTCACCGCCGGAGGTAGAGGCCGGGCCGCCGGGAAAATGGCAACCCATTACGCATGCGAACCAGCATGTCCGGAAACTTACGGGCAGCGCGACCAATGTGTTCTGGAAGAGCGGTCAATTCAACGTGCAGGGCATGCTGATTGCCCCTGCCTCGATCGAACCCGGCAAGCGCTATCCTCTGGTGGTGGATGTGCACGGAGGGCCCGCGTATGCACATTATCCCATTTTCCCCGCGGCACATGATTCGTTCGATGCCGCAGTTGCAAGTCAGGGTTACTTCGTATTTCAACCTAATCCGCGCGGCAGTTACGGTCAGGGCGCCGCATTCACCCAAGCGAACGTGAAGGATTTCGGCGGCGGGGATCTTCGCGACATGCTAACCGGACTTGATGCCATTGAGAAAACCGCGCCCGTTGATCCAGAACAAATCGGCATTATGGGTTGGAGCTATGGCGGCTACATGACCATGTGGGCAGTGACGCAAACCAATCGCTTCAAGGCCGCGGTTTCTGGCGCTGGAATATCGGACTGGCTGAGCTATTACGGCACCAATAACATCGATACTTGGATGATTCCATACTTTAGTGCCTCGGTTTACGATGATCCGAAGGTTTACGAACGCAGTTCGCCGATGACATTCATCAAGAACGTGCGCACACCTACGTTGATGCTCGCGGGTGATCGGGATGCTGAAGTTCCGATCTCGCAGTCATATGAGTATTGGAACGCGCTGCGTCGCCTTGGAGTGAAAACTGAGTTTGTCGTCTATCCGGACGAGGGGCACTTTTTTTTCAGGCGCGAAGATCAGATTGACGATATGTCGCGAGTCGTCAACTGGTTCGACCGTTATTTAAAGCCCGGGCCCGTCAAGTAAGCCCTCGCAGGCTTGGTGCGCTCAATCGTACTAAGTGGATAGGATTGCGCGTGTACCTGTCCGCAAGAATACGTGATCCATTGTGTGCTTGCCCCATCAAATGCTAGCGCGCCTTCTGCAGGCATCGGCTGAAGCGCTCGTTCACGCGGTGGGCATACCAGTCCGTCGACAGATTCCTGCTGAGTTTCGGCCCGCGCAGAACGATGCGAGGGACGGCAGCGCGGGGTGCTGGTGATCCTTGAAGCTTGTCGGCAAGGGCGAAAACGCTTCGATACAGGACAGTGTGATCGAAGCTCGATTGCTTTGACTGCGCGAGAGCATCATGAATGGCAGCGTCGTCTAGGTCCAGCCGCCATTTAATGGCGCGCGCGGCCAGTTCCGTTTCGCCGGGCCTTTTTTCTTCAATGCGCGGTAGAAGCGCTCCATCAGGTGTCACGGGAAAACCCGAGACGCGCTTGAGCGCTCGCTGGAACGCGGCGTTGCGGCTTGCAAACTGGCCGGCATTGTAGTCGGCGAAACGGTAAAGATATTCATCGTAGTGCGGTTCATAGGCAAGCAAATGACCGATTCCAAAGTAAAGGCTGCCTCAGCGCGAGAATACCTCATCGGAAATGCTGACATTAACGGGATAGGGGTACGGCCTCGCTGCGGCATATTGTTTCGCAAATGCAACATTCACCTGCATTGGCCCACGCGTGCGCACCGGATTATAATCAGCAAACAGGGTGCGCCCCATGGGTACCGCGCCGATGAAGTCCTCGAATATCTCGCTCAGGTCCTTCTCAGTCTTGGCAGCATCGATGCGCTCGCTGTAGGATAAGCCGGTGTGTGAGGGTAACTTCAGCGCCCCGTGCACCAAAAGCTGTGGAACCCCTGCCTGCTCCGCCCGCGAATCGATTTCGCGCCACGCGATCGCCGCCAACCCAGGGATCACAGGATCGACGCGGAAACTCGACTCTTGTTCAATCACGGCCACTGCCGCGCAAATATTTTCCCGCGTGGGGTCGATCGACTGCAGAGTAAATGCGGCGTATATGTCGTCGGTCCACCCCGCGCGATCAAGTACCGAGGTAGGCAGAGCCGCACCGATGAGCGCCCGTGCCTGGTCCGGCTGCACAGGTGGCGGCGCGGACGACCGAGTGCCTGCGCAACCCGCCAGCCATGCCGTCAGGGCGACGAGGATTAACGAACCATGCAGCCGTAAGGATGTCCTGCCATCGGAATAGCCATGTTCAGAGCGAAAATGGACGATCAATCCGAACAAAAGTTTTTCTCCGCAATGTTGTGGCCAGCGGACCTACCAGCGCGAGCCACGTCTGAACCAAGCGTGCCGCCGGTCTCGGCCGGGACCCGCAGTAAGTCCGTTAGACTCTTTATCGACGATCGCCTTGCGCACCAGCTTATCCGAAATCGAATGTCGCTTCGCGGATGCGCCAGGTAACCCCATTGGCCACGATGGAAACCGGATCCAAAGTGTGCATTGCACAAGGTTGATACCGGGCGGGTACGCGGGCACTAACCTGCCGTCACGAAGGCGTTTGCAGCGGGAACCAACATGATTCCCTCGCGTCTTCAAACAGCAAGGGGCGCCAATGAACAGCGAAACTCCAGTGCCGATTGTTGATCCGGACTCTAACGAAGGCGATCCCAGCGGGAACGATGATGTGCGTGAGCCGCTCGTACCGGTGCCCGGCAGCGACCAGTTGCCCGGGCCGGACGATGATGTCGACCCAGAAGACGGAGGCGGTCATATTAAAAAGCAAACGGGACCATCCTGTTTAGCAGCGAAGTGATGCATCGCGGTCGGAAGGTTCGGGAGCTGCATGGCGGTTTACGATCAAATTCTTTAAAACCGCTCCACGCGGCGCAGGCGGCATGGGCGATGGCGTATGCGCGTTGCGTGGCAGGCTATTGAGCGATTCGGTTGCACCGGACTCAAACAACGCGAGGGATCGTCAACTGCGGAGTCAGGATCGTCGATGATGGCGGGTATTCTGCCATTCGGCCAGATCTTCGGATACTTGGGCGATGACTGCTCGTTTTCTTGGAGATTGATGAGATTCATTCGATACGGAGTTTTGTTAGCATCGTCATCTTGTCGCCATTCGGGGTTTTCCAATTATCGGTAAACCCTGATTAATCAGCGGCGGCGATTCAGGACCAGATCGTTGCCGTCAGCACCGTGGCAAAAGCTACCCATGCCACGAGTGGAATGCGCGCACGCGAGGCCACAGGGTCAACTCGCTTGGCTTGCCGGACGAATTCAGCGCTGGTGACAATCATGGAGGCGGCAGCGATCGTGCTGATGCCCAGGCGCTGTCGCCTGAAAAAAATCGACTCCAACTGCCGATCATGGCGATATTCCAACCCAGCAACGCAAGCGCCCGACCCCTTGTGATACTCGGTATATGGCGCAAGAGCCGGTACGCGGCTGTTGCCAATCCGGATTCGATACCGATCCATGCGACGGGGAAGGCCCAATCAGGCGGCTGGAAAGAGGGCTTAAGTAGACTGGTGTACCAAGCCAGAATTCGCGGGTCGGCAGGGGAAGGGCTGGTTGATCGGCTCAAAGCCAAAGGACCCAGAAAAGCGGCTGACGCAATCGCAGCGGCGGTGAGCGGTGACATCCTTTTTGCAGGTGTGACGGTTGCTGGCGCGATCGCCCTGCTCTAGCGTCCTCAATCCGCTTCGATATTAATGTGCCATTCAGATCGTCCTTTGGAATGTGCTCAAGGTCAACGGGATTGGATTGCAGATCCATGCACCGTCAGATTGCAACACATGGGGTGTCAATAGTCGCCCGTACAACGCCGGCGCTCTTGAATTATCCCGCGATCTCAAAACCCTCCTATTCGCTGTGTCCCCGATTTCCTGTCGGACTACGCCGCAATCATGTCGATCTATTTGCGCAAATCCCCGCGTGCAAACCGGGTCGGCGCTCGCGGCTTGTAGCACAAGGCCACGAAGTCTCGACGTTTGCAGCGCGATTCTTCAATGCCAGACCTGATGCAGCAGATTGATGCGCCGCGCGCGTAGTTAGGCACGGTATAGTTAGCGACGGGAGGACGCACCATGGGTTATGGGCAAGGCGGAACGCGGATGGTAATCGGTATCACGGCGCTGCTGTTGGCTGGCGCAGCGCCCGCGTGTGGCGCGTCGGCATTCGCGCCAAGTTCTGACGATCTAAGGTGAAAGTGAACCCGCGGCGCGAGCAGAGGGTTTGGGCCGGATTGTTTCGCTAGCGGCGGGAGGGTGTCGCCGGCTGGCGCCATGGATGGTCGATACACATCATCGGTCAGGCACATCTCGGAATTAGGTGCGTGGGGACCTGGGAAACGCCGCCGTTCAGCAGCCCAAGCGGGTGGCGGGTAAGGGGCTGCTCGTGGGGGCATTAAACTTCCGTTGGCGTTAGCGGAGCCGGGGTTAAGCGAAGAATACGAATTCTCAGTGCAGCCCACGCTATGGTCCGACGTTGGTTCGCCGGGCTACCGAAGCGTGTCAACTTGAAGCTGGTGAGCCGCCTGGAATCCGGGTTCTGGGGCGGTGGTGTTGCGGTATGACCCTAAAAAGTAGCAGGTGGACAAAGAATTAGCTAAAATAGCTAAATGCCTAAGGCAATCTCCGCGACAGATGCAAAGAACAACTTCGGTGGCCTTCTTGAGGACGTCGCAACACTGGGGCGTGTGGATGTCGTAAGACACGGACGCATCGTCGCCGTAGTGCTGTCCACCCGATCATTTGAAAGCCTTTCGGCTGGCATGGCGCCGCCGGGCAGCCTGTGGGGCAAGAATCACATGATCGCGCCCAAGTCTGCACGTCGCGCACGGATGCTAAAACGCCCAAGTACTTTCGATGAGGGATAAGCGCGATATTGAAGCTCCGCTGGATCCCGACGAGGTTCGGAATATTCTTCGCATCTGCTCGCCTCGCGGCTTACTCGTCGGCGGCCAGGCTCTTGCGTTCTGGGCAGACCACCTTCAGGTGGAGCGTCCGATGGCCTTGGACTCCGGAGTAACGGCGGACGCCGACTTCATCGGTGATTCTGTACTTGCGAAAGACCTTGCGCGACATCTTGGATGGCAGATTTGGATTCCTTCCCTCGATGATGCGACGCCACAGACGGGTAAAGTCACCCGGCGCACGAAAAACGGACTAGTCAAGCAGGTGGATTTTCTATCAGGAGTCGTGGGCCTTACGACCAAAGACATCGCCCGTCGCGCGATTGAACTGGAGATTCCCGGAGTCGGTACCTTAAGGGTAATTCACCCCGTAGATGTGCTCGATAGCCGAATTCAAAATTTGCACGCGCTTCCGGAGAAACGAACCGCGCAGGGCGTTGCTCAGGGCGGGCTAGCTATCGATGTTGCTCGCGCCTTTCTGCGCGAGCAAATTGCCCATCGAGATGAAAGGGCAGGCCTCAAACTCCTTGAGCGAATCGCCGATATTGCAATTGATATCGCAGCGGTCAGAGTTTATCTCCTTTACGGCATTGATCCATTGAAGGCTGTTCCACTGGAGGATTTTCGTACCTCCCGTGCTCTCCATAAGGTGCGCTGGCCGCAGATCGTTGCCGAAGTGGATGACAAGCGGGAATCGTTGCGAAAACTTTCGTCCGAGAGGAGTCGCTCGGCCAGGAGGAAACGCCCAAAGTAGATTGTCCATTCCAGATACGAGGCGTATCGTTTGCATCTGCGGACTGTGATTTCACCTTGGGCATTCATTATGGCGAGGTCGAATCTCTTGCTGCGAGCCCAGTCTTCTAGGTTTGGGCTAATTTGGACACTTCCCGCCGCTTGCACCCAGCGGGAGTGCTCTCGGGGGCACAAGATTCGGCATTTATTTCAACCGAACACCTTTGAGAGGAACATTGGCAAACAATAAAAGGAGTCGAATTACGCAACTGCTAATCGACCAGGCGATTGAACTCCACAAGAAAAAAAACATGAATCTAACTACAAGGGGATTCTAGATGCTTATGCATATTGCGCCTACTAGC
>JANXZG010000078.1 GCA_025355645.1 Gammaproteobacteria bacterium | reverse complement strand
TCGCAACCAGCAGGCCCCACACCAGAATGAGAATCTCCGCAGTCATGAAAATCTGAACATTGATCCAGAAGGCCTTGAGCACCAATCCGAAGGAACTGACAATCAGGGGCAGCATGAAGAAGGTCCTGCTGACCGCCTGGTCGTTCGCAATGAGGAACAGGATTGCGAGCACAGCCAGGGTCTGCGCGCCCGAATAGCCCAGGCTTATCCAGCTGTAGGTGCGCGATTCGGCCATCGCCACCCGCGCGCCGATCAGGTCCGTACCGGCGAGCGCGCGCCTTGCCAGGTGAATCCTTTGCAGCCCGCGAATTGCTGGAACGATGATGAGGATCGCCCCGAGCGCTGCTGCCGCAAGCAGTAAATCCATCAAAGCGCCGGTGCTCTGCAGCGCGGTGAGCGTCGCGCGTAAATCAAGAATCGACGCCCAGCTGGCAAGCACGACCGCGGCGCTGACCCCCAGCACCGCGTAGGCCCCTGCACTCGATGTAGCTGGCGCTGTCCCGGCCCTGAAGCGTCGTTCACTGGCAGAGGAATCGTGGTTGTTCGGCACGGCAGGACACCCCCGGTTGGAATTTCCTAGATCTTGTATCGCGGACTTACGGCGTCAGGTACGGGATCTTGGCAGGATCGACGCCCCATGACTTTGCCAGGTATTCGGCCGAGAGCGCCTGCAGGGTGCCATCGTTCTTGAGCGACTGGATGATGCTGTTGATGGCGGCCTCGTTTGGCGAGCCCTTGGCAAAAATCGCACCGTAGCTCTCGCCGGTCGAATATTGCGCAACGACGACCATCGTGCCGGCGGACAAGGCCGCCTGGTTAAGTACCTGCGCGGTGTCGTAAACCACCGCATCGACCTGACCCGAGGCCAGCGCGGCGTAGGTCGCAGACAGGCCCGGAAAGACTCGCAGCGCCTGGGCCGGTTTGATTCGTTGTGCCGCAAAATCCACTGCGGTCGTCGCCTGCTGCACGCCGATGCGGAAATTCCTCATAGCCTTGCTATCGACATGGGTTCCTTTCCTGACCAATATGCCAATATCCGAGGCGAAGTAAGGAATCGAGAAATCGACGCTCTTTTTGCGCTCCTCGGTGATCGACGCCTGGGTCAATGCCATATCGAAGCCCCGCGTCTGCCCGCCGAGCAGCTGTGCGAACGACACGTTCACGACCGCGACCTGATCAAGGCCCCCGCGATACGCAATGTTGGCAGCCAGGCAATATTCAAAGCCGTCCCGGATGCTGTCGGGCGACTCACCGTTCCACCAGCCGGGAGCAGGCAGGCCGGTTTCGACGGTAAGTTGCCCAGGAACTGCGGGCTTGATCGGATAGGCACCCTGCCGGCCGCCGACCTTGCAATCGCCAAAATTTCCCGCGGTATTCGCTGCTTGCGAAAAGCCCGCGTTCGTCGATCCGGCGAACAGCAGGCATGCGAATAATAGGTTGCGCACCACTGCTCCTGTTGCGGCGGACGGCTGTCGGTGCTCATTATAGGCATGATCAGCGGCCTGACGGATTTGCTCCGCAGCCTGAGGTAATCCCGGCGCTCTTCACGGTCGTGGCCCTTACTCCACGGAGGGGCTCTTACTCCATGGAGGCTCGAATCAATGCGCTCAAAAATAGATCTGGTTGCCGGTGTCCTCGTCATTGTCCTCGTGACGGCCTGCTCGAACGAGCCGCCCTCAAGCATTCGTGGTGAGGTGAACCGGAATTCCGCCGCGGATCACAAGTCCGATTTGGCGGAGCCGGTGGATGCAGCAGGTCGCACATCGGACAATGCCGGCAAATGCATCGCTGGCGCCTGCGCCGACTCCTCGCCGCCGACTTCGCCCTGATCTGCGGGTGGCTGGCAAGCCGCTACCGAAAATTGTTGCGGGGACTCTTATATATATAGGCAGCCCAAACGGGGTTCATTATGTTTAGTCCCTGATGAACGCTTGTGGCACAGGATTCTTGCTGCCGGCCCCCGTGCTAGGCTTGCCCGTAAACGATCAGCGGGGGACGCGATGCTACTGCCTCGAACCGGATTTTCGCGATTCGCCGCGCTGCTCTGCTGCGCGATTTTCCCAGCAACGAGCAGCATCGCTGCAGCTCCCGTGACCATCACCGTGGGCGAGCTCACGCTCAGGCTTTGCCGGCCGCACTACACCGGATATTGCGGCTCAATCAAGCAGCCGATAGATCCCGCAGGGGTCATCCTAGGCAAGCTTACCGTGGGTTTCGAGTACTACCCGCGCAGCGACCTGGCCCGGCCCCGTCTCGGCACGATTCTGCCCCAGGAAGGGGGTCCCGGATATTCTTCGACGGGCACCCGGGACTATTACCTGAAGATCTCCACGGCACTGCGTGACCGGCGCGATGTACTGATCGTGGACAAGCGGGGCACGGGCCTCTCCAGTCCGATCGACTGTCCGGATATGCAGACTGGCGCCACAGATCTGGACGCGGTCGCCGCCTGCGCCAGCCAATTGGGCGACACCGCCTGGTTCTACGGCACCGATTTTGCCGCTAACGACATCATCGCGGTGATGGATGCGCTGGGCATCGAGGATGTCGATTTCTATGGCGACAGCTATGGCACGTTCGTCGGGCAGATGCTCGCGGGCCTATATCCGCATCGCCTGCGCAGCATTGTCCTGGATAGCGCCTATCCGGTTCGGCCGCCCGATCCGTGGTTCAGGACGGACTGGGCCGCCGCCTGGTCGGGAATTGATACCAGCTGCGCCCGCTCCCCGAGTTGCAGCTCGCTCGGGGGAACGGCCACGTCGCGCATGCAGCAGATCATCGACATCGTTCGCGAGCAGCCGATTCATGGCAAGGCGCCGGATGGCAACGGCGTGTTGCAGCCGACCACGATCGATACGGCCGGCCTGATCTACCTGATCGACTTTGCCGGCTTTGGCCCGCCGGTCTATCGGGACCTCGATGCGGCGGCACGCGCCTGGCTCACGTCGCACGATGCGCTGCCCCTGCTGCGCTTGATATCGGAGGCAGACACCGCCAGTGTCGATGCGCCCGTGGACTTCAGCTATGGCCTCTACGAGGCGGTCACGTGTTCCGATTACCCGATGCTCTACAACCTGTATAAGCCGCGGGCAGTGCGCGATCAGCAATATGCAACGGCGGTTCAGGATGCCCGCGAAAACCGGCCCGATCTGTTCGCGCCGTTCACGCTGGATGAGGGAATCGAGTCGCAGGTATTCATCACGCCGCTCAACTCCTGCTTGCCATGGCCCAAACCGCCGCAGGACCTCGCCCCGGGTACCGCGGGTGCGCCGCTTCCGCCAACCGCGCAGTTTCCCGCCGTGCCGACGCTGGTTTTGTCGGGCGATCTTGATTCGATTACGTCGGTGATCGATGCGAACGAGACGACCGCGCAGTTTCCAAACGCCGTTCATGTTGTCGTGCCGAACCTCGGTCATGTCGTGACCGATAGCGACGAAATTGGCTGTACCCTTGGGATTGTGCACAGGTTCGTCCGCGACCTGAATCCAGGCGACACCAACTGCGTGAACAGGGTCCGGCCGGTGCGTACCGTGCCGCTGTTCGCCCGCAAGGCGAGCGAACTTGAACCGCTTCAGCAGCTCAAGGGTGACAAGACAACCGAAGTGCAGCGGCAAATCGCGGCCGCGGGCGTTGAGGCCGTGGGCGATGCGATTGCGCGCTGGTATGTGACATACAACTCCGTCGATACCGGCCTTCGTGGCGGCAGGTTCACATACCGGCTGAGCGGCGCGACCTATGTATTCACGCTGACCGATTTCAAGTGGACAAGTGACGTCGCTGTGTCCGGCACCATATCGTGGGATCAGACCAGCAATATCATCAGCGCGCAGGTGGCGCTCAAATCCGGAGGTATCCCCGCGGGCAATCTGCAGATTCAGTGGAATGATGGCGACATCGACGCCATGGCTTCTGTGACCGGGAAAATCCAGGGCGCGGCGCTTATCGCCCAGCGCATCGCGCCTTAGTATTCGCGCCCCTTATCGCGGCGGGGCGAGGATATCGAGGACCGATTCGGATGGACGGCACAACTTGGCTGCCCACGGCGTGACGACGATGGGCCGGTTAATAAGGATCGGGTGCGCAAGCATGTGCTCTATCAGTTGCGCATCTGTCCAACCCCCCGCACCTAGGCCAAGCTCGGCATAGGGCGTGCCTTTCTCTCGCAACAGGCAGCGTACCGGTACGCCCGTTTTCCTGACCAGCGCCTCGAGCGTTGACCGATCGAGAGGAGTCTTCAGGTATTCGATAACAATCGGCTCAAACCCGGCATTGCGGATCAGCTCCAGCGTGTTTCGCGAGGTGCTGCAAGTCGGGTTGTGATAAATCGTGACCGACGCTTTGTCAGGCATGTAGGGTCTCCAACGAGCGAAACATCTTGGTTGAGCGTATTCGCGAACCCACCTGCCAGGGCGCCCAGCTCGCCGGCGGCGTGGGGCCAAAGGTTGCATGGCCCGTGTCGATGCCGGCCCGATAAATGGCGCGCACTTCGGGCCACTGCAATGCGGTCATTGCCGTCATGGCAACCTCAGCGCGATAAGAGCTCATGGGCCTAATTGTAGGGAACGCCAGGCAACATCGATTTTTCCTGCGACCTGGCGATCAATCGCCGCGCTAAAACAAGAACTCAAATTCAAAATCGATTGCGTATTGGCCGGCTCGGTTTCTATGCGACTCGCAATATTCGCGAGATAGGTGATATTCACTCTTTGAATCCGCGACAACCGTTTAGAAACAGCCGTACAACCTGTTTGCCCCAGACATCAAGTTCCGCAGGGGTCATCGGTGTCCCAAATCCCATCGCCCGGCGCTGTGGCAGCGAGATAACCAGGAAAAGGAATTGCTCTGCGGCGAAGCGGCGGTCGGCACTGCTGAGCCTGGCGTTAGGAAGCTCACGTTCGAGCAAGTCGGCGATCAGCGCTATCGCCTCTCGCGTGGCGCCATCACTATTGACCGCCTTGACGAGCTCCGGGAACCGCACTGCCTCGGCATTGACGAGCCGGTGCAGTGCAAGCGCGGGCGGAGAGAGTGCGGCGCTGAGGATCAGGCCGGCAAGGCGAATCAGTATTTCCGGCAACGATGCGCCAGCTATTATCGGTACACCGGCGGGGGGCCGAATATGCTCGATGATCCGGTGCACCACCGCGGCAAACAGCATCGCCTTGTCGTTGAAACGATCGTAAAACGTGCGTTTGGAAATACCGGCCCGCGCGGCGAGTGCCTCTATGCTGGTCGATCCGTAGCCTTCGGCGAGAAACAGCTCCGTCGCAGCCCCGAGAATGCGCTCGCGCAACAGCAGGGCATCGGCCCGCGACGGCCGGCCCGAGCGCCTGGCGATGGCAGCCGCTTTACGCGGCATAATTTCTATCTATTCGGGTAGCCGTAACCGCGCTGGTGAAAGGCAGGGCCCGGCGCAGAGTTGGAACGCGGTGCGTAATACGATCGGGGCGCCTGGGAATATCCATATGCCCGGGGATAATACGCTGGGCGCGGCGCGTAGTAGATCGGCGCGACCCCGTACGGGGCGGGCGGCCCATAACTAGGCGTCGCATATCCATAGGGGGCGCCATAGGCGGGTGCCAACTGTTGTGCAGCCTGGGCACTCGCGTATATGACCTCTGACGCTAGTACCAGCGGCAGGGTCGCAAGTCCAAACACCGCGCCGGCGAGACCGTAACCGAACCCGAATACATGCCCGGGTCCTAGCCCGCGCCCGTGAGCCGCTGCTGGCATGACAGGAACGAATGCAACGGCGGCAGTGGCGGCCGCCGCGACCATCGCCCGTTTGATTCCGACCATGGCTCGCTCCTTATAAAGGGGACCCGTTTAAGGTCCGGTCCAGTCAGCATAGACGTGCAATTTCTAAAACGCAACGGTACCGTTGCATTATGATGCAGCGCGATTCGACAACGTGCCTCAGACCCCAACTTCCGCCACATGCTCAACTAACAGCCTGGCTAATCACGCGTAGCCAGAAGTGCCTACGGCAGTGGCGGACCCATTTCCCCAATAGCCGATTTCGCGGCGGCGGGCTTGAACGCGCGAAAATCCTGGCCAACAAATGCGGCCATGGTTGCGGCGATTTGCGACTGGGTAATGTCCGGGACGTTCCTGCGCTCGCCGAGTGGTGCCGTATCGGGCCCCAGTACACCTAGCCAGATATTGGCCGAGCCGGGTTGCGCTACGCCATGATCCTTCCAGTTGACCGGTCCGCTGCCGCGGCCGTGATCCGCGGTGATCAGGAAGGTTGTCTGATTGCGATATTCCGGCATCGATTGCATCTGGTCCCACAGGTCGCGCACAAATTTGTCAAAACCATGGGCAGTTTCCAGGAAGGAGTCATATCGGCCGAGGTGCTGCCACAAGTCCGTCTCGCCGTATCCGACAAACAGGATCCTTGGATGATGCTTCTGGAGGTGCTCGCGTAGCAGCACATGCAGCACGGAGTCCGGCGGGTTGTCTTCTTCCAGCCGGGTTGTCGTCTGGTAGAGTTCGTTCAAGAGGCGACCGCGCGGACTCAGATCGGTCGCGTCAACGAGCGAATATCCGGCCCTTATGGGCAGTCCGCTGCGCCCCTCATTGAAAATGCGGTGAAAGGCGCCCCAGGTGCCAAATAGCTCCACCTTGCCGTGAAACTCAGGCAGTGAGTTCAGCCACTCGAACACCGTCACGTTCGGATTTGGCGGGAACGCGTTGCTCTGGATCGCCGGATCATTGATGCCGCTCGTCATCTCGTTGTATCCGGGATAGGAGAACCACATGGCGTTAGTTACGTAGACCTTGCTGCCGATCGCCTGGTTGCCGAATAGTTGACCCTGGACAGCAAGCGTGTTCCAGATAAACGGAAACAGCAGGCGGCGGCGCGCAACTGCATCGTCACCCCAGTACTTACTGCGAAGTTCAGCTTCCGGCGTCCAGCTGCCTCCCGCCTGTTCGTTGATCAACAGAGGATCCGCGCCGGTAAAAATCTCCTGCCAGCGCAGGCCATCGCACACGAACAGTACGACATTGCGGGTGTGCGCGGCCCACGCAGCAGGCGCGAGCGCCAGCACAAGGCATGCTGAGATCACAAATCGAGCAGCGCGCGGCATGGCTTGGCCTTAGGGTTGCAGACTGGGGCGTCTAAGTGGCGAGGCGAGATAGCAGCCGAATTCCTTCGGAAAATCGACTGATACGCGTGCGTGCACACGCCCTTGGCGATCGAGGAATTCGGCATGATCATCAATGGGCGCAAAAGCGCCATGCCAGACGTTAGGATGGATATAAAGACCGCGCGTTCCGTCGCAATAAAAGCTCACGAACCGCGCGGGTGTCACGTCATCCCCGGGCAGCGCGAGCGGCACGACAAAGGGGTACAGGGCCCTTGGATGAACCAGCTGGCCGCCGTCGGGATGGTAATTTGCTCTCCAGATCAGCGCGCGTTCACGTGGCAGGAGTGGAATTCGGCCGGCCTCCTCGGGCCACCGGCTCCATCCGAACAGGTAACTATCGCCGACGGCATTGTTGCGCGCGTGCAGGGTCTCGTTGTGCCACCAGAACTCAAAGATTCCTTCGGTCACGCCGCCTTGGTCGCCGGAGTTCTGGTCGACCGGCCGCAATCCCTGCGCAGGCCAGCGCACGATCTCGATCGGAAACGTCGCCGGTTCATCGACGGGGCAACCATAGCCGCGCAGGCTCTCATCTGTCGCCAATACCAACGGTGTCTCATGCCAGCGTCGCACACCCGTGGTAGGACGATAGGCCGGTGGCGAGGGGTTGAATTCCATTTTTCAAGGAAGGCTACCCTTCCGCTCCGGGCCGGGCAAGTACGCACCACCAGGCTGTCCAAGCTGCGAGGCTTGGGTTTACAGTGAGCCCCATGCGCACCGCCAAGCTTGCTCTGATCGCCGCCGTGATGTTTATCTGCCTCGCGGTTGCGGAAATACCGGATGCTTACAAGTGGCTCGAGCAGGTGAACGGCGCGCGCGCGATGGATTGGGTCCGCGCCGAGAACACCAAAACTGTGCGTCGGCTGGATCAGGATCCCCGCTATCCGGAAATGTATCGAGAAGCTCTTGCGATCACGAGCGCCCAGGACAAGATCCCGATACCCCGCTTCCAGGGTGGGCAAATCTACAATCTCTGGAAGGATCAGCATCATGTACACGGCCTATGGCGCAGCACCACACTAGCCGGCTTCCAGCAAAGCGCAACGGATTGGCATACCGCACTCGATCTTGACGAGCTTTCCGCGAAGGAGCACCGCAACTGGTTCCTGAAAGGCGCGGATTGCAATTTGCCCGCGAAGCTCAGGTGCATGCTGCAGCTGTCCGACGGCGGTGAAGATGCCGTAAGCTTGCGCGAGTTCGACCTTAGCAAGGCCCGCTTAGTGGACGGCGGTTTTGCCTTGCCACGCGGCAAGCAGTTTGCGGCTTGGATATCGGAAGATGAGTTGCTGATAGCGCGCGAGTGGAAGTCCGGCGCGCTGACCGAGTCCGGGTATCCGTTCATTGTCAAGCGCTTGCGCCGCGGCCAGCCACTGGCCTCGGCCACAGAAATCTTCCGCGGAAAGCCCAGGGATGTGCAGGTGGCCCCGGTCACGCTGGTCGATGGCGCCGGCCTGCAGGCTGCGCTGATACAGCGGGATGTCTCGTTTTTCGAGCACGAATACTATCTCCTGCGCCCAAACGGCATGGTGAGGCTCGATCTGCCGCTCAAGACCGATTTGCAGGCGCTCGTGGCGGGAAGGCTGATCATGAGCCTGAACGCGGATTGGGTGAGCAGGGAAGGCACGAGTTTTTCGCAGGGCTCGCTGATCGGCCTGCCATTGGAGTCGCTCACCACGGACGCTGCCCTTGCGCGCACTGAATTAATTTTTACGCCGGGCCAACGCGAAGTGCTGCAGCAAGTGGCCTCGAGTGGCGATGCGCTGCTGGTCACCTTGCTCGACAATGTTCGCGGACGCGCCTGTATTTTTACGCCCGCGGGCCAAGGGCAATGGATCCGGCGATCGCTGGAGCTGCCTGATAATGCATCGATCGACCTGGTGGACGCCGATCATCACGGGCACCAGGCGTTGCTCAGCGTTACGGGGTTTCTGACCCCTGCAAGCCTTTGGTGGGTCGACATGAAAAGTGCGCGGGTCGAGTCCATCAGGACGGCGCCCGGGAATTTTGATTCGTCGCGCGATACGGTCGAGCAACGCGAGGCGGTATCGAACGACGGCACGCGGATTCCTTATTTCGTCGTGCACTCGATCAATGCGCCGCATGACGGCAGCACGCCTACGGTGTTGACCGCCTACGGCGGCTTTCAGGTGCCGGTCACGCCGTCCTATGGCGGATACGAGTGGCTGCATGAACCGTATTACGCG
>JANXZG010000038.1 GCA_025355645.1 Gammaproteobacteria bacterium | reverse complement strand
AGCACGCCTGCAGGCATTGATGGATCCAATCCAGAAGGCACGCTTCTATTGGATGGCAATGGCAACATGTATGGAACGACCTATGATGGTGGTAAGTACTCTTCCGGTATTCTTTTCAAACTCACGCCGGCCGGAAAGGAAACCATCTTGTACACCAATGGACGAGCGGGCGTGATTGCCGGAAACACCGATGGCAATTTTATCCAGTCCGGCCTGATCCTCGCCACCGACGGTAATCTCTATGGCAACGGCCTCAATGGTGGCGCGAACCAGACCGGAGTGGTCTTCAAGCTGTCCAGCGCATTTACCGCGCACTGAGTCGCGACGGGTAAGAGGACGCTGGTCGACAGGCGCTAGTGCCGCACAAGCCGCCCGCATTTTACGAAGCGCCGCAGATGTGCTTTTTCGCCGCGATGGACGAGCCCAAGGAATAGTCGGCGAGGGGCATGGAGCCGTGCACTGAAAGCGGCATGCAGCCGCGGCTATGCTCGCCATCGATTTGCGCAGTTCAACGCACGCTGAGAACGGCCCTGACCACATTGAAAGAATCGAACGACTTCAAACCTGAAAACACGGCCCACACTGTCTTGCCGTCCGCGCTCACCCATTTGGACGGAATGCGCAGACTCAAGAAATCGCCTGCCGTCTCAGCTTTAAAGTTGCCCCAGTTCTCGTAATAGCCGACGGTCGCCCAGGGTCCCCAGGGATTTGGCGCCTCGAATATTCCGACCTGGCCTGCCGAAGAATCCGTGTCGTTGCCGGACGGAAAGTGGCCGGCCGTAAGCAAATAGCGCCGGAGACCCACGTCGTAAACCGCGCTCGGACCTGCCACGTTATTACAGTCCGCGAACACGGGAGCGGCGTCTGCCTCGCGCAATGACCAACGAGCGCGGCGCAGGAACCACGATACGCCGGTGAAGTATTGGTAGCTCTGGGTCGTGGCCGGGTCGTCAAGCAGCCGTTGGGGCGCGATTCGCTTCAAGTACAGGTGCCGCCTGTCCTCGGCGCGCAGGTAATAAAGCATCATGTAAGGACGGGCCGCACTCGGCGAGTCCTGTCCCATATCCACAAAGGATCCCAGAGGCATACTGCTCGACCACGGAGCTATCTGCCAGGATCGAGCAAAGTCGGTGGACCAGGCGATGCTTCCAAATGGACCGCGTCCACTCGCATGGATGGGATCTTGGCTGTCGGCCAGCGTCCAGAAGCCGCCGACCGCGTAGAGAACGCCATTCACCGAAATCATGCTCCCTACCTTGCCGCCAAAATGGGCAGGGAATTCGGCATAGGGCAACGATCCCCAGATATTCTTGCCGACGATGGCGCGCGCGTCGTCCAAGCTCGGTATCCCCTTGATGCGCGCAAAACCGAGACTGGCACGCCCGATGTTATCGTCGTCGCCGTCGAAGCCACCCCCATCACCCCAGGCGCAATATAAGTCGCCGTCATTCGCCCACGTGCAGGGCCACAGATCGCTGCCTCGTGCCTTTCGTTGCGCAACGATCGCGGCGAAATCCCAAGTTACGGCGGAAATAAACCGGCTGTGGGGGTATGGAGCGCCCTCGACCGACTGCGGCGTTCGAAGCGCCCCGGGGGCGCAAGCCGAGACGAGCAGCGTTATCGCCAGCCCTACGCTGCGCGCGATGCCGACAGTCGACTCAAGCCGCGGCGATCTCAAGGTCGCTCGATCCCTGCCGAAAATCCTCGCGGGGTTGGCCCAAGATCAACATGCGATACCAGATTTCGGAATTGATCAGCAGCCAGAGCCGATTGCCATGATCGATTCGTCCGCTCGAGTGTTCCTGCAACAGTGCTTGAATGGGTGCGCGCGCCAGGATGCCAGCGCGCACCAGCTCCGAGTCTTGCAGATACCGCGCGTGGAAGTCTCGATACTCATCCTTGAGGATGTAAGGCAACGCCGATGAAAACCCCTGCTTGGAGCGGGACAGAATCTCCGGCGGCAGGTAGCGCGCAGCCAGCTTGCGCTGAATGTAGCGTAGGCTGCGGCCGCGCACCTTGAGCGTCGAGGGCAGGCGCGCGGCGAACTCCGCGAGCCGGTGGTCCATGAAGGGGCTGCGTGCTTCGAGGCCGTGCGCCATCGTCATGCGGTCGCTGATCATGACCGGATGGTCCGGCAGTCGGATCTTGCTGTCCGCGTAGAGCATGCGGTCCACCGCATCGCCGCCCGCCAACGCCTCATAAGGCGCCCTCAGCGCTTTTTCCGCATCGGCGCCCGCCAAGGCCGCATGGCTTGCTTCGGTAAAAATCGTCTTGCGCCGGTCGGTATCGAAATAAAAGTACGCGAGACTCGCCGCATAACGTTCGCTGCCCTCGAAGAAGGACAGGCGGTGCAGCCATCGCAGTTGATGACCCACGCTTTTGTACCAGCCTGCGCCCGGGATCAAAGTCAGGGCGGGGCCCAATATCTGACGCCGCAGAATCTGCGGCACTTTGCTGTAGTAGCCGGCGTAAAGATTGCCGTAGTAGCGGTCGTAACCACCGAATAACTCATCGCCGCCGTCGCCACCGATCACAACCTTGACGCTCTTCCTGGCGAATCGGGCCACCTGATATGCGCACAGCGACAGCGGATCGGACGGCTCGTCCAAATGCCAGACCAGGTCGGGAAGTAGCTCTTTCAGGCTTGGCCGAATGGTCAACTCATGATGCTGAGTGTGGTAGCGCATCGCCACATTGAGCGCATGCGGCGCCTCATCAAATTGTTTGTAGGGCAATCCGATCGTGAAAGTCGGTAGTTCCTTGACCCCCAGTCGTTTGACCAGCATGGCAACCAACAGACTCGAATCCAACCCGCCACTAAGAAAAGCGCCGACCGGCACATCGCTGACCATGTGCAGCCGCAATGACTCGACGATACGCTCGTCGAGTTCGTCGATGAGCCGATCCTCGCTGGTCTCGATCTTCGGCGTAAATTGCAAATCCCAGTAGGGGCGAATGACGGGACGCGCGCCACGCTCCAGCACTAGCATATTCCCGGGCGGCAACTTGTGAACGCCGCGGAACATCGTCAGCGGCGGTGCAATGATTCGCAGCGCCAGATATTGATCCAGCGCCGCCAGATTGAGTTGCTTCAAGGTTGGATCCAGCGCCAGCAGCGCCTTGATCTCCGAGCCGAACGCGAAGCGGTTGGGCTGCGCGATGTAGAAGAACGGCTTTTGGCCCAGATGGTCGCGAGCTGCCAGCAGCCGCTGCTTGCGCGAGTCCCACAGGGCAAACGAGAACATGCCGCGCAAATGCTCGAGCAATCGGTCGCCGTATGCCTCATACAAACCGATGATCACCTCGCAATCGCTATGCGTAACGAATCGGTGCCCGCGGGCCTCGAGTTGGCCGCGCAGCTCCACGTAGTTGTAGATTTCGCCGTTGCACACCAGCCAGATCGTGCCCTCGGCATTGCGCAGCGGCTGGCGCCCACCCTCCAGGTCGATGATGGATAGCCGGCGGTGACCGAGCGCCGCCAAACCATCGTTGAAGATGCCTTCCCCGTCTGGGCCGCGATGCACCAGTGCCTGCAACATCGCCGCGATGTCCGCTCCCTGAGGATCCAGCGTTCCGACAATGCCGGCAATGCCGCACATCAGTGTCCTCCCCGGCCGGTCGCCCTGAAATTGCGCACGACCGTGTCGAACTCGGCCTCGTAACGGCGGGCGCAGCTGTCTATGAAGTACCCCTCGACCCGGCGGCGGTTTTCTTCTGCCATTGCCCTGCGATTTGCGCTTCGATCATGTAGATCCACAATACCTCGCGTAAACCGCTCGAGGTCGTTCAAGGGCACTACGAATCCGGTCTCGCCGTCTACCAGGAAATCCGTCTGGCCGCCGTGGTCATAACAGACGACGGGCAGACCATGCGCCATGGCCTCCAAAAATACCAAACCGAAGCCCTCGTGTTGACTGGCCGACACGAAAATATCCGCGACGCTCAGAGCCTGGTGCTTGCGCTCTTCGGACACCTGGCCCAAAAGATGGACGCGCGCCGCAAGGCCCGCGTCCGCAGCCGCCTTGCGCACCGCCGCGACGTCGGGACCGTCCCCGAGGATGAGCAGGTGCGCGCTTGGCCGAGCCGAGGCGTGCAACGCTCGCACCAGCTGCACCGTCGCCTTGCGCGCAACCATGCGACCCACCGTCACCATGACAAAGGCATCGTCGGGCAAGCCAAAGTCGCTGCGCGCGGCCGACGGGATTGCCGGTGGACGCTCAATGCCGAGCGGGATCAGCTGCATGTCACGCCGTACCTGGTAGATGTCTACAACGTGCTGCAGCGTGTTGCGTGACTGGCCCACCAAGGCATCCGCCCGTTGCAACAGCCTGCGAATCGGCATCCGTAGCCAAGCATGGCGGTGCGGCGAGCTGCCCTTGCTCGGATCATACAGATCGCCCCCATGCAGTGATAATACATTCGGCACTCGATAAAGCCGGCTGAGCGCATGTCCCACCGGACCGGTGGGCACCACGAAATGCGTGTTGATCACATCGAAACCACCCGAGCGCCGCAGGCCCAGCCCGCGCAGGCCGGCCATTGGCAAATAGGCCAGCATCGACGCGAAATTGGCCACCGCAAGTTCCTTGCGGAAGAATACCGGCACGCGCACCACGCGCACTCCGCCCTCGATGTTGTCGGCGGGCAGCCCAAGGGCGCCGGAAGTCATCACCGTCACCGTATGACGGCGCGCCAATTCGCGCGCGAGCGCCGCCATGACGACCCCCCCTCCGCCGCCCAACGGTGGATACTCATAGTTGAGAAACAGTATTCTCATGGCCGCCGCCTACAGGTATCCGCCGCCGCGATACCAGTTGGCCGTCTCCAGCGCCCCCGCTCTGAAGGGCACGGTCGGTGTGAATTTGAGCACCGTCCGCGCCTTCGCCGTGGAAAACTCAAAGGTTTTGCGGAAGAAATCCAATCGTCGGCGATGCAGAGGCGGCTGAATGCCGAAGGGCGGCAGCGTGCGCTCCATCACGACGGCCGCGGCCAGAAACGGCCACATGGGCACACGCCAGCGCGGCGGCGCGCGGCCCAGCGCAACGGCCACCTCCCGCACCATGTCGAGCGTGGTCAATCTCTCCTCGCCCGCCATGACGAAAGTCTCACCGATCGCCGCATCGCTTTGCGCCGCCAACAGCAGCCCGCGCGCCAAGTCAGAGACGTGTATGGGCTGACGCCGGTTCAGACCCGAGCCGATGATCAGAAATCGCCCGCGATTAACCGCGCGGAATAACTTGAGTAGGCGGAAATCCCCGGGGCCATAGGTCTCCGAAATCCTGACGATGCTGACCGGCAGTGTCGCGCGGTAGGAATTCACTAACGCCTCCGCGCTCAACTTCGTGCGGCCGTAGACGTTGACCGGCCGCGGCGGCGTACTCTCGTCCAACGCCTCGCCGCTGGACCCGCCGTAGATGCCGATGGTACTGCCATAGACGAAGCGCTGCACACCCGCCGTTTTGCTGGCCTCGAGCAGCGTGCGCGTGCCGTTGACGTTGACATCGACGAAATAATCGTCGGGTACATTGGCTTCGTGCTGAGCCGCGGCCAGATGGATCACAAGTTCACATCCCTGCACCACCCGGCGCGCGTAGTCCGCATCCTGCAAGGGACCTTGCTCGATGTCGACGCCGCCGCGCGCCAGTTCCGCTGCGCGAGTCCGCTCTGCGTCGGAATTCATTTGACCGGCGACCACGACTGCATGCCCCACCGCGCGCGCCGCCAGCGCCAGCCTTGAGCCAATGAATCCAGTACCGCCAGTCACCAGCATTTTCATCATCCACACTCCTGCTGCGTTGCGGCTGGTTTCGGCGTGACGGCGGCCGACCCAGGAACTGACGCGCGATGATGACGCAGTGCGCCCTCCGTATCGGCAATTTCGAAATGCCGCCGTTCCTCGCTCCATCCCAACAGGCTCTGCATACCGAGTGCCGCTTGCTCGATGGCAGGCTGCCCCGGGTGAGCACCGGACCCCATATCGGTTCTTCGCAGGACCACATCCTGCAAGTGGACCGCCATTTCCCGCTGCACGGCATGCGTCAATTCCGCCATGACGGTATCCGTGTCGCCCAGCCGCTGTGCCTGGCCCGGCGTCTGTGCCAGTTGCGCCAGTGCACCGTAGTCGCCGCCATGATTGCGCAACCAGCTGTCCAGAGTCGCCGAGCTGACTTCGGCGGCAACCTCGCGGCGAGCCGTCGCCGCGAGCCGGGAGAAATCGGCGATGTCTCCGCCCGCCAGGGGCACTCGCTCGGTCGGCGCGCCCTGCGGGGGCCGCTGCATTTGCTGCAGCAATAGGTCCAAAGCCTTGGCCGAATCGCCGCGCGCAGTCGTATAACGAATTCCGATCAAAGTCACCAATCCGTCGATCCCGTGTTCCCGATGATCAATATATCGCGATTCCTTGCCGAAGCTCAGCTCTCCCCCGGCGCTGCGGCCATCGCCGAACGGCACCAGTCCACAATTGGCATAGATGACATCGTCACGCGTCAAACGCAGCGCCGGATAGGACGCATTCATTTCTGCTATCCACGCGGCGATCTCAGCTTCCTCGACATGGGCTGTATCGGGCCGCTCGGCGAACAATCGATGCCACACCCCGATCAACATGCAATTTCGCCACGGCACCGCAAATAAATGGCGAGCGGCGCGACCGACCAAGGCATCCCTGTCCTTGTTCCAGCCCGGTACCGCGAGCGCGTAGGCAGAACGAGGCTTTCGACTCACCAGGAAACAGGCATCGCGGGAAAAATGTCCGCGCCGGTGGCCGGAAAAATGCGCTGGATCCTGCAGCAGATAATCCGCCCAGGGTCCTGCGGCGTTGAGCACCAGCTTGGCACGAATGTCGAAGTCGTTGCAGTCCAAGCGGTCGCGCGCGCGTACGCCGCACACGCGCTTGCCGTCCCACAAAAAGCGCATTGCCTCGGTGTAATTCGCGGCAATCGCCCCCTTGTTCACAGCCGATTTGACGAACGCCAGTACCAGGCGCGCCGTGTTGTACATCTGGCCGTCTTCGAAGACTGCGCCGCCGGAGAGCGAGCGCTGCTCGAGTTCAGGGAACAGGTCGAGGATCTGATTCTTGGACAGTAGCCGGGTACCGGCGATGTGGCGCTTTGGATCGGAAATTCCGGAGTTCTTTCCTATGGTCAGCAGATCGTAAGCAAACATGCCAGCCGCGAGGAAAGCCTTGCCCTGCCGCCCATGGCCATAGGTGGGTACGACGATGGGCAATGGATTCACCAAGTGGGGCGCGATACGCAGCATGGCCGTGCGCTCGGCGCAGGATGCGCGCAGGCGCCGTATGTCGGCATGCTGCAGGTAACGGATGCCGCCATGCACCATCTTGAAGCACTCGGCCGAGGCGCCGGCCGCAAAGTCGCTCTGATCGATCACCGCAACCTGCAAGCCCCTCAGGGTGGCGTCCCAGGCGGCCGCAGCGCCGAAGGCCCCGCCGCCGATGATCAAAACATCGAACTGTCGTGCAGCCAGCGCGCTGAGGTCACGGTTCATCGGGATCGCCATGGTTTGCCGGGCTAGGCAGCGTACAAATGATCAGCAAGGCGCAAGGCGATCGCCGCGATCGTGAGGCTTGGCTGCACGGCGCCGCCGGTGGGAAAAACGCTGCCTCCCGCCACGAACAAATTTGTGGTGCCGTGAACCTTGCAGTCCCGGTCCACGACGCCCTTGTCGGGATCGTCGGACATGCGGCAGGTTCCCAGATGATGGGCGCCAAAGGAAGTCGACGTCAGCGGATCTTGAACGACGTCCTTTACGCCGGCTTGCCCGAGCAACTGCTGCATGATGTCGCGGGCGTGCCGCTGGGTTCGATGGTCGATGTCGCTGAACGCCAGATGCATGTGCGGCACCGGGTCGCCGAATAAATCCGCAACGTAGGGATCAAGCGTAACGCGACTGTCCGGATTCGGCTGATGTTCCGTCTCGGCGGCAATACCGGCCCAGCGTCCGAAATTTTTACGATCGTAACGCGCCATCGACTGGCCCCAGATATGATGAGACTCCATATCGCTGAGCGGGTCCTGCTCGAAAGTGAACTCGATTTTCATGCCGCCCCGCTCGCGCCGATCCTCACCGTAATAGTAGGCAAGACTCTCGAGCACTTCGTAGCCGCCACGCCGCGGATAGAAGCGCTTATTGGCAATGTGGCCGCCCGCTTCGACGTAGATGTGTTCCATGAAATTTCGGCCGACCTGATCGGAATGATTGCCGCATTTCGACAGCAACAGCAGACGAGCCGATTCCACGGCATGCGCCGCAATCACGTAGTTCGTCCCCTGTATTTCCCGTTCCTGTTTCTGCAGCGACGACACCTGCACGGCCCTCACTGCGCCGGACGCAGTCAAATCGATCCGTCGAGCCACGGTATTGTCGAACAGATCGCACAATCCGGACCGCTCTGCTGCCGCGACGTGGACATCCGCGCTGTAGCGCGCGCCGCTCGGACAGACCGCACAAGCGGCAAACGCCTGACACTGCGACCGGCCGGCAAAGGGCGCTGAATTGATCGCGAAAGCGCTAGGATACACCGCGATGCCGAGCTGTTCGGCCAAGGGCAACCACATCGCATCATCGACCGACAGCGGAAATCCCGGGTTAGGATACTCGCGGCTGCGCGGCGGAAGCGCCTGGTGCGGGCTGCCTGACACCCCAAGCTCCCAATCGGCACGGGAGTAGTAGGGCTCGAGTTCGTCATAGGATATGGGCCAGTCTGTTCCCGTTCCGTACAGCGATGCAGTCCGAAAGTCGGTGGGCATGAGGCGGCTAATGCGCCCACCCCACTGCATGGTCGAGCCGCCAACGCCCTTGAGCCGGTGCGATTCCAACGCGTAGGCTACGCCAATTGACTGATGCGAGGAGTCTGTATAGCGGTCGCGTTCGGCATGCACATAGGGCCACATTAAGCCGCCGAAGATCTGATGATGCCGCAATTGCGCTGGGCGGGTCGCAAATGAAAAACGCTGGCCTGCTTCGATCAGTGCGACCGTGCGGCCGCGGCGGGTTGCCTCGGCCGCGATCAACGCCCCCGTCAATCCCGCGCCGATGATAACCAGGTCGTAGCGCCGCGCGGAACTCATGGGTAGCTCGCCCCGGGCGCCAGTATATCGTGCCAATCACCCTTCACTCCTGGCCATCGCAAATAGCCCCTCGCCCGCCAGGCAGCAGGCGAATGGCTATAGATCCATGCTAACTGTGGGACGGCCGACCACCTCATACGGTAATAATCCCGATGCTCCCGAGACAGGCGCGATAACAGCCGGGCAGAGTACGATTTAAAATCGATACGCATAATCTCATCGACGATCGACTGCTGCTGCGATGCATTGCAGACTTCGAACCCGTCCGCGCCACAGTTCTGGGCCAGCGCTTCCAGATACTGCGCCAGTACCGTGCAGTCGTGATTCAGGGCGGTGTCGGAGGCCTGCAGGTCGTCCAGCCGGGCCGATAAGTCATCGGCGTCCTGCGCCGTCAGAGTCCTGCCGAACAGTGCGCCGATAAACACCACCAAGATTCGCCTGACCGCCCCAGCATCACCGGCGGGCTTCAGCACCATTTCTTGTCGGGCCCGCTTGCCGCAGCCGGCGGCTCCGCAGGCCAACACGCTAAAACCGGCGGCAATCAACAGTCGCCTCCGGCTCAGCGGCTTCGGTCGCTCATCACTCACGGCTTAGGGTTCCAACCGCCACGACGTCAGGTGTTCTCGAACACCTTCAAAGGGTAGTGTTTATCTGTGGTATCGCGCCCTTTGACCAACTTCACCTTGTCATGTTGTTCCAGGTACGACACGCGCGGCACTTGCGGCGACGGTTTGACGTTGCTGTAGTCAATATAACTGTCGAAATCGATCTTCTGGCCCAACGCCACCTTCAGCTTATTTTTCAGTACCCAAAGCAGCGGACCGGCCTTGGGGGCATTGGGAATCAGGTTCGATCGCATCGCGGTGCGGGCGGTGGTGACCATCCAACAGTTCTGCTCGCAGACGGCAACCTTGGCGATCGAGCTTTTTGCCGACTCGCTCGCCATGATGGTTGCCCAACTCTCCCTAGCTAGGTTTCCGATCGGCAGATCGCTACGCACGTTGCACGCCCAGACGTCCGACCACGGGTCGATAAAGGCGAAGCCCGTGCCGGCGACACAAGGAATCAGCCGCGGATGGCCAAGAATTTTTTCGACTAAGCCAAGGTTTAGGTAGGCTCGAAACCAGTTTTTTATCTTGCCGCTCTTGAGCATGATCGTGATCAGGCCTTCGACTTGGCGCGCAACTTTCACCCGATCGTAGAAGTAGTTATCGTTCTTGTAGAATTGCCAGGCATTGTGCAATGTCGACGTGGCCAATTCGAAGCCCTGAGAGCGGGCAAACTCGTATGTGCGAACCAGCTGATCGACGTTTTCATCCTGAATCACGAAGGCGAATCCCAAATCGGTGCCCCCCGCCTCCTGCAGCATGCGCAACCCCTTCACCTTGGTCGCATGGCCGTCGTCTTCACCACGAATACGGTTATTGGTGGCTTCATTGCCTTCCAGGCTGAAGCGCACTTTGATGTCCGGATACTTCTTGATGATCGGGACCAGTTTCTCCGGATGCAGGCCGTTGGAACTGATCTCCATGATTCGTGCCTTTGGGTACAGCACGTCGACCAGCGTCGCAAGATCGCGTCGCAGGGTGGGCTCGCCGCCCGAGAGGTTGAGGTTGTCGAAGCCCCCGGGAAGTTTCGCCAGAGTCTCCGCCGTCACTTCCAATTTAGGCTCGGTGGGATTTTTCCAGATGTAGCACATCTGGCAGCGCGAGTTGCAGCGGAACGTGGGAATAACGGTCAAATCCATTGATGTCTCTCTGTAACCCTAGGTCGGAACTCCGTCGACGGAACGGCTCCGCGCAATCGAGCGCCCGAGGCCGTACGGGATTGTTTACTCGACCACGGAGCGCGCTCACTATATGCCACGCCGACTATCCTCACCACCGACGGGATGCACGGGGTTCGGAAAATATTGAAAAGCACACACCGGTCACAGCTCCGATGGCTTATGGCAACTCAATTTTTGTGACGCACGCCCTTCCGGTTGTTTGCACTTTGTGCTCTCGTAGCTCGAGATTCCCCTTCAAAACCGCACGTCCCTTAAGTTAACTATGCCGCAGTTGCTGTCGATAAATAACTACTATTACCTACGTGGGGGATCGGAGGCGGTCTACTTCGAGCACAATCATTTGTTCGAGCAAGCCGGTTGGGAGGTTGTACCTTTCTCAATGCGCAACGCGCTGAATCAACCCTCGGAATGGTCTGAGCATTTCATCGACCAGACCGATACTGCCGGCCATTCGCCGCTGGCTAAGCTATCGCGCGCCGTGAGCGCCATTTATTCGACCGAAGCGGCACGGCGAATTCGCGGGCTCATCGCTCTGACCCGGCCCGATGTTGCACATGCGCATAATATTTATCATCACCTGTCGCCTTCCGTACTGGTTGAATTGCACCGCAAGGCCATTCCGGTAGTGCTGACATTGCATGATTTGAAACTGGTCTGCCCTGCTTACAAGATGCATACACAGGGCGCTGTCTGCGAACGCTGCCGCGGCGGCGCATTGCGCAACGTCGTCAAGAATCGCTGCATAAAAAACTCCGCCGCGATGAGCGCACTGGTGTGGTTGGAATCGACGGTGCACAAGGCGCTCGATCTGTATATGAGCACCGTGACTCGATTTGTGGTGCCGAGTCGTTTTTTCATGCAAAAATTCGCCGAATGGGGGGTCGACACCGCTCGATTTGTGCATATCCCTAACTCCGTCGACGTAGAGGCGATGGTGGCCGAAGGCACGCCCGGGGACTCGTTCGTCTATCTTGGCCGCCTCGTACCCGAAAAAGGCGTGGCAACGCTGATCCGGGCCGCCGCCCTGGCGCGGGTTCGACTACGGATCGTCGGCACGGGCTCCGAAGAACAGGCCTTGCGGCGACTGGCCGCCGAGCTGGGCGGCGACGTTGAATTCACCGGGTATCTGACGGGACCGGCGCTGCGCGCTGCGATTTCCTCGGCTCGAGCTGTCGTCATACCGTCCGAATGGTATGAGAACGCGCCCATCAGCATCATGGAAGCCAGCGCGCTCGGCCGGCCGGTCATCGGCGCCGATATTGGCGGGATTCCGGAATTAATCCGTCCCGGCGAGACCGGGTTCATATTTACCAGTGGCAGCATCGATTCGCTGGTCGACGTCCTAACGAGGGTACAGGGGCTGCCAGTGTCGGCGACGAACCGCATGGGATCGGCGGGTCGAGAGTGGATGCGGGCGGAATTCAGCCCTACGGCGTACCGCGACCGCATGCTGGCGTTATATGGTCAAATCGGCGTGCAAGTCAGCGCTGCGCGGTGAATAATGGCTGGAGAGGGCGGCATTAAGATGAAGAAAAATCCAGGAGAAGGCGTCACAGTCATAGCACTTGGCTTGCGCGGCATGCCCAATGTGCCCGGCGGTGTCGAAGTGCACGCTTCCGAGCTTTACCCACGATTACAGGCGCTTGGTGCGCGTGTCATCGTCATGGGCCGCGCTCCTTATCGTCCTACCGGCTCGCCCGTACAATGGCGGGGAGTGACCGTTCGCTGGATAGCCTCACCGCGGCTGCAGGGAATCGAGGCAGTGGTGCACACGTTCCTCGGCGTGCTTTACGCGGCGGCGCGGCGCCCCGACATTTTACATATTCACGCGGTCGGTCCCAGTCTGATGGTGCCGCTGGCCAAACTACTCGGTCTCAAAGTGGTGGTGACGCATCACGGCCAGGATTACATGCGTGAAAAGTGGAATGGCCCTGCCCGCGCCGTGTTGCGGCTTGGCGAACGCCTGGGCATGAGCTTCGCCGACGAACTCATCGTCATCTCCAAGGGGCTGCTCGACTTGGCACGCCACAAGTATGGCCGTCAGGCCACCTTGATCCCCAACGGCGTCAGCGAGCCGAAACGGCTCACCACTCGGGTGCTTTTGGAAAAACACGGCCTTACGCCGCAGCGCTATGTCATTCAGGTGAGCCGCCTCGTCCCGGAGAAGCGCCAACTCGATTTGATCAAGGCATTCAAAGCGGCTGGGCTGCCCGGATGGAAGTTGCTGTTGGTGGGCGGCGCCCAAGGATCGCAGCGATACGCCGACCTGGTGCGAGAGCAGATCGCGGGTGACGATTCCATCGTCAGCACCGGCTTTCTGACGCCGCCGGAGGTACAGGAACTGCTGATGCATGCCGGGATTTTCGCACTACCCTCCTCCCATGAGGGCTTGCCCATTTCACTGCTCGAAGCGATGAAAATGGGTACGCCGGTAGTGGCGAGCGACATTCCCGCAAACCGCGAAATGTGCTTGGACGAAAGCAGTTATTTCCAGGTTGGCGACACACTGGCCTTGGCGTGGCGGCTGCACGAACTCGCGGAAATTACCGCGGAGGAGCGCGCCCACATCGGCAAACGGCTCATCGAATCGTGCGCACGCTACGACTGGGATATCATCGCCAAATCGACCCTCGAGGTCATGGAACGGGCGGCGGGACTGCCGACCCAACTCACCTGGCGCGATACGACACCAGCGCGCCCACAGTAGTCCGCGGGCGCCCATCGCGGTAATCTAGTCGGACCGCCCATTCGGTCTCGATGGCGGGCACGTACGCAGCATGTCTCAACGCAATAAACTCGCAGTCGCAGCACGCGATTCGTTCATGTACTTGGCGGGCCTGGGGTTTCTGACTCTGGCCAAGGCCAAGAATATCCTGCGCGGATATTCTTCACCCAAGACCTTTGAACTCGCCGAGACCGATCGATGCGTGGCGTATGACTTAAAGGTGGTCGACGAGTGGTTGCTAAACTTGGCCGACTTTACCGGCAGCGCTTCATTACACGGAAAAGAAGTGCTGGAACTGGGGCCGGGCTCGGACCTCGGCATTGGACTTTATCTGCTCGCTAAAGGCGCTGCGACTTACAATGCCTGCGACGTCAATGACCTGACTCAGCATGCGCCCCGGAGCTTTTATTCCGCACTGCTCGATCGAATCACGGCAGTCGTGCCCGGGGCGAATCGCAAATACCTTGAATCGCAGATCGACGCCCTCCGCCGGCGAACGGCGTCGAGCCTTCGCGTGGTGGTGCGCCGCGACTTTGACCTTGTCTCCTCGTTCGGCGCCGACAGCGTCGACTTAGTGTTTAGTCAGGCCGCGTTCGAACATTTCGACGATGTCGTCCGCACCGCGCAGCAGTTGAGTGTGGTGTGCAAGCCCGGGGCGGCCATCGTTGCCGAAATCGATCTGAAAACTCATTCGCGCTGGATCCGCGACAAGGATCCCAACAATATCTATCGATTTTCGAATTTTATCTACCGCGCGTTCTGGTTCCGCGGCATTCCCAATAGGATGCGCCCCTATCAATATAAAGAAATATTCGAACGGTGCGGCTGGGTCGATGTCACCATCACGCCTATCGAACGAACGAGTCACGGCCAGAACACCGCTAGCGTGGACGAACAATTTGCCGATGCCAGAAACCAGCTGGATTATCTATCGATAGTTCTTTGCGCAAGAAAGAGGTAGGTCGCTTGACCAGCGCTGACCGACGAAGCCGCAGCGCAGGAATTTCGACTTCGCCATGACGACTAGCACCCGCGGTCGCCTACGATATTTCTCGCTCGCGATAATAATCCCTGAACCAGTCGACGAAATTGCGCACGCCGTGCTCGAGGGGCGTTGTCGGCTGGTAGCCCACATCGGCCAGCAGCTCACTCACATCGGCAAATGTATCCGCAACATCGCCCGACTGCATTGGCAGCATGATTTTCTCCGCCTTGCGGCCCAGACACTGTTCCAGCACTTCGATATAGCGCAATAATTCGATGGGGTGATTGCTGCCGATGTTGTAGAGCCGAAATGGGGCGGAGCTGGTTCCGGGGTCCGGGTTAGCGCTATCCCATTTAGGGTTCGGTTGTGGAATCTTATCCAATGTCCGCACCACGCCCTCGACGATGTCGTCGATGTAGGTGAAGTCCCGTTTGTGATGGCCGTTATTGAACACTTCGATGGGACGGCCATCGAGGATTGCCCGCGAAAACAGGAACAGCGCCATGTCCGGGCGGCCCCATGGTCCATACACGGTGAAGAAGCGCAGGCCCGTCGTCGGAAGCCCAAACGCGCTGGAGTAACTATGCGCCATCAGTTCATTCGCCCGTTTGGTTGCTGCGTACAACGACACCGGGTGACAGGCTGGTTCGTGGACCGAGTACGGTAGTTTCTTGCCAGCTCCGTAGACCGAACTCGACGACGCATAGACCAGGTGCGCGACTGCATTTTGGCGGCAGCCCGTCAGCACGTTCATCATGCCTACAACGTTACTCTGAATGTAACTATCCGGATTCTCCAGCGAATAGCGAACGCCGGCCTGCGCACCCAAGTGCACGACCCGCTCGAATTTTTCTTGGGCGAACAACGCGGCCATCCCATCGCGGTTTGCCAGATCCAAATGCGCGAAGCGGAACGACGGGCGCGATTGCAGCCGCGCAAGCCGCGCCTTTTTGAGCGAAACGTCGTAGTAGTCATTGAGATTGTCGAGCCCGACGACCTCATCTGCGCGATCGAGCAGGCGCTGCGCGGTGGCGGATCCGATGAAACCGGCCGCGCCGGTGACGAGTACTTTCATTAGTCGGCCGATTATACGCGATATATCGTATCCGGCCCCCCACTCGGGGGCCAGCTTTTGCGATTTGACAATCGCCGCCTATATTGGCGACACATGTCCAAGATTGATTACTTGGGATTGGCTTTGTTAGTAATTCAGGACGCGTGTGATAAATTGCCGTCCTGCTGGGAGAGAGCGGCTCGTCAAGTTATGGACAATCCAAAACTATCCGTCATCGTGCCGTTCTACAATGAAGAGGACAGCATAGAGCCCATGTACGCGGCGATTGTCAGGGCAATTGAACCTCTAACTATTCCCTTTGAAATGGTGTTTGTGGATGATGGCAGCCGCGACTCAACCGCACAGCGCGGCGAAGCAATCGCACGCTGCGATGCGCGAGTGCGGATCGTCAAGTTTCGCCGCAACTATGGGCAAACCGCGGCGATGGCAGCCGGGATCGAGTACGCAACCGGTGAGACCCTCGTCACCATGGACGGAGATCTGCAGAATGACCCGGCGGATATCGAATTATTCCTGGCCAAGATGGCCGAGGGCCACGACCTCGTCGTCGGTTGGCGGCATAAACGGCAGGACAAGCTACTGTCCCGAAAAATACCCTCCGTGATTGCGAACCGACTCATCGGAAAGGTCACCGGCGTACGCATCACGGACAACGGATGCTCCCTGAAGGCATTTCGCGCTTCTTTGATAAAAGGCATTCCGCTGTACTCTGAAATGCATCGCTTCATACCGGCCATGGCCTCGATCGCCGGCCCGCGGATCGCAGAGATCAAAGTTCGCCATCACGCCCGTCAGTTCGGCCAGTCGAAATACGGACTTTCCCGCGTGTACAAAGTGCTGCTCGACCTTATGGTGATCAAGACGGTGGCTTCGTTCACTTCGCGTCCCTTGCTATGGTTCAGCCTGCTATGCCTGCCGCTGACGTTGGTCGGGATGCTGGCACTCGCGGCCGGACTGTTTGCGACGCTAACGGCGGGCGGCCACATGTCGTTGCCGCTGACCGGCAGCGGAATCATATTTCTCATGGCAGGCGTGACACTGATGGCAAGCGGTACTTTGGGCGAACTGGTGTACAAGCTCGGAGATGTCCGTCCCCAGGACTTCGCGCGCCTTACCATGAAGGCGGTTCGCGCATCGCCACCGAAACCAGCCTACCCGA
>JANXZG010000079.1 GCA_025355645.1 Gammaproteobacteria bacterium | reverse complement strand
TGTGAATATCAACGCCGGAACGAACGCCCGGGAGTATTACCGACGCGCCAACGAGCTGCGGGCGCTTGGCCAGCTCGAGGCAGCGCTCGCTGCGTACGATCAGGCCGTGACGGCGGATCCAAAATTTGCGAAAGCCTTTTGCAATCGAGGCGTGACGCTCGCGCTGCTGCACCGGCTCACCGCAGCCCTGGAAAGTTACGATCGGGCGGTTACGCTAGATCCTGGCGATGCACTGGGGCACTACAACCGCGCCGGCGTGCAGAGGCAACTGGCGCAGCTCGATGCGGCGCTCGCCAGCTACGATAGCGCCATCGCCCTGCGGCCGGATTACGCTGAGGCAATTTTTAACCGTGGCGTCTTGCTGCAGGAACTCAAGCGCTGGCAGGATTCGCTGGGCGGTTTGCAAAATGCCCTGGCTCTGAACCCGGCATTTGCGACTGATCACACCTGGTATTTGATGGCCGTCGCCTGCAGCGAATTGCAGCAATGGGAGGAAGCCATCGCGGCCTATGGTTGCGCAATCGATATTAATCCCGCCTATGCGCAGGCCTGTCAGGGCCGCGCCACTGCCTTTCACGAGCTCAAGCGTTATGAGGAGGCCGTTGCCAGCTACGATCGGGCCCTGGCGCTGCGGGGGGATCTGCGGTTCCTGCCCGGGCTGCGCCGCTATGCGATGATGCATATCTGCGATTGGAGCGGGATCGATGCCGATATTGCGCGATTGTCAGCTGGACTGCGCGAGGCTGCGCCGATATCCCCGCCGTTCCCGCTGCTCGCCCTACTCGATTCGGCAGAGCTGCAGCATAGCGCGGCGGCGATCTGGGTGCGCGAGCAATGCCCGCCAGACAATACGCTGGGACCCATCCCGGCGCGCGCGCGCTCCGGAAAGATCCGCATTGGATACTTCTCAGCGGATTTTCGGCTGCATCCGGTTTCGCTGCTGTTGGCGGAGTTATTCGAACTGCACGATCGCTCCCGATTCGAGATCATTGCGTTCGCTTTTGGGCCACCCGTCGATGGAGCGGTGCAGGCGCGCCTCGCGCGCGGCTTTGACCAGTTCATCGATGTGCGTGGCCAGTCCGATGCGGAAGTCGCCGCGCTCGCACGCACGCACATCATTGATATCGCCGTCGACCTGACCGGGTTTACCGAATATAGCCGCACCAACATATTCGCGCTGCGCGCCGCTCCCTTGCAGCTCGGCTACATTGGGTACCTCGGTACAACGGGCGCGCCATACATGGACTACCTGATCGCCGACGCGACGATCATTCCGCCGGGCGAGCGCGTCCATTACAGCGAAAAGATCATCTACCTGCCGGTGTATATGGCGAATCATGCCAAGCGACAGTTTGCCGCGCAGCCGGCCAGTCCCGCAGAAATCGGATTGCCGCCGCACGGCTTCGTATTCGCCTGCTGCAATGCGAATTACAAGCTCTCGCCAGCGACCTTCGAGGGCTGGATGCGGATACTCAGGCGCGTGCGCGGCAGTGTGCTATTCCTGACCGCCGATAACGCGGTGGCCGAGCGCAACCTGCGCCGCGAGGCTGTCTGCCGCGACATCGATCCTGCCCGCCTCGTATTTGGCGCGCGCCTGGCCTTGCCGGAATATATGGCGCGCTATCGCTCACTGGACCTGTTTCTGGATACATTGCCGTATAACGCCGGTGCGACTGCGAGCGATGCGTTATGGGCTGGTGTTCCCGTGTTGACCCGCCCCGGCACGACCTTTGCAGGGCGCGTGGCGGCCAGTTTGCTCACGGCATTAGAAATGCCAGAACTGATTGCGACCAGCCAACAGCACTTCGAAGACCTGGCCGTGAACCTCGCGAGCGAACCGGCACACCTTGCGCGGGTGCGCGAGAAGCTGGTGACGAAGCGCCTAACCGCGCCGCTATTCGATGCACGCGCGTTCACGATGCACTTGGAGCGGGCGTACGAGCAAATCGCCGAGCGCTTTTACAGGGGATTGCCGCCCGATCATATCCTTCCCCGTTCGGCTGCGGCATTGTAGACTGGCGCCGCTGATAAGCGCGGCAGCTACGATCCCCTACAGGTTGGCTACTCAAAGGCTTGCATTACATGTTTGGCAACTTTTTCAATTCCGCCGAAGTTGATAAATACGCCGACTGGATCGTGGAGGAGCTCAAGCGCTTGCTGCCGCCGGGGTTCGATCCGGACAAGGAGAGTGTCGGCCGAAGGGCGGACAAACTGAATGACCGGATTTCCAAGCGAACAATTGAATTTACCCAGCAGACCAGCCTTAATATCTATAAGAAGGCGCGCCTCGCCGCGCGAGTCCGCGAAGGCATGAAAGCAAGCGGTTATCCGCCGTCCTTCGTGAAATCGTTCTCCTACGATTTGCTCGCCCGGCTCCAGATGGCTGCGAACCAGCCCAAGCGCTAGTCAATGAGAGGCCGACCGCCGCATCGGCCGGCAGGCCCCGCGGAGCACCCATTGATTGCGCAGGCCGTCGGCCTGCACCAGGCCGGGCGCCTGGGAGAGGCGGCAGCGTTGTACCAGCAGATCCTCGTGCAAGTGCCGCGCCACTTCGATGCGATGCATCTGCTCGGCGTGATTGCGCTGCAGGAAGAACGCTATGAGCAGGCCGAGAATCTGATCAGCGCGGCGCTAAAGATCAGCCCGGACCACGCGGCGGCGCTCGGCAACCTGGGCACGGCATTCATGCGGGGAGGCAAGCTCGAGGCGGCGCGCAAGTATTTTGAGCGCACCGTCAAATTGCAACCCGCTGGCGAGGTTCCCTTGGCCAATCTTGGCGCAGTGCTTAGGCAACAGGGCCGATCACAGGACGCGCTAACTCCGCTGCGCCGCGCGTTTGCGATCAATCCCAAATCCACCGCCGTCTGCAATTTGCTCGGCGCCTGTCTGCTGGATCTGGGAGATGCGCCGGCGGCTGCCCGGGCATTCGAGGCAGGCACGATCGCGGAGCCGTCGAATGGGGACGGATGGGCGAACCTTGCTGCGGCGCTGAGCCGAATTGGCGACAGCGATGCGGCGCTGAAGATCGCTACCAAGGCGGCCGGCATGCTGCCGCAGTCATCGTCGGCGCGATCTGTGCTTGCGACGGTACAGCTGGAGAAAGGCCAGCTCGGCACCGCGCTCGCGACCTTTCGCGAAGCCGTCGCGCTGCCCAATCCCTCGACCCAGACCTTGTGCGCGTTTGGCAATGCGCTCATGCGCAGCGGATTGTGCTCTGAAGCGAGGCAGGCGCTGACACAGGCGATCGAACTCGATGGCCACAATGCAAGCGCCCGCTGGGCACTGGCGATGGCCTGGTGCCAACCGATCTACGAAAAAGCGGACGATATTAAACCATCGCGCAGCGCGTTCAACCAATCCCTCGGCGAGCTGCAAGCCTGGTTCAAGACAGCGCACCGTCCGGATGCTTTTTGCGCGGTCGGCTCTAACCAGCCCTTTTTTCTGGCCTACCAGCCGTTCAATAACAAGGAGCTTCTGAGCCGATACGGCAGCATATGCACCGACTGGATGGCATCGATGCAGGAGCCAAAATTCGTTGCTGCTGCAATGCCCGCGGCGCGCGATCGCAAGGCCCGAATCGGCTTCATCTCGGCCCACATCCGCGATCACTCCGTCTGGAATGCGATCACGAAGGGCTGGGTCATGAACCTGGACAAGGCAAAGTTCGAAACGCACTTGTTCCAGCTGGATCGCACCAGCGATGAGGCCACGGAGCTCGCGCGGACCCAGGCGACGGCATTCATCGACCAGCCCAACAGCCTGCATACCTGGATCGCGGCAATCCGCGCTGCGGACCTCGATGTGCTGGTCTACCCGGAAATCGGCATGGATGCGCTGACGACGCAGCTGGCATCGCTGCGCCTTGCGCCGGTTCAGGCAGCATCCTGGGGCCATCCGGAGACGACCGGGCTGCCGACCATGGATCTTTATCTGTCTGCGGAGGAGCTCGAGCCGCCGGGTGCCGAGGCAAATTACCGCGAGCGGCTCGTGCTCCTGCCAGGATTCGGAGTCCACGTTGATCCGCTGAATCCGCAGATCCCCGCTCTTGACCTGCATGAACTCGGACTTCCAGCGGACGAGCCGCTGCTGCTGTGCCCCGGCGCGCCGTTCAAGTATTCGGCACTGGACGACCAGGTGTGGGCAAGGATTGCGCGCGGCCTGCACACGGGCGGTGGCGGCTGGCTGGTGTTTTTTCGCAGCCGCAGCCAGACGATGGACACGCTCCTAGAAAGTCGGTTGCGCGATGCGTTCGAGCGCGAAGGAGTCGACTTCGAAGCGCATGTATGCGTGATCCCGACATTGAGCCGGCCGAAATTTTATGCGCTGATGAAACGTTCCGCCCTGATGCTCGATACGTTGGGATTCTCGGGGTTTAATACCGCGCTGCAGGCGATCGAATGCGGCCTGCCGGTGCTCGCCCACGAAGGTAAATTTATGCGCGCCCGGCTCGCCAGCGCGATCATGCGGCGACTCGATCTACCGGAACTTGTCGCGGACACGGACGAGGAGTTCATTGCGAAAGCCGTGCGCTTCGCGAGCGATGCGCAGGCGCGCGAGCGCTTCATGCGGCATATCGGAAGCCGGCGCGATTTACTATTCGGGGACAAGGCGCCGGTGCGCGCGCTGGAGCGTTGCCTCAGCGAAGCAATTGCGGATGCGAAGTCTGGAGGGAACCGGAACCGAACCTCATGGGACTAACGGATCACTCAGCCCGGCCCCGGTGTCTCAGTGCAGACGTGCACATATTGCGTTGTTTTCAACGATTTGCAAGTTTTTCGGTGAAGCAGGTCGCTTCACGCCTGCGCCGCGTTCGTGCCGAAGCGCTTTACGAGGGAGCTGATCGTCACCGGAAGCGAGAAGGCGTGAGACTGCACGAAGTCAATTCCGAGATCGTTAAGCCACTGTTCGTCCGCTCGTGACTTGGTTCGTTTTGCTGCAATCAGAATGTTCTGTGCACGCGCTTTTTGCAAGAGCGCGGTGACCGCGCTCTTGGCAACCATGTCGGTGCGGCTCCTGGCAGTGACATCGGCAGCGAGCTTCAGCATTGTCACACCGGGTAACTGCATCAGGGCAAGGCATTCGGTTTGCACTGTGAAATCATCGAGAATCAGCGGGCACCCGAGGATCTGAAGCGCCGTCCCGATGTCCTGCATGCGCTCCTGCGCCCTCAGCGCGGTAGCAATGTCGACCTCGAAGCTGATCGTGCCACGGGGCAACGCGGCCTTGGCCAGGCACAGGTCGACGAACTTGATGAAGTTCACATCATGCAGCGATGTCCTTGTCAGGTTCACCGAGAATGACAGCCCATGCACCTGCCAGACCGCCGGATGCCGGGCCAGCCATCCAATCAGCTCAGTAACGACACGCCGGTCGATCATGGAGCCGAGTCCATTGGCAATTGCAGTCTTCAACATCGTCCGCGGCGCTGCATTTTGCATCAGGCCGGACTTTGAGCGCAGCAGCACTTCATAGCGCCGGTGCTTGGCATCGGCGTGCAGCGGAACGAGCCGTTGCACATGCAACTCAATCGGATTGCTGCGCAGGGCGGCATTCAGCTGGTCGACTTCCGGGTCGACATCACCGGCGCCGTGTGAATCGTGCTGCACTCGCAATCGAGCGCTCGGCGCCTGCGCGTCGCGCGCGGCACGGCGCAGCGATGCGTACTGGTGCAGGGCGCGCTGCATGGTCTGGCTGATCAACTCGCTCTCGCTCTTAGCGAAATGCTTGGCGGTGCGCGTATCGAGGATGACCATGACCGCGCCCAGCAGTTCCCGATCGTAGCTCGCGACCCGCAGCGTGACCGCCGTGCGCGAGCTGCCCAGGTCCCGGACAACGAAGGCGCGCTGCGGGTCGGCCCTGAATAGCGTCAGCGCATCGAGTGCGACTTGATGCTCATCAGGGCCCAGGGTACCCTGGCTCAGCCATTCCGGTTCACCCAGTTCATCGTGCAGGGACACGGAATACGTGCGCGCGGGGTCCAGCGCCGAGCATATCTTCTGGAAAATGCTCAGCAGGTCGTCGTTCGGGCTTTCGACTTCGGGGGTTTTTAGGGCATGTTTCATGAGAGTGTTGAAGCGTCCTGTAATTGCCACTAATAGCGCATCCCCCGGTTTCATAATGTGACGGATTCGGCTATAGCGTATCTATAGCCTATCATCGCAGTATTACCGCCTTTTGCAGGGTACCCATGTCCCAGAATCGACCGGCCCGGGAATTCCGCTATTACGATTTTGTGATGGCGGCCTACGTTTGTGTCCTGCTATGTTCAAACCTGATCGGCCCGGCCAAGGAGGCCTCCGTCCACGTGCCCGTGATCGGCACGGTGACCTTTCTGGCCGGCGTGCTGTTTTTCCCGATTTCCTATATTTTTGGCGACATCCTGACGGAGGTGTACGGTTATGCGCGGGACCGGCGCGTCGTGTGGGCGGGATTTGCGGCGCTATTCTTTGCCGCGATCATGGCGACAGTGGTCGTGGATTTGCCGCCCTCCGATGCAGGGCGAGCGAACCAGCCCGCCTTGGAGATTATCTTTGGCAATACGCCACGCATCGTCGCCGCCTCGATCCTTGCCTTCCTGTGCGGAACCTTCGTCAACAGCTATGTGCTGGCAAAGATGAAGATTTGGACCAGCGGCCGGTGGCTGTGGACCCGACTGGTGGGGTCCACCCTGTGCGGTGAGTTGGTCGACTCGGTCCTGTTCTATATGATTGCGTTTTACGGCCGCTGGGAGCTGCCACATCTGTTGGCTATCATGTGGACTCAGTATCTGCTCAAGAGCGGCTGGGAAATCTTCGCCGCGCCGCTTACATACCGGATCGTTGCGTTCCTCAAGCGCGCCGAGCAGGAGGATTACTATGACGTTGGCACCAACTTCACGCCGTTCTCGCTGAAGGCCTGAGCATGAGTAACGCGCCCAGGATCGTCATGCTTGACCGGCTCCTTCAGGGGGATCCGGCCAACCCGTCACCGGAAAACATCCTCGCCGGAATTCCGCGTGCGCGCGTCGCCAATCAGTACACCGACCCCAGCAACCAGTTCTTCTGCGGAACCTGGCATAGCAACAGCGGAAAATGGCGCATCCGCTACACTGAGCATGAGTTCTGCGTGATGCTCGAGGGAAGGGTGCGGATCGAGGCTATCGGCGGCGAGCGCTACGAATTCCGTGCCGGTGATGCCTTCGTCGTGCCGGCCGGGTTCGAGGGCAGCTGGGAGGTGCTCGAGGCCTGTCGCAAATGGTATGCGATCTTCGAGGTGAAGAGCGAGGCCCGCTGAAGCGCGTTCAAGCGGTTTCGCGCAGCGCCTGGCCCAGTACCTCGAAGATACGATCGATCTGCTTCTCCTCGACGATCAGCGGTGGCGATACGGCGATGACATCGCCGGCCGCGCGCACCAGCACACCCCGCTCGAAGCACTTCAGGAAGACATCGTAGGCGCGCGCCGTTGGCTTGCCCGCGCGCGGCTCGAGTTCGACGGCGCCGATCAGGCCGTAATTGCGGATGTCGATGACGTTGGGCAGCCCCTTGAGCGAGTGCACAGCATTCTCAAGGCGCGGCGCTAAGCTCGCGGCGCGACGCAGCAAGCCTTCCCGCTGGTAGATGTCGAGGGTTGCGAGTCCGGCCGCGCAGGCGATCGGATGTGCGGAATAGGTGTAACCGTGGAACAGTTCAATCGCGTTCTCGGGGCCCTGCATGAACGCATCGTAGATCTTGCGCTGTGCGAATACGGCGCCCATCGGCACAGCGCCGTTGGTTAGGCCCTTGGCCGTGGTCATGAGGTCCGGCGTCACCTCGAACTGCTGTGCGGCGAACGGGGAGCCGATGCGGCCAAAGCCCGTGATGACTTCGTCGAATATCAGCAGGATATCGTGCTTGTTGCAGATCTCCCGGATCTTCTGCAGGTATCCCACGGGTGGCAGGATCACGCCGGCGGAGCCGGAGATTGGCTCGATGATCACGGCCGCAATCGTTGAGGCATCGTGCAATGCGATGATGCGCTCCAAGTCGCCGGCCAGATGCGCGCCCCACGGCGGCAGGCCGCGGGAGTAGGCGTTGTGCTCGAGGTCATAGGTGTGGGGCATGTGATCGACGCCCGGGATCATCGCGGCACTGAAGAACTTGCGGTTGTTGACGATGCCGCCAACCGATATGCCGCCGAAACCGACGCCGTGATAGCCTTTCTCGCGCCCGATCAGGCGTGTCTTCGTGGCCACGCCGCGCGCACGCTGATAGGCAAGCGCGATCTTGAGCGCCGTGTCAACGGCCTCGGATCCGGAGTTCGTGAAGAACACCCGCTCCATTCCCGGTGGCGCGATCTCGACCAGGCGATTCGCGAGCTCGAATGCGCTGGGATGTCCCATCTGGAAGGTCGGGGCGAATTCCATCGTCTGCAGCTGGCGGGCGACCGCCTCGGTGATCTCGCGCCGTCCATGGCCTGCGTTGACGCACCACAACCCTGCCACCGCGTCGAGGACCTCGCGTCCGTCGGCCGTCCAGTAATTCATTCCCTCGGCGCGCGCCAACATGCGCGGGTTTGCCTTGAATTGCCGGTTCGCCGTGAACGGCATCCAGAAGGCATCGAGTCCGGGCGGGGCGGGTGCGGGAGTGAGCTTGGCATTCATGGCACGATCCTGAAGTTGATAAGAGGGCCTGGCAGCGGACAATGATAAGAAAAATTGACACTTAGCTCAAATAACTGCGAAATAGCGTTCCTGCTGTTTAATATAATCAACACTTATGAGCATAGACGTGGGCGCGCATCTGAAGGCTGTCAGGCTGATGTACGGTCTGTCGCAGCGGGAACTAGCCAAACGCGCGGGCGTCACCAACGGCCTTATTTCGCTGATCGAGCAGAACCGCGTCAGCCCGTCCGTCAGTTCCCTGACCAAAGTGCTTGCCGGCGTGCCGATGACGATGGCGGATTTTTTCACGCTTGACCTCGCCGCCAAGCGCCCGGTTTTTTTCCAGCGCGATGAACTGCCGGATCTGGGAGCCAACGGCGTGCAGCAACGTCTCGTCGGCAGCCCTCTGCCGCTACGCAGCATGTCGATCTGGCATGAGACCTACGCGCCGGGTGCCGACTCTGCCGAGAGGGTCGTTGCGCCGCCGGGAGAGCGCGGCGGTGTGATCGTGCGCGGCCGCATCGAGCTCAACGTGGGTGGAGAGACCCGCGTGCTGGGCGCAGGCGATGCGTATTATTTCAGGAACTCGCTGCCGCACCGCTTGCGCAACGTCGGCCGCGAGGAGTGCGAGATGGTCAGCGCCAGCGCGCCGCCGCCTAATCCGTAGCGCCTTTCGGGTACCATGGCGCTCTATGAGTACCGTCACCGTGGCGGCCACGCAGATGGCCTGCAGTTGGGACCGCGATGCGAACATCGCGCGCGCCGAGAAGCTGATTCGTGTCGCTGCCGCGAAAGGCGCTGGCGTAGTCCTAATCCAGGAGCTGTTCGAGTCCCCATACTTCTGCAAGGACCACAATCCGAAGCACTTCGACCTGGCCAGGCCACTGCAGGGACATCCCACGGTAGAACACTTCCGCGCGCTGGCGCGCGAGCTCGGGGTCGTGTTGCCGGTGAGCCTGTTCGAGCGGGCCGGCAACGCATTCTTCAATTCGCTGGTCATGGTCGACGCGGATGGCGCGGTGCTGGGGATTTATCGCAAGTCGCACATTCCGGAAGGGCCTGGTTATCACGAGAAGTTCTATTTTTCTCCCGGTGACACTGGCTTCAAGGTATTCGACACGAAGGTCGCCAAGCTTGGCGTGGCGATCTGCTGGGACCAGTGGTTTCCGGAGGCGGCCCGTTCGATGGCGCTAATGGGCGCAGAAATCCTGTTGTATCCGACCGCGATCGGTTCCGAGCCGCAGGATGCCTCAGTAGACTCGAGCGGGCACTGGCAGCGCACGATGCAGGGCCACGCCGCGGCGAATGTCATGCCACTCGTCGCATCCAACCGCATAGGCATGGAGGCAGGCGAGAAATACTCGATGACGTTTTACGGCTGCTCGTTCATTGCGTCTCATACAGGCGAGAAACTCGCCGAGGCTGATCGCAGCAGCGAGTCCGTGCTGACCGCGAGTTTCGACCTCGACGAGGTGCGGCGCTATCGCGAGGCCTGGGGCCTGTTCCGCGACCGCCGTCCTGACCTTTACTACCCAATCTTGTCGCTCGATGGACGTGGCTGAGCTGGAACTGCTGCCCCGGGACCTGGTTTTTGTCGATCTGGAGACGACCGGGGGCAATGCAGCGCACGACCGGATCACCGAAGTCGGAATTGTGCGCATCACCGCGAATGAGTGCACCGAGGAATGGAGTTCCCTGGTGAATCCGGAGCGCCGCATTCCCTCCTACATCGAGTCGTTCACTGGCATCACCAATGACATGGTGGCCAACGCGCCCCTTTTTGCCGAGCTCGCCGCTGATATACGGCAGCGGCTCGGTGGTGCGCTGTTCGTTGCGCATAATGCCCGCTTTGATTATTCATTCCTGCGCAGCGAGTTCAGGCGCATCGACAGCAATTTCACGGCGAAGGTGCTGTGCACGGTCAAGCTCTCGCGACGCCTGTATCCCGAGCACCCCCGGCACAACCTCGATGCGCTCATGCAGCGCCATGGCTTGGTCTGCGAGTCCCGACACCGTGCGCTTGGGGATGCGCGGGTACTTCGTGATTTCTGGTCGATATTGCGCGCCCACTGGCCGGACCAGGTCCTGGGCAAGGCCGTGCAGGCGCAGCTCACGGCCAAAAATCTTCCCGCGCAGCTGCCGCCCGAGCTCGCCGACGAGCTGCCTGAGGGTGCCGGCGTGTACCGGTTTTTTGGCGAAGGAGATGTGCTGCTCTATATCGGCAAGAGTGTCTCGCTGCGCACGCGGGTGCTGGCGCATTTTGGCGCTGAGCATCGGCACGTGAGCGAACACCGGCTCGCGCTGGCGGTACGGCGCGTCGACTGGCGCGAGACCGCCGGGGAGCTTGGTGCGCTACTGATCGAGAGCGATTGGGTCAAGCAGCAAAAGCCCGTGCACAATCGCCGTCTGAAGGGGGGTGCGGCGATCAGCACGATACGCCTGCGCTCCGCCGGGGCGTCGCCACAGATCCTCGCGATTGACGCCCTGTGCCGCGAAGATCTGGGCGAATGCTTCGGATTGTTTCGCTCGGCGCGCGATGCAAAAAAAGCGCTGGTGGAAATCGCGCGCGCCCAACAGCTGTGCCAGAAGATGCTCGGGGTAGAGCAGGGCGAGGGCTCGTGCTTCGCATATCAGCTCGGCAGGTGCCGTGGCGCCTGCGTCGGCAAGGAAGCCCCGGCCTTGCATGGGCTGCGCCTGCAACTCGCGCTGTCCGCAATGAAGTTCCAGGCCTGGCCATTTCCCGGGCGAATCGCGCTGCGCGAGAGCTCGTTCACCGTCGGCACGGAATGGCACGTGCTGGAGCACTGGGGCTACCTCGGAACCGCGCACGATGAGCAGCAACTCGAAGTGCTCATGGCGATGCCCGCGCCCGCGTTCGATGTCGATGTCTATCGCATACTGGGGCGCTACTTCGCGGCCCGGCAAAAACTTGACTGGCGCGACCTTCGCAGCAACGCCCCATGAGCGCGAACGTACTCTACTGGATCGCCACCGCACCGGTGGGCGCGGCTTCCGTGCTGGCGGAAGAGCTCGCCCTATTCGGTGCAACGGATTTGCGCGAGCGCAGCAATGACGTGAAATTCCAGGGCACGCTGGAGACCGGTTACCGCGCCTGTCTGTGGTCGCGTACCGCGACGCGTGTGCTGCTGAGCTTAGGCTCCCTGGAGGCGACCAGCACCGAGAAGCTCTTCGCTGCAATTGGCCGCATCGACTGGCGGGAGCATCTCGCGACCGGAGCGACCCTCGCCTGTGACTGCAGTGGCGGCAATGAGTCCATTCGCCACACCTTATATGGTGCGCAACTGCTCAAGGATGCGGTCTGCGACAACCTGCGCGCATCGACCGGCGCCCGCCCCAATATCCGCCCAGAGCGCCCCGATGTCCTGTTGCACCTGCATGTCGAAGGTAGCGAAGCGTTTTTGTCGGTGGATTTTTCGGGTGAGAGCTTGCACCGGCGCGGTTACCGGCAAGAGAGCGGAGCTGCGCCGCTCAAAGAAAACGTGGCGGCTGCAATCCTGCTGCGCAGTGGCTGGGCGACGCTGTGCAAGGAGGAGGCGATCCTGCTCGATCCGATGTGCGGTTCCGGCACTTTCCTGACCGAGGGAGCGCTGATCGCAGCTGACGCGGCGCCGGGGCTCGGCCGCGAATATTTCGGCTTTCGCGGCTGGCACGGGCATGATGCGTCGCTATGGGAGCAGCTTTGCGCGGAGGCGCGCTTGCGCCGCGCGGCGCGCCTCCCGCGCCGTTGCATCCTGGGATCCGACATCGATGCGCAGGCCGTGCACATGTCGCTCGAGAATGCCGCGCAGGCCGGTGTTGCCGACTGGGTGCATGTCGAGAGGCGCAGCATAGCCGATGTAACGCGGCCAGACGCGCCGCGCGGACTCCTGGTCTGCAATCCGCCATATGGCGAGCGTATTGGCGCCGAATCGTCCCTGCCAGCGCTGTACAGCGAACTCGGGCTCGCGATGCGCGAGCGCTTCGAAGGCTGGCAGGCGGCGATACTGACAGGCAATCCGCCTCTCGCGCGCCACCTCGGGGTGTATGCCAAACGCAGTCACCGCTTCATGAACGGCACGATCGAGTGCCGCCTGCTGCGCTTCGAGCTCAACGCGGATAGCGTCCAACGCCCGGCCGAGGTCGTGCGCGCCGACTGGGCGCAGCGCCCCGGCGCGCAGATGTTCGGCAACCGGCTACGCAAGAACCTGCGTCTGCTCGATACCTGGGCGCTGCGCGCAGGCGTCGATTGTTTTCGCCTCTACGATGCGGACATGCCGGAATACGCATTCGCGATCGACGCGTATGGCCGCGAGCCACGTCATGTGTATGTACAGGAATACGCAGCGCCGAAGAGCGTGCAGGAAGAAGGCGCACGTGAGCGCCGGCGCGAGGTCTTCGCGGTGCTGCCTGAGGTCCTCGGCGTACCGGCGACGCATATTCATTCGCGTACGCGGCAAGCCCAGAAGGGTAGCTCGCAGTATGAGAAGCACGCCGACAACGCGGCCGACGCGCAGCGCTACGTCGTGAGCGAAGGCGGTCTTAAGTTCTGGGTCAATTTCCGTGACTATCTGGACACCGGGCTATTTCTGGATCATCGCCTCGTGCGTGAGATGCTGCGCGGCTGGGCGGTCGGCGCCGATTTCCTGAACCTGTTCTGTTATACCGGGAGCGCCACGGTATTCGCTGCAGCGGGCGGGGCGCAAAGTTCGGCGAGCGTGGATTTATCGAATACCTATCTTGAATGGACCGAGCAGAACCTGATGCTCAACGGCCTCGATGGCGCGCAGCATCGGCTACATCGCGCCGATTGCCTCGAATGGCTGGAACAGGCGAGCACCGAAGGGGCCCGATTTGACCTGATTTTTCTCGATCCACCGACCTTTTCCAATTCCAAGCGCATGCAGGGCGTGCTCGATGTGCAGCGCGACCATGTGGGCATGCTACGCCGTTCGATGGCACTGCTGCGCCCGGGCGGGCGGCTGGTGTTCTCGACGAATTTCACCCGCTTCAAGCTCGATAATGCCGCACTCGCCGAGTTTGCGGTGGAGGACATCACGGCGCGTACGATAGCGCGGGACTTCGAGCGCAACGCACGGATCCATCAGTGTTATGTCGTGCGTCACGCGGCGGATGGCGGGGGTGCTACAGCAGGTCCTTGAGACGGTAGTACAGCATCGCGAGCATGAGCGCCGGGCGCCGCAGCAGTGCACCGCCCGGAAAGTTGCGATGCGGGATCCGCGAGAACACGTCGAAGCGCTCCGCGGTGCCGCAGATCGCCTCGGCGACCAGTTTGCCGGCCATTGCAGTCAGCGTCATGCCATGTCCGGAAAATCCCTGCAGATAATAAGCATTCGGCGCGAGCCGCCCGAAATCAGGCGCCCGGCTCATCGTGATATCGAGCAATCCGCCCCAGGCAAAGTCGACACGGGTATCCCGCAACGAAGGGAACACGTTGACCATCCGGCGGTGCAGTGAGTCGGCGAGCCGCGGCGGCTCGATCGCGCTGTAGCTGACCCGGCCGCCAAACAGCAACCGCTGGTCGGCAGACAGACGAAAATAGTCGAGGATCCAATTGATATCGGCAATCGCCGCATTACTCGGCATTAGCGCTGCAGCGCGCTCGGGCGCCAGCGGTTCCGTCGCGATCACATAAGTGCCGATCCCAAGGATCCGGCGCGCGAGCCTGGGCGCCACAGGACCCAAGTAGGCGTTGCCGCATAGCACCAGGTATTTGCAGCGCAGGATGCCAGCGTCGGTCTTCAGACGGATCTCATCGCCCGCTGCGTTACCGCCGCGGAATTGCAGGGCTCGCGAGTGCTCGAAGATCCTTACCCCGCGCGACTCGGCGGCGCGAGCGAGGCCTTGCGTGTATTTCAGTGGATGCAGGTGGCCGCTGCGTGTATCGAGGAGCCCCGCCAGATAGCGTTCACTCTTTATATGGACAGACAGGTCGGACCGGCCGAGGAAACTGACCGAGCGGTAATCATAGTCATCCTGCAGTTCATGCACCCATCCGGCTAGCTCCCGCACCTGTCGCGGCTTGAGGGCGACATGCAGGTGGTTCGGGTGGTAGTCGCAGGCGATGCCGTAACGCTGGATCAGCGCCTGCGTGAGGTCGAGCGCCTCGATCGAAAAATCGAATATCCGTCGGGCATCCTTTGGCCCCAGCTGCGCGGTCAGTTCATGCTGGCCCACGGCAAGTCCAAAGATTGTCTGGCCGCCACTGCGTCCAGAGGCGCCGTACCCCACGGTGTTCGCCTCGATTACCGCGACTCGATAGCCGCGCTCCGCCAGGTGCAGCGCAGCGGAGCATCCCGAAAGGCCGCCACCGACGACTCCTACGTCGGCGCGCTGTTCGCCCTCGAGGCAGGATCGGTCGGGCGGCGCCCCGCTGGTGCTGCCTGCACTGGCGGTGTAATAGGAGCGGGCGGGTGGGTCAAGCAGGCGCAAGGGGTGACTCGTTTTTTGGCCAAGTGTTTAAGATTTTATGCCTATTGACAGTTTTTGTGGGCTGTGGGCCCGGGGGCATGAGGTCTCGGTTGGCGATAATGTCGCGTTGCAGCAATCGCGGCTAAGTATCGGAAATGCCTTAATCTTAGCCGAATTATCACATCCTGTCGGGACGACCACGCGCCCCTGTGGTGTAATGGCGATGATTTCAAAGCCTGGTGGTCTCTCTAGGCGTTTAATATCTTAAACATGTCTCGCATGCCGCTAATCGGAATTCCTGCCGATCGCCGCCTGACAGGGAAGCATCCCTTTCACATGGTCGGTGAGAAGTACATTGAAGCCGTGTCCGCCGGTGCGGATGCGATGCCGACGCTGGTGCCGGCACTCGGGGCCGCAACGGATTGGCCGCGATTACTCGAGGCATTCGACGGCTTGCTGTTCACGGGCAGCGAATCGAATGTCGAACCTTATCATTATGGAGGCCCGGCCAGCGCGCCGGGGACTTTGCATGACTCAAATCGGGACGCTACGACGCTTCCGTTGATTCCCCGGGCGATCGCCGCCGGGGTACCGGTGCTTGCGATCTGCCGGGGCTTTCAGGAAATGAATGTTGCCTACGGCGGAACGCTCTGGCAGCAGGTTCACGAGGTGGAGGGGTACCTCGATCACCGGGACGATGAAAGTCTGCCCCTCGATGACCAGTACGCAACCGCCCACGAGGTCCGTCTCGAACCCGGCGGGCTGCTTGGCAAGATCTTCGGCGTCAAGACATTGCGGGTCAACTCGCTTCATTCGCAGGGCGTGCAGCGCCTGGGCGAAGCACTCGCGGTCGAGGCGCGTGCCCCTGATGGCTTGATAGAGGCATTCCGGGTCGCGAATGCCGATGCCTTTGCCGTGGGCGTGCAGTGGCATCCGGAGTGGAAATTTCAGCACGATACATATTCGCGTGCGTTGTTTGCAGCCTTTGGCGCGGCAGCGCGACAGCGCGCAAATTCAAGGTGACCTATGGCGAGCACGATCCAGCAGTTTTTGAAGGAACACGGTATTTCGGAAGTCGAAGCGATCATTCCCGACATGGCGGGCGTCGCGCGCGGCAAGCTGATGCCGGCGGAGAAATTTGCCGAGGACGAGGGCATGCGCCTGCCGGAGGCTATTTTCCTGCAGACGGTGACCGGGGATTACCCCGACGACCAGAGCGCGATGAACCCATCCGACATCGACATCGTCCTGAAGGCAGACCCGAACACCGTACGCGTGGTCCCCTGGGCGGCGGAGCCAACGGCGCAGGTTATTCACGACTGCTTCTACGGCGACGGCCGCCCCGTAACGATGGCGCCGCGCTATGTGCTGCGCCGGGTGCTCGAGCTGTATGAGGCCCGGGGCTGGGAGCCGGTCGTGGCTCCGGAACTCGAGTTCTTCCTGGTCGAGCCGAACATTGATTCGGACTATCCTCTGAAACCACCGGTCGGCCGCTCCGGCCGCCCGGAGATCGGTCGCCAGGCGTATAGCATCGCCGCGGTCAACGAATTCGACCCCCTGTTCGATGACATGTACTCCTTCTGCGAAGCGCAGGACATCGAGATCGACACACTGATCCACGAGGCGGGCGCAGCGCAGATGGAGATCAACCTGCTGCATGGTTATCCGATGAACCTTGCTGACCAGGCGTTCCTGTTCAAGCGCACGGCCCGCGAAGCGGCCATGCGCCACAAGATGTATGCAACGTTCATGGCGAAGCCGATGGCCAAGGAGCCGGGTAGCGCGATGCACCTGCACCAGAGCATCGTCGACATCAAGACCCGCAAGAACATCTTCAGTAATGCGGACGGTTCGCCGTCACCGCTTTTCTTCCACCATATCGCGGGCCTGCAGAAGTACCTGCCGGCAGCGATGTCGCTGTTCTGCCCGAACGTCAATAGCTACCGGCGCATCAGCCGTTACTCTGCGGCGCCGATCAATGTCCACTGGGGATATGACAATCGAACCGCGGGGCTGCGGGTGCCGATGTCGGGGCCTGAAGCGCGACGCGTCGAGAACCGCGTTGGCGGAGCTGATGCCAATCCGTACCTGGCCTTTGCCGCCTCCCTGGCCTGCGGTTATCTCGGCATGACCGAGGGGCTCAAGCCATCAGAGCCGATATCCGGCAGCGCCTATGACCTCGCGATCGCGCTGCCGCGCTCGCTCGCGGAGAGCCTGCGACTGCTGCGTGAATCAAAGCCGCTCGTCGATGTATTTGGGGATCGGTTCGTGCTTGCATTCACGGCCGTCAAGGAGGCCGAGTACGAGACCTTCGCGCAGGTCATCAGTTCCTGGGAGCGAGAGCACCTGCTGCTGAACGTCTAGGCATTTTTGGCCCAGCTCTGTCCGTGCAGCCGTGACTGCGATATAAATAGCCTCGTCGCTACCAATACCCGGATCGAGGGGGGCTGATGGGAAGATTGCGTCGCTTGGCGCTGCCGGGATGTGCCGCCGCACTCGCCTTGCTCATCAGCGCCTGTGGCGGCCACAAGTCTGGCGGCGCTGCCGCCGTATCCAATGCCAAGGTGCTGAATTTATTTATCTGGGCCGACTACATGGCGCCCGACACCGTCGATAAATTCGAACATCAAACCGGCATCAAGGTTAACGTCGCGTTCTACGATTCGAACGAGGATCTCGAGACCAAATTGCTAGCCGGCAGCAGCGGCTACGATATAGTGGTGCCATCGGCCTCGTTCTTCGAGCGCCAGATCAAGGCCGGTATCTATCTGCCACTCGACAAGGCGAAGCTACCGAACCTCTCAAACTTGGATCCGGCCTTGATGGCGCGCACCGCGGCGAACGATCCCAGCAATGCGCACGGCGTCATCTACATGTGGGGCACGATCGGGATCGGCTACAACGAAAAAATGATTCATGCTCTGCTGCCCGATGCCCCGCTGAACAGCTGGCGGCTGGTATTCGATCCGGCCGTCGCCGCCAAAGTATCCAAGTGCGGCATCAACTTCCTCGATTCCCCGGCTGAGATGATGCGGATTGTCTACAGCTACCTCGGCAAGGATCCGAATAGCGACAAGCCTGAGGACCTGGCGGCCGCCGAGAAGGTCCTCGCCGCGGTTCGTCCGTATATACGCAACATCAGTACGGCCGACTACATCGAGGCGCTGGCTAACGGCGACCTGTGCATTGCGGTCGGCTACAACGGCGACCTGCTGCAGTCGCGCGATCGCGCCCACGACGCCAACAAGGGCATCGACATCGGCTACGTGACGCCCCGGGAAGGCACGATCCTGTGGTTCGACAACCTGGCGATCCCCAAGGATGCGCCGCATCCGGGCAACGCCCACACGTTCATCAATTACATCATGACGCCGCAGGTGGCGGCCGACATTACCAATTTCAAGCGCTTTGCCAACGGCAATCTCGCCTCGCTGCCGCTGCTGTTGCCGGACGTCAAGGCTGATCCCGGCATTTATCCAACCGAACAGATCATGGCGCGCCTCAAGGTGCAAACGGCCGACTCGGCCGGTCAGGCACGCCTGGTGACGCGTGTCTGGCAGAAATTCAAGACTGGGCAGTGAACGGTGCCGAAACCGACCGATCCGGCCCTCAAGGCCTCCCCCTGGACTGACTCCGATGCGAAGCCGTATGTGCGGGTCGAGAAACTCACGAAATCATTCGGCGAATTCAAGGCGGTCGATGACGTTAGCCTGAATATCTACCAAGGCGAAATCTTCTGCCTGCTGGGCGCGTCCGGATGCGGCAAGACGACGCTGCTGCGCATGCTGGGCGGCTTCGAGAAGCCGAGCTCGGGGCGCATCTTCATCGATGGCGAGGACATGACGGGCGTACCGCCCTACGAGCGCCCCGTCAACATGATGTTCCAGTCCTACGCGCTGTTCCCGCATATGACGGTCGAGCAGAATGTCGCCTTCGGCCTGAAGCAGGATCGCGTTGCTAAGGCCGAGATCCGCGAGCGCGTCGCCACGATGCTCGAGCTCGTGAAGCTGGGCGGCTTTGCGCAGCGCAAGCCGCACCAGCTGTCCGGCGGACAGAAGCAGCGGGTCGCCCTTGCGCGCTCCCTCGTCAAGCGGCCCAAGCTTCTGCTTCTCGATGAACCGCTCGGCGCGCTCGACAAGAAGTTGCGCGAGCACACGCAGTTTGAGCTGATTGGCCTGCAGCACCGGCTCGGCGTGACCTTTGTCGTCGTCACGCACGACCAGGAAGAGGCGATGACGCTCGCCAGCCGCATCGGTGTCATGGACCACGGCGAGATCGTGCAATCCGGGACCCCCTCCGAGATTTACGAATTCCCGAGTTCCAAGTTCGTTGCCGACTTTATCGGCTCGGTCAATATCTTCGAAGGGCGACTGATCGAGGACGAGCCGGCCTATGTGCGCATCGCATCGCCGGAACTGGGCGGCATTATCCATGTGGGCCACGGCATCAGCGCGGCATCCGACACGGTAGTCTGGGCTGCCGTGCGGCCGGAGAAAATCAACATGTCGACCGAGGCGCCCACCGCGACCGACAATGTCGCCAGGGGCGCGGTGCAGGACATTGCCTACCTCGGGGATCTGTCGATCTACCTCGTGAAACTGCCCACGGGCAAGGTTGTGCGCGTAACGCAGCCCAATACCTCGCGGCATGCCGAGGCGATCACCTGGGACCAGCAGGTGTACCTGTCTTGGGATGATTCTAGTCCCGTCGTGGTTACGCGCTAAAACAATGCGCGCCGTTCTGGGCCGTTTCAAGTTCGGCGGGCGGGGCCTCGTCGTCGTGCTGCCCTATGTGTGGCTGATGCTGTTTTTTGTCGTGCCGTTTCTGATTGTCCTGAAGATCTCTTTCTCGGACATCGATCTGGCAATTCCGCCTTACAAGCCGCTGTGGATCTGGGACGGCGAACACGCCCCGGCCATCACGTTGAATTTCAACAATTACACCTTCCTGTTCACCGACAAGCTGTACGTCAAGGCGCTGCTGAACTCGCTGAAAGTGGCCTTTGTAAGCTCGATGCTGTGCCTGCTGATTGGCTACCCCATGGCCTACGGCATCGCGAGGTCCCGGCCTGCCGTACGCAGTGTGCTGCTGATGCTGATCGTCCTGCCATTCTGGACGTCGCTGTTGCTGCGGGTTTATGCCTGGATCGGGCTGCTCAAGGCCAACGGTGTCATCAACAATGTCCTGTTGCATCTGGGCCTGATTCACGAGCCACTGACGATGCTGTATACGCCATTCGCAATGTACGTCGGCATCGTCTACTCGTACCTTCCATTCATGATCCTGCCGCTGTACGCGAACCTCGAGAAAATGGACTGGCAGCTGATCGAGGCGGCCGAGGACCTGGGTTGCCGCCCGTGGCGGGCCTTTCTGTCGATCACCTTGCCCTTGTCACGCAACGGCGTCCTGGCAGGCTCGATGCTGGTATTCATCCCGGCAGTCGGCGAATTCGTGATCCCGGCCTTGCTCGGCGGCCCGAATGCCTTGATGATCGGGCGCATCCTGTGGGATGAATTCTTCTCCAATCGGGACTGGCCCGTGGCCAGCGCGGTCGCAATCCTGATGCTGCTACTGCTGGTGCCATTCATGATGTGGTACCAGAGCATCCAGGCGCGTGAAGCGGCGGCGTCCGAATGAACCAGCGCCGCTCCTTGTTCGTGATCACGTGCATTGTATTCGGCTATGCTTTCCTTTATATCCCGATCTTCTCGATGGTGGTGTTCTCCTTCAATGCATCGAAGCTTGTGACCGTGTGGGATTCGGCCAACTCGCCGACATTGAAGTGGTACCACGCCTTGCTGCACAACAACGAGATCCTGGATGCGGCGTGGATCTCGGTCAAGGTGGCGCTGATCAACGCCTGCGGCGCGGTCATCCTGGGCACGCTCGCCGGGTTCGCCCTGGCCCGGTTTGCCCGCTTTCGCGGCCGTTTCGTCCTGAGTGCGATGACCACGGCGCCGCTCGTGATGCCGGAAGTCATCACGGGCCTATCGCTGCTACTGCTGTTCGTGGCACTCGAGCAGGCTGTGGGCTGGCCCGCCGGTCGCGGCATCACGACCATGACGATTGCCCACATGACCTTCTCGATGGCCTACGTCACGGTCGTGGTGCAGTCGCGCCTCGCAACGTTTGACATGTCGCTCGAGGAAGCTGCCATGGATCTTGGCGCCAGACCGCTGAAGGTCTTCTTCGTCATCACGCTGCCGATCGTCTTTCCGGCCGTCCTGTCAGGCTGGCTGCTGGCCTTCACGCTGTCCTGGGACGACCTGGTTATTTCCAGCTTCACGTCGGGGCCTGGCAGCAGCACGCTACCAATGGTGGTCTTCTCGAAGGTACGCCTGGGGGTGAGCCCGGAGATCAACGTGCTCGCGACCATCACTATATCGGTGGTGACGATCATCATTGTCGGCGTGAGCCTGTGGATGGCGCGCTCGAAACGGATTGCGACTTCGCCGGCGTAGCAGTTCTGGGCCGGCCAATCGGTCTCGTTTACCAGCGCCTCGATCAGAGATCGCTCCGGGAAGCCGCGAAGTGCCGGCACTGGAGGCCGGCAGTGGCGCGAGCGGCCGCCCTCGGTCCGCCGGATTGTCCAAGCGCTGATGCGATACTTTCCGCTCCAGCCGGGATATCTTATGCGCATGAAAAGAAACACCCGCGTCAACCACCCGCCGCAGGTCAATGTCCCCCCTGACAACCGAGCGCTGGTGGCGCCGATCTACCAATCGGTCAAGTTTTCATTTGATGATGTGCAGCAGACCGAGCGGCACCTGCGCGGCGAACGCGAGGGATTTTTCTATAGCCGCACTTCGAACCCCACGCTGCGCCAGCTCGAGCTTCTGCTGGCGGAACTGCAGGGGCGCGAGGCATGCCTGCTGACCGGCTCCGGAGTCGCGACCATCGCGGCCTCCCTGCTGTCGCTATGCCGCAGCGGGGATCACATCCTGGCATTTGCCGAGTCCTATGGACCGACGCGCTATATCGTGCAGCATCTGCTGGCAAAATACGGCGTCGCCCACACCTTGCTGTCGATCGAGGATACGGCCGGCATCGAGCGTGTTCTGACGGCCACACCCACGCGAGTCGTGATCTTCGAGAGCCCGACAAATCCCGTGACCAAGATTGCCGATATTGAACACCTGACAGCCCATGCTAAGGCTGCCGGCGCGCTGACCGTGATGGACAACACCTTCGCCGGATTTCACAATCACGGGCACTTGCCCGTCGACATCTTCCTGCACAGCCTGACGAAGTTCGCATCCGGCCATAGTGATGTCATGGGCGGCGCGATCATTGCATCGAAGCAACTGATTGCGCAAATGACCAAGGACGTCGTCTCGATCGGCCCAACGCTCGATCCGCATGCGGCCTTCCTGATCCAGCGCGGCATGCGCACGTATTTCCTGCGGTATGAGCGCCAGTGTGTCACAGCGATGGCGATCAGCCGCATGCTCGAAGCCGATGCGCGCGTCGCGCGCGTGTTTTATCCGGGCCTTGCGAGCCATCCGCAACACGCGCTCGCCAAGCAGCAGATGAGCGATTTTGGTGCGGTCGTGTCCTTTGAACTGAACGGGGGCTACGGCGAGTCGGACCGGTTTGCGAACGCGCTGAAGTTCTTCAGCATGGCGGCAAGCTTGGGCTCTGCCGAGTCGCTGGTGATGCCGGCGCGGCTCCTGGGCGGTTTGGACCTCCCCGCCGCATTGCGCGCCACGGCATGGATGACCCCGGGCCTCGTGCGCATGTCGATCGGCATCGAGGATGAGGAAGACCTGATTGCGGACCTGAAGTCGGCGCTTAACGAAATAGCGCCCACCGGCTAAGCTCATCGAAGGATCCGGCGCCGCGCCGTGCCAACGCGCGTAGCGCGCCTTATAAATTCCGGATCAGGCTGTCCGCGAATTCGCTGCATTTGATCTCTTTGGCGCCGTCCATGAGCCGCGCAAAATCATAGGTCACCGCTTTCTGGCCGATGGACTTGTCCATCGCGCCGATAATGGCGTCGGCCGCCTCCAGCCAGCCCATGTAGCGCAACATCATCTCGCCCGACAGGATCACGGAACCCGGATTGACCCGGTCAAGGTCGGCGTACTTTGGCGCCGTGCCATGCGTTGCCTCGAATACCGCATGACCCGTCATGTAATTGATATTGCCGCCGGGCGCGATGCCGATGCCGCCGACCTGCGCAGCGAGCGCATCGGAGAGGTAGTCGCCGTTCAGGTTCATCGTCGCGATGACGTCGAATTCATCGGGGCGTGTCAGCACTTGCTGCAGCGTGATATCCGCGATCGCATCCTTAATGATGATCTTGCCGCTTTTCTTCGCCTCGCCCATCACCGCGTTAGCTTCGGGCTCGCCCTTGGCCGCCTTGATCCGTTCCCACTTCTCCCAGGTAAAGGTCTGGGTGGGAAATTCGCGCTCGGCCAGTTCGTAGCACCAGTTGCGAAAGGCCCCTTCGGTGAACTTCATGATGTTGCCCTTGTGGACAATGGTCACGCTCTTGCGCTTGTTGGCGATCGCGTATTCGATTGCGGCGCGAAACAGCCGCTCGCTGCCTTCCTTCGATGCCGGCTTGATGCCGATGCCGGAAGTCTCGGGAAAGCGGATCTTGGCGAATTGCTTCGGGAATTCCTTGCGAAACAGCTCAAGGAAGCGCCGGCATTCGTCCGAGCCCGCCTGAAATTCGATGCCGGCGTAGATGTCCTCGGTATTTTCCCGAAAGATCGCCATGTCGACTTTCTGCGGCGCGATGACCGGGGAGGGGACTCCCTTGAACCAGCGGACGGGCCGCAGGCAAACGTACAAATCCAGCATCTGGCGCAGCGCCACATTCAGTGAGCTTATGCCACCGCCAATCGGCGTGGTCAGTGGACCTTTGATCGAGATCAGGTAGTCGCGACAGGCGGCGACGGTTTCGTCGGGCAGCCAGGTGCCATAGGCCTTGAATGCCTTTTCGCCGGCGAAGACCTCCATCCAGTGAATGCGCCGCTTGCCGCCATAGGCCTTGGCGACGGCGGCATCGAACACGCGCACGCTGGCGCGCCAGATATCCCGGCCAGTACCATCGCCCTCGATGAACGGGATGATCGGCTGATCTGGTACGTGCAATGTACCGCCAGCGATCGTAATTTTCTGCCCCCCGACGGGCACTTTCAGCTCGACTGGCTTCAGTTCCGGCATGCGCTGGCTCCTCATCGGCAAGGCCTCAATGCTAGCATGAGCAGCTGGAGGGAAGCAGTGCGCACATGGGGATCATCAGCAGCGAAGGACGGCTTCCGGATGCCGGCGGAATTCGAACGGCACAGCGGTTGCTGGTTGCTGTGGCCGGAGCGGCCGGACACTTGGCGACATGGCGCAAAAAACGCCCAGCCAGCCTTTGCCGAGATCGCGCGGGCGATCGCCGTGAGTGGGCGCGAGGCTGTCACGGTCGGAGTGTCGGCGGCCCAGTACGAGAACGCGCGCGCGCGCCTTGATCCGGCGGTCAGAGTGGTCGAGTTAAGCAGCAACGATGCCTGGGTGCGCGACTGTGGTCCGACCGTGCTGGTGGACGCACGTGGCAGGCGTCGCGCGATTCAATGGCAGTTCAACGCCTGGGGCGGCTTGAATGGCGGCGCTTACTTTCCGTGGGATCGCGACGCCGAGGTAGCGCAAAAAATTCTCGAGATCGAGGGCATAGACCGTTATTTGGCGCCACTGGTGCTGGAGGGCGGTTCGATTCATGTCGATGGACAGGGCACCTGCCTGACGACTGAAGAATGCCTGCTCAATCCAAACCGCAATCCGCATTTGTCACGCAGCGAGATCGAGGCACTATTGCGCCGTTTCCTTGGCGTCAGCACGGTTATCTGGCTGGGCAAGGGTGTGTTTGGCGATGAGACCAGCGGCCATATCGATAACCTCGCGTGTTTCACGAGCCCGGGCCATGTGGTACTGACATGGACCGATGACCGCAAGGATCCGCAATACGAGATCTCCCAGGATGCGCTGCGGCGCCTGCGCCTGGCGCGCGATGCCCGCGGCCGCAAGCTGGAAGTTCACCGGATTCATCAGCCGGGACTCTTGACGATGAGTGTGGCAGAGGCCGCCGGCATCGATCCGCAACCGGGAACGCGCTTGCGCAGCGCGGGGGATCGTCTGTCAGGCTCCTATGTCAATTTTTACATCGCCAATCGGGCCGTCGTCATGCCGTTGCTCGATAAACGCCGGGATGGCGCTGCGCGGCGCGTGCTGCAGCGCCTGTTTCCGAGCCGCGAGGTTATCGGGGTGCAATCCCGCGAGGTCTTGCTGGGTGGGGGAAACATCCACTGCATCACGCAACAGATTCCGCGCCCGCGGGCCGCGTAAACGGGCGAAACCGGAGCGTAATTGGAACTTTAACGCACGGGGCGTCTCGAAAGTCATTATTCTACCCGGCCCGGGCCGTCCAATTCCGTCCGTCAACTGGAACCTCTCGTGCAAGTAATCTCCCGTCTTCATCGCGCCGCCGTGCTCGCGGCCGTCGGCGCGACAGCTTTCCTGATCACCGGCTGTCACGGCTACAACAACGCTACCAGCGGTTATGGCGTCGCCTGGGTCTCGCTTGGCACGGTGCCATCTCCGATTTTCGCAAGCTATGTCGTGACCGTCGACTCCGTGACCGTGACAGATAGCCTCGGCAACACGTTTACCGCGATTGGCTCGCCCGAGCCGGTCGACTTCGTCAAGCTGCGCGACTACCGCGAGTTATGGGGTTCGGCGACGATCCGGAACAGCGCCCCGGGGACCAGCTATAAGTCGGCGACGATCGTGCTGGACTATACGAATGCCGCAATTTCGGTCATGGTCAATGGCGTGCCGCAACGCGCAAGCGTGATCACGCCAAGTGGCTTCGCGGCCACGCAGATGACCGTCAACGTCGAACTGCCCCCGCAGCAGCAGTTCACCATCCTGCCGAGCTACTCGACCGATAACGCCCAGCTGCTGAACTTCAATTTTGACCTGCTGGCATCAAACGTGGTGGTCCTGGCGACGACCCCTGCGACGATTATCGTGAATCCGTTCGTTACTGCAGCGCTCGGGCCGCCGGACCGCGAACTGATCCGCGTGCGCGGGGCCTTGGTCAATTCCAGCGTTCCGATCAGCACCTTCACCGTCTCCGAGCGGCCGTTCTACGAACAGGCCACCTCGCTCGGCTCGCTGACCATCTTTAACGACGCCAATACCTTGTACACCATCGATGGTTCAGCTGCGTCGGGCGCAACGGGCCTGGAAACGCTGTCGCAATTACCCGCTGGCATCTCCTTGACCGCCTCGTTCACGACATTCGAGCCCACGGCGACCGCTACCGCCTTTGCCGGCAAGTTCAACTCGGTCTATACGATCGCGGGTAGCAGCATGCAATCCCTTCTGACCGAGAATATATCGGGGGACGTCATCGGGATCACGAGCGACGCGACGACCGGCCTCAGTACGCTGACCCTGCGCGGACCCACGGTCTACGGACCACTGCTTGAACTGGCCGAGGGATTCTTCGGCTACCAGGACACGGACGCCCAACTGCGGGTGGGGCCCGGCACCCTGGTCACAATCGATGATTCAACGGCCACGGGATTGAGCTACAAATCCATCGCGGTCGGTGCCCACATCGAGGCCGTCGGTATCCCGACGTGCACCGGGACCTGCGGCATCTCGGGCACCGGAGTTTGGAGCTTCGATGCGACCAGCGCGAGCACGGGCAAGGTGCGTTTGCTGCAGAGCCAGGTCTTCGGCTCCTTGTTGTCGGCTACCAGCACGAACCTGTCGATGTCCGTGCAGAACATCAACTTCTGGCCGGTCAGCGATTATAATTTCGCCGGCACCGGCACGAGCCCGGCCACGGACTCGCAGCCTGCCAACTACCAGGTCGACACCGCCGCGGCAAACCTGGTTGCCGCGCCGCCCACTTCGCCCCCCGCGCCGCGAGTGCCGGCGGACCTTAGCGGGCCGCCGCCCGTGCCGCCGCTGCTGCAGGTCAGCGGGATCACGAATCCATTCGGTGCGGCGCCCCCGGATTTTCTGGCCTCGACGGTCCATGAGCTGCCCGGCATTGCGGCACAAATCAAGGTCTCCTGGTCCCTCGCCGGATCGGTATCGCCGTTCAGCAGCCTGACCAATAGCGGGTTCACCATCAACCTGCAGGACCCCAACCTCGCGACCGCCATCTTGGTGGTCGGTCCACAGACGGTGGCGCTGAATAGCCTGCCGGTATCGCCGCAAATCATCACGACCGCAACGATGATCAACATCACGGCGGAACCTGTGTTTGCGCCGCACTATGCCTTCGGCACCGTGTCGAACGTCGCGGGCGTCGCCTCGATGCAGGTACACGTCTTCGTGGACTTCGCAAATTTCGTCAATAATTTCGTGTCTGCGATTTCCGCGAGCAAACCGGCGTTCGAGCTCACGGCAAATGGGTATTACGTCCCCGGCAGCGGCACCTTTGTCGCCAACACCGTCAGCGTTGTGCTTTAAGATATGTCCCCAGCATGGGGAAGAAACGCCCTCGACTGATCCTTGCCGCCAGCGCGCTGATTGCGGTCAGCGCCCTGTGGCCCGCTGCCGCGCAATCGCCGCTGGCCGATGCGCCGGCGGCCCGTCCCAAGATCTGTGTGGTCCTTTCCGGCGGCGGGGCGCGCGGCATGGCGCACATCGGCGTGCTCAAGGTGCTCGAGGAGTTGAACGTACCGATCGACTGCGTCGTCGGCACTAGCATGGGCGCGGTCGTTGGCGGCCTGTACGCCAGCGGCATGCGGGCGAGCGACATCGAATCGATGATGCGCACCGTGGACTGGCAGGATGCCTTCAGCGATAGCCCGCCACGGCGCGACCTGGCATTCCGGCGCAAGCAGGATGACCGAAATTACCTGGTGCGTTTTCCGCTCGGCCTGACGCATGGAAAATTTTTGCTGCCCAAGGGCCTGATCCAGGGCCAGAAGCTGCAGGAGTCACTGCGCGCACGCACGCTACCCTATGGCAACATGACGAGTTTCGATGCATTGCCGACGCCGTTCCGGGCGGTCGCCACGGACCTCGAGAGCGGCGCCCGCGTGTTGCTGGATCACGGGGATCTTGCGCTCGCGATGCGCGCGAGTATGTCCGCGCCCGGCGTGTTCGCGCCCGTGGACAGCGGGGGTCGGCTGCTGGTCGATGGCGGCGTATCGGAAAACCTGCCGGTGGATATTGGGCGGGCCATGGGCGCGGACGTGCTGATCGTTGTCGACGTGACCTTTCCGCTGCAGGCGCGCAAGGAACTGGATTCCCCGCTCGCCATATCCAACCAGATGCTGGCCATCCTGATACGCCGCAGCGCCGATCGGCAAAAAGGCACGTTGGCATCGCAGGACGTGCTGATCGAGCCGCAGCTGCTGCAGCTCTCGTCAACTGATTTTTTCGAGGTGGGGCGTACGATCCTGCTCGGTGAGCTCGCGGCGCGCGCGCTTGCGCCGAAGCTTGCGGCGCTGCGACTCGATCCCGCCGCCTACCAGCAGTATGCTGAGCGGCGCACAGCGCCCCTGCCGGCAGCGCCGGTGGTGCACTTCATCCGGATGGACAGGCAAAGCCTGCCTTACGAGAAGACTATCATCGCGACTCTGCAGCCCCTGATCGCGAGGCCGCTCAACGGTGCCGAGGTCGATACGCTGATTACCAGTCTATATGGACTCGGCGATTTCGAGACGATCGACTACTCCGTCGTGACCGAGGGTAGCGGCGCGGATGCGCAGACAGGGATTGAAATACATGCGCGACGTAAGTCCTGGGGACCGAATTACCTGCGCTTCGGCCTGAATATCCAGGACGACTTCCAAGGCAATAATCGCTATAACGCGGCGACGCGCTTTGTGGTCACTGAAATCAACAGCCGCGGGGCCGAGTGGCGCACGGATCTGCAAATCGGCAACAATCCGAAGGTGGTGAGCGAGTTCTACCAGCCGCTGGCGGCCGCGCGCCTATGGTTCCTCGCCCCGAGCGTGCGCATTGAGGCGCGCGACCTGCCCATTTACCAGAATGATGTGCAGATCGCGGATTTTCGGCAGCGCTTTGCCGAGAGCGACATCGATTTCGGGCGTGAACTTGGTGACTGGGGCGAGCTACGGGTCGGTTATCACCGCATCAACGGCGCCGCGCGGGTGCATTACGGGGATCCGTCGCTGGTTGACCCCGAGTTCAACAACGGCGAATATTTCTTCAAGTTCAGCGTCGACCGGCTCGACAACGTCGACTTTCCGCGCGAGGGCTCGACCTTCTCGCTGCAGTGGGATGCGGACCGGCTAGACTTGGGCTCCGACTTTGCCGCTGACCGGGTCACGGCGGACTGGATCGAGGCTTTTTCAGGCGGTCGCAATACCTTGATCCTGTGGACCTCTGCCGGCACCACAGTGGATGGCAGCATCAGCGCGACCCATCTGCAGGATTTTTATCCGCTTGGCGGCTTCCTGAACCTCTCCGGACTCGCGCCGCAATCGCTATACGGTCCGAACTATGCGATCGCCAGGGCCATCTACCTGCGCAAGGTCGGACGCGGCGGGCAGGGCTTTTTCGATTTCCCGGTGTACCTGGGCATGTCGTTCGAGGCGGGCAATATCTGGCAGCAACGCGGGGATTTCGGCTGGAGCGGCGCGCACAAGGATGTCTCGCTGTTCCTGGGACTCGATACGCCGGTCGGGCCGCTATACCTGGGGTCGGGCTACGATCAGACCGGCAACAACTCGTTTTTCCTGTTTCTCGGCAGAACCTTCTAGATCCCGCGACTTTGCGCGAGGTTTTCGGTTTTCTCGAATACCAACGCGGGCCGGTCGCCTATGCGCGAGTACTCGTGCTCGCGCGCCATGTCGAGCAGCGCGCAATCCCGCTCTGCCGCGCTCGCATACCAGTGCGTCTTCTGCCAGTCGCTGCCGACCAGGCGACCGAACGGATCTCCGGAACGCAGGCGTACCCGCAGGCCATAGGGCCCGGTGGAAGGTTCGGGCGAGCGAGCGAGATTCTGTGCGTTGGAGATACCCATGAACTGCAACCATATCCTAAGCCCCGGCAACTCACCAGCCGATCGAGCCCTGATGTCACATGCTAGACTCCGCGCGCATTCTCTGCGAGGTACTTGATGGCATCGTCCTATACGGCCTCTGACATTGAGGTACTGAGTGGCCTGGATCCGGTACGCCGCCGGCCGGGCATGTACACCGATACCACCCGCCCCAATCATCTGGCGCATGAGGTCGTTGATAACAGCGTCGACGAAGCCCTCGCCGGACACTGCGAGAACATCAATGTCACGCTGTTCAAGGATGGCTCCCTGCAAGTCGAGGACGATGGCCGCGGCATGCCGGTGGATATCCACCCGAAGGAGAAGATTAGCGGGGTCGAATTGATCCTGACGCGCCTGCACGCTGGCGGAAAGTTCAACGACAAGACCTACCAGCACGCGGGCGGCCTGCATGGGGTCGGCGTGTCGGTTGTCAATGCGCTGTCGAAGAATCTCGAGTGCTGGGTTCGCCGCGGTGGCAAGGAATACAACCTGAGCTTCGCTGGCGGACGCCTGAAGTCCAAGCTCGAGGTCGTGGGCGAGGTGCCGAAGTCGCGCACCGGCACGACCATCCGGTTCTGGCCGGACCCGCAGTATTTTGACACCGATAAATTCGCCACGGCGAAACTGCGCGGTGTGCTGCGGGCGAAGGCCGTGTTGTGCCCGGGGCTGCACCTGCGCCTCGAGGACCAGATCACCGGCGAGAACGACGAGTGGTTCTACACCGGCGGCCTGCATGAGTACCTGGCGGAGCAGCTGGGCAAGGGCAAGTGGCTGCCAGCGGAGACTTTCTACGGCAAGCGCGACATTGAGGGCGGCTCGCTCGACTGGGCGATCGCCTGGGTGCTTGACGCGGCGCAAGCTGTCGCAGAAAGCTATGTCAACCTGATCCCGACGATCGAGGGCGGCACGCACGTCAATGGCCTGCGGAGCGGCGCCGCCGATGCGGTGCGCGAATTCTGCGAATTTCGCAACTTGCTGCCGCGCGGCCTGAAACTCTCCGCGGAGGATGTCTGGGACAAGGCCAGTTTTGTATTATCGATGAAGATGCGCGAACCGCAGTTCGCGGGCCAGACGAAGGAAAAACTATCGTCCCGGGAGTCGGCTGGCATTGTCCAGGGCGTCATCAAGGATGCGCTCGCGCTATGGCTCAACCAGCACCCTGACCAGGGCGAGCAGGTCGCACAGCTCGCGATTGCGGCCGCCCAGCAGCGCCTGAAGGACAACCAGATGATCGCGCGCAAGCGCATCGTTTCGGGACCGGCACTGCCGGGTAAGCTCGCCGACTGCGTGTCGCAGGATCCGGCGCGCGGTGAGTTGTTCCTGGTCGAGGGCGACAGCGCCGGCGGCTCGGCGAAGCAGGCTCGGGACCGAGTGACGCAGGCGATCATGCCGCTACGCGGCAAGATCCTGAATACCTGGGAGGCCGAGGTGCACGATGTACTGGCATCCCAGGAGGTGCACGACATCAGCGTCGCAATCGGCGTGGACCCGGCCGCGAGCGACCTCTCCGGCCTGCGCTATCACAAGATCTGCATCCTCGCCGATGCCGACAGCGACGGCCAGCACATTGCGACGCTGCTGTGCGCGCTGTTCCTGCGCCATTACCGCCCGTTGGTAACTGCCGGTCATATTTATGTCTGCATGCCGCCGCTGTTTCGCATCGATGCCGGCAAGCAGGTGATCTATGCGCTCGATGAGAAGGAGCGGGAGAAGGCGCTCGCGCGAATCGCCGCCGAGAATTCGCGCACCAAGCCGGTCGTGACCCGCTTCAAGGGTTTGGGCGAGATGAGCCCGGCACAGCTGCGCGAGACGACAATGGCTCCGCAGACGCGGCGTCTTGTGCAGATGACCATCGATGCGCATGACAGCCCGGACCAGATGATGGACATGCTGCTCGCCAAGAAGCGCGCCGGCGACCGGCGCGAATGGCTCGAGAGCAAGGGGAACCTGGCGCAGGTATGAAGGAGCAGGAGCTCAATTTCGAGGGAATCGAGCGCGAGCCGATGAAGACATTCGCGGAGCGTGCCTACCTCGATTATTCGATGTACGTGATCCTCGATCGGGCACTTCCACACATCGGCGACGGGCTCAAGCCCGTGCAGCGGCGCATCGTCTACGCAATGAGCGAGCTCGGCCTCGCGGCGGGCTCCAAGCACAAGAAGTCGGCGCGCACCGTCGGCGATGTGATCGGCAAGTTCCATCCCCATGGCGACTCGGCCTGCTACGAAGCCATGGTGCATATGGCGCAGGATTTCGCATACCGCTATCCGCTTGTGGACGGCCAAGGCAACTGGGGCTCGACCGACGATCCTAAGTCCTTTGCGGCGATGCGCTACACAGAAAGCCGCCTGACGAACTATGCGGCGCTGCTGCTGCAGGAACTCGGATCGGGCACGGTCGACTGGGCGCCCAATTTCGACGGCTCGCTCGAGGAGCCGACGATGCTGCCGGCGCGGGTGCCGAACCTGCTGCTCAATGGCGGCTCTGGCATAGCAGTCGGTATGGCGACCGACATTCCGCCGCACAACCTTCGCGAGGTCGTAGCGGCCTGCGTGCAGCTGCTCGAGGACCCGGAACTGTCGTCGCGCAAACTGATGGGCCTGATCAGGGGGCCGGACCTGCCAACCGGCGCGGAGATCATCACGCCGCGCGCGGAACTGCTGCAGATGTATAACACCGGCTCCGGCAGCTTCAAGGCGCGTGCGACCTATGTCCTCGAGGAGGATGAGATTGTCATCGAGACGCTGCCGTTCCAGGTATCTGGCAGCAAGGTGCTCGAGCAGATCGCGAACCAGATGCGGCAGAAAAAGCTGCCGATGGTCGAGGATCTGCGCGACGAATCGGATCATGAGAAGCCGACCCGCCTGGTCATCGTCCCGAAGAACAGCCGAGTCGACACGCCCGCGCTGATGGCGCATCTGTTTGCGACGACCGACCTTGAGCGCAACTACCGCGTCAATCTCAATGTCATCGGGCTCGACGGGCGACCGCGCGTCATGGGGCTGAAGGAGCTGCTGCTCGAGTGGCTTGAATTCCGCAAGGCGACCGTAGCGCGGCGCCTCAGGTACCGGCTCGAGAAGCTCGATGCGCGGCTGCACATCCTCGATGGGCTGCTGATTGCATACCTCAATCTTGACGAAGTTATCCGCATCGTCAGGACCGAGGAGCAGCCAAAACCGGTCCTGATCCGCCGCTTCACGCTCACCGAGAGCCAGGCCGAAGCCATCCTCGAGACCAAGCTGCGCAATCTCGCCCGCCTCGAGGAGATGCGCATCAGGGCCGAGCAGAGGCAGCTCGCCGAGGAACGCGCGGAGATCGACAAGATCCTGAAGAGCAAGGCCCGGCTCAGCCGCCTGGTGCGCGATGAGCTGACGCAGGACGCCGAAGAATACGGTGATGAACGGCGCACGCGCCTGGTGGAGCGTGAGGCGGCGCAGGCCATCGATCAGAGCGAGTTGCTGCCGAGCGAGCCGACCACGGTGGTGCTTTCGCGCCTGGGCTGGGTGCGTGCGGCCAAGGGGCACGACATCGATCCGCGCAGCCTCAGCTACAAGAGCGGCGATGAATTCCAAGCCGCGGCAAAGGGCAAGAACCTGCAGCAGGCGCTGTTCATCGACTCCACCGGCCGGGCCTACAGCATCGAGGCTCACCAGCTGCCCGCGGCCCGTGGCTATGGCGAGCCGCTCTCGGGCAGCGTCGATCCGCCGGACGGCGCCACGTTTGCCGCAGTGCTGATTGGCGACCCCGAGGACCGGTGGCTGCTCGCATCCGATGCGGGCTATGGCTTCAAAGTGAAGCTTGCCGTATTGCAAGTGCGCAATCGCAAGGGCAAGTCCGTACTAAAGGTTCCCGAGAACGCGTGCGTATTGCCCGCGCAGCCGATCACGGATCCTGCGGCGCTGGCGGTGTTCGTCAACAATGACGGCGAGGTCCTGGCGCTACCGGTGGCGCAGATCGAGGAGATGAGTTCCGGCAAGGGCCAGAACCTTTACGGCATACCGGGGAAGAAATCGGTCGACCGCGATGAGTTCCTGGTCGCGATGGCGGTCGTTGCCCCCGGCGCGGAATTGACGGTGTTTAGCGGCGCCAGCGCGCCGATGAAACTAAAGTTCGATGCGCTGAAGCAGTTCCAGGATCGCAAGGGGCAGAGGCGGCAGCGCTTTTCGCGCGCCTACAAGCAGGTCGACCGCCTCGAGGTTGCGCCCGGCTAGCGAGCCGTTCAGCGCTCGGCCGAGAGCGTGACGTCCTCGGGAGCATTGACGAAATACCCCTGGATGAATTCGATCCCCAGCTGCCATAGCACCGCCATCGTATTGGCATCCTCGACGCGCTCGGCGATCGTTTCCATCTTCTTGCGCTTGGCCGCCTCGACCAGTCCGCGCACGCGCTGCTGCTGCACCTGATTCGTCGAGAGTCCCTGCATCAGCGAGCCGTCGATCTTGATGAAATGCGCGTCGACTTCACTCAGCAGGTGCAGCGGATCCCGGCCGGTGCCGAAATGTTCGATCGCAAATCGGAAGCCGAGCTTCCCGAGCTGCTGGGCTAGTTCCTTGGTCTGCCTGAGGTGATTCGAGGCGAGTTCCTCGGAGACCTGGAAACACAAGCGTTTCGGTTCGATCCGCACCGCGCGCAGCTGGGACTCGAGCCACGGCAGCAGCGTCTTGTCGAGCACCGTGTCCTTGGAGACGCGCAGGAAGATGCACTCGGACTTGCGGCTCGCGGAAAATGCAATCGAGGCACCGATCACCCAGCGATCGATGTTCTTCATCAGGTCGTTGCGCTCGGCCGCGCGAATGAATTCGGCCGGCAACACCTCGTTTTCATTTTCATCGATCATGCGCACCAGCACGTCAAACATGCCCTTGTCCTGGCCCATCAGGCTGGCTATCGGCTGTTGCACCAGGCGGAAGCGGTTCTCCATCAAGGCGGACTTGATGTACTTGACCCAGATCTTGTCGTTGGCCTGCATGCTGGTATCAGCAGTGACCTTCTCGACGACGTACATCTGGTTACCGCCCAGGTCCTGGCCGCGGCAGTTGGCATTGAAAGCATCCAGCACGGCCGCATCGATGTCGGGATTCGGACCTGCAAGCGGTCCGAGGCCTGCGGTAATCGTCGCGGCGACGCGCTTCTGGTCGATCATGAACTCGTGCTGGTCGACATGCTTGACCATGTTCCGCGCCCAGGTCTCGACATCGCGAGCGGTGCCGCGTTCGAGCATAAGCATGAGTCCCGTGCCGCCGAAGCGGCCGACCACGTCGGTCGGCGTCAGCTGGTGGCGCAACAGGTCCGCGAGCTGCGACATGAATTCCTCGGTGCGCAACACGCCAACCGCTTCGCGCAGCGCATCGTAGCGGTCGGGCTCTATGTAGACGATCTGGCGCACGCCGCCTTTCATCGCGACGGTGCCGCGGGCACGCAGCGCCTCGATCAGGTAGCGCTGCTGCAGGAATCCGCTGGTCGCATCGTTCTTGACCGCTTCGTTGAGCCGCGTCTCGAGATCGCGGTCCTCGCGCTGGCGCGCCGGCACCCAGATCCGCACCGCCGGTTCATTGTCATGGTCGGTGCGCGCGAGCATCAGCTCAAGCGGCATCCCGGAACCATCCGAGAAGGCGGCCTTTACCTTGAGTGCATAGTCGGTCCACTTGCCCTGCAGGCAAGCGGCCAACGCGCCCTTCAGGACCGAATGCGACTCCTGCTCGAACAGGTCCATCAGCGGCGTGCCGGTCAGCTCTTCCTCGCTGGAATGACCGAACAGTTCTGTCCAGGCGCTGTTTGCATCGACGATGATGCCTTCCTGCACGTGCGTGATCGCGTCAGCCGAGCCCTCAAGGAAGTTCTGCAGCTGGTCCCGGTACTCGCGCGCGCTCGAGAGGGTGCTGTTAAGCGCCCGCTCGTGGCGGTAGGCGCGCAGCTCGCGGGCGACGACAGATTGCAGCCGTTCGATCGAGGCGAGGGTGACGGCATCCTGGGCGCCGGTCTTCATGGCCTCGGCAATGACAGCCTCGTCGACGCGCTCGCGCACGACCAGGATCGGCAGGTTTGCAATGGAACGCGCGCGCGCGGCAACTATTGTCGCAAGATCAATGCCGAGGTCGTCGAGGAACGCGATCAGCATCTCGGGGTTGATCTGGTTCATCGCGTCGTCAAGGTCACGGGCGTCGGGCAGCCATGTGCAGTGCACCGGCAGGCCGGCGTTGCGCAGGGTGCGGTTGATCGATTCGACGTGATCCTGGGATCGCGTCATCACGATCATCGGGATGGCCCCTTGATCTGTCACAATGCCCGTTCCTCGCGAGAATGAGTTAAAAGTGTAACATCGCGCCGCGCCTGCGGAGTGGGACCGGCGTCATAGGGCGTAAATATGGCCGCCCGGTGGCTTGCCAGCTGCCTAACGGCTATCATACCGCGCCTTTCCAGCGAGACCTCCGATGGCGAACTACAGCACCAACGAATTCAAAGCGGGCCTGAAAATCCTGATTGATGGCGATCCGTTCGCGATCGTCGAGAATGAGATGGTCAAGCCGGGCAAGGGACAGGCGTTCAACCGGGTGCGGGTACGAAACCTGAAAACCGGCCGCACGATCGAGCGGACGTGGAAATCCGGCGATTCCGTCGAGGCTGCAGATGTGGTCGACACCGATATGCAGTACCTGTACAGCGACGGGGATTTCTACCATTTCATGGCGCCGGATACCTTCGAGCAGGTGACGGCCTCGAAGGCGGCCGTGGGCGAGGGCGCACAATGGCTCAAGGACGGCACCGTGTGCGTTATCACGCTCTGGAATGGCGTGCCGCTGCAGGTCACCCCGCCGGCCCACATGGAACTGAAAGTGATCGAGACCGACCCCGGCGTGCGCGGCGATACCGCGACCGGTGGGTCGAAGCCCGCGAAACTGGAGACCGGCGCGATGGTGCGGGTGCCGCTGTTCATCAACGAGGGTGAAATGCTGCGCATCGATACCCGCACGGGCGAGTACCTGTCGCGCGGCAAGAGCTGATCAGGCGTTCCCGATCGGGAACGCCATTGCCGCGCTGAGCGAGTCGGCCCCCACCGCGAGCGCAACCACCCGGTCAAAGCCCAGCGCGACCCCGGCGCAGTCGGGCAAGCCATGCCCGAGGGCATCAAGCAGGCGCATATCAAACGGCGGCAGCGGCTGGCCGCGGCTTCGGCGAAGCGCGAGGTCCTGCTCGAAGCGCGCGCGCTGTTCCGCTGCGTCGCAAAGTTCATGGAAACCGTTGGCCAGTTCCAGGCCGTCGAGGTACAGCTCAAATCTCGCCGCGACCGGCCGTACGCCGCGCTTAATGCGCGCCAGGGACGCCTGGGAAGGTGGATAATCGCAGATGAACGTCGGCGTATCGTTGCGGCCGAGCTTCGGTCCCACGATGAGCGCCATCAGTAGGTCAAGTCGCGCGTCGCGATCCAGGTTCGCGGGGCAATCTATGCCAAGCCTTGCGGCGGCCTGCGCGAGCTGCGCCTCGGAAGCCATGTAGATATCGACACCGGCATGACGCTCGAGCGCTTCGGCGTAGGTCAGCCGCTGTGCCGCGGCCAGCCGCCTGTACGGCCCGAGCAACCGCGCGAGGAGAGCCTCGGTCTCGCGCATCAAGGCGCCATCGTCGAGCCCCAGCCGATACCATTCGACCATCGTGAATTCCGGGTTATGCCAGCGGCCATGCTCTTCGTCGCGAAATACCTTGCTGATCTGGTAGATATCCCCGGAGCCTGCCGCCAGCAGCCGCTTCATCGCGTATTCAGGCGACGTACACAAGTAGAACCGCCGCGCGAACCCCGATATACCCGCGCTCAAGGGTTCAATCTGTGGATCGCTGGGAGCGGCGGCACTTAAAGTCGGTGTCTCCACCTCCAGCACGCCGCGATCGGCAAAAAATGCGCGCGCGTCGGCGAGCATGGCTGCCCGCGCGCGTAGCGTTTGAAGCCCCGCCGCGGGCCGCCAGGTCACGGGCGCTCGCCGCTGTGCTCGCCGATGCGCACGCCATAGCGAAGCGTCCTGCCGCGGCGCAGAAAATCATCCCAGCGCGTGCGGCCCGGCTCGAACAGCAGGATCACGGTCGAGCCCATATTGAAGCGGCCGAGTTCGGCGCCTTTGCGCAAGGAGACCTCGGCGTGTGGCAGCCGGGTCAGGACTCGCGGCCGTCGCGGCGCGATGTCGCCGGCCCACACCGTGGCTATGCTGCCCACGTTCAGCGCGCCGACCAGGACCAGCGCGAACTGTCCGGCAGCGCTCTGGAAGCGGGTGATCACGCGCTCGTTTCGGGCGAATAGTCGCGGCACGCCCTGGGCGCTTGCGTCATTGACGCTGAACAGCCTTCCCGGCACATAGATACAGTCCAGCAGCTCGCCGCTGATCGGCATATGAATGCGGTGGTAGTTGAATGGCGCCAGGTAAATGGTCGCAAACTGGCCGCCGGCAAAGCGCCCGGCCCAGGCATGACCCGCCAGCAGATCGCCCAACGAGTAGCTGCGGCCCTTGGCCTGCAACAATTTATCGCCGTCGATCGGTCCGCACTCGCTGACCATGCCGTCCACCGGACTCGCGATATCCGCAGCGCCCCGCGCGATCGGGCGCGATCCTGTGCGCAACGCGCGCGTAAAGAAGGCATTGAAGTTCTCGAACCCCTGCGGATTGGGCTGTTCCGCCTCGCCCAGGTCGACCGGATAGGAGTTCAGGAAAGCCCGGATCAGCAAATTCTTGAACCAGGGCGTACGTACGCGCGTCGCTGCGAACACCACGCGTGACACCGCATGTTGCGGCAGCATCTGTTGCAGCCAGACGTTCATGAGTGGCTTGCAACGATGTGCTTGAAATCTTCCTGCAACGCGTCGGTCGTGAACGGGCCGGTCAGAATCGCCGCGATCTTTCCGGCAGGGTCGACGACGACCATCGCGCTCGAGTGATCGACGTTGTAGGAACCGTCCTTATGACGGGTCAGCAGCACGACCACCCCAAATTCTTGCGCCACGGCCTCCATAGTCGCCTGATCCTTCGCCGTTACGCCGAGGAACTCCGGATCAAAATACGGCACGTAGCGCGCGAGCTGCTGCGGCGTGTCGCGTGCGGCATCGACCGATATAAAAACAACCCGGGGACGCGGCGAGGTGCCGGCCGCGCGCAGCCGCTTCTCCAATGCTGCCAGTGTCGCGAGTGTTGCCGGGCACACATCCGGGCAATTGGTGTAACCGAAAAACAGGAATGACCAGGCGCCTTGCAAGTTGGCCGGTGCAAAGCTGCGACCCTGATGGTCGATCAGGGTAAAATCCGGCAATTCGCGGCGTGGCGCGAACATCGTGCCGGTCAAAAGGCTGGGTTGAGCGATGAATGCCGGCTGGTGCCACCACAGGGCCGTTGCGAGCCCTGCGCCTGCGACGACGAACGCCAACACCCAGGGCAGCGGATTGGAACGATTTGCCATGCGCTCATTATCCCATACGGCCATTGAAACCGTCGGCGCGGCGATAGAACGCTGCGCCCTCGCGCTCTATCGCGCGCGCGTGACTTTCGGCCATGGCACGGACAACGCCCGCGATGAGGCGGCGGAGCTGGTGTTCTTCGCCGCCGGGATTGCGCATGCCAAGGCAGGCAAAGCCTATGGGCGGCTGCTCGGCACGCGCCCACGCGCGCGCATCGCGGCGCTGCTCGCGCGACGCATCAAAGAGCGCATGCCACTTGCGTATCTGACACATCGCGCTTTTTTTGCGGGGCTTGAGCTGTATGTGGATCAGCGCGTGCTGGTGCCGCGCTCGCCGATCGCCGGCCTCGCCCTTGGCCGGTTTACGCCGTGGATCGGCGCACGTCGGGTGCGGCGCATCCTAGACATCGGTACCGGTTGCGGCGCGATTGCGCTGGCCTGTGCAAAGGCCTTCCCGCGCGCGCGCGTGGACGCGGCCGACATCTCGACGGATGCGCTTGCAGTATGCCGCCGCAACGTGCGAACGTTAAATATGCAGGATCGGGTGCACGTGCTGCGCTCGGATCATTTCAGTGCCGTGCCGCCGTGCCATTACGATATCATCGTCAGTAACCCGCCCTATGTGGGACGGGCCGAGATGCGCTCGCTGCCACCCGAGTACCGGCATGAACCCGCCCTTGGCCTTGCAGCGGGGCGCGACGGACTGGATTCTGTGCGCGTGATTTTGGGGGCCGCCCGCCCTTACCTCAGCGAGCACGGGATCCTGGTGGTCGAGGTTGGAAATTCGGAGGATGCGCTGCTGCGGGCCTATCCTCGCATGCCCTTCATCTGGCCGGATATCGCGATGGGCGGCGGCGGCGTGTTCTTGTTGCGGGCGGCTGATCTGGAGAGTTAGCAACAGTGGCGGGAAACAGCTTTGGCAGGATCTTCACGGTCACGAGCTTCGGCGAGAGCCATGGCCCGGCGCTCGGCTGCATCGTCGACGGCTGCCCGCCGGGACTTGCGCTCGGCGAAGCGGATCTGCAGGCGGATGTCGATCGGCGCCGCCCGGGCCAATCGAAGTTCACGAGCCAGCGCCAGGAGCCTGACACGGTGCGGATCCTCTCGGGCGTATTCGAGGGGCGCACGACCGGCACACCCATCGGCTTGCTGGTCGAGAACGAGGATCCGCGCGCGCGCGATTACGAAAAAATCAAGGATCGCTTTCGACCCGGTCACGCCGACTACACCTACCAGCAAAAATACGGCTTCCGCGACTATCGGGGCGGTGGCCGCTCATCCGCGCGGGAGACCGTCATGCGCGTTGCCGCTGGCGCGATCGCGCGCAAGTATCTTGGCGAACGCGTCGGCGTGCGCATCCATGGCTATCTTGTGCAGATGGGCGCCATCGTGATCGAGCCCAAGGAGCCCGCTAGCGCCTACCAGAATCCGTTTTTCTGTCCTGATCCTGCGCGCGTCAAGGAACTCGAGGATTTGATCTGGAAGACCCGCGAGGCCGGTGACTCCGTGGGGGCCCGCGTGACCGTCCTTGCCGACGGCGTTCCCCCGGGCTGGGGCGAACCGGTGTTCGAGCGCCTGGATGCAGACATCGCCAGTGCGATGATGGGCATCAACGCGGTTAAGGCAGTGGAAATAGGGGCGGGGTTCCGGTCCGTGGAACAGCGCGGTTCTGAGCACAGGGACCTGATGACGCCGACGGGTTTTCGCAGCAATCATGCCGGCGGGGTGCTCGGCGGTATCTCCTCCGGCCAGCAGATCGTCGTTAGCATCGTGTTGAAGCCCACCTCCAGCATCAGCTTGCCGGGCGAGACGATCGATGTGCACGGCGCCCGCGCTGAGATTGTGACCACCGGACGCCACGACCCCTGCGTCGGGATACGTGCGACACCGATCGCGGAGGCCATGCTTGCGCTCGTGCTGATGGATCATTACCTGCGACATCGTGCGCAGTGTGGGGATGTCGTCAGTGCCACCCCCGACATCACGGCAGGGCGTTGAGCACTTCCCCACTGCCGCCGCGCATCGCCGTTGTGGGCGCTTCCAGCCTGATTGGCGAGGCACTGATCGAGACGATCCGCTCGCGGAAATTTCCGTTCGCTGCTCTGCACGCGCTTGATGATGTGCGTGATCTTGGCCGGGCGGTCGGCGACGGGGAGCGCGACTTGCCGGTCGAGGACGTGGCCACCTTTGATTTCTCGCGCGTCGATCTCGCCTTCTTCTGCGCGCGCTCCGCGGTGGCCACGCGCTACGCCGCGTCGGCGGCGGCCCATGCCTGGGTCATCGACGGGTCGATCGCGCATCGTGGGCTGGCGAATGTGCCGCTGGTGGTCGCGGATGTGAATCCCGAGGCACTGCGCATGGTCGGGCGGCACGGCTTGGTTGCCTTACCGGGGAGTGCTGCGACCGCGCTCGCGACCGTGCTCGCCCCCCTGCATCAGGCGGCGGGGATTGTGCGAGTCGAAGTGGTGACCTGCCAGGCGGTGTCGGGAAGTGGGCGCGCAGCGATGGAGGGACTGGCTGCCGAGACCGTGGATATGCTGAGTGGCCGAAAAGCCAAGGGGCGCATTTTTGGCCGGCAGATCGCGTTCAACGTGATCCCGCAGGTCGATGCGCTGGGTGAGGACGGCGTCTCGGCCGAAGAGCGGCGCTTGCTGCACGAGACTCGCCGGGTACTTGGACTGCCCGAGCTTGCCATCAACGCGACCGCCATTCGCGTGCCAGTTTTCTTCGGCCATAGCCTTGCGGTGCACGTCAGCTTCGAGCGCGAGCTCAGCGCCGTCGTAGCAACTGAGTTATTGCAACGCAGCAAGGGCTGCCATGTCGTATTAGCCGGCGCGGACGGCGATGTACCGACACCGGCGATCGAAGCGTCTTCGCCGGATTCCGTGTACGTGGGCCGATTGCGGGCTGATTTGACCCGTGACAGGTCTCTAAATTTTTGGGTTGTAGCAGACAATATTCGAAAATGTGCGGCCTACAACGCATTTTCCGTAGCCGATATTTTGGTAAATAGTGTCGGGTGAGCTATAGTTAAACCATTATGTAAAGAGCCAGCGAGAAGTCTTTTGCAAGTTCATCTAAATCAATGAACTTTTAAGTGTTCTACGCCCCGATTCTTGGAGTAACAATGTTCGTGAAGATGCCTCGACTGCTGCTGTTGGCAAGCATTATTTGCCCCTCTTTGGCGAGTGCACTTGGGCTTGGTGAAATCCACCTGAATTCGGCGCTGAACGAACCGCTGCGCGCCCAGATCGACCTGATAGCGGCCGCGCCGGACGAATTGACGGCATTGCATGCCTCCCTGGCAAGCCGTGAGGCATTCACTCGCTACGGTATCGACCGGCCCGCCTTCGAATCCTCATTCGCCTTCAAGCTTGCCAAAAGTGCTGATGGTCGCGATGTGCTGATCGTCACGTCGACGGATGCCATTTCGGAGCCCTTCGTCACGTTCCTCCTCGAAGTCAATTGGGCCCGTGGCCGGCTGATGCGCGAGTACACCGTGTTGCTCGATCCACCCACCTATACGCCGGGCGAGGCCGCTGGCAGCACTGCGCCCGTGACAGGCGCCACGATCGCGCCAGCGGCGGCTCCCCCGAGCCCCGCGCAGCAGTCGTCGTCGATGCCGGCCGAAGCGCCAAGTTCGCCTGCATCGTCACGCCGGAGTGCCGCACCGGCGCCAGCCACGACGTCGACGGGAACCTATCGCACCGTCAGCGGCGATACGCTGATGCGGATCGCGCGCGCGCAAGGCGGCACTGGCGCGCAAGTCGACCAGGCGATGATGGCGATTTACAAAGCCAACCCGGCAGCCTTTGACGGCAACATCAATGTCCTACATCGCGGTACGATCCTGCGCCTGCCGGGCGCCGATGAAATCGCTGCGCTGAACCAACGCGAAGCAATCGATGAGGTGTCGCGCCAGATGAGCGCATGGCGCAACGGCGCGGGCAGTGCAGCCAGCGGTGGCCGGCTGCGCCTGGTGACCCCGAAGACTTCCGGCGAGGGCGCCGGATCCGAAACGTCGGGCGGTGGCAGCGGCGCCGACGTCGCAACGCTCAAAAACCGCGTCAAGGAACTTGAAGGACAGCTGGCTGAATCGCGCCGGCTCGTCGATGTCAACAACACCCAGATGGCCGAGCTGCAACGCAAATTGGCGGCAGCGACGGCTGCGGCTGCGCTAGCCCAGAGCGCGGCGAAGCCGACCCCTGTTGCACCTGCGCCCACGCCGCCTGCGCCGATCGCGCCGGCCGCCTCTACACCGAGTACTCCCCCTGCGCCCGGCGCTGCCCCGACGCCAGAAGTTGCGCAGAATGCTGCGCCGGTCCCGGAGCCGGCGTCCGCCGTCGCTGCGCCGAAACCCGCGGCGCCCGCCGCCGCTCCCTCAGGCTCATGGCTTGATTGGATCGAAAACCACTGGCAGGTCCCAGGCGCACTGGTGGCCTTGCTGCTCCTCGCCCTCGGTATCACGGCGTTCCGTCGCCGCAGCCGTACCGACACCGATGAATTGAGTGCGCTCGCCGGCGCTGCCCCGTACCGTGCAGAGCCATCCGCGCGGGATTATTCCGGCTCCTACAAAGTCACCGAGACGTTCGGCACTGGCGATACCGCCGAGATCAAGGCGCCGGCCGGCGCTGAGGCGCCGGTTGCAGCATCCGCCGAACCCTATGTGCCGCGCCTAAGCGACGAGACAATGTCGGCGGAAAGCCCCGTCACGATCGACCAGGGCGATCCCATTGCCGAAGCCGATTTCCACATGGCCTACGGCCTGTATGACCAGGCTGCGGACCTGGTCCGCATTGCCCTCGACCGGGAGCCGGATCGTCGCGACCTGCGCATGAAGTTGCTGGAAATTTATTTCGTGTGGGGCAACGCCGAGAACTTCCTGCAGACCGCGAAGGAACTGGCCGCCACCCGCGATCATGCGGCGGCAGGCGAGTGGGACAAGATCATGATCATGGGCAAGCAGATTTGCCCGGATGAAGAGATGTTCCGCCAGAGCGCGGCTGGCAAGCACGGCCATGATTCCTCGGTGGACCTGAATCTTGAAGGCGGGGAAAACCAGGTCGATATTGACCTGTTTGGGGATGCCACTGGAGAGCACGCCAAGGGTGAGCAATCCGCTCTGCGCGCGCGCGAGGATGATCCGTCCGCCGATACCGGCGAGTCGCCCAACCTGCGCGGCAAGGGACTGGATTTCGTACTCGATGCGCCGGAACGCGGGGCAGAGCCGCTCCATGAAGAGCCGACCATCGAATCCGAACAGATGGTGTTCGGTGATACGCCGCCGGCCGCGGCACGCTCGGAAGAGCACACCGCCGAGGTCGCGATCCATGACCTCGGGTTCGACATCGATCACCTGGAAGCAACTGATTCGCCGACACCGATATCCTCGAGCGCGGACCGAGCCGACCAGAACTCGAATGATTCGGCGACCGTCATCGCTGGCTTGGACGAGCGCTCCCGCCATGCCTTGCGGGAAGCCGATAACAGCGCCAGGGACAACGACCTGACCCAGCTCGAGCGCGAGCTCGAGGCCTCTTTCATCGCCGAGCTTGCCGCCAGTGGCGACGACATCAAGCCCGGGCTCGTGCAGGAATCCGCGCCGACCGTGAATATGGCGGCCAATTTGCCGACCGTCAACATGCCGGCCAATTTTGATTCGGCACGCACCGGCAAGTTCGAGCGTATCGATGCGGGCGCCGACACGTCCGAGACGGAAGTACTGCAAACCGATTCGACCGCAAAGATGCGCGGCATCGACACCGACGACATTGACCTCGACTTCAGCCAGCTGACCAATGATGACGGCCAGGGCAGTGGCGACAATACCGCCGTGCGGGAAGTATTCGACAATAGCCAGCGCGTGCGTGGTATTGATCTTGATCTGAGCGAGAACGCGGGCCGCTCCGCGGCCATCCCGAATTCCATGGATACGGTCGAGGCACGCAAGCTGACCGTCAAGGGCGCGGACACGGACATCCCCGGTGGCGAGTTCGCCCCGGTCACAATGAGCGAAGTCGGCACCAAGCTCGACCTGGCGCGTGCCTACATGGACATGGGCGATCCGGAAGGTGCGCGCAGCATCCTTGAGGAAGTGGTACAGGAAGGTTCCGCGAGTCAGAAAAAGGAAGCGACGCGACTGATACAGTCCCTGCCTGGCTGACGTGCCCTCCACCGGCCGCCGGGTCGCTGCCGTAATCGAATACGACGGCACTGGATTTGCCGGCTGGCAGGCGCAGGCTCACGGTATTACGATCCAGGACGCTGTGCAGCGGGCGCTTGGATTTGTCGCCGGCCATCCGATCGAGGCCATTTGCGCCGGACGCACCGACAGCGGCGTGCACGCGCTCGGCCAAGTCGTGCACTTCGACACCCCTGTGCAACGGACACCGCGCGCCTGGGTGCTCGGCGCGAACACCCGGTTGCCACCAACCATTGCCCTGCAATGGGCAGGCGAAGTCGATGGGAATTTTCACGCGCGCCACAGCGCGCAGCGCCGCAGGTACCGTTATTGCATCCTGAACCGAAGCGCGCGCTCCGCATTGCAGCTGTCACGCGCGGCGTGGATCCACCGGCCGATTGACGTGCAGGCGATGCAGGCGGGCGCGCAGGCTTTGCTCGGCGAGCATGATTTCTCGGCCTTCCGCTCAATCGAGTGCCAGTCGAAGACGCCGATACGGCGCATCGATGCGCTACAGGTGCAGCGCGAAGGCGATTACGTGTGGATCGAGATCCTCGCCAATGCCTATCTGCATCACATGGTCCGAAACATCGTCGGTACGCTGCTTGACGTGCAGGACAAGCCCGAGCCGGCCGCTGCCATGCGCGCGATCCTGCTCAGTCGGGAACGTCGGCTGGCGGGCGCAACCGCGCCGGCGGGAGGCCTTTACCTTTGGCAGGTCGACTACGCGCCGCACTACGGCATAGCGCTCCCCAGCGACGGCCTTTTACTGCGGCCGCGCGCCTGATCTGGTTTAATATAAGCCATGTCCTGGTTCGAGCGTATCGTCCCCTCGCGCATCAAGACCGGGCGCCGTACGCGTTCGGTTCCGGAAGGGCTGTGGACCAAGTGCCCGGCCTGTGATGCGGTGCTGTACCGTGCCGAGATCGAGCGCAATCTGCATGTCTGCCCGAAGTGCGCGCACCACATGCGCATCAATGGACGCGAACGGCTGCAGAAATTCCTGGATCCCGGCAGCACGGTCGAATTCGCCGCCAAGGTCGAGCCGCAGGATCCGCTCAAGTTCAAGGACTCGAAGCGGTACAAAGATCGCTTGGTCCAAGCGAAGAAGCAGACCGGCGAAGCCGAGGCCTTGGTCGTGATGTCCGGCAAGCTCGTTGGCCTCGATATTGTCGCCTGCGCTTTCGAATTCCGGTTTCTCGGCGGCTCAATGGGCTCGGTAGTCGGCGAGAAATTCACGCGTGCCGTTGAGCATTGCCTCGAGCACCGCATGCCCCTGGTCTGTTTTTCGGCGAGCGGAGGCGCGCGCATGCAGGAGGCGCTGTATTCGCTGCTGCAAATGGCGAAGACCAGCGCCGCCCTGAAGCGGCTTTCGGAAGCGCGCCTGCCTTATATTTCCGTCATGACGGATCCGACTACGGGCGGCGTGTCGGCGAGCCTTGCAATGCTGGGCGACGTGAATATTGGCGAGCCTAAGGCGCTGATCGGATTTGCGGGACCGCGCGTTATCCAACAGACGGTGCGAGAAACGCTGCCCGAGGGGTTTCAGCGCAGCGAGTTCCTGCTGGACCACGGCGCGCTCGACATGATCGTCGATCGGCGCGAGATGCGCGATCGGATCGGAAGCCTGCTGCGCATGCTCTGCGGCAAAGAACCTGCGGCCGCCTGAGGATTGCTCATCGCCCCCTCGAGTCTCGACGAGTGGCTTGCCTACCAATCGCAAATAAATCCCCGCGCGATTGATTTGGGGCTCGACCGACTGCATGGCGTGCTCAAGCGCCTGAACTGGGCTCGTCCCCGCGCGGCCGTCATCAGCGTCGCCGGCACCAACGGCAAGGGCTCGGTGGTAACCACCTGCGGAGCGATACTCACCGCCTGCGGTTGCAGGGTGGGGGTGTTCACATCCCCGCATTTTCGCGATTACCGCGAGCGCATCCGCATCGACGGCGCGCTCGTTGAAACCGCGACCCTGATTGGCGCGTTCGAGCGCATCGAGGCCGCGCGCGGCGATATCCCGCTGACATTCTTTGAATACAACACGCTCGCTGCTTTATTGCTGTTCGAGGCAGCCGGGCTCGACGTCTGGGTGCTCGAGATAGGCCTCGGCGGTCGCCTCGATGCGGTCAATGTCATCGACCCGGATGTTGCGGTCGTAGTCAGCATCGGCATGGATCACCAGGACTATCTCGGCAGCAGCCTCGAGCGGATCGGGCGCGAAAAGGCCGGGATATTTCGCGCCATGAAGCCGGCGATACTGGGTAACCGCGATCTGCCCGGCAGCGTTGCCGACACGGCCAAGGCTGCGGGCGCAAAGCTAAAGCGGCTAGGCACTGAATTTGATTGCCTTCGTACCGAGGGCGGCTGGCATTATCGCGGCCCGCGCTGGGATTTGCCGGATTTACCACCGCCCGCTTTGTTCGGTGAGGCGCAGTATGACAACGCTGCCACCGCAGTTGCCGCGGTGGAGGAACTCTCCGGACTGGCCGCGATCACTGGGACGGGCATTGCGAAGGGCCTGGCATCCGTCCGGTTGTCCGGTCGATTCCAGTTGATTTGCGCGCAGGCGGGCGTCGGGCCCGAATGGATCCTGGATGTGGCACACAACCCCGATGCCGCGCTCGTGCTCGCAAACAATTTGCAGGCCCTGCCGATGGGCCCGCGCACTTTTGCCGTGTGCGGCATTCTGGCCGACAAGGATGCGGTGGCCATTATTGGTGAACTGCGCGGAAGTTTCGATCGCTGGTGGTTCGTATCGACGAGCGGCGAGCGGGGCCGCAGCGCTGCCGCGCTCGAATCATGCGTAGCCGCCGGCCTCGATGCGCCGGCTGCTGCATTTGATAGCGTGGCGGATGCCTGCGCCGCCGCGGCTGCCGCTGCGGACGACGGGGATCGGATTGTCGTGTTTGGCTCCTTTCACACCGTGGGCCCGGCGCTCGACTGGCTCGAGTCGCGCGGGATTCTGTAGAAGGCCATGGAACGTCGTGTCAAGGAACGCCTGATCGGGGCCGCGATCCTGGTAGCGTTGGTGGTGCTGCTGGTGCCTGAATTTCTGAGCGGATCACACAGCTCGAGTGCGCTCCCATCCGCGCCCGTACCAGACCTGTCCACGCGAACATACTGGGTCGATCCTGCGCATGTCGACAGCGCGCCGTCTGCGCCGCCGCCTTCGGCATCTCAGACAGCAATCCCCGAGCCCGCTCCCGCAGCCCTCGCCGCCGCGCCGCCGCCCCCGTCCGCTGCACCACCACAGGTGCTTGCGCGCGCGCCTGCGGCTGCACCATCGCATGCGCCGGCAAAACCGGCCGCCGCTGGCGGATGGACCGTACAGCTTGGCAGCTTTGCCAACAAGGCAAACGCGGAGTCGCTTGTGCGCCAGTTAAAGTCGCAGGGATTCAATGCCTATATCGCTTCTGGCGGAGCGAAGTCGGCCCAGCGCTATCGCGTGCGCTTAGGACCCATCGCCGATCGGGGCACTGCGTCAGGCATCATGGCGAAGCTGCAGGCACAGCGGCACGCCTCGACGCTCCTGCCGCCGAGTGAGTGACGGGCGTCACGCATCGTTAAGCCACAAAGAGCCGGTGCATACAGTAGAATGGCGCCGGTCAGGTAGCACAGGGACAAGCCCGTGACCGAAATCGATATTCTCATCGTTCTGATTCTTCTCATCTCGATCCTGGTGGGCGCCATGCGCGGGATCGTGCGCGAGGTGGTCGCGCTAGTGTTCTGGATCGCCGCAATCTGGTCGGCCTGGGCTTTTGCTTCGCTAATAGAACCCCATCTTGGTGGTCTGGTGTCGGGCCCGCACCTGCGAGTCTGGGTGGCCCGACTGATTATATTTGTCTTTGTGATGTCCATAGGGGCCCTGGTCGGCTTTGTGCTGGGCGTGTTTGCGCAGAACTCTGCCCTGGGTTGGATCGACCGGTTGCTGGGCATGATGTTCGGTTGCGTTCGTGGCGCGGTTCTGCTGGGCGTACTTGCGATCTGCGGCGAGCTGCTGGAACTACAACAGGAGCCCTGGTGGCAGCATTCGACCCTCATTCCTCACTGCGTGACCGTTGGGGACTGGCTGCGCAGTATCGTCGGCGAGCGCGGCGAGCCGTGGGCCAGGCTGGAGCGTTTGACAGGCGTCAAGGTCAAGTAGAGGCGGGGTAGCTTATGTGCGGAATTGTTGGAATGGTCGGAGTAAGCGCGGTAAATCAGCGCATTTACGACGCGCTGACAGTTCTCCAGCATCGCGGCCAGGATGCGGCGGGCATCATGACCGCGTCGGCCGGCGAATTGTTCATGCGCAAGGACTCGGGTCTCGTGCGCGACGTGTTCCAGCAGCAGCACATGCTGAAGCTCAAAGGAAATATCGGCATTGGCCATGTCCGCTATCCGACCGCCGGTTGCGAAAGCGCACACGACGCACAGCCCTTCTACGTCAATTCCCCCTATGGCCTGTGCCTTGCCCACAACGGCAACCTGACCAATGCGCGCGAGCTGACCGAGGTGATGGTGCGCGAGGACCGTCGCCACCTGAACACGACCTCAGATTCCGAAGTGCTGCTGAACGTGCTGGCCTCGGAATTGCAGCGCGTCGGTACGCCGCGCGTTACACCGGCCGATGTGTTCGCCGCCGCCAACGCGGTCTATCGCCGCTGCCGGGGCGGATATGCGGTGGTCGCGATGGTCATCGGGCACGGGGTTCTCGGCTTCCGCGACCCCAATGGCATACGTCCCCTGGTCATCGGTAAGCGCGATACCAGCAAGGGCACTGAGTGGATGCTGGCATCGGAGAGCGTCGCGCTCGACATGTCGGGCTTCGAGCTGGTGCGCGACGTGGCACCGGGCGAAGCGGTCTTCATCGATGAGCAGGGCCGGTTCTATGCGCAGCAGTGCGTCGCAGTGACGCGTCATACGCCTTGCATATTCGAGTATGTCTATTTCGCGAGGCCCGACTCGATCATCGACAACATTTCGGTGTACAAGGCGCGCCTCAGGATGGGCGAGCACCTGGCGGCGAAGATCAAGCGGGAGCGGCCGGATCACGACATTGATGTGGTCATCCCGATCCCCGACACCAGTCGCACGAGTGCAGTGCAGGTTGCGCAGCTGCTCGGCGTCAAGTATCGCGAAGGTTTCATCAAGAACCGCTACATCGGCCGCACCTTCATCATGCCGGGCCAGGAGCAGCGCGCTAAGTCCGTACGCAGCAAGTTAAACGCCATCGACCTCGAATTTCGCGGCAAGAACGTGCTGCTAGTCGACGATTCAATCGTACGTGGCACGACCTCCGCCCAGATCATCGACATGGCACGCGAGGCGGGCGCCAACCGCGTGTATTTCGCCTCGGCCGCGCCACCGGTGCGCTACCCGAATGTATACGGCATCGACATGCCGGCTACCACGGAACTGGTCGCGGCGGGCCGCACGGACCCTGAGGTATGCGACCTGATCGGCGCCGATTGGCTGATCTATCAGGACCTGTCGGACCTTGAGCATGCCGTGCGCCACGACAATGCAAACATCAGGGACTTCGATACCTCGTGCTTCTCGGGCCAGTATGTCACTGGCGATGTCAGCGCGGAATACCTCGCGCGCCTGAGCGGGGAGAGGTCCGACGAGGCCAAGCAGGCGCGTCGCGATGGCGCGCGCAGCGGCATCAAGACGGTTCGCATCCTCTAGCAGTGACTTCGGCGTGAATATGAGTCCGCGCCTGCTGGTGATGGCCACCCACCCGGATCTACATGCTCTGGCATCCAAGCACATCGAGATCGAATGGCCCGACGCTACGATTGTCACGTACCACATTGGCGAAGATCCGCCACTCGACAAGGAATTCGCGGCGACCGGGTTTGATGTCATTATCATCGTCAGCGCGGCGCCCACCGAAGCGGCCGAGTGGCTCGCGGCGGAACTTCTGGCCCGCCCCGAATTCGCCCCGATCCTGTTGATTCTCGTGCAGGATCCGTCGCCGCGCCAGAATAAGCCCATGCCTGGCCTGTATCGCATAGAGGGGCGCAAGATCGATCGCAAGGCGCTGATCAGCTGCGTGGAGGCCGCTTCGCGCGAGCACCGGCGCATGCTTGCCGTGTTGCGGGGCCGACCGAACTTTGACTTGCGTTATCGATTCGGTTCCGTTCGGATCCGCGGGCATCGCTGCGTCAAGAAGCTCGGCGGCGGCGGCATGAGCCTGGTCTACCTTGCGGAGAGCGAGCGTGCCGGCAGCATGGTAGTGCTGAAGGTATTCAACCAGGTGCCGGACGTATCGGATCGGATGATCAGTTTTGACCGCTTCCTGCAGGAATATGAAATCGTCGCGGGACTTCGCCACCGCAATATCGTGCGCATCTATGACCTGGGCGTCGCAGATGATCATGCCTATATTGCGATGGAGTACTTTCCCGCCGGCGATCTTCGCAATCGAATGAAGACGGGCATGGCGCCGATGGTGGCGCTCGATTACCTGAAGCAGATCGGCAGCGCGCTGGACGCGATCCATTCGGTCGGCGTGCTGCACCGGGACCTGAAACCAGCCAATATCATGCTGCGCATCGATGGTTCGGTCTGCCTGATCGACTTCGGCCTCGCCAAATCCACGGAGCGCGAGCTGGAATTGACCCAGGCGCGGGAGATCTTCGGCACCCCGTATTACATGAGCCCCGAGCAGGGCCATGCCGAGACCATCGACGCGCGCAGCGACCTGTACAGCCTTGGCATTATTTTCTACGAGATGCTGGTCGGCACCAAGCCCTACAAGGGCGCCTCTGCCATGGAAGTCATCCACAAACACAAGCGCGCGGAACTGCCCGCGGTACCGCAGCAGTTCGTCAGCTTCAGGCCGCTGATTCACAAGCTGTTGGCAAAGGCACCGGCGGACCGTATCCAGAGCGCGCGCGAACTGCTGGATGTAATCAACAAGCTCGAAGCTGCGGCCTGACCGGCGTCCCGCGGTGCCATTTGCCCATCCGCTACTCGCCGTGGCGACGCCCGACCGCTGGGTCAAGCGCGCGGTTCAGTGCCGCGACCTGCTGCTGATCGACCATGCCAACTGCGAGAAGAAAGCCGCCTCGACCGCACTTGCGCTGATGTTCGCGTACGCCGAGGACCTGGTGCTTGCCGGGCGATTGTCGCGCCTTGCGCGCGAGGAGCTGCGTCACTATGAGCAGGTGGCAGGCCTGCTCGAATCGCTGGATATTGCGCCGCGGCGCCTTGCCCCGGGACGCTACGCGCAGCGCCTGCGACGGCTGGTCGCAAGCGCGGAGCCGCAACGGGAAATTGACCTGATGCTCTGTGGGGCCTTGATCGAAGCGCGCTCCGCCGAACGTTTCTCGGCCCTCGCGCCAGCGCTCGGGCCCCCCCTCGGCGAGTTATTCGCGGCCCTGCACAATGCCGAGGCGCGTCACTTCAAAGTCTACTTGGGGCTTGCGCGCCGCGCCGCCGCACGCGCGGGGGCTTCGTACGCCGGGGCGGCGCTCGATAGGCGGACCGCGGAATTTGCGGCCCTGGAGGCGCAGCTGATCGTGGAACCGGACGAGGAATTCCGGTTTCATTCCGGGCCTCCGGTCCTTGCGAGCCCGCACAACTCATAACCCTGCGCATTCCAGCGAAGCACGCTGCCCTGCGTATACCAGTCGCCCAGCACGATGCGGGTGCACGGCCGGCCATCGACGTTGAATGAATGCACGGCCGGGCGGTGGGTATGGCCGTGCAGCAGCGTTGCTGCGCCCGATTCTCGCAGAACCGTGCCGACACTGTCCGCATTGACGTCGGTGATCGCGTAGGCCGTGGCGGCGATGTGCGCTTTGCTGCCATCGCGGGCAGCCCCGGCGAGTGCGCGTCGCTGGCTAATGCTAAGGCCGAGGAACCGGCGCTGCCAGTCCGTGTCCCGCACCGTGGCGCGCAGCCGCTGGTAGGCCTGATCATCGGTGCATAGCGCATCGCCGTGCATCAGCAGCACATCCGTCCCATACAAGGTCAGCATGACAGGGTCAGCGAGCAGCCGTGCGCCGCTGCGTTGGCAGAATTGCTCGCCCAGCAGGAAATCCCGATTGCCGTGCATCACGAAGCAGGGCACTCCGCGCTGCGTCAGCGAGCGCAGGCCCGCAATCGCTGCGCACTGGCCGGAATCTGCCGCATCATCGCCTATCCACGATTCGAACAGGTCGCCAAGAATGTACAGCGCATCCGCGCCAAGCGCCTCGGCATCGAGGAACTGTAGGAATTGCGCCGTGATGTCAGGCCGGCTGGCGTCCAGGTGCAGATCGGAAATAAAAAGTGTGGTCACATGGAAAATCGCCGACGCCCGGTCTTTAGGGCCTGGGAATCCGTTCGATGCGCTCGATCTTGATCACCTGGAGCGGAGCATCTTCCTTGAACGGGCCCTTGGCGCCGGTCGCCTGCCCGCCAATGCGGTCGAGCACATCCATGCCCCCGATGACCTTGCCGAAGACCGCGTAGCCCCAACGCGCCGTATTCGGGTCGAGCGAATTGTTGTCGGCCAGGTTGACATAGAACTGACAGTCCCCGTCGTGCGGTGCGGAGGTGCGCGCGAGGCCGACCGTGCCGCGAACATTGGTCAGCCCGTTCCCGGATTCATTCGGGGTCTTGCGGTCCGCAGGCTTTTCCTTGTAATTAACGTCGAATCCGCCGCCCTGGACGATAAAGGACTGGATGACCCGGTGAAAAATGGTCCCGGTGTACTGGCCATCATCGACGTACTTCAGGAAACTTGCCACCGTCAGCGGGGATCGATCCTCATTCAGCTGAATGACGAAATTTCCGGCCGACGTGACCACCTGCACGTAAGCCGGGCCCGCCGATTTGGCGGCGGGCGCAGTCTTCACGGGTGCGGTGGCGGGGGTTGGGTCGGCAGCCAGGAGCGGTCGCACGAAGGCCGAGACGATCAGCAGAACACACAGCGAGAGTTGTTTCATGCTTCGGGATTCTACTTGAATAGGTACAATCTTGGACCATGTCGATACCCCTCGTCACTCGCTTTGCCCCCAGCCCGACTGGATCCCTGCATCTGGGAAACGCCCGTACGGCCTTTTTCAGCTATTTATGGGCGCGCAAGAGCGGCGGCCGCTTTCTGCTGCGGATCGAGGACACGGACGTGGATCGCAGCCAGACGCGCTTTACCGATGAACTAATTAAGGACCTTCGCTGGCTGGGGCTCGACTGGGATGAGGGGCCGGATGTCGGCGGGCCCGCCGCACCGTATTCCCAGGCTCAGCGCGGCGATGTATATCGGGGCATGTACCAGCGCCTTGAACACAAGGGCGCGGTCTACCCCTGCTACTGCAGCGCCGCGGAACTTGAGCTGTCACGCAAACTGCAGCGAAGTTCGGGCAAGCCGCCGCGCTATGCGGGAACCTGCCGCGCCCTGAACGCGGCCGAACGCGCCGATCGCGAAGCGCAGGGGTTGAGGCCCACGCTGCGATTTGCAGTGCCCGCGGATGTCATTATCGAGTTTGTTGACACAGTGCATGGGCCGCAGCGATTTTTATCGGCTGATATGGGTGATTTCATCATCCGCCGCGAGGATGGCACCGCGGCATTCTTTTTTTGCAATGCCGTGGATGATGCCTTGATGGGCGTCACGCAGGTGCTGCGCGGGGATGATCACCTGACCAATACGCCGCGCCAGTTGCTGCTGCTCGATGCGCTGGGGCTTAAGCGACCCGCGTACGGGCATGTCGGCTTGCTGGTCGGGGCCGATGGCACGCCGTTGTCTAAGCGCCATGGCAGTAAGAGCGTTCAGGAATTCAGGCAGCGGGGCTTTTTGAGCGCTGCGGTGCTGAACCAGCTGTATCGCCTTGGACACACGGGCGATCACGACGGCTGGCTAGCGCTTGCCGACATGCCGGAGCATTTTCGGCCCGAACACCTGGGTCGCTCGCCGGCGCGTTTTGACGAGGCGCAGCTTCTGCATTGGCAGAAGGAATCCTTGGGCCGCATGACAGATGCAGAAGTCGGTGCTTGGCTCGGCGCAGCGGGCGATACCGACTTCGTCGCACTGGTGCGCCACAATATCGTGCTGCCCGCGGACGCACAGCCGTGGATCGCCGCAATACGAGGGGAGCTTGCGCCGCTCGGCGAGGCCGAACAGCGCATCGTGGCCCATGCGGGGCCTGCGTTCTTCCGTGCGGCGGTCGCCGCCCTGGGCGAAGCAGGGCAGGACTGGAAACTCCTGACAAGCCTGGTGCGCGATCATACGGGTCGAAAGGGGGCGGACCTCTTCATGCCGCTTAGGGTCGCGCTGACCGGCCAGGCGCACGGACCGGAGCTAGCGCCTCTCCTTAAAATGATGAACCCGGCCACAGCGCGCCAGCGCCTTGAAGTCCATGCTCAGAATCCATAATTCATTGACCGGTCTCAAGCAGGAGTTCAAGCCACTTGTCGCCGACGAAGTGCGCATGTACGTGTGCGGCATCACGGTCTACGATTACATTCACCTGGGCCACGCACGCATGCTGATGGTGTTCGACCTCGTGCAAAGGTATTTGCGCGAGTCCGGTTACCGCGTGCGTTACGTGCGCAATATCACCGACATCGACGATAAGATTATCGATCGGGCCGCAGCCAATGGCGAGGATTGGGCTGTGCTTGCCGAGCGTTTCATCGTTGCAATGAACCAGGATTGCCTTGCCCTCGGCCTGCAGGTCCCCGATGACGAGCCGCGCGCGACCGCCTACATCGCTGAGATTATCGCGATGACGCAGACATTGATCGACAAAGGCTATGCGTATGTCGCGAGCAGCGGCGATGTCATGTATGCGGTTCGCCGCTTTGCTGACTACGGACAACTCTCGGGCAAGAAAATCGACGATCTTCGTTCCGGCGCGCGCGTGCAGTCCAATGACGCCAAGCTCGATCCGCTGGATTTCGTCCTGTGGAAAATGGCAAAGCCCGGAGAACCCGAGTGGCCCTCGCCCTGGGGCGCGGGACGCCCGGGCTGGCATATCGAGTGCTCGGCGATGTCGACCAGCCTGCTTGGAACCTACTTTGACCTGCACGGCGGCGGCATGGACCTGAAGTTTCCGCACCATGAAAACGAGATCGCGCAAACCTGCGCGGCCTGCGACACGCCATTCGTCAACGTCTGGATGCACAATGGTTTCGTGCGCATAAACGAGGAGAAGATGTCGAAGTCGCTCGACAATTTCTTTACGGTTCGCGACGTCCTGAAGTCGTTGCGCCATCCGGAGGTGCTGCGCTTCTTCCTGCTCAGCAGCCACTACCGCGGTCCGATCAACTATTCGTTGGCGCAGCTTGAGCAGGCCGACGAGACGCTGCTTGGCCTGTACCGCGCGCTTAACGATGCGGGCCCCGGCACCGTCAATGCTGAATCGGTCGCGAAGTTTCGTGCGGCCATGGATGATGATTTCAACACGCCGGATGCTCTCGCCGTGATGCAAGGCGTCGCGCGTGACCTGAACCAGGCCAAAGCCGCTGGCAATTCTGGGGTGGGCATGGCGGGCGATGCCGCAGCGACCTTGCGCCACATGGGCCGCACACTTGGGCTCTTGCAGCAGGAACCGGGCGCTTATTTGCAGCGTGGCGTAAGCGCGACTGGGTTCGCGGATGCCGAGATCGAGGCGCTTCTTGGCGCCCGGCGCGCGGCACGAGTGGCCAGGGACTTTGCGGAATCGGACCGGATTCGCGACCGCTTGATGGCCGCTGGGATCGTGCTCGAGGATAAGTCCGGTGGAATCACCCAATGGCGGCGAGCCTGAGCTGAAAGAGGGGGGTAAATTGACGGGCTGGGATGCCCCCCGTATGATTCGCGTCCCCGAGCCGGTGCAAGCCGGCAGGCGGGCGTACCGAGTAGGGTTTGCAGTCGGCGGGGCATGGCGCAGTCTGGTAGCGCATCTGCTTTGGGAGCAGAGGGTCGGGGGTTCGAATCCCTCTGCCCCGACCAAGCGCCCGTAGCTCAACCGGATAGAGCACCGGCCTTCTAAGCCGGCGGTTGCAGGTTCGAGTCCTGCCGGGCGCGCCACCTTGAAAGTCGGGGTCGACAATGGTGGACGTAGCTCAGCTGGTAGAGCCCCGGATTGTGATTCCGGCCGTCGCGGGTTCGAGTCCCGTCGTCCACCCCACCTTCCAAG
>JANXZG010000010.1 GCA_025355645.1 Gammaproteobacteria bacterium | reverse complement strand
CACGCATCGATGCGAAATCCTCGAGACCGGCAACGACAGCTATCGCTTCAAGAAACGTCAATGAGGTCCGGAATCAAAAAAACCTGGGGACCCAAGGTCAAGGGTCACCCCCGATCGCCGCTCTCAAGCCTTCCTGTGCGGTTCTTAGTTTTCATTGGATGTATGGAGAGGCGCGATCTGCCGCGTCAGCGGCAGAAGTTCCGGTTTCTTTTAAAATCCGACCCGCACAGGAAGGCTTGAGAGCGGCGATCGAGGGATACCCCTTGACCTTGGGCCCCGGGTTCTTTTCGATCATTGGCGTTTCTTCAGGCGATAGCTATCGTTGCCGGTCTCGATGATGTCGCATCGATGGGTCAGCCGATCCAGCAACGCGGTGGTCATCTTGGCATCACCGAACACGGCGCTCCATTCGCCGAAGGACAAGTTGGTCGTGACGATCAACGATACCCGCTCGTAGAGTTTGCTGATCAGATGGAACAACAGTGCGCCGCCGTCTTGCGAGAACGGCAAGTAGCCGAGTTCGTCGAGGACGATGACATCTTGGTTGAGCAACCGGCCCGCCAGATTCCCGGCTCGCCCGGCGCGCTTTTCAGCATCGAGCTGGTTCACAAGATCCACCACACTGTAGAAGCGCGCGCGTTGTCCGTGCAGGATGACGTTGCGCGCCAGGGCGGTGGCCAGATGCGATTTGCCGGTGCCGGTTCCGCCCACAAAGACGATATTGCGGGCCGTGGTCAGGTAATCTCCGGCATACAGCTGGCGCAGCTGGGTTTCATTGACCACCGATTCTTTGAACTCAAAGCTATCCAGATCCCGCGACACCGGGAAGCGCGCCAAGCGCAGCTGGTATTCGTAGGAGCGCGCTTGCCGATCCGCCATTTCCGCCTGCAGTAGTTGCGCAAGCCACATCGTCGGGGCGAGTTTTTTCTGGCTCAAGGCCGTCAAGCTCTCCTCCAGTGCGCTCGCCATGCCACGCAGGCGCAGGGTTTTCAGTTGTTCGGTCAGTTGCTGGGTTTGCATGATATTCCTCGATTGGTTGATGGATGGGGACAACGGTGATACTCGAGCGCAGCAGCTGGTCGTAGCGATGGCAGTTGGCGGCCGGCTCGATGACAAGTTTCAGCGCCTCGGGGACCTGCAGCGGCGCTGCGGGCGCCGGCGATGCCGCCCGATGCAACAGGTTCACCACGTGCGCGCTGCTGGTGACGTGTTCATCGAGCGCGACGGTGCAGGCTGCGGTGACCGCCTCCAAGCCGTACAGGGCGACCATCGAGAGCACCTCCACGAACTGCCGGTCCCCGTCCGGGTGGCGGGCGAGCCGCTCACGCAGGCGCGTCATCGCGCCCGGTAAATTCCAGTCTTTGAACGGCGCGCCGTTGCGCAACGCTCCGGGCTTACGTTCCAACGCTGGCACGTAATGCCAGGGGTTATATTGAACGTGACCGCGGCCGAAGAAGCGCAGATGCTCTCCGATCATTTCATCCCCGCACATCAGCACGATCCGCTCCGCGTACGCACGCACCGTGGCGACGCCACCGGCGTAGCGACTGTCGACGCTGTAGCGATTGCGATCAAAGTTCACCAGGCAAGTCGGGGAGATACGGCCCGTGTCTTCGGCAAAACCGTCAAATGGCGCCGGCATCGCGCGCAACGCCGCGCGTTCCTCCTCCCACACTTCGATGATTTTGCGGGTGGCTTGCTCCGGATGATTGCGTTCGCGCGCCAGCTGCAGGCAGCGCGCAGCAAGGTGAGCGTTGAGCTCAGCCAAATCCGCGCAGCGCAGCTTCGGCGTGAACAACCACTCCCGTACATTGCCGACTTGGTTCTCAACCTGGCCCTTCTCCCAACCGGAAGCCGGCGTGCAGGCGGTCGGATCGATAAGGTAATGATTGCACATCACCAAAAAGCGCCGGTTGTAGCGCCGCTCCTTGCCGATAAAGATGGCATCGATCGCGGTTTTCATGTTGTCGTAGATTCCACGACGCGGTACGCCGCCGAAGAAGACGAACGCGCGCGCGTGCGCATCGAACACCATCTCCTGGCTCTCGCGCGGATAGGCCACCAGGAAAAACGCGCGGCTGTGACTCAGGCGCACATGCGCAAGCTTCACGACCTGATCGAGGCCGCCGAGTTCCACATGCTCGTGGCTGAAGTCAAACTGGTACGCTTCCCCGGGCGCAAAGTACTGCGGGATAAAGGCGCTTGACTCCGCGTGGCGGCGCCGCAGGATGAGGCGCACCTCGCGGCGTATCGTGTCCGCCGTACCGCTGTAACCTTCAATGCACAGCGCCTCGTAGAGACGTTGCGCCGTGCGCCGCTCCCGGACGGGCAACTTCTCCTCCGCCTCGAGCCACCCCTCCAGCGTCTCTATATACGGCCCCAACTTCGGGCGCGGCTGAATCGTACGCTGATATTCTCTCTTGCCTTCAAAACGCAGCGCACGCTTGACGGTATTGCGCGCCAGTCCCAAATCCCTCGCAATCGCGCTGATCGACTCCCCTTGCACCAGCCGCCGTCGGCGTATCTTGCCAATCGTTTCCATGCACAGCACCCCGGTTCACCCCGCTCGGCCAGTAAGGACGAACAGGGTATGGGGTGGTCAATTTTGGACGACGATTACACCCCTAACCTGGTCAGAATTGCATGTCGGTTTACATTGTGCCCAACGTTCACACACCACAACCCACCCGAATTGCCATCAAGCAGGCGGTGACCGTGGCTATCGGTAATGTAGACGCCATCGGCGCTCACGATCTGAAGGGGCACGCGCTCCTTGATGTCATTGGGGTTTGCATGGGGATGCCAGAAGTGAGCAGAGTGAGTGGTCATATGATCTCCGAACAAAAAGCGAGTGAAGAATGCAGTCTAGTGCTCAT
>JANXZG010000158.1 GCA_025355645.1 Gammaproteobacteria bacterium | reverse complement strand
AAAAAGCTAAGCTGACGTATTGCGCAATGTCGATTGTCAAATAAGTCTGGGCGGATAGGGCGTCGGGATCCATAGACCGATGAAGCCCGGTAAGTTTCACTGCTTCGTTTTCTTCGGTGCTTTCGCCCTCCCGGCGCTGTTAAAGCCGATCGCTTGGCGAATGAGCGCCTTAAACGCGGCCTCATTAACCTCCTGGCCCTCATGGATGTCGATGGCGCCCCGCACTTTTCCGCCGAGGCTCGAATTAAACAGCCCCGCCGGATCCTTCAGCGACGCGCCTTTTGCGAAAGTCAGTTTCACGACTTTTTTGTAGGATTCACCCGTGCAAATGATTCCGTCGTGCGACCAAACTGGAGTGCCCATCCATTTCCACTCCTCGACGACGTCCGGGTCTGACTCCTTGATGAACTTGCGCATTCTGCCCAGGGCAACTCCGCGCCAGTCGGCGAGCTCGGCGATCCTCCCCGCGATTAGCGCGGAAGCGGAGCGATTTTCAACGGGATTGGCTTTTTTCATCGTCTCTTCCTAAAAAGGCCCAATAGATTTCATGAATCTGCGTTAATGATTGCAGGTCGCTAGTGGTGCCGATCAACAGCTGATTTTACCCATAAACTAATTTGTACAAACTACGCACCGCGAATCCCCTGCCTCCTGGATCAGGAGTTCTTCGATGAGCGCCACGCCGCCGCAGCCCAACAGCCCGCAATCAAGAGTGAGAAAACAATCGGCAATGCAAATAGGCATCGGCCGCTTACAACCGCGATGGCGGCACAGCAGGCAGGGAACGCCCACGTGATAGAGCGCATGCGGGCCAGTGCCTGCGTCGGCAGGCCGCCCAATTGCCACGCCAATATCGCCGCGAAGAAATAAAACACGCCGACCGAGAGTCCGGCAGCTACGAAGAGGTCCCAATAGGTCCGGCTGAATCCCTGCACATCAAAATGAGTCGAACGCATCAGAGCAAGAAGCCCATCGACTCGCCAGGCGGGGTCGGACTGACGAAAACCAAGCGTGTGCCCGACCGCAAAAAACAACAGAAGAACCGCCGATATTCGATAAAGAATTGACGCTTTCACGATCTTCCCCTAAAGCGTTCGGCGGGTGGAATCTGCCACGGAGCGGCTCATACCGTCTGACTCTTGGTGCCAAGTGCGAATGTAGTACCGTTTGTCACTTCACTCGTTCTGCGCGGCTCAGGAACCCCATTTTTTTATGTAAATTTTGAACGCCTCCAGCAGTGGTTCCCGACCAAAGGCGCCGCCGCTTTGATGAGTGATGGCAATGGGCCAGGTGCCAAGTTTCAGTCCGTTCTTACGCGCTTCGCGGCAGAAGTCCAGGTCGTAGAAATGGAAATTGAAGCGCGTGTCAAAGTGCAGATCGTGCTGCATCAGCACGGATTTCCTGATCGCCAGCAGCACGCCATCAAGTAATTCGCACTCTACCGGCACGGGACCATACTTTGAAACCGCACCCAGCGGATTTGGGCCGTGCGCGACATGACCGCTCAGGTTCTTCGGATCGTCGAGGTTGAAATCGATGTCCAGGAACTGCCAAGCGGGCTGCGCGGCGTTACGCCGCCGGTTGCCGGCGACCCCGACCAGGTCGAACGCCGCAAGCCCGTCGATGATCCGCTGCGCGAAGAAATAATCATCGATCCAGACATCGTCGTGCATGAACACAAGGATATTGCCGGCGCCTGCGGCGGCAATGCCGTCGTTGTAAACTGAAGGAAGCCCGCGTTTGTTGTCGACCACGAGGCGCAGGCTGATATTCGTATCGGCCAGGCGCTCGAGCGATTGACCCAGTGCCGATTTCTTCTGAAAATCTGCCACGGAGTAGCGGGTCGCGGTGATAATTTCAATCTGCATGTCTACTCCGGGTAACTGCAGTCATAATATAAGTAATGCGCCATCGGCTTTTAGGTTTCCTGGTCACGCTCCTGAGCCGCGTGCCGCTGTGCTTACTGTACGCGCTCGCAAGGTCTGTGTATGTGCTGGCTTTCTATATGACGCGTTACCGTCGCCATGTGATCGAACCGCAGATCGACAGGGTATTTCCGGGCCTGGACGTTGCTGCGCGACGGCAGATACACCGACAGTTCATCCGCAACTACTGTGACGTGATGGTAGAGATACTGAAGAGCTTCACCATGAGCGCGGAGTCCTTGCGCGCGCGCGTGCGGATTCGCAATGTCGACATGGCACGCCGCTACCTCGATGCTGGGCAGTCGGTCATGCTCGTGACCTCGCATCTGTGCAACTGGGAGTGGTTGCTGCATGGCGTGACCCTGCAACTGTCATTTCCGGTTGATGCGGCGTACAAGCCCTTGCCTGATCAATCCGGCGAGCGTCTGATGTTCGATATGCGCAGTCGCTTTGGCGCGACCCTTGTTCCCGCCAAGGATCTGCTGGCCGAAGTGCTGCGCCGTCGGCCCATCGTGCGCGCGATTGCCGTCAATGCGGATCAGGCGCCAGCTGCAAATGAACGTCACCAGTGGCTGAGCTTCCTCGGGCAGGACACGGCCTTCTACGTCGGCGCCGAGCAGATCGCGCGCGCCATGCGCTTGCCGATGATTTACCTGTCAATGCGCCGCGTCAGGCGCGGCCATTACGAAGTGCAGCTGCGCGAGCTGTGGGATGGCCGCGAGGTCACGACGAGCGGGGCTTTAACCGCGCGGTACGCGAGTGCCTGCGAGTTGGACGTACGAACAAGCCCGGCGGATTGGCTCTGGACCTATCGACGATGGCGATTCCCGAAGCACTGTACGGCACGGATTCGACCTAGGCGGGCGCTTTCGCGAGTTTGG
>JANXZG010000131.1 GCA_025355645.1 Gammaproteobacteria bacterium | reverse complement strand
TGAGCTGCTGCCCTGGCGATGCGCTCGCGCCAGCCATCGATCAGCGCATCGTCGATGGGCACACCGATGACTTCGAGCACGGCGCCCGTGGAGGCAAAGAACAGGTTGGCGCCCATCAGGCGCCGCGAGTCATCGAACGGAAGTTCGCGTGTGCCGCTCAGTCGCTGCTCTCCGGCGCCATGTGGATGCCGCGTCCATCGCGGATGACTCCCTCAAGGCTGTACTCGGGCGCAGGCTCGGCCTCGGGCGGTGCGCTGGGTTCGCGTTGCACCGCGGCGGTCATGCCATTGACCTTGAGTTCGGGCTCCGGCGCTCCCTTGGCTGACTTGAACTTCGTGACCTGCTTCCAGGAACGCGCCAGGGCATCGGCAAAGATTAGCAGCAAGTCGCCGCTTTCGCCCATGCGAAGCGCCGCCTCGATGGCTTCCTGTTCGTCAGGGATGATCGAGATCGCGGTCTCGGGCACGCCGAAATCGCGCAGCGCCTTCGCCTGAAGCTGCGGCACTTCATCGGGCCTGCGATCGCGCGTATTGTCGTCGCGACGGCAGATGTAATGATCAAAGCGGCCGGCAACGGCCTTGGCGATCGCCACCAGGTCCTCATCGCGCCGGTCACCGGGCCCGGCCACCACGACGATACGCCGTCGGGCCACATCGAGCCTGCCGGCAAGGTCTGCCATCATGCCAACCGCGTGTGCATTATGCCCATAATCGAACAGCACCTTGAATGGATGTTCGTTGAATACATTCATGCGTCCTGGGGCCTGGAAAAAAGTCGAGTCGAAGGTGCGCAATCCCTGGCGAATCGCGTCCAATTTCATGCCGAGCGAGAACGCCATGGCCGCCGCGAACATCGCGTTCTGCACGTTGTGGATCGCGCGGCCCTCCAGGGTCGCCGGAATCAGATGCGTCCATAGCAGCGGAATATGGCCGCCGCGGTCATATAGCGTGATCATCTGCCCGTTGACGCCCGCCTCGAGCGCACAGGCGCGCCCGCCCGCGCGAATATGTTCGCGCACCAGCGCATGCTGCGGATTCATCGTGACATAGCAGATATTCTTCGCTTCCGTGTAGCCGGCCATCTTGAAGACGATTGGATCGTCCGCATTCAGCACCGCGCAATCGGTGGCAACCTCGACGACGATGCGCTTCAGTTCGCCCAGTTGCTCGAGCGTGTCGATACCATTGAGGCCGAGGTGGTCGGACTGCACGTTCAGGACCCCGCCCACATTGATTTCCCGCACGCCCATGCCCGCGCGGATCAGCCCGCCGCGGGCGGTCTCCAGGATGGCGATGTCGATCTGTGGATCCGCCAGCACCATGCGCGCAGACATGGGTCCGGTCATGTCGCCCTGCACGGTGCGCTGCCCGTCGATATAAACCCCGTCGGTCGTCGTCAGTCCGGGCGTAAACCCGGCCATCTTCGCGACATGCGCAAGCATGCGCGCGGTGGTGGTTTTGCCGTTGGTGCCGGTGATCGCGGCGATCGGCACGCGTGCCGCGGTTCCGGGCGGGAACAGCATATTGACGACTGGTGCCGCCACGTCGCGGCCCTTGCCCTCGCTTGGGGCCACGTGCATGCGAAACCCGGGCGCGGCATTGACCTCGCAGATTCCGCCACCGATCGAGCGATAGCTCTCGGTGATGTCTTTCGACAGAAAATCCACGCCGCCCACGTCAAGCCCGATGGCCATCACGGCGCGCTCCGCCATCTCGCGATTATCCGGGTGGATGACATCGGTGACGTCGGTCGCCGTGCCGCCGGTGGAGAGATTTGCCGTTGAGCGCAGGTACACGATCTGGCCAGCCGGCGGAACGGAGTCAGCCTGGATGCCTGCGCTCGCGAGCATTTTTTGCGCCTGGCCATCCAGCTCCAGGCGCGTCAGCACCTTTTCGTGGCCGACGCCACGGCGCGGATCTTGGTTCACAATCTCGACCAGCTGGACGATCGTGCGCTCGCCATCGCCCACCACGTGGCCCGGCGTGCGCCGGGTCGCGGCAACCAGTTCGCCGTTCACGACCAGCAAGCGATGATCATCGCCCTCGAGGAAGGTCTCGACGATGACGGAGCGCGAGTGCTCGCTCGCCACCTGGTAGCCATGCGCCACTTCTTCGTCGCTCATCAGGCGGATCGAAATGCCGCGGCCATGATTGCCATTGTAAGGCTTCGTGACCACGGGAAAGCCGATGCGCCGCGCCGCGCGCACTGCCTGGCCTTCGCTTTGCGCGAGCTCCTGTTTCGGCACCGGCAGGCCGAGGGTCGCGAGGATCTTGTTGGTCTCTTCCTTGTCACTCGCGAGTTCCACCGCGATATGCGAGGTGCGGCTCGTCACCGTGGCCTGGATGCGCTGCTGGAATTTGCCGTGACCGAGCTGCACGAGCGACTGCTCGTTGAGCCTGAGCCAGGGAATGCCCTGCTTGTCCGCCGCGCGCACCAGCGAGGAGGTCGAGGGTCCGAGCGCGCGGCGCTGCGCAAAACGGATGAACTCATCGCGTGCCTCGAGCCAGCTCCAGTCGGCGGGGACCGAGTCGGTAGGGCGGATCTGCGCTGGCAACAGTGAGCAGAGCAAGCGCAGGCCCAGCTCGCCGGCCGCGATGCCCTCATCACGCTGCGCGTATTCATACACGACTGTGTAGACCCCGGGTGGCCCGGCGCTGCGTGTCTTGCCGAACGTGACTTCCTCGCCCGCGATGTTCTGGAGTTCTATCGCGACGTGCTCGAGCACATGCCCGAGCCAGGTCCCTTCGCCTTCACGCATGCGCCGGTAAAGACCTCCGGGTTCGCGATAAGAGCAGCCGTGCTCGGCAAGGCCCGGCAATGCCGCGGCGAGTGCATCGACGAAGCCGCCGCCGAGTTTCCCCGTAGGCCATTGTTCCAGCGCTCCGAGGTCAAGTTCCAGGCGGATGACCGGAAAGCGGGCGTACAGGGACGGACCGACGTAGACAGACCGGTCGAGTATGCGCATGGCGTTACTCCCTTGCCTGGACGAGCCCGCCGGGGGCTGCGATCCGCGTGTGCAGGTTAAAAGTCGCGCCGGCGACCAGGATATGCAGTCGCAGTCCCAGCATGCAGACCGGCTGGCCCTCGACGACATCGGCTATCGATGAAAAGCTGACGTCCGAGGCATCGACTATCGTGACGCCGCCGCTGCCGACGACCTCGATAGTTTCATCTGGCCCGATAAACGCAGCCGTATCCTCGTCAAGGCCAATGCCCACGGCAAATGGATTATAGGCGAGTGCAGTGATCAGGCGCCCCAGGCGGTCACGCTGACGGAAATGCTGGTCGATGATAAACCGGTTCGTGAGCCCAAGTCCCGGTGCCAGGCGCACGCTGCCCGAGATGACCGCGGAGCCTTCATCACCGAATGCGATCATGTGTTCCGAGAGGATGCTTGCGCCTGCGCTCGTGCCGCCGACGGTGACGCCATGCGCGTTACGCGCGCGGATGAGTTTTGCGACCGGCGTGCCGCCGAGCAGGGTGGTCAGGCGCAGCTGGTTGCCGCCGGTAAAGAATATTCCGGTGGCCTCTTCCAGGCGCTTCAGCCGGCCCGCTTCCTGGCAGTCGCGGCGGGTATCGAAGTCCATGACGGTTACCTGTCGTGCACCCAGGTCCTGGAATATTTTTTCGTAGCGCGGTCCCGTCTCATGCATGCGACTCGCGGCCGGGATCACGACAATGTCGGCACTCTGGCCACCCGAGAGGCGGATAAAGCGCGCCAGGATATCCCGGTCATTTTCCTTGTTCTCGGCGCCGCCGATCGGCACGATCCAGCCGCGCGTCTCACCGTGGGGAATTTTACTTGGCATCGCTTTAGTCTTGCTCCTTGAGCGCTACGGTTCGAAGGTACCGCGGCAGACGGCACGGCCGCCTTGCACGTGCACCTGACCCAGAATGATGACCGTTTGCGCGCTGCCTGTCGCGTCCAGTGCGACGAGGTCGGCATCCGCCCCGGTCGCAATCACGCCCTTGCCCTTGAGTCTGAGCAGGCTTGCAGGGTTACAAGTGAATGGAGGCAGCGCCTGATCGAGCGGGAGCCCCTGGGCTACCAGGTCCCGCAGCGTCTGCAGCAGCGCACCCGCGGAGCCTACCTCCATGCGGGTGACGTGGCCGTGCGCATCGAAGCACGGCAGGCATCCGCCGGCATCGGAGCTGACCGTGATCAGCTCGGGAGGCGCGCCGGCTGCGAGGAAGCGGCGCACGGCATCGGCGGCGCCGTAGGCGTCCTCGCCGTCCGCGACCGGGAATGCGGTGACATCTACGGTGCAACCCTTTTTAGCAAGATCGATAGCTTCATCAAAAAGGGCGCGGCGCCGGTTTACATGCGTGGGCTGAAATACGCGCGGTGGCAACTCGCTCTCGGCCAGGGCGCGCCTGACGGGCTCGAGACCCCGGGTACCATCGCCTACGTGCAAATGCAGGATGCCGGCTTTGTTCGCCATCATGCCAGCGACATGCGCCGAGGCGGCGAGGCGCAGCAGTTCCTCAAGCGTCGGCTGGCTTGAGCGGTGATCGCTGATCGCAATTTCCCCGATTCCGAGGAACGCCTCTATGAAGACAAGGTCCGATTGCACGCTGCCGGTCAGCGTTGCCGGCGGTACGTGGTATCCGCCGGTATAAGCCCAGGCATTCAGGCCCTCTTCGCGCAAGGCGTAAACGACGGCGAGCAGTTCGCGCGGACTGCGGGCGATGTCATCCGTGCCCAGCAGGCCGATCACGCTGGTCACCCCCGATAGCGCGAAGCGTGACAAGGGCAGGGCAGGAACGCGTGTTCGAAAGCCCGCCTCGCCGCCGCCGCCGGTCACATGTACATGGCCATCGATCAGGCCCGGGATCAACCGCGCTCCGGCAAGATCAACGGTCTGGGTTGCTGCGCGCAGCGCCGCAGGCAGCTCGGGAAGTTCGCGCCCCGGGCCCATCCACAGGATCTTCGCTGCGCCCAGCAGCAAATCCTGCAGGCCCAGCGGGCGCGGTGCAAAGACGTCGGCATTGCGGATCAACAGCATGGGTCACGGTACAGGAGCGGGAGGACGCCAGTCTAACAGCCTTGGCTGATCGGTCCCACCGGCCAGGGCCTCGAAACTCAGTGAAAACAGCCATTTAGCGGGTATATTGGACGTCCTTGAACTCTGGATTGGGCACGCGCATGATCGCGGCGTTCGGTAACAACTATAAGAGGGGACATCATGAACAAATTTATTTCCTGCCTGTTGCTCGGATCGCTGATTCTAATCGGGGGCGCAGCGAGTGCTGCGATGACGGCGGACCCGGTGGTCGGCACCTGGAAACTCAATGTAGCGAAGTCAACGTCCGGGAGCGGTCCGGCTACCGGAAGCGAGACGCGCACTTATGCGCAGGGCGCGCAGGGCATCACGGTAGACATCAACACGGTAAGCGCAGATGGCAAGGCGACGGCCTCAAAGACGACCTATCACCTGGATGGAAAGGACTATCCGGTGACGGGAAACGCCAATTTTGACAGCCTAACCGGCAAACAGACCGATGCGAACACGGCGGATTTCACCGTGAGCCGTGCGGGCAAACCGGTGGGCACCATTCGCCGTGCAGTTTCGAAGGATGGAAAGACCCTGACGGTGACGACCGAGATGACAGATGCTAAGGGTGCAAAGACGAAGATCACCGGCGTCTACGACAAGCAATAACCTCACGCCGGGGGACGGGAACTCCCGTCCCCTGGCAGCAGGTAGCCTGCCGTCTACCTGGCCAGAATCAGAATCAGTACTGTCAGCAGCCCCAAGGCCGCAAGCAGTACGTTGTGGCCCCATCGGGCAATTACGCTAACCATAATCAATCTCCTCGCCATGTAATTATTGTCGCCTTCCCCTATATGGGTGCGAAATTATACTTTTCCAGACCTTAATAGCCCGGAAATAGTTCACAAAATAATATAAAAATCAGCGACTTCTGCGCGATTGATGAGTTATTTTCACCGACAGGTGAAAATAACTCTTGGCACTACCAGATCGACACGCGCTGATCGTGCGCGAGGTAGTACTTATCTGCAGGGCTTACGCCAAACGCGCTGTACCAGGCATCGAGGTTTCGCAGGGGTCCGATTACCCGAAACATCCGTGGCGAGTGAGGATCACTGACGACCTGATGGCGGATGAAATCATCGCGCGGCTTGCCACGCCACGCCTGCGCCCAACCGAGGTAAAACCGTTGATCGCCGCTGAACCCATTGATCAGCGCAGCCGGCTTTCCATCGAGCGAGCGATGATAGGCGTCCAGCGCGATGTTGAGACCACCCAAGTCGGCGATATTCTCGCCCATCGTCAGCGCGCCATTGACATGCACGCCGGGCAGGGGCTCAAAGGCAGAGAACTGCTGGCCCAGTTTCGCGCTGCGCGCATGAAACTGCGCTTCGTCCTGCGCGTCCCACCAGTCGCGAAGCTCGCCCTTGGCATCGAGCTTGCGTCCCTCGTCGTCAAATCCGTGGGAGAGTTCATGCCCGATCATCGCGCCAATTGCGCCGTAGTTGACTGCAGCATCCGCATACGGATCAAACACCGGTGGCTGCAGGAATCCGGCGGGAAATACGATGTCGCGCAGCGCTCCGTTATAGGCATCATTGGTCTGCGGGTACATCAGCCAGTCGGAGCGGTCCACGGGGCCATGCAGACGGTCGAGCTGGAACTCCCATTCCCATGCCGCCGAGCGGCGCACGTTGCCCACGAGATCGTCGGCCTGGATGGCCAGGCCCTGGTAGCTGCGCGGATGATCGGGATATCCTACCTTGATCTGGTAGGTGTCGAGCTTGCGCAGGGCTTCCGCGCGCGTCCCCGCGCTCATCCACTCAAGATGCTCGAGGCGCGAGCGCATCGCGGCCTTGATGTTCTGAATCAGGGCCTCGATTTTTATCTTGGCCTCGGGCGGGAAATGTTTTGCGGCGTAGATCTGGCCTACGCCAAAGCCCATATTCCCGAAGCATTCGGTGCGCTCCCCATGGCAATCATCTCCCACCGCGCGTACCGCCCGAATCCAGCGCGGCTCCTCGGCGGGCTGGCCAAATAATTGATGGGCACGAAACTCAAAGCGCGCACTCGCAAAGGGCTCCGCGAGGTATACGCCGGCGTTGTCAGTGACGGTAAATGCCTGCCAGGCCTTCAGGACGTTAAGCGGCGTCGACTGATACGCTTCGGCAATTTTTGCGATGGCGGATTTTTCGTGCACGATGACCCGCTGAACGGAGCCGAGTCCTGCTCCATCGAGGAATGCGCCCCAGCCAAATCCCGGCGCGAGGACATTGAGCTCCTTGCGGGTCATGGCGTTATAGGTCTTGATCAAGTCGCGCTGCTCGGCTTCGGTCCAGCTGACCTTCGCCATGCGAGTTTCCAGGTCCACGACCGCCGCGGCATTTTGCTCTGGGTCCTTCCATCCCAGCAGTGACAGCAGCCTCGCGATATACACCTGATAGGCGGCTTTTTGTGCCGAAAACGAGGCGTCCAGGTAATAGTCCCGATCAGGCAAGCCGATTCCGCCTTGCGTCACGGAGACTGCATAGGCGCTGACATTCTTCAGGTTGATATCGACGCTGAGGCCATAGATGGACGCGTAGAAGCCCGTCTGCGCCTGGCCCATCAACCTCGTTAGCGCCGCGCAATCGCGGGCGGCCTTGATGCCCGCGATTTCTTTTTCAAGCGGCTTCCAGCCGAGATCTCGGATGCGATCTTGGTCCATGAAGGAGGCATAGAACGCGCCTGCCTTTCCCTCAAGGGTCGCGAGGTCCGGGTGCGCAGCGGCCGCCTGCAGCAGATCGCGAAGCTGCGCCGTGATCGCATCGCTTTGCTGCACCCGCAGCGACAGGATCGCCTTGTCGGCAGGGATCTGTGTGCGCGCGAGCCAGGTGCCGGAAGCGTAGCGATTGAAATCATCCCCGGGTCGCACGCCCCGATCCATCGCAGACAAATCAAACCCCCAGGCACCGAAATGCGGCGCGTCCGTCGCGCTCGACGCGGACGCGATAACGAGCGTCGAGACGGCTGCGCAAAAGCCATTTAAAATCTTTCGCATCAGCGTGCCCTCCCGACCCTGCTCACAATGTCGCGCCGCAGCCTCGCAGTGCTCGCGGCCACCAGGGAAGTTCGCTCCACCAAGCGCGTGCGCTCGCCGTTCATGTCGCTGACCGAGCCGCCCGCCTCGAGCACGCAGGCCGCTAGCGCCCCGATGTCCCAAGGTTTCATTAGCGGATCGACCGAGGCGTCGAGCTGGCCGCGGCACAGAAGGGCGTATTGCACGCAGTCTCCAACCAGGCGCAATCGCCCCGCCGATTGCGCGAGCCTTGTCAGGCGCCAGGGACCGCCACGGCGAGCGAGGTCGCTTTCCTTGACACTGGTCAGGCCGACCTGGGCCTTCGATAGCGCGCAGGATTTGCCGACGCGTACGCGCTGCGCACGTGCGCCGTCCCGCTTGAGCCAGCACCCCAAGCCGCGCGCCGCATAAGTGGTTTCCCGAAGTGCGGAGAGATGAATAACGCCGAGGATCGGTTCGCCGTCTATGAGCAAGGATATCAGCGTCCCGAACAGAGGCAGGCCCAGCACATAGGAAGCCGTCCCATCGATGGGGTCAATGAGCCAGCAGCGACCGGTGCGCGCGAACTCCCCGCCGTATTCCTCGCCAAGCACGGCGTCGCGTGGCCAAGCTGCGCGCAAATGGCGGCGCAGTAGCCGCTCAGCCCCGCGATCCGCGATCGTGACCTCGGTGCCATCCGCCTTGTGCTGGGTCTTGGCCCGGTTCAGCTGGCCCAGAATAATCCGGTCACTTTCCGCTATCGCCGCGAAGATCCGGGGCAGGGTGACGCGTAGTTCGCGCGCGCTCAAGCTTGCATGGTCCGGTGTCACCTGTTTACTTTAACTTCTTTCGCTGCTGCGGCGCCAATGCCTGGGCACCCAGTTGCCCCTTGGGCCTTTAGCTGGCATTGTCTCGCTCCACTTATGAAGGTCCCTGAACCGACTCGCGCGCCGCGCGGCGCCTCCAACGCGCGCCGCTGGTCGATGCTTGCGGCCCTCGGCGTCGTATTTGGAGACCTGGGCACAAGCCCTTTGTATACCCTGCAGACGGTCGTGCAGACGGTCGGCGGGAAATTCACGCCAGCGAGTGCGCTCGGCATCCTCTCCTTGCTGGTGTGGACGCTGCTGATCACGATCTCGGGCAAGTACTGCATCCTCGTCATGCGGGCCGACAATCGCGGCGAGGGCGGGATCCTCGCGCTCATGTCGCTGGTCGGGGCCAACAGTCTCGCGAAGGGCACAAAATTTCTGACCGGGATCGGCCTGCTCGGCGCTGCATTGATTTATGGGGACGGCGTGATCACGCCAGCGATATCGGTACTGAGCGCACTCGAGGGCGTGAATGTCGTCACTCCGGCATTCAAGCCCTATGTGATGCCGCTTGCCATCGTGATCCTGCTGGTGCTGTTCGGCGCGCAGCGCTTCGGCACGGAAAAGATTGGCAAGGCCTTTGGCCCGATCATGTTGCTTTGGTTCGCTGTCATCGCGTTGCTCGGCGGCATCGCCATCGCCCACCATCCGGCGGTGCTCGCAGCGATCGATCCGCGCTACGCAATCGGCTTCCTGATCCACAGTGGCACCGTCGGGTTCCTGGTGCTGGGCGGGGTGTTCCTGTGCATCACCGGCGGGGAAGCGCTCTATGCGGACATGGGCCACTTTGGCAGGACGCCGATCCGCGCCTCCTGGTACGTGATCGTTTTGCCCGCGCTGCTCCTGAGCTATGCGGGTCAAACGGCCTATCTGATCGACAAGGGTCCGGGAACCGGCAACCCGTTCTTTGAAATCGCCCCGCCCTGGGCGATCTTTCCGCTGGTGCTGCTCGCAACCGTGGCGACGATCATCGCGAGCCAGGCGATCATTACGGGCTCCTTTTCGATGACGCGCCAGGCGATGCAGCTGGGGTGGATGCCTGGCGTACGGATCAGGCAGACCTCCGACAAGGTGTACGGGCAGATCTACGTGCCGATCGTCAACTGGCTCATGATGGTCGCGACGGTCATCGTCACCTTTACATTCGGCAGCTCCGACCGGCTCGCCGGCGCCTATGGCACCGCTGTCTCGACGACCATGTTATTGACGACGCTGCTGCTGTACCAGGCGATGATCAAGGTATGGAAATGGCCCACAGCGCTCGCACTGGCGATAGGTGGATTCCTGTTTATTGTCGATGGGGGCTTCTTTGCCGCCAATCTCGTGAAGATAGCGGAGGGGGGTTGGGTGCCCTTGACGCTGGCCGTGATCCTGTTTGTCATCATGATCACCTGGCGTAGCGGGATAGAGGCAATCCGCGCGTCACTCACGCAGATTTCGCAGACCGAGGACCAATTTCTGCGTGACCTGGAGCTCGGCAAGATTCCGCGGGTCGAGGGCACCATGGTCTTTCTGACCCGCAGTCCGTACAAGGTGTCGCGCCTGATCATGGACCATGCGCACTTCATGGGTTCGCTACCGCGCCACGTCATCGCGCTGAGTGTCTCATTCGACGATACTCCGCGCGTGCCCCAGCCCAACTGCAGCGTCGTCAACCATATCGCGGAAGGTTGGTGGCAGGTCTCCGCGCATTTCGGCTTTCTCGAGATACCCCATCTGCAGGAGGCTTTGCAAAAGGCGAAAGGCCTCGATCCCTCAATCGACCTTAGCAAGGCAGTCTTCGTCGCCACGCGCGATCTGGTCGTGCATCGGCCGGGCAGCAAGGTTTTGCGCCAAGGACGCCTCGGATTGTTCGCGTTCTTGTATCGCAATGCAGTCAAGGCAACCGATCGGTTCAGTCTGCCGCCGCACAGCGTGCTTGAGATTGCGCGGCAGATCGAAATTTAGATCTGCAGCTATTAGAGTACTGCGTGGCGCCGGTCGCATCCACGGCGGGTGCTGAATCTTGATCCGGCGAAGTGCTGCAGACACGCGCTCAAGGCATAAGGGGCAGGCTGGAATGGCAGCAATATTTCGGCGCTTTTCTAAGTGTTCCGCCACGCTGGCGGTTATCGCGAGCTTGCTCCCTGCGTGCTATCCCGCATTCGCTTATGAAGTCATCCCAAGCGGTGCCGTTTTTTATGACCGCACAGGTACGGCGATTCCGATCTCCTCACTGCGATTTACCGATGGCGGATGGCGGCGTGGGCGCGATCAGGGCTATGCGTTTGCGCTACAAATAAACACCAGTTACTTCTATCTGTGGATCAACGCCAGTAACGGTAAGCCCATTGGCGACAAACTGGCGTGCGACGGGAATTTGGTTGATGCGGATGGCGTGCCCGTTCCTGTGGGGAAAATATTGTCCTATACCCTGGCCGATTTGGCGGGCAGGGGTTCGATCTGGCTTATTGCAGTCGTGGACAAAGGGTCCGCTCTTCTCGCCTGGGATCTTACCGATTGCCGTGGTCAGGGAAACCAAAAGGCCCAGGGAATGCAATCGTTGACCGACCAAGGCGGAAAAAAGCTGATCATTAAAGGGGACCTGATTGCGGGCGATTTTGACGGAACCGGCGTAGATTTGTTGCAAGTCATCGACCCGGATACGGGCGAGATGCTGCAATGGGCACTCGACCGTCGCGGCCTGCGCTTGGTCCGCAAAGAACCTTTGCGGATCTCCGCGGCCTCCAGCCTGATCGTGCATGGGATCACGTATGTCGGCACCACGCGCCTTCCTCACGTTGAAGACAACGTTGCTTACGAATCGGCCACGATCGTGCTCCATGACAAGGGGTATACGATTTTTCGAAATGAAAAAGCGCTGTTTTTTGCGCCCAATTGCACTTTCAAGCCAGCCATTTGCGCGAATAAGACGCTGGTGTTTCATCTGGATCAGGGTTTTACCGACGGGCTGCAGGATTTGGCTCGCAAGAATCGTCGGCAGGCGGGCGCTGCGCTGGATCGGCTCATAAGATCGTTAAGGAGAGCGCAGAATAAATTTGACGTGTGGGCCCTCATAAACCCAATTCAGGAGGATCGTGCATCGACGCTCTTCATCCTTGACAGGCTCGCGGCGGCGAATATTCCTTTCGTACTTGATTTTTACAGCTCCGACGTCACGAATCTGGCCTACATCAAGAAGGAGATGGTTGATTACTCCCCAAGGGCAGCCGACCCATTGAAGGGAGTCAGCCTGGATATCGATGCCCCCGCTGCCAGTCAGGATGGCTTGCAGTTTTACAGCAATCGCTACGGCAGCAAATTTGTAGGCGTGCGCTTTATGGAGCGTCTTGCAATGGATATCACTGCAAAAAACCCGGACGGGCAACCGTTGATTGCTGATCTAGAGCTCGAAAGAAAGGAGCTTTCCTTCGACTGGGAATTGGCGGAACACGTCCTGAAATGGGCCGAGGCATCGGGCCGATTCGTTTTATGGTCAGACCCCAGTCTCTATTTGCCCTACACCTGCTACTCGTATCCTGAAGCGATCAAGACGAACAACGCCATCCGGGATGAATACATCCACAGGCAGGCGGATCTCGCGACGCGTTACAGTCACTTGATTCCGATTTACGACAATAACGAGGGATTAAAGCGCTGCGGCGTTGCAGCTAAAAACTGGCTGGTCACGCCACGAAATTTTCGCATTCGCAGTTGGGAGGCCATCCCGCGCCGCATTGCCGCTGGAAAGTCCGGAAAATCATCTTTGGCTGGCAAGGACGGCTTTGGTATTAGCATTCAATCCTGGAACAGTGATTTCGATCCGCTCCTTACCGCTGGGACGTTGCCGGTGGAGGAAATTGCCATATGGACTCTGGACAGTTTCGCGAAGGGCGCGGCACTGGTGGAGTTTGAGCCATACTTCTATTTCTTTGCCTGGCCCCCGTCGTCCACAATTCCTCAGTCGGTTGAAATCCCAAATGGAAATCAGATCGGAGGCCCACGCAGAACTCTCGACCTCCTGTTCGAGCAAATTGGTCTGAAGTGATCACATCCAAACCGCCGGCATCGGCGCTAGCTCTGAAGGCAATCCATCGACCCGGCATAATTAGGTTCATGTTAGACAGAAGCAAAAGGACTCGCTAACCCGTTATGTCGCGCTTCAAGTCAACTTGGACAAAATGCCTGAGATAAGAAGGGAGACTTTCACTGCCTAGGCTGCCTCGGTAAATCGCTGCTGGTTGGTCATTCTACGATGCGCGCGGGCCGCAGCTATTCGCCGCGCACGCTCGTCTCGAACCTCATTGGGCTGTCCACCATGCCAGGTTGCCGGCGACATGTAGCCCAAGGCCGCGTGGAGTCGCTCGTGGTTGTAATGCTGCATCAGGTCGGCGATGATCAGTTCGGCTTGCAGATAGTTATCACCGTAGTCATTGTTGCTCTCATCGCGTACGGTGCCGTTGAAGCGTTCGACGATGCCGTTCGACTCCGGGTGTCGGGGCCTGGTTTTGATATCGATCAGATTATGCGCCTTGATCACCGCGGCGACGTCACGATTGACGAACTCACCGCCGTGATCGTGCACCACGCGCGGTTTGACGCCCGCTGAGCGTTCCCGTGCCGCTTGCAGCTCGATCGCCATCGATTTGCCGTCTAGGCTCATCAGCAGTTTGTGGTGCACGACGTAGCGGATGTAGGCATCGACAAAGCTCACCAGGAAGTAAAACTGAGCGGCCACCCACACGTACATGCAGCCGACGTGCCATTGTTGGTTCGGCCCATCGGGACGGAAGTTGTATTCGCCGCTCGAGATCGTCGAGCGCTTCCAGCGCGAGAGCAAGTCGGCCTCACTCAACACCCGATAAACCGTGCTCTCCCCGACACAGGCGGTGCCCGCGTCAACCATCATCCAGGTGAGCTTGCGATAGCCGATCTTCGGGTACGCTAAGGCGAATGCGCAGATCGCCGAGCGTTCGGCCGGCAGAACCTCGTAGACGCGGCACGGCTTACCGATCTGGTCCTCGAGGTTCTCCCGCCTCTTCCAGGCATAGAGGACGCTGCGCGGCACGCCCAGGGCGGCGAGCGTGCGGTACGCTTGCCACCCTGAACGTCGTTTGGTTGTCTCTACGAGCTGTATCACGGCCGCTTCGTCTCCGCCGGTACTCGGGATAAATCCTCAAGCCTCAGTTCCTTTTTTTAGCTCCAGGTTCTCGGCGGTGATTTCCGCAATCACCGCCCGCATCCGATCCACTTCCGCTTTATGCCGCGTTTCCGCATCATCCTTGCGCGGGGCACGCTGGGCATCGCGCTTCAACGCCACCGCCGATCCGCCCTGGGCCACCGCTCGCCAGCGATACAGAACCGAGGGCGACAAGCCGTGCCGCCGGCACACCTCGCTCACCGTAACGCCAGGCTGATCCGCTTCGCGTAAAATCTCGATCTTCTGGTCCGCCGTAAACCGTCGATACTCTCGTTTGCTCATCTACTTCGCTCCGTCTGCGGGGCGCCCGCAGCAGCTCGAAGTCTCTCATTATTTGCCTAGCCTTTTGTCCGGAAGTCGATGAAGCTACACACCATTCGCTTGGGTGTCGTTGATAATGGCCGCGGCATGGACACGACGAATAGTCATCCCGGCATGGGCATTCGGATCATGCACCACCGGGCGCGGCTGATCGATGCTCGGCTTGATATCGTTTCTGATCCCGGCCGAGGCACAT
>JANXZG010000082.1 GCA_025355645.1 Gammaproteobacteria bacterium | reverse complement strand
CGAACACGATATGGATTTCGTCATGGGCCTGGCCGACCGTCTGGTGGTAATGGAGTTTGGTAACAAACTTGCGGAAGGCCCGCCCGCGCAAATTCAAAAAGACCCGGCTGTGCTCGAAGCCTACCTTGGGTGTGTGGCTTGAGCTGTCTGAGCCGTTAACTCCCGGACCAAATTAAAGCTTATCGATGATCTCAAGCACGGAATATTCGTTGGCGAGGAATTTCAACCCGCGCGAGAGGCGTCCGGGGAGCGGAGCGGTCAGTGTTTCATAGTCGTTGAAGGCACCTGCCCCGGTCTCGGCGAACCAGGTTTTAATTCGGCGATTGAGAGCGACGCTTTCATCGTTTGGAGTCGGCAGGCGAACAAGTACAGCGATGAAATCCGCGGCTGTCCCGTGCACCAGGGCTACTTGATAAGGTGCCGCGAGTGGGAAAGCCTTCCCAGCCCGTATTGCCGCTTGCAGGGCATTATAGGCACGTTTGGCGCTCGGCGCAGGCTGGAAGATATACGCCGTAGCGTACTCGCGAGTGGGCTGACCGTCGAATCCACACATTTCCTCTATTTTGCATGACTTGAGGCCGGTTCGGCATCGATGCTAATAGAACCGCAAATCACAGATTCGAAGAATTTTATACTGAGTATCAACGGTCTGCAATCTCGGATTATGCGCTGAAAACGCCCACAAGAATCTGCTGTTTCTTCGAAATTCTTGGCCGTGAATCTGACACTTAGACAGCCAGTGACGACTCAACGGATGCTGAGCGGGAGGGGTGCCAGCCGGTCTGGACCACGAAATCTCGCCTCAAATTGGAACGTTTTGCCTGCAATTGACGTCCCCCCACTTGAAGGGTAGTTTCTCGTTATCGCTGAAACGAAAAAATCTGGCTCTGAAAATTCGTCGTTTATTCAAGACCAAAGGGTCCACCTCGCTTACAAAATCTTGGACATTGCTATAGCACCTGGACTAAAAATTCCAGTACTGGGGCCACTCGAAGCGGGCCGACAGCGTGAGCGATCAAGGTTTGCTAGTCGGTCGAAGGGTGCCAGCAATGGAAAAATACAGGAAAACAAAACATGGGTTGAATGTAACTGGAACGGGCCTCCGCTCGGGGAGGCGTCGAAGGCGGGTGTTTCAGGCGACGAATCTGCAAAGGAACCTTGTACGAATCATGGCCACCAATGGCGAGCCGCTCGAACGCATCGCCGAACTCCTCGATATCAATCTGCCAACACTGCGCAAGCATTGCAGCGCAGAACTGCGAAGCGGAGCCCTCCAGTCGAATCCGAGCATGGACATGCGCCTGTTTGAGCGGGCATTGGCTGGCGACGTTAGCGCGATGCTAACCTGGCTGAAATGCAAGGCGGGCTGGAACGAACACTCCGCAGTGACCGCTACCGGTGACGAACCCAGCCCGCCTTGGTTGCCGATCAGGCACTTCACCCAGCACGGCTCGCCAGAGCACTCAGGACCGAGCCAGCAATCTGCTTTATCGACATCTGGGAGTGGCGCTAGGCCACGATTCAAACTCTCAACTGAGCAACGGATGGCAGTCAGAGCTCTGGCAGCCCGCGGTGCCGGACCAGAACATATTGCCAAAAAAATTGGTATCCGCCAACTGACGCTTCGTGCCCAGTTCGCGATGGAACTGAATATCGGACGGACCCAAGCCAATGCAGCGGTAGTGCAGAGGCTGTACCAGAAGTGCCTCCAGGGCAATGTTTCGGCGATGATTTTTTGGCTGAAATGCCGGGCCGGTTGGAATGAAAACCTTAACTTGGCGGCCTGAGCGCCGAGAATTTCCTGTCCCGACGGATTGGACGTATGACTCCCACCCCTCCCAGCGATCCTAAGACGCTGTGCCACAGGAATCGAAGCCTAGATCCATTCCGGGCAATGCTGAAACAGCTCCCCATGAGCCAGCGGGGCGTCGCTTATACCCTCTTGGCCGGTGAGGAGGCTCCCACCTATCGCCAAGTTGCGTCCCGGCTGGGTATCCATCGGGGTACGCTCAACCAGCATTTGCGCCGCATCCGTCTATTGCGACCGCACATCTACAAGGCCCTAATGGAACACCGGGCCCGTCAACTGAGTGAGCGCCATGTGCGCGCTCTCGCGCGCGTCGGGAAGTGCGCTCCGAAATAGCGAGCGGCAGGCGAGTCATCGGTTTCGTATGGCCGCCGCCCTGCAGCCGACAACCGGAAATCTCTCATAAACGGCTCAGATCCTACGTCGAACTGAGGCAAGAATCCCAGATTCAATGCCCATTAAGGCCAAAAATCGCGAAAAACAGCAGGTTCTATGGACGATTTTAGCTCGGGAATCGGCGATTGTAGTAGGCCGTGGAGATTCAGTGTAATGCTCGTTGAATCTATGAATTGCGGTCGTATCCGATTGGATGCCGATTCGACTTCAAGTCATGCAAAAAAGGGAAAAAGGTCGATGCGGCGACTCTGGTCACTCCGTTGACGAGGCGCATAATGTTGCACCTAGACCTAGTTCCGTCGGAAGCATCAAGCGTCGTGAATCGGAGGTGTACGTTGTTCATTTTAACTTCAGTAACCGTTGTTGCAATCCTGCTGAGCGGTTTCGTCGCCTCAGCACAAACAATGATGATGGGCGCATCTGATTTTCCTTTCTACAGCGAGGCTGACGGGATGACATCCTCG
>JANXZG010000144.1 GCA_025355645.1 Gammaproteobacteria bacterium | reverse complement strand
CGTCCAGCATACGCATCAGCTTCAGATCTCGCTCCGGCAAGCTCCGCGCCACGTAGTAAACGCTCGATCGGCTCAGCTCCAGAAGCTGCGCCTGGCGCTTCACCGAAACCTCACCGTCCCGCTCGATCATCGTTTTCCGCTCAGGCCGGGGAATTTCCCGAGCGCTCCTTCTAAAAAAGAGTTCTCCATCGTCAGCTCGCCGATCTTCGCCTGCAGCTCCCGAATGCGCTCCTTGCCGTCCGCAGCCAGCACATCCCCGCCGAAAACCCCCGCCGCGTTCTCCAGCAGCTCCGTCTTCCAGGCCGTCACCTGGGTCGCATGCACCTCGTGGTGCGCTGCAATCTCGGCCACGCTCTTCTCCCCTCTAATCGCTTCCAATGCCACCCGCGACTTAAACGTCGCTGAGTGATTTCGTCTTGGCTTTCTCATGAATATCTGCCCTCCGGTTGCTATATTGCCCGGACAGACATCCACTTACACCCGTGTCCGAAAAACCGGAACCACCTCTGAGCTCGGTTCCCGCTGCGCTCGAGCGATATCGATCTGGCAAGGGTGGCCACGTCTGGATCTTTTTTTCGCAACCGATTCCTGCTAGAGATGCTCGCCAGTTGGGCGCGACCTTGCTGACTGAAACGCTGCAGCGTCGACCAGAAGTCGGATTCTCTTCCTACGATCGAATGTTCCCCAGCCAAGACACCTTGCCTAAGGGTGGTTTTGGCAATCTCATTGCACTTCCGCTTCAAAGACGTGCACGCGATTACGGCAACAGCGTCTTTGTAGATGACAATCTTCTCCCTCAGCAGGATCAATGGGAATTCCTTAGCTCGCTGTCCCGTCTCGCGCCGCAGGCAGTTCACGACCTCATTCGCGAGGCAGAAGCACGCGATCGTGTACTAGGCGTTCGAATCCCTGTCGCCGAAGAGAATGGTAATGAACCGTGGCGCCAGGCTCCATCGCTGCAGCGCACATCCGAGCGTGTGACCGAACCACTGCCGGGCCGCATCAAGATTGTCCTGTCGGATGACATATACATTGATCGTACGGCACTTCCACCTTCCATGGTCGCATTGCTTATTCGATTGGCGGCATTTCAGAATCCTGAGTTTTACCGTGCACAGGCGATGCGCTTGTCGACATTCGGCAAGCCGCGAATCATCTCCTGCGCGTCGCTGCACAGGAATCACTTGGCGTTGCCACGCGGTTGCTTCGAAGAGACCCTCGAATTGCTGCGATCGCACGGCGTTGAAGCGTACATAGAGGATTTGCGGGAGCCCGGCGCGAAACTCGACTACCGCTTTCTGGGTTCCCTTCGGGATGACCAACAAAGCGCATTTGATGCATTGTCGCGCCACGACTGTGGTGTTTTGGCGGCGACGACCGCGTTCGGCAAGACTGTGGTCGCAGCGGCACTGGTTGCCCACCGAAAAATCAATACGCTGGTGCTTGTGCATCGCAAGGAGTTGCTGAAACAGTGGGTAGAGCGCCTCCAGCAGTTCTTGTCGGTGGACACCGGTGATGTGGGTACGATCGGTGGCGGACGCCGCAAGCCCACGGGACGAATCGACGTTGCGTTAATACAAAGTCTCGTGCGCAAGGCCGAGGTGTCGGACCAGATTGCTGGCTATGGTCATCTCATCGTGGATGAATGTCATCATCTGTCGGCGTTCAGCTTCGAAATGGTCGCGCGGCGCTCTAAGGCGAGGTATGTGCTGGGACTGTCCGCGACAGTAACGCGCAAGGATGGACATCATCCGATTATCTTCATGCAGTGCGGACCGGTGCGTCATCGCGTGGACCCCAAGTCCCAAGCCTTGCGGCGGGGTTTCCATCACAAGGTCCGAATTCGCAACACTGAATTCAGGTTGCCGCCGGAGTTGGAGGGATCTCGAATTTCCATGCCGGCAATCTATTCTGCGCTCGGCTGCGATGACACGCGCAATTCGGTGATATTCGATGACGTCCTGACGGCACTGGAAGTGGGCCGGTGTCCGCTGATCCTGACCGAGCGGCGTGATCATCTGGAAACTCTTCGAGGACGCTTTGAGCGATTTACTCGGAATCTCGTCGTCCTGCATGGAGGAATGGCGGCCGAGGAACTTCGTAGCGCGCAAGCGGGTCTGCAGCCCGACGGAAGTGGGGAGCGATTGGTGCTCGCAACCGGGCGATATCTTGGAGAAGGATTTGACGATTCGCGCCTCGACACGCTGTTTCTCGTCATGCCAATTTCATGGACCGGGACATTGGCGCAATACGTGGGTCGCCTGCATCGCGAGCATGACGGAAAGCGAGAGGTTATCGTGTACGACTACGTCGACCGAGCCGTGCCGGTGCTCGCACGAATGGCCGCGAAGCGCGAGAAGGGTTATAAAGCTTTGGGATACGTCCTCGAATCGTGATCCCGGAGGAAGGCGATTAACGTCCACCAACAGCCACGCCATTTACAGGACAATTTGAGGGTAACTTTTTTCGGCCTCTCGATAATTGCTTTAAATTCAGCAAGCTAATAGCTGTCTTCGATTCCCTCCCTGGCCACCACACCAAATACCGTCGGAATAGGCGTCTGAGCTATTGGCGATGCGCGTGTCGCGATTTCTGAAGGCCACTCTGTTGCCAGTTTGTCGTCACCAAATATCTTCTCGAACTCCATCAACCCAGTGACGGCTCGCTCGGTCAATTGACCACGAGCGAGTTCAAGGCGAAAGGTTAGAATTTCGGCTCCGGCGCACTGAAACTCCAGTCGTAGGTGCTACGTAAAAGGCACCGACCTCGGCCGGGGTTAGAGTCTAATCCCAAACGCTACTCAATACGGGGGTAACGTCGCTTTCGGATTATTTCGAGCCGTTCTACAATTGTCCGTGACGTCATAGCCATTTAAGTGGCGTGAGTCCGGAGCTGTTCGAAGCGGCGTATAAACGTCGCCCGAGCGGTCTCCAGTAAATCCTGGGAGCTCCAGTGCTACTTTTTACCTTACTGAGCCGTACGACATCAAAAGCAGTCAACTTAGGCGCTAGGACGTTCGCTGATGAAAATTAAAATCGGCAATTTTTTTGGCCGAGAGCCTCCTGGTGCCCTCCCACCTGAAATGAAGCATGAGATTGTAATATCAGCGAATTGTCAATCTGGTGGCTTGTTGGCTGCATTAAAATGCATGTTCCCGAACCGAGATTTCGGAGTCCAGCTTTTTCCGAAAATAGAGCAGATGGATGCAGTTGGGCTGTTCCGCAAATCGTTAGAAGGCGCGCGCGCGTGGGTAACGACCGGTAGGTTGGAATTGTGCGGTGACTTGCCCATTGAAATCATCAGGATTCCGGAACTGAATTTCAGTGCATTCCACCCAGACATTCGGCATGCGATTAACCTCTCGACTAATTTGACAACAGCAATACACAATAACTCGCAGATCGCCGTGTGGGCGTATAACAATCGGATGTCGAAACGAGATGCCGCAGGGCTGTTCAACCGCGAGGTATTCCGGTCCCTTGGTTATTTCGACTGCTGGGACCACAACGTTGCTGCATTGAGAGCCCGATTTGCTGACGCTAATATCGGTAGGGAAGAATTTGAGCGATTCCTTCTGCGAGTGAAGAGAATGGGGCAGTTCATGTATACGTTCAACCACCCGCGGATAGAGGCGTTGATTGAGTTAGCCAGAATCGTGGCCCGACGCCTGGGTGCAAATTCCGAGCTAAGTGAAACTGAATTCGTGGTTCCGGACGCCTTAACTTATGCGCTTTGGCCGCTGTACCCGGAGGTCGGAGAAGAGCTAGGTCTACGCGGTAACTATCATTGGAGATTCAGTTCTACGAATAGGGTCTATGACTTATATGGAATTAAGGACTATCTGGATTTTGCCTATCAAAGTTTTGCAGACCAGGGGATCCGCCCTGCCCAAGTCGAATGTCGTTCGCCAAGCCCCAATCTGGACGAGATACTCCGCGAACAGGTGCTAAATCAGTGACACACCCTTATTCGAATCTAGATAATTCCCAGTTCTGGCATCGCGCGGTGACAGAACCGGCGCCTGGGCATATAGACCCGGTCGTGCGATGTAAGTCAATCCGCAAAGATGCAAAGGTAGCAACGATCGGAAGCTGTTTCGCGCAACACATGGGTATCAATATTGCCAAGGCTGGATTTAACTATTTCGTCGCTGAAACCTGCGCTCACGACTTGCCACCCGCGGTAGCGAGATCACGGAATTACGGTGTATTTTCGGCCCGATACGGCAATGTTTACACGGTGAAACAGGCGGTACAATTGTTCGATCGTGCGTTCGGTCAATTTCAGCCCGGCGAGCATATTTGGAAGAGGGGTGCCAAGTACGTCGACCCGTTTCGGCCGCAGATTGAACCCGAAGGTTTCTCCACAGCGGAAGAGATGATCAGCAGTAGGTCTGCGCATCTTGACTGCGTCAAAAGAGTATTTGAGGAATGCGATTGGCTTATTTTCACCCTCGGTCTGACGGAGGCGTGGCGATCGACTCGTGATGGAGCCGTCTTTCCGCTCGCGCCTGGAGTTGCTGGCGGTAGGTTTGACGCCAATGAATGTGAGTTCGTAAATTTTTCTGCACGCGAAGTCAGCAATGACCTATCCGCTCTAGTCGAAAAGCTCGATTCGGTAAACCCAAACGCACATGTGCTGCTGACCATTTCCCCCGTGCCATTGATTGCCACGTATGAGCAACGGCACGTACTGGTTTCAACGACTTTCAGCAAAGCCGCGCTCCGCGTTGCTGCAGACGAGACGGAAAGAAGATTCAAGAATGTCATCTATTTCCCTTCCTACGAAATAATCACCTCTCCAGCAAACGGCGGACGGTATTATCACGACGACTTGCGCCAAGTGACCGATATCGGCGTAAACCACGTCATGCGCATGTTCGCGAGGCATTTTTTGCGCGAAGCAGCTGGGTCTCGGCCGGACAATCCAGCAAACAACGACGCGGGTATGGCCTCGTATTCCGATGGCATCGTATGCGATGAGGAAGAAATTTATAGAGCGATTAAAGACTCAGTAATCTGACATGCCCTTCTCCATGCCGGTGCATTTGGGAGCGATGTTACATGTGGCTGCAGGCTCATCGTTAGGTCTCCTGGCATCTAGGCGATGGGCCTACGATCGCTGTACTACGGTTTGGTAGCGAACGGAGGGTCGCCCGGTAGATCTGAGCGGCACACTTAAATCGGTGTAAACCCCTCGATTATGAGGATTTTCTAACATACTGTATTCAGCGGTAAGTCTGAGTTTGGTGGCACATCTTTGAGCGGCATGCCATACCACACTCCGGCATTTTCATTCATTAATCCAAGCGCACCCAGGGGCAATCTCACCGGTCTTCACAACAATATATCGTTAAACGGCTTTACTGCAGATGGAGTTGGCGAATCATTTTTTTATGCGGACACATCGAATGGCGGGGACCTGGGCTCAGTAACTATGGTCGGGGTTGTTGCGCGCCATTACTGTGATAGTAGCAATGCCTCCGCCTTGGCCGCGGTCAACATTAACGCGCCCACTACCAATACTGCTGTACTGATCGCGGGGTCGCAGATAACCACGACAAACAATACTTGCACTGGATTGAGCGTATTGGACACCAACGGTACATTTGTTAGTGCTGGCAACATAATTGGCTATTATCCCGCCAACTGAAAGTGACGTGTTGGCGGGCGCCTCATTATTGGATCCAGACGGAATCTGAACCAGCGGCAACACGGTACCGTGCGGGGCGCTTTATTGATTATTGTGAACTGGCGCCCGATTTGGGCGCCGGTCGGCATCGTATGCCGCTGAAGCAATTGACGGCATCGGACGAAATAGCGGTCAATATTCGACGCCCTCATCGAGGATCTATTAAAGCGCCCGCGCTGTTCGCAGTAAGGGAAACGCGAGTGCACCGGTGATACTACGAGACTAGTCCGGGGAATTGGCACCTCTACACATCTGACTTGGTGAGCGGTGGTGATGGACATTGCTTGGAGTTTCCGAGCAATTGTGAACGCGGTATATTCCTTAGGAACAACCTGTCGCCAGTTTGTCACCACTACTGACGTAAGTGGAGGCAATTGGGCGTAACCAAAAAATCGGTTTCCTGGCGCCGCGAAAGCCGCGTCCGACGATTCCTACTAACCCCCGATTTGTATTTACCGCGGACTGAAAATCCGCGTGTCGGGGGTTCAATTCCCTCCCTGGCCACCACATAACCTACTAATTTCACCCCTGCGCCTTAGCCTTCGCGATGCAGTCCTGATAAATCGACTTCCCGGAGCTGTAAGATACCAGCCCTCGCCCGACCTGCTTGCAAGTGGTGCTTCCACCGTTTCCATTAACCAGCGTCGTCTGTTGCACCGGGATCGCCGCGCAACCGACAAGGCTTCCCACGATTATCAGCAGCACACATCCGTGTAATGACATCTCTGGTTCCTTCGTTTAATAACTAACGTGCGCTCTGTGGAAACCATCGAGCGAAGGTTTATTCGGTTCCGGTCGAATCCTGATCAACGGTGTCGTTTTCACGATCCTGTGAATCATCGCCTTCAGCGTGTCCGATAGCTTTGCACTCTAAGGGATTCGTCAGGGACAAAACAAAAGATACGCCAAGCCCCGTTGTGTTGTCTGTCCCATTCGTAACTATCGCGCAGTGATCATTGATCCCCACAGCTTCGGTTAAAACAAATCGCTGACGCACCTTCAAGCTTATTTCGGTATTCAGATCGACAGGCTTACTTTTCGCGTTGTTCCAAACCACGGCTTGCGAAATGCCTGTTGCAGTCTGAGACGATCCGACGATGTAGCCGGTAGCGTTGATTCCGTTCGCACTGCTACTACCGCCGCTGAGAGTTCCAAGGTCGGCTGGATTTATCAGCATTACGCCGCCCGGCTTCGGCAAATACTCCATCGACAAATATATCGCGCGCGAGGATGTGCCGGTTCCGTTCGACGACGGGCTGTACGAGTAAGGCCTCATCGCAGCAGCCGGCTCGCGGGGACATTTATCTATGCGGCGTTTCGTTGGATCGAGGAGCGAAACGCAAAGAACATCATTGCGATGGGCCGAACGGAAGTGCTGAGCATTTATTCGAAATTCGGCATGCAACCCTTGAATCTTCAAGTGAAGTCCGGAGAGTTGATTTTCGAACTCCTGAAGAGTACGACTGAACGGCAGCGCATGGTCGTGGAGCGCGACCATCGTTTTTTAAAGAATCCGAGCCGAGCGGTTGGGGCGTCGATTTTGGCCAGCTCCTAGTCACGTTTCGCTGCATTTACTGCTGAACGCAGGAAAGCCAGACGGCGGCTATTGTTTAACATTGGGGCCGTGAGTGCTGATCAATTAATCGCGGCGCGCGCATCGACGGATACGAAGTTGCGGCTTCGTGCGTACGCCGAACGGGAGCAACTGAGCGAGTCGGCGATAGTGAAGCGGTTGGTCTTGCTGCTGCTTCCGAGGGCGAATGTCGAAGTCTCCGAGGAGACTCAGGCGACCGTCAGGCCGGTATAGTACGCGACGGCCGGATCACCATTCGGCTTCGAGCCGACGATCAGATGCTACTGCAAGCCCGTGCGAGTACAAGAGTTCCCGCGGGCCTACCGCTCTTTATAGTCTTATAATGAGGAAAGAAAATGAAAGGAGTGATTATGGGGCGATGGACACATGCGTTAGCAGCTGCTCTGGTCGTCGTCGCATTGTCGGCGGGGGCTGCCACTTTGAATGGACAACAGAATGCCGGGACCGCCACGAATGGTCTCGAACCCACGCCCCTTCTCGGCTGGAGCAGCTGGAGCTTCCTCCGCAAGGAACCGACGGCGGATAAGGTCGAAGCTCAGGCGCTAGCGATGCGGGACTCCGGCCTTCAGAAACTTGGTTACACCTATGTAAACCTTGACGACTTCTGGTATCAGTGTCCGGGCCCGCAGGGTCCAAACGTCGACTCCTATGGCCGCTGGGTGACAGATCCGTCGAGATTTCCACCCCGGGGAGATACCAACGGCATCAAGGCGGTTGCCGACTATATGCACGGTATGGGGATGAAGTTCGGGATATACGTTACCCCGGGTATTTCGCGTCAGGCGGTAAGCAAGAATACCTCGATTGAGGGCACGCCTTACACGGCCGCGCAGATTGCGAATTCCTCAGTGAAGGAGAGCAATTACAACTGCAAAGGCATGGTCAGGATCGATTACAGCAAGCCCGGCGCGCAGGAGTTTATTGATTCATGGGTCAAGATGCTCTCAGGGTGGAATATCGATTACGTCAAGATCGACGGAATGAAGAACAGCAACGCCCCTGATATTGAGGCGTGGTCGAAGGCCATAAGAAAAGGAGGGAGGCCCATCGTCCTTGACGTCACACAAGGCAGCTTTACGGCAGCCCTCGCTCCGACATTGATGAAGTATGCCGATCAGTGGGAGTTCGCGCCCGATATCGAATGCTATCGATGCGAAAAGGGCAGCAGTTATCCGCTGACAAGCTGGAAAGATGTTTCGAGTCGCTTCAACTTTGTGGCCAACTGGCAGCCTTATTCGGGTTCGGGGAGGTTCAATGACTTTGACTCCATCGAGATAGGGAATGGCAGCAACGATGGGCTTATTCCAGTCGAACGTCAGACGCAGTTGAGCCTGTGGGCGCTTGGAGCGGCGCCCCTCATCCTCGGCATCGATATTACAAACCTCAATCAAGGGGACCTGCAGATATACCTGAAAAACACCGCAGTCCTCGCGGTTGACCAAGATTCGATCGCTGCGAAAAGGGTCGTTAATAACGGGGACCAGCAGGTGTTCGCCAAGATGGAAAGTAACGGAGACGCGATAGTGGGTTTGTTCAATGCTGGCGAGACAGAAAAGAAAATCTCCATTGCCGCATCTGCTGTGGGCCTTTCGGAGAATAAAAGCGGCTACTCCACGGACAACCTATGGACCGGCGAGACGAAGAAAACCAGTGGGGACATCAATGCGGTTGTCCCACCGCATGGGGTGGTCTTATACCGCGTCAAGGCGCTTTGATAGCGTACAGGCCTGCCCCGGCGCCAGCGATCTACGTGAATATTTCCCAGGCCGCGGCGACGCTCGAACAAATATGTTCGCTCGATCTCATCTCTGAATTGATAGACTGGAGGCATGGCTAGAACACTCCGCAAGCCACGCTGCATTATCATCGCCGGGCCCAATGGAGCTGGCAAGACAACATTTGCCCGCGACTATTTACCTGGAATTGCCAGGCTCATTCACTTCGTGAATGCCGATTTAATCGCCGGTGGAATTTCGCCGTTGCGCCCGGAGCTCGCAGCCATGGCGGCTGGTCGCATGGTCCTCCGAGAACTTAACCGCTTGGCCGAAGCGAGGGCCGAGTTCGCGTTTGAGAGTACGTTGAGCGGCCTGCACTACGCGAAGCGTCTCGAGGATTGGAAGAGCCGGGGTTATTTGATCGAAATAGTCTACATTCGGCTCGCCTCGCCACAGCTCGCGTTGAGTAGGATCGCGAGCCGAGTGAAGCAGGGCGGCCACGATGTCCCTCGAGTCGATGTGATACGGCGGTTCAAGCGCGGCTGGACGAATTTCCTGACCGTGTATCGGCCTCTGGCGGATCATTGGGCAATATATGAGAATTCCGAGTCCAAACCGAGAATGCTGGAGCGCGGACCATGACAACTCGACGTAAGCCGCCAAAGAAGCCGGAGAGCTTTGCTGCCGGGGTGGGTCGAGGCATGCGGCGCGCCGCCCGTACCGCGCGAGAAGTCGCCCGCATGCATGGAACACCGATTTACGTTTGGGAAGACGGCAAGGTTGTGGCCAAGAAGCCGTAGGTGCCTTACGAGTGTTGTTGTCTGCGGCGCATCGCGGTCGACAAGCGGGAGTTGTGCCCGCGATGTGACCATCTCAGATTGGGTGTGCCAGCCAGGATTGTGCCTTGGTGTGCCGGGAAAGAGAGGTGGCAAGCGCTACACGTGATTGATTTGTAAACCCCTCAAACCCACAAAAAAAATGGACTGAAAATCCGTGTGTCGGGGGTTCAATTCCCTCCCTGCCACCCATTAATCAAGGGGTCCGTTCCGGGCACATCGGTAACGTTTATACCTCCGGTCACATAGGCAACGGATTATTCCGGCCGGAATGATGTGTACATAGTTGTCCGAAAGGACAAAACCCGCACGCAAGGCGGCTAGAATCCATGTTCCCAGGTCCGAGCTGATTGCCCAGAGTGGCGCGTTTCATTGCCAACAAAAGGGAATGAGTCGTGGATTACCCGGCTTGATGCGCTCGATGCCGATGCGCCCGGGTTCGGAATAACCTGTAATCTGTGTGTCTGAAAGCACAAAGGGGCGGCCTTCGAGGCACGTGCAAGGATCTGCAGACCGCCTATCCACTGAAACCTGGAAAACTCCAATCTATGTCCCAACGAAGGATTTCTGGCGGTGTCGCACACAAATTGCCCGCAGACTTCAAGAAGGCACTTTTATCCGACCCGCATGCATTAGTAGCGTGGGAGGACATCACACCGCTCGCGCGCAACGAATGGATTTGTTGGATTGATTCAGCCAAAAAAGCGGAAACGAGAAGCCGTCGAATACAGTGGGGTCGTTCAAGTCTTAAGGATGGAAAACGACGCCCGTGTTGTTGGCCTGGATGCGTCCATCGCTAACCTCAGAATTGCGACCGACGTATGTCAGCAATATGGCGATCTCAATTATTTCTCTGAGACTTATCGCCCAGCTGCGCCAAAATCAGCTATGACGCATGCAGTCATCGCGAAAGAAAGTTTTCACGATCCGATAGAGTTCGCTCTAGTCATGATCACGCCAGAGCTTCTAGCAACCTGTCAACGTCGTGCAAGTCGTTGTAGATGGACGGAGCTATGCGCATATAGTAGGGCGTAACTGTGACGGCTATTCGAGCCGCCCGCAATTTCTTGTTAATAGCCTCCGCGTCCTTGTGCGAGAACGTCACAACCGGCGAGGTGCTGTCCGGTGGCGATTGAGCTGCAAAGCCAAGCCGCGGCATCTCGGTCTGAAGCTTCCTGAGCATCGGTTGGCGCCACGCCTGGATATTTTCAACCCCGAGCCGCTGAATATAGGGCAATGACACCCTAAGTATTGCGGCCACGGCACTTGCCATGGTGCCCAGCTGGAAGTAGCGCGTAGCATCGCCGCCGGGAGTCCAGGTTACAGGCGTGGGAAACTGGGGATCAAGCGGCGACAGATGTATCTCAGTATCCGGGGCGGACTCATAGCTCCAGTGCGTGCGTCGGATGACCGTGCCTAGCAGCTCCTCGCGCACGTACAGGAAGCCCAGTCCAAAATCTCCCATCAGCCACTTGTAGGTTGCGGCCGCCGCGAAATCGACGCCCGTGGCACGGACATCCAATGGCACAGCGCCGACGCCTTGGATGACATCGGCATACACATATGCGCCATGCGCGTGCGCCAAGTCACAAATCGCCTTGAGATCGTGCTGGAATCCGTTGTACATCGATACCAGCGAAACCTCGATCAGTTTCGTTTTGTGGTCCACCGCCCGCTCCAGGTCCCGCATATCGATACGACCCTCGCGTGGCATCACAAACCGGAGGTCGAGACCTTGTTTCTTAAGCTCCAGCAAATGCACCAGCGCGCCTTCGAAGTGCAGCGCGTCCGTCACCACATTCCCGTCGAAGCGTGCGATGCCAAGCGCTTCGACGATCAGGTTCTCCCCGGTACTGGTATTGGGGATGTACGTGATCTCATTCCGCTTGGCGTTGATGAGTGCGGCAAAGGCGTCCCTGGGATCGACCGGCATGGGCATCGTGTCGGGCGGCGGATTCAAGAAGACGAACGGCACACCGGGTGGCGCCAGCGTCGTGCGCTGCTCCACCGCTTGGTGAAAGGCGTCGGCCGCCGCACGGGGTATCGGATGACTGAAAGCACCATTCAGGTAGGAATACCCATCAACGATCGTGAAATCCGCCTTCCGCGGGAACTGCAGCGCGACCCTACTAGAAGCAGTGTCCGCTACGGAATTATCGGTGCTATGTGCATCAAGGCGACCGAGCGCCGCGGATGCGGCCAGAGCGCCAAAGGAGGCTCCCAGGTCCCGCCTTGTTATGTTCATGTTGTCACTTTACCCACTTAGAATTTGCGGCTGCTATTTTGCGTTGCGGATCCGGGTAATGTCACTCCGCTGAAGATAATGCATTATGGGCTGCCTGATTTTGGCGGGCCATCACTGTTGCCGTAGCTACTTGTTGCCCGAGCAAATTTAGGTGCGTTTATCCCCGCCGCCCATCGATTCCGGCGGGTGCTGGGCGAGATACGCGACCAACCCAAGAGGGTGTGCCAGAGTTGTTCCTTGGTATGCCGAGGAGAAGGAGTAGCAAGCGCTGTAAGCGTTTGATTCATAAACCCCTATAACACCTTCAAACGACTGAAAATCCGCGTGTCAGGGTTCAATTCCCTCCCTGGCGACTTGAGATTGCTCAATACCCTTGCTCGCAATCACGAGGAGGATTAGTGTTGGCCAACTTCTTTTCATCATTCAATCTCCATGCTGTGGCGATCGGTAAGGAGCGACTGCCGACCAACGTCGCAGGCACTTAGCGAGCGTGGTCGTTTAGCCATTGTCGTGGACTTTTATGCAGCACGGTCTGGTAGCGTGCGCTATTCGTCCCAGCGAAAGCGCCAGGTTGCGATCAGCAGGCAGGCTGCGGAGCTGCCGATCAGCAGCAGCGTGGGAAGCACAGCGGTATCGAATGGCAGACCGCGCCAAGTGGCGCCGTCTAACCCGTCCACAGCCCAGCGCGTGGGCAGGTAGCGCGATGCGTTTTGCAGCCAGCGCGGGAACAGGAATGCGGGCACCCACGCGCCACCGACCATCACCAGCAGCAGCGTTGCCATCATCGCAAGACCCCGGGTTGTCGATGCGCTGCGGCCAAGCGTCGCCAGCATCAGCCCGAAAGTGGCATTGAGCAGACAGAAGGAGATGCCCACCGCAATGAAGCCGGCCCAGCTGCCTTCGACGCGTACTTTGAACACCAGCATTGCAGCCAAATAAATGACCGTGATCTGAAACAGGCCGATGAACGTGGTGGCCAGCGCGCGCGCCAGCATGAACTCGCTCCTGCCGAGCGGTGCCGAGCGCAGCCGCTGCCAGATGCCACGCTGGCGGGTCAGCAGCAGCACAACCCCGGCGTCGATGCCTCCGAACAGGACGAACTGCGGGATATTCGCGTGTCACTGAAGATTACCACAGGGGAATCTCTTCCCGGCAGACGCGGGTTCCATACGAGAATGCCCTAGCCGCTTTCTTCCGGGCAGCTCGCGATGATGAAAAACGAAGCCGCGCCGCCTGCTTAATGCGCTCCGGCCAACTGGAATCCAAGCGAAAAAACGATACTCGGCGCGAGTTGTCCTGATCATCTCCTGCGCTATCCCGCTGAGTGGGGGCTTTCTTTTTCGTAGGCGATAGGAGCTGGGTCCATGGGAAAAACCTCCTACATGAAGCAGCGGCATCGGCTGATACAGTAAAAAATCAAGCACCCATAAATTACCGCCATTCGCAGCATCTGCCGCTGCCAGTTCTTAGCGCGTTGTAATTCGTCAGCCAAAATCGACAGGGTGGGTTAATTTTATGAATTTTAAGCTCGTGCCGGCCGTTTCAATACTCGCCTTTTTCGGCGCACCTTACGCGCAAGCAGAGGTGCCCGCCGACGTTCCCTATTGGGAAGGTTTCTATATAGGGGCCAATATCGGCGGGGCTTTTCA
>JANXZG010000060.1 GCA_025355645.1 Gammaproteobacteria bacterium | reverse complement strand
GCAAGAGGAAGATCGACAGAAGTCCCGAGAGGCCGGATTTGACAGCCATATCGTCAAGCCGGTGGATCCTGATTCTCTCACCGGGATGCTGACTGAGTTGTCACCGACCCGATAGATCGATGACGCGCTACGTTTGCGCTGGGACAGCAGAGCTCTAAATACAGAAAATGCTTTAGGCAAAGCGGCAAGCGCTTGCCGGCTCTGTTTTGGTTCCAAGATCGGGAACTGAGTACGCCCATCTTTGCACCAGTTCACAGATCTAGGCACTAGTTCGCGGATCTCGGAACAACGACAAGTGGTCTTGCGTCCACGAACCTTCGCAGCGTTTTAGAGTCTTTGCAGGATAGCCCCGCGCTTACTCTTGGGCCACATTGTGGCCCAAGATTGCGGCGCGAAGGTCGCGTCGTGCAGCGCCAATCACTTTGCGCGGCAATTGGCATGGCCACGCAACCGGGAGCCGTAGGTGTTCGCAGCACTGCCGAAGTCGAGGTCAGCCTAGTTGCCTTCGGCGCCGAATGACCGGTCACGGGGAATTCATCGGACTCTTGTCGACCCACAGCAGGCACTCGCGAACGTCAGGTTCCGGGCGGTTAACCCCCACCCGGCCAACTATCTCACCGAACACCGGCAGAGGATTATCGCCCCGGTTCCACCAGTACGTCGTCTGATGCTTTTCCGTCGACAATAACCCTGTTGTCCAGCGTAATCTGATTGAGTTCCGCGACAAGCTGCAGCAAACGCTTTACTTCATTGAGGTAATGAGCATACTCGCTCAGCGCCAGGCGGATGGCCAACACGTCCGTTGATTTGAGGGCTGACTGCCCGGCGTAAACATCGAGGAGTGCAATCAGCTTGAGCCGGCTGCGACGAGAGTCAAAGTATACGGAGTCCGCATGCTCGCGCGTGATTTCTATCTTCCAGTAATTCGCAACCAGCGCCGAAGGCAGAATTTGCAGAAGGGCGCTGTCACGCGCGATAAGCCACTCCGCGTCCGATGGTTTTAAGATTTTAGCTTCTGGAAGAACCGGGGGTACCCACGGCGCGGCAGGGCTGGCCCCCGGTTTCTGGTCGAGGCTATCAACGATAGACTTTATAGCCGCGAGCGTCTGATCGCAGTTCTTAATGTCGCTACGTACCGTTGCAATGTTTTCGTAACTCTCCGACTCCAGTTTCCCAGCAATCGTGGCGGCTTGATGCCGATGATGGAAGTATTCGACCAACTGCTCGAGGCCGATTGCAATCAATAACCCTATGGTGATGGTAGCAATGTGGATGACGAACCCTTTCAATGTGTGGATCGACTCGTGGGGGGCGTGAACATCGAGCATAGGCGCTGATATCTCCGGGCTGGAACGGGGTGCGGCATCGGGGGCCACTGTTCCCTGGGGAACATCGGCAGGTTCTTGTGGTGCTTCTTCTGCAGCGCTGTCGACCAAGTGCGAGGTCTCGGTTGGATTTTTAGACATCGTACCGCAAGTTTCGGCCGGCTGCTTCTGGGAGGCTATTTCGAGTTCTTCAGTGTCCGGGTTTGGCCGATCAGCGACACTTGATTGTGGGCGATAGCGCGGCGGAATCGCTACACCTTCTAGCGAAGATCAGCAGTGAAGCCGATAGGCCGGCGCTTCGGAACGGGCGGGTGCATGAGCTGGCGGACGGCGGAGAGGATGGCGGCGATCGCGCCATCGTGGATGGTGAGCTTTTTGTCGAGCCGGGTTTCGAGCTGTGCGAAGCGACGGGCTAGTTCCCTGTTCGAAGCGAGCATCTCGCGTAGCTGGACGAAGGCGCGCACCACGTAGACGCTCATCTCGATGGCGCGCGGGCTGCTTAAGATCGCGGCGGCCATAATGGCGCCGTGCTCGGTGAAGGCGTAGGGCGCAAAGCGCGGATCGCGATGCTTGTGGGAACCGGTCGCATTTTGCGACCGGTTTAGGGCTACTGTCTCGGTCTTGGTCAGGTGGAATATGAAATCCGCGGGGAAGCGCGCGGCATTGCGCTTGACCTGCTCGTTAAGGCGCTTGGTAGTCACGCCATAGAGAGCGGCGAGCTCGGCATCGAGCAGCACTCGATAGCCGCGCAGCACGAGGATGGCGCGGGTAATCTGTTCGGGGGCGACTGATTTGCGCATTGGTGCTTCCTAAGCTCCGGCGTTAGTGGTGGGAGCGACGGGATCGCATGGGCGTCACCTTCCGCTCGCCGCGCTCGATTTCCAACAGGAGCGCCGTCCACGTTTCGAGCGCGTCTTTGCGCTCCACAAAATAATCGTGCGTGTTGTAGACGCCCTGGAGGCCGGGCAACTTGTGGTTAAGGCAACGCTCCGCGACTTCGCTGCGAATGCCCAAGGAGGATAAATGCGTGCGCATGGTGCGCCGTAAATCGTGAAGCGTGAATTCGTCCAGGCCGTGATCGACGCTGGCAAGAGCGGCGTTCAAGGTGTCGATGCCGACGTGCAGTGCACGTCGCCGGCGGTCTCTGCGCCGCTTTGGAAGTACGAATTCGCTGCCGCAGGCGACTTCGCGCAGGGATTTGAGCCATCCGACCACCGACGGCGCCAACGGGATCGACAGCGGCGCGGCGGTCTTGGTGCGCCTGGCCGGCAGTCGCCACACCGGCCCCAAATCCGTCGCGCCATAGAGATCGAACTCACTCCACTTGGCGCCCAGCAATTCGCCTTTGCGCACGCCGAGGGCCAGCAGCAATTTGATCGTCAGCAGATTGGTACCGCCGAAACTCGGCGAGCCTCGCAGCGCCTTGAACAGCCGCTCGAGCTCGTCGCGGCTCAATGATCGTTGCCGTGCGGACTCCTGACCGCCGGCGTCGCTGAGATTTAAATCGGCCACCGGGCTGGACGTCATCAGTTGCCTGCGGACGGCGAACCTAAAAACACGCCGCATGTGGCGCAGCAGATCATTCCCTGCCGTCGGCGCCTTCTTTCCCACGCGGGCGAGCAAACGCGCCGCCATGGCCGGCGTAATGTCGGCGGGCACGGTATCCCCGAACTCAGGAATCATGTAATTGTCCAGATACCGGCGCCGCACCGCCGGGTGCTTGAGGCGGCCGCCCTTGATTTCGGTTTCGTACCAATCCTCGGCCAGCTCCTTGAACTTGCCGCGTGCCTTCTTGGCGGCGCTGGCTTTGAGTTGTGCATAGATCTCGCTCTGCTTCTCCAGCAGCGGGTCGCGGCCTGCGTCGACCAGCGTGCGTTTGGCGCGCGCAGCCTTGCGGGCGTCCGCCAACTCCATATCCGGGTAACCGCCGAGCGCCATCCACCGATCGCGGCCGCCAAAGCAGACTTTAGCGTGGCGGCGCCTGGAAGCCTATGGACGGCAATTGCTAATAATCGCTTGATTGATAGAGAAATGCGAGCCAAGGGCCGGCGAGCCCAAACAGCTCCGGAAGCTACTCTATGTTCTGCACCTGTTCGCGCATCTGCTCGATCAGCACCTTCATGTCGACCGCTGCGCGTGTCGTGTCGATGTCCTGAGACTTCGATGACAGCGTATTGGCCTCGCGATTCAGCTCCTGCATAAGGAAATCAAGGCGCCGACCGGCTGGGTCTTTGGACTCAAAGGCCGTGCGGACCTCGACGACATGTCCGCGCAGCCGGTCGATCTCCTCGTCGACGTCGAGGCGCTGCGCGAGTATCGCGAGTTCCTGCTCAAGGCGCCCCTGGTCGATCTCGACCTGCATCTGCGTGATCCGCTCCGACAGCCGGGTGCGCATGCGGGCGCGAATTTCCGGCAGGCGCGCCGCGACCCGCTGCGCAAGCTCGGTAAGCCCCGCGCAACGCTGCTCGAGCGCCTGCTGCAGCCTCGCCCCTTCGCTGTCGCGAAAACGGCCTAGCTCCTCGAGGGTCTCCGCAAGCAGTGCCTGAGCCGCCTCGATCATCGGCGCCACCGCGCGCGCGGCATCGCGCACGATGCCCGGCCAGCGCAGCACGTCCATGACATTGATCTGCGCCGCGGTGCCGGCAAGTTCGGCGACCTGCTTCGCGCGCTGGGTTACTGCGCGCAACAGTGATTCATCGACGTCGAGGGAGCTCGTAGCGAGACTCGCCCTGAAATGCAGCGTGCAGTCGACCTTGCCGCGGCGCACTGCCGCACTGACCGTCTGGCGCATCTGCGGCTCGGCGGCGCGCAGCTCTTCAGGCAGGCGAAGACCGATTTCCAGGAAGCGGTGATTGACGGTGCGCAGTTCCCACGCAAGCATTCCCCAGGGAAACTGTCGCTCGCGACGCGCAAAGCCGGTCATACTGCGGATCATAGGGTTTGCGTCATGAATCGGTCATAATCGCGAGCCAGTTTACCAGAAGCTCCGGAGAGGTCATTGCAGATCGAAACCGCGGACGTGAACCTGATCGGTTACCGCGAAGAAAACCAGGATCGGGTCGCAATCGTCGTCGATGAGCGCGCGGTACTGATGGCGGTCGTGGATGGCATGGGTGGTCATGCGCAGGGCGCACGTGCGGCGGAGACCGCGCTGGCGACGCTGGTCGGCGCCTTCTGGCAGACGCCGCGCCCGATATTCGATCCGCTCGGCTTCCTGCACATGACCCTGGGCCGGGCCCATGAGGAAGTCGTCAAGCTCGGTCTGCACCTAAGCGTCGAATCCCGGCCGCGCGCAACCTGCGCGATGTGCCTCGTGCAGGATTCCGCCGCGTACTGGGCGCACGTCGGCGACAGCCGTATCTACCAGCTGCGCCAGCAGCAGGTGCTCGAGCGCACGCGCGATCACAGCCACGTCGAGCTGCTGCTGCGCGAGGGACTGATCAACGAGTCCGAAGTATCTGCGCATCCGCTGCGCAACTATGTCGAATGCTGCCTGGGCGGAGATGCGGCACTGCCGGAGATGAGCATCACCTCAAGGCGCATGCTGAAGTCGGGCGATCTGCTGGTGCTGTGCACCGACGGCTTATGGGGCAACCTGGGCGACCAGGATTTCGTGCGCCTGGCGCAGGAGAGTATCGCACCGTTGCGGGACGGCCTGTTTGAGCTCGCGACGCAGGCGGTCCAACTGGGCGCGCCGCATAGCGACAATACCACCGCTGCGGCATTACGCTGGCGTGCGGCATGAGCGCGCGACCGAGCGGCCGCGCACCTGACCAGCTGCGCGAGCTCAAGTTCGAGCGCTCCTTCACGCGCCATGCGGAAGGCTCCGTGCTGGTTTGTTTTGGCGATACGCGCGTGCTGTGCACCGCGAGCGTGGAGAGTGGGGTACCGGGGTTCCTGCGCGGCACCGGGCAGGGCTGGGTCACTGCGGAGTACGGCATGTTGCCGCGCGCGACCCATACCCGCTCGGCGCGCGAGGCCTCCCGCGGCAAGCAAAGTGGGCGTACGCAGGAAATCCAGCGCCTGATCGGGCGGGCGCTTCGGGCGATCGTGGACATGAAGGCGCTGGGCGAGCGCACCATCACGATTGATTGCGACGTGCTGCAGGCCGACGGCGGTACGCGAACGGCGGCGATCACCGGCGGCTATGTAGCGCTCGCCGATGCGGTCGATGTGCTGCTGAAACGGCGCGACATCCAGCAGAACCCGCTGCACGGACAGGTGGCGGCGGTGTCGGTCGGCATTTACAACGGCATGGCGGTGCTCGACCTCGACTACGCTGAGGATGCGAATGCCGAGACTGACATGAATGTCGTGATGAACAGCGGGGGCGCCTTCATCGAGGTCCAAGGCACGGCTGAAGGCCATGCGTTCAGACGCCATGAGCTCGATCAGCTGCTCGACCTGGCCGCGCAAGGCATCAGCACGTTGCATGCTGCGCAAAACACAGCCCGCGGCGGTTAGCGGCGCCGCCGTGCGCGAGAACCTGCTCGTGCTGGCGACGGGCAATGCCGGCAAGCTGCGCGAATTTCGTGACCTGCTGGCGGGCCTGCCGCTGCACATCGAACCGCAGTCCCGCTTTGGCGTGCAACCTGCCGAGGAGACCGGCGCAAGCTTTCTCGAGAATGCCATGCTCAAAGCCCGGCATGCCGCGCGCTCAACCGGCGCCGCCGTGATCGCCGATGACTCCGGCCTTGAGGTCGATGCACTCGGCGGCGCACCGGGCGTATGGTCCGCCCGTTTTGCAGGGCCTGGGGCGGACGAAGCGGCGAATAATGCCAAGCTGCTGAGTGCCCTCGCCGGGCTCGCGCCGGACAAACGCCAAGCACGCTACCGCTGCGTACTGGTCTACCTGCCCGCCGGCGAGGCAGGTCCGCCGCTGATCGCAGAGGGCCTGTGGGAGGGCGTGCTGCTCGATGAGCCACGCGGTGCGCGAGGCTTTGGCTACGACCCGTATTTCTGGCTGCCAGAACTCGGACAAACCGCAGCGCAGTTGAGTGAGCGCGACAAGAACCTGCATAGCCACCGCGGCACGGCGCTGCGCGCCTTGCGTGCGCAGCTCGGGCCGCGACTGATGGGGCGGACATGACGCCGGGCCTGCCTCCACTGGCCCTGTATGTGCACATGCCCTGGTGTGTGCGCAAATGCCCGTATTGCGATTTTAATTCGCATCAACTCAAAGGCGCCGCACCGGACTCGGGCTACCTCGATGCACTGATCGCAGACCTCGCTACGGAGCTGCCATTGATCGCCGCTAGACGCATCGAGACGGTGTTTTTCGGCGGTGGCACGCCGAGCCTGTTCAAACCCGCCGACATTGGCCGTCTGGTCCGCGCGTTGCGCGAGCGCATCGAGTTTGCCGCACAGGCTGAGATCACGCTGGAGGCAAATCCCGGCACGATCGAGCGGGGCCGCTTCGCCGCGTACCGCGAGGCGGGCATCAATCGCGTATCGCTGGGCGCACAGAGTTTCTCGGCGCGCGCGCTTGCCGCGCTTGGACGCATCCATTCGCCCGATGAGACGTATATCGCGGTCGAGGAGCTCAAGAGTGCCGGGATCGCCAATTTCAACCTCGACCTGATGTACGCGCTGCCGCAGCAAACCGCTGCCGAGGCCGAGGCCGATATCGAGGCCGCCTGTGCGCTGGGCCCTGCGCACATCTCTTACTACCACCTGACCCTCGAGCCCGGCACGGTATTCCATTCGCGCCCGCCGCCGCTGCCCGATGAAGATGCGGCCTGGGAGATGCAGAGCAGTGGCCAGCGCATGCTCGCGGCGGCGGGCTATCAGCAATATGAAGTGTCCGCTTACGCGCGTGGCGATGCCCGCTGCCGACACAACCTGAATTACTGGCTGTTCGGCGATTACGTTGGCTTGGGCGCGGGCGCCCACGGCAAGATCAGTTTAAGCTTGCCCGACCAGGTGCTGCGCACCATCAAGCCGCGCCAGCCGCGTGACTACCAGCGGGCCGTGGCCCTGACGGGCGGGATCGTCGGGGAGCGTAATTCAGTCGAACCAGGCCAGCTCGTGTTTGAGTTCATGCTGAACGCGCTGCGTCTGAATGACGGATTCACAGCGCAGATTTTCGAGGCCCGCACTGGACTGGGTATCGATTGCGCGGCGCAGCAAATCTCGCAGGCTAACGAGCGCGGCCTGCTCAGCCGGTCGGGCGCCGGCCTGGAGCGTGCTTGGGCACCGACTGGGCTCGGACAGCGATTCCTCAATGATCTCCAGGCAGGCTTCCTGCCTTGAGTTTATGCACATCGCCGCCGCGGCCCTGTAGGAGGGGCACCTACAACACATTGCAATCATGTTGCATCAGGTGAGCGCCGCAACACATTGTTTTAATTAATATAAAACACTTGTCTATTTTTTGATCAAGTTAACAATTATGCGAATTCCGCTACGGTGTTATACGGATGGTCCTTGCATCCACAGACTTATCCACAGTTATTGTGCACAAATCCGGGCGCCTGCGACTCCGGTTTAGCGCCGCTGTCGCCCAGAGGGCGCTTTTGCCCCAAGGACTTGTGAGCAAAGTATCGACCCGCTAAGATGCGCGCCCCATTGAAGCATGGCGGTTCGCACCATAGATAAGGTGTCTACCGATTCTGCCAATTTATAATTTCGAGGTTCACCATGAAAGCCGGTATACACCCAGAGTACAAAGAGATCGCCGTGACCTGTACCTGCGGGAACAATTTCAAGACGAGCTCGACGATCGGCCACGACCTGCAGGTTGAAGTCTGCTCGAACTGCCATCCGTTCTATACCGGCAAGCAGAAAGTCGTTGATACCGGTGGGCGAGTCGACAAGTTCCGCAAGAAATACGCCGCGGCAGCCGCGCGCAGCTGAGCTTTTCCCGTGGGTGTGTGAATTGTAGGCGCGGCATCCTGCCGCGGCTTGATTATGCTCGGGCGTCGTGCAAGGCTCTGGGTTAATCAAGGCGGAACAGTGCATGGCCACGAAATACGAAGTCAGGAACCTGCAGTCGGGGGCGACCACCCAGCTTGAGTTTGTCTCCGGAACCATGGGGCCGGACGTCATTCCGATCGCCCCGCTGCTGAAGGAACAGGGCGTATTCACCTTCGATCCTGGTTTCATGGCCACCGCCAGCACTGAGAGCAAGATCACCTTCATCGACGGCGATGCCGGGGTGCTGTTGTATCGCGGTTACCCGGTCGAGCAGCTCGCCGAAACCTCCACCTTCCTCGAGGTCGCCACCCTGTTGATCTATGGGGAACTGCCGAGCAAGGAGCAACTCGAGGTGTTCGAGAAATCGATCACCAACCACACCATGGTCAACGAGCAGCTGCTGCGTTTTTTCCAGGGTTTTCATCACAATGCCCATCCGATGGCGATGGTATCGGCGATGGTCGCCTCGATGGCCGCTTTCTACCACGACACGACCGACATCACCGATCCGCGCAATCGCGAGATCTTTGCGCATCGCATCATCGCGAAACTGCCGACCATTGCGGCGGCGGCCTATAAACATTCGGTCGGGCAGCCGTTCATGTATCCGCGCAACGATCTTCGTTACTGCTCGAACCTGCTCAACATGCTATTCGCCGTGCCTTGCGAACCCTATGCCATTGATCCGATTGCAGCCGAGGCACTCGAC
>JANXZG010000135.1 GCA_025355645.1 Gammaproteobacteria bacterium | reverse complement strand
GAACCGCGCCGATCGGGAGCCGATCTGGCACCCGATCGGCCCGCGCGTTGTTAAGCCCGGAGCGGAATCACTGGTTCGCCAGCGGAAATGAAAGCCCATCGATTCAAAATTAAATGAAGGATCTATATTTCTGTCCGGGCGGGGAGAAAAAAGCTGCGGCGGCGGCGTTCGACTCATCCGCAGTTGGCAGGATGTTTCTGCAACGCCTTCAAGAGCGCCTCTTCATATACAGATCAGGGCTTCGCCGCCGGCAGCTCATTTCCGCCTTGCGTGTAACCAGGCGGCGAATAGAAATTCAAAGTCTTGAGCGGGCGATGCCCGGTATTGCGGATCTCGTGCCTGTCGCCATGCTCGATCAGGAGCAGGGTATGCCGTTTCAGGGGGTGGCGCCGCTCGTTCACGATTGCAACTCCGATGCCGGCCACCACCAGGAGCCACTGATCCACGCGTCCATGGCGATTTTTAGGGCCGCCTTCCGAGCTCCCCGGGGCAAGTACCATTTGAGCGGCTTGCACGCGCGGATTGCCGAGCACGACCCTGAAGCCGCTCCCAAATTGCAGTGTTTTCTTTTTCATGTTTCTCCACCAGCCAACCGCCTTTCCGGAATGTACGTAGACCGCAGGACGGGTCCCACGTGCGCCATGCGCCTTCCCTTGTCAGCCCAGTCCTACATCCGAAACAGACGTTCGTGCGCAGTGTCGTCGGAAAAGCTTGAGGCAATCGACGATCCAGTGATGCAGCCGCAGCCTAGACTGCGAGAGCAATGATGGTGCCGAAACCAAAAAATCACGCGGGCGACCTACCGGATGAGACCAGCCCGACGGGTCATGGCGAGTTCTTGGCCGGGGGCGGTGAGATGGGCGAGCGCATGCGCGCGCTCAATTGGAACAAGACGCCGCTAGGATCGGTCGCGACCTGGCCGCAGTCTCTTAAAACCATTGTTCGCGTGATGCTCGACTCGCGGTATGCGATGTGGATGCTGTGGGGACCGGACCTGACTTTTTTCTGCAACGATGCCTACCTGCCCACCGTGGGGATGAAACGCGACTGGGTGCTCGGCGCCCGTTCCGACAAGGTGTGGGAGGAAATCTGGCCTGACATCGGTCCTCGCATCCAGCGGGTTCTTGACGAGGGCCGCGCGACATGGGACGAAGGCCTGCCGCTTTTCCTCGAGCGCTTCGGCTTTCCCGAAGAGAGCTACCACACATTCTCGTACAGCCCAATCTATGATGACGACAGCCGCATCGCGGGCATGCTGTGCGTTGTGACTGAGGTGACCGAGGGGGTGATAGGGGAACGCCGCTTGCGAGTGCTGCGCGATCTGGCAGCATCCCCGCGGGCGGAAACTACCGAAGAAGCGGGCAAACGCCTGGTCAATGTGCTGGCAAACAATCCACTCGACGTGTCTTTCGCATCGCTCTACCTACTCGATCAATCGCAGGAGCATCTGCGGCTCGTTCATCATTGCGGCGACTTGCCGGCGCAACTGCGCCCTGTGCAAATTGACCTTGTCGACCGCGCGGGTCCGTGGCCCATGGGCGAGGCCATCGCCAGCGCCGCACCGAGGATTGTTGAACTTGCCCGTGCAGGGCCTGGGTCAATCACCTCTCTCCTTTGGCCGGATCGCATCCAGCAGGCGCTGGTCTTGCCCGTCAAACAGGGCTCCTCGACCCATAGCGCAGTGCTGATCGCGGGCGTGACACCGCGCCGGCCGCTGGACGATGCCTATAGGGGTTTTTTCGACTTGATTGTGCGACAGTTCGCGGCCGCGATCGCCGACGCACAAGCCTACGAAACGGAGCGCGCGCGTGCCGAAGCGCTGGCTGAAATTGATCGTGCCAAGACCGCCTTCTTCTCCAACGTGTCCCACGAATTCAGGACCCCGCTCACGCTCCTGTTAGGTCCGCTCGAGGAAGCCCGGCGCCACCCGGCGCAAGGCTTGAGCGGTGCGGCGCTCGAGAGCGCGCACCGTAATGCGTTGCGGCTACTCCGGCTCGTCAATACCCTGCTCGATTTTTCGCGTATCGAAGCCGGGCGTGCCCAGGCGCAGTACATGCCAACCGACCTTGCCGCGCTGACCGAGGAGCTGGCGAGTGTCTTTCGCTCCGCCGTGGAACAGGCAGGCATTCGTTATTTTGTCAGCTGCACTACGCTTTCGGAGCCCGTTTATGTTGATCGGGAGATGTGGGAAAAGATCGTCCTCAACCTGTTATCGAACGCCCTGAAATATACCTTAGATGGCGAAATTCGCGTCGAACTGCGCGTGTCCGACGGCGCTGCCGAGTTGCTCGTCGCGGACACCGGCTCGGGCATTCCGCCGGAGGCTCTGCCGCAGCTCTTCAACCGCTTTTATCGCGTTCCCGGCGCGGTGGGCCGCACCCATGAGGGCTCAGGAATTGGGCTGTCTCTGGTGCGCGAATTGATCAAGCTGCATGGCGGCTCGATCGAGGTCGAGAGCGCACCAGGGCGCGGTAGCACTTTTCGGGTGCGCGTTCCTTTCGGAGCGGCACATCTGCCGGGAGTGCAGGTCGCGCAAGCGAGGGGGGTCAGTGCGAGCGCGAGCAGCGCCCGCGCGTTCCTTGACGAGGCGCAGCGGTGGATGCCGGATTTTTCAGGCCCGGAGCTAAGCGGCGTAAAACTTGGGCTTGCCCCACCCGACGCATCCGAGCCAGTAACCGACGCGACAAACAAGCCGAGCGTCTTGCTGGTCGACGACAATCGCGACATGCGTGAATACGTCAGCCGATTATTGGCGCCGCGATATTCAGTGATCTCGGCGGAAGATGGCCAGAACGCGCTCGATCTGGTCGACCAGGGACTGCGGCCAGACCTCGTGTTGTCCGACGTGATGATGCCGCGGCTCGATGGCTTTGGGCTGCTGAAGGCCTTGCGCGCCCGGTCATCCACCAACACGATTCCGATCATATTTCTCTCGGCGCGCGCCGGTGAGGAATCCCGGATCGAAGGAATCGACGTGGGAGCGGATGATTACCTGATCAAACCCTTCGGTGCTCGTGAATTGACCGCGCGCATCGATACCCACATCCGCTTGAGTCAGCTGCGCCGTGCCGCTATCGAGAACATCAAGATAAACGACGAACGGCTGCGCATTGCCGTCGATGAAGCCGGCATGGGGACCTGGGACCTTGACCTCAGAACCCAGGACATGCGCTGGAGCCGCTCGCTGTTCCTGTTACTGGGACTGGTTCCGAACGAGTCGAACCATGCGACTTACCAGAGCTGGCGCGAGCAGGTATATCCGGCCGACTTTGCGGCGGTCGAAGCGGCATTCTCAAACTCACGCAATAGCCGCTCGCTTTTTTCCCAACAGTTCCGCATCATTCGCGCAGACAATGGTGCGGTGCGCTGGCTGCGTGTCGTAGGCCGGTTCTTGTACGATGAATCGGGCGCCGCGGTCAGAAACGTCGGCGTAGCCTTCGATGATACCGACCGAAAGGAAGCGGAAATTGCGCTGCTTGAGGCGGATCGGCGCAAAGATGTTTTTTTGGCGACGCTGGCGCATGAACTGCGTAACCCGCTCGCGCCCATCCGCAACGCGGCGCAGATGCTGGGCTCTCCAAGGATAGGCAACGAGCAGCTGCAGTGGGCGCAAAACGTGATACAGCGCCAGGTCAAGCATATGGCGTGGTTGCTGGACGATCTGCTCGATGTCGCCCGTATCACGCAGGGCAAGCTCGAACTCAAGAAGCAGCTAATCACACTGAACAGCGTAGTCGACTCAGCGGTCGAAGCTTCCCTTCCCCTGCTCGAAGGCAAGAGCCATCAGCTTACGGTGAGCCTGCCTGCGGACCCGGTGACTCTCGATGCGGACCCGCTTCGTTTCTCGCAAGTGCTCTGCAATCTGCTGACGAATGCTGCCAAATACACTGACCCAGGGGGCCGCATCACCCTCTCGAGTCGCCTCGAGGGCAGCACGCTGTCATTGTCGGTAAAAGACGATGGCATCGGTATTCCTGCCGAGTCGCTCAAGGGAATTTTCGCCATGTTTTCCCAGGTGGAAGGCGCTTCGACTCGCTCGGAAGGCGGGCTCGGTATCGGGCTTGCGCTGGTGAGCGGCCTGATCGAACTGCATGGCGGCACTGTCGAAGCCAAGAGCGAGGGCCTGGGGCATGGCAGCGAGTTCGTTGTAAAGGTGCCGACAGCACGCCCCGATTCGTTTGCGATGCCCATCGTCAATGCGGTCACGCCATCGCCGATAGGCCGCCGCATTCTGGTGGCGGATGACAATCAGGACGCCGCCGTGAGCCTGGCGATGATCCTGGAGTTGGCCGGACATGACGTGCGAGTCGCGCACGATGGGCGGGCAGCTTTGTCCGTGGCTCAAACGTTCCGCCCGGACACCATTTTATTGGACATCGGGATGCCTCACCTAAATGGGTATGAAGTTGCCCAGGCGGTGCGCCGCGAACCATGGGGAAGCGGCATTTGCCTGATCGCATTGACCGGCTGGGGGCAAGAGAGCGACCGGCAACTCGCGCTCGACGCGGGCTTTGACCAGCATCTAACCAAGCCCGTCAATAGCGACGCACTGGAGGCTTACCTCGCTCGCGGGTAGTTGCGCTCAGTCGAGCGCTCGAGCGTGCTCGCGCAACGTATAAATCCCGATGCGCATGCGTCCCAATGACCGCTCTTCAGGCGCTCGCATCGGACAATTCCCACGCGCTAATCATCCGGGTCCGACTGGCTATAGCCGACCCGGTTGCGCACAGTGCAGCCTGAAAGAACCGGCGAGGAAACCACCTTGAAAGGCATCTTGGATAGCTGGGGACTGATTCTGGCCGGGGGCGATGGGGCCCGCCTGCGCGAAGTGACGACCACTGGCGACGGGGTGACCATCCCGAAACAATATTGCTCGCTAAAGGGTGACTCCTGCCTGCTCCAAGATGCGATCAAGCGAGCACAGAGCGTCGCAATGCCCACGCAAATAGCCATGGTTGTAGCCGCGCAGCATCGCCGCTGGTGGTCATCGGCATTGGCGCAATGCAACGAGGCACATGTCTTTGTACAGCCCCAGAATCGAGGGACCGCGTACGGAATTCTGTTTGCGCTACTGAGGCTCGAGCGGCTGAATCCGAACGCCACAGTCACCGTGCTGCCGGCCGATCACTACTTTCGCGATGAAAAGGCGTTGACTCGCGCGCTGCGCTCGGCGGTCAACCTTGCGCGCGCGACGCCCGAAGACTGCTACCTGCTGGGCGCCGACCCGGAAGGTCCCGATCCGGAACTGGGCTACATCCTGCCGGCGGGCAGGATGCGGGGCTTGCCCGCCGGCATCGCGGGGTTCAAGGAAAAGCCCAGCGCAGAATATGCCCGCGAATTGATGTCGATTGGCGCGCTTTGCAATCTCTTTATTCTGGTCGGCTCCATCAGTGCGATCCTGGCACTATTCGAAAAAACCTGCGTCGCGGCGGTGGTGCGCATGCGCAAAGCGCTGGAGCGCCAAGCACAGGGCGATCGCGAGGCCATCCCCAATTTGTACCAGTCACTGGCACCGATCGACTTTTCGCGCGACATCCTTGAGGTGCAGGCCACGCAGCTGCGGGTCATTCGTGTCCCGCGGTGCGGATGGACCGACCTCGGGACCCCAAAGCGTGTCGAAGCCGTGGTTCGAAGGATGGCGGCCGAGATGGGCGCCGGCGCGGTTGCAACGGAGCCGCCCTCGCGATTCTTGGACTTAAGCGCCCGCTATCAGGCAACTTGTTAGCTGCGAGCACGTTGGCGCAGATGCCGCAGCCCTAAGGTCCTGCGCTCGCCCGGCGTCGATGTCTTTCGATTTATTTTTAATAACTGGGTTAAGGGAGAGCAGTTTGTCGAAAGGGCTCGCTGGTCGGGTCAAGGAGGGCAGCCCCGCTGCGCATGGCGCAATCTGGGATGGGAAGGGCACCAACTTCACGCTGTTCTCGGCCAACGCCACCAAAGTGGAGGTGTGTCTTTTTGATGCGCACGGTGGCAGTGAACTCGAGCGAATCGCGTTGCCGGAGTACACCGACCTGGTATGGCATGGCTATATCCCAGAGGTCGGGCCCGGCTCTGTGTACGGATACCGGGTTTCGGGGCCTTACGCACCGCTCGAGGGCCATCGATTCAATCCCAATAAGTTGCTGCTAGACCCCTACGCGCGAGCGCACACGGGCCAGTTGAAGTGGGGCCCGGAACTTTTTGGCTATACGATCGGGGCGAAAGAGGAAGATCTTTCGTTCGATGAACGGGACAGCGCGCAGTTCATGCCCAAGTGCGTCGTGGTGGACCCGAATTTCGACTGGAAGGGGCAGCCGCGCTCGCGGGGTATTCCGTGGGACCGGACGATCGTCTATGAGCTGCACGTCAAGGGGTTCACACAGCTGCACCCGGCCGTGCCAGAAAACCTGCGCGGAACATATGCCGGCCTCGGCAGCAAAGCGGTAGTGAATTACATCAAGAGTCTCGGTGTCAGTACCGTGGAGCTGCTGCCGATTCATGCCTTCATCAACGACAGCCACCTGCTTGATAAAGGGCTCACGAATTACTGGGGATACAATTCCATCGGATTCTTCGCCCCCGACACTCGTTACGCGTCTGCGCCCGACCAGACGCTGCGGGAAGTCAAGGAGATGGTGGCGAATTTTCATGATGCCGGCATGGAAGTCATCTTGGACGTCGTCTATAACCACACGGCCGAGGGCAATGAGCGGGGACCCACGCTGTCCTTCAAAGGAATCGACAACGCCTCCTACTATCGGCTGCTGCCTGATACGCCGCGGTTCTACATCAATGACACTGGCACCGGCAACACATTGAATCTGTCGAACCCACTGGTGATCCAGATGGTGACCGACAGCCTGCGTTATTGGGTCAATGAGCTGCACGTGGACGGGTTCCGCTTCGACCTCGGCACCATTCTCGCGCGAGAGCCCGACGGCTTCGACACACAGAGCGGATTCCTGAAGGCCGTAACCCAGGACCCGGTCCTGCGCACGGCAAAGTTGATCGCGGAGCCGTGGGATTGCGGACCGGGAGGGTATCAGGTCGGCGGCTTCCCGCCGGGTTGGGCGGAATGGAATGACCGGTATCGGGATACCGTGCGTGATTTCTGGAAGGGGGAGTCATCGGCCGGCGATATGGCCCAACGCCTTTGCGCCTCTGGTGACATCTTCAATCGACTGGGCCGTCGTCCCTGGGCGTGTGTGAATTTTATTACCGCCCATGACGGCTTCACGTTGAATGACGTCGTTACGTATAACGATAAACACAATGAGGCGAATGGGGAAGAGAATCGCGATGGCAGCAGCGATAATCGGTCCTGGAATTGCGGGGCCGAAGGGCCGACGGCTGACCTGGCCATCAATGCGCTGCGCAAGCGACAGCTGCGCAATATGCTGGGCACACTGCTGCTCTCCCAAGGCACGCCGATGCTGCTGGCAGGCGACGAATTTGCGCGCACTCAGCAGGGTAACAACAATGCCTATGCACAGGACAATGAAATCAGCTGGATCGACTGGCAACTCATGGAGGCAAATTCGGGGCTGATCGGATTTGTGCAAAAACTCTGCGCGCTGCGGCATCAATATCCGGTGCTACGCCGGAATCTTTTTCTGACCGGCAATGAAGACACGGAGCTCGGTGTTAAGGACGTGACCTGGATTAATGCCAGCGGCGCTGAAATGCAGACCGCCGATTGGGCCGACGCTGCAATGCGCTGCTTCGGGATGCTCATTGACGGCCGCGCCCGGCCAACGGGCGTTCGGCAGCGCGGCACGGAGGCGGCCATGTTGATCGTGCTGAACTCGCATCATGACCTGATCAAATTTACGTTGCCAGCGTTTGAGGGAGAGACCCTATGGCGCCTTGAGCTCGACACCAACCAGCCCTGCAAAATACCCAGCTACCACGGGCGCCCCTCGGATGCCTATGGAATGACCGGTCGTTCGCTGGCCTTGTTTCTGTGGGCATCCGGGATTTCGGGGGCCCGGGCATCGAGGAGCCGCTGATCCTCGCCAGGAGCGCGAATGGGTAACAAGTCGCGCCTTCTATAAATGCCGCGCCCAGGCGGGCTTCGAGATCGCATCCGTAATTCCGATCGGGTGAGAATCGCAGCAGGCTTGATGCGAACGTGCGCACCAGCTTGCGAGATTTTCCGGTCGGCGGGGCCCCTGTCGTGCGCTGGGTCGTTAGATTGAGCGAGGATCGCGCCGGCGAAATTCGCGAGCCGCGAATTCATGTTGCAAAGGATCAGCTGCAAAGCTTCGCACCGCGGATCTCATCGTCGCCAGGCGCTGGCAAGCCACGGCTGTTGATCGCGCGGAAGTCCCGTGGGCCGGTAGTAGTGTTCCAGTTCGGTGAATTTGGCCGCGGTCAGGTAGCGCCGCCAGCTATCGAGGTCGTGGTGCACGCTATAGCGCTCGCCATCCCAGCCTTCCTCATTGTGGCCCCGCGGATTGGAGCTGAACAGCACGCCTCCGCTCTTCAGCGAAGCATGCAATTCCCCCAGCACACGTGGCAGTTCCTGGGATGGCACGTGAAACAGCGAGGCATTGGCGAAAATGCCGTCGAAGCGCCCTGCGGGCAGGTCAAGGGCGAGGAAGTCCTGGTGCAGGACCTCACAGCCACTGTCCTGCCGCGCCATGGCCGCGAAGCGCGCCGTGCCATCGAGCCCTACCGGACGATGTCCAAGCGACTTGAAAGCCTTCAGGTCACGCCCCGGCCCGCAGCCAAAATCAAGGATCGTGAACGGCGGCGTTGCCACGATGTGCCGCAGCAGTGCATCAATGTTCTGGCTGACGTCGTGATCAGCCGTGCTGGTGCGAAAATCCTCGGCGCGCTGCTCATAATGTGCAAAGGTGCGCTCGCTCAGGCTGCCCAGTTCGCGCTTGCCGAGCTTCGATGTATTACTTAAGGGCTCGCGGGCCATTCAGATGTCCATTCTCGGCATGATCGCATTATACGCAGGTGCCGCGCGCCTGCTAATGAGCGGCTGCGCCAAACAGAGCGCAGATTGCTGCGGGGCAGGAATAAAAATATGCATGGAAATAACTTGCGGTCAGCGAGCCATGACGATAGATGCGCTCGCCCGGGTTTCCGGACGGATGGCAGACCGTGCGGGCGAGCTCCGCGATCGGGCTCGCAAGGCTCGAGTGATGGAACGTGCGCCCGCGCAGCTCACCATGCGGCGTCCGCCAACCCTGCAGGCCGATTGCGCGAAACTCCGCATGCATGCGGGTGACGCCCGGAAAAATAGCCGCCATCGGCCAGCGCCGACCCTGCAGGTCGAGCAGTGAATCAGCCAGGGCCATCATGCCGCCGCACTCGGCCAGCATAGGTAGGCCGGCATCGTGCGCTTCTCTGACCGAGCGCTGGAAGTGCAGCGCCTTCGACAGGCGCTCGCCGTGCAATTCGGGGTACCCGCCCGGCATCCACACGCCATTCGCGGCCGCAGGAACGGACTCGTCCGCGAGCGGCGAGAACCAGGCGATTGCGGCACCCAGTCGCTGCAGGCAGTCGACATTAGCTGGGTACACAAATGCAAACGCCAAGTCCCGCGCAATCGCAATCGTCGCGCCGGCGAGCGGCTGCTTGGCGGTCGTAGGGTCCGGGGCCGGCGAGTCGAACTCCACGGGCTCCGGCAATTCCCACGGACCGATGAGCTCCCAGTGCTTGCCATCGATGACCAGGTTATCCGCCAGCGCTTCGATGATCGACTCAAGATCATCCACCTCGTCGGCCGCTACGAGCCCAAGGTGACGCTCGGGCAACGCAACCGTCAGGGACGGCAGTTGTGCCAGCATCGGTATGGAGCCCAGGGCATCTGCCAGCATGCGCGCGTGCCCTGGTCCTGCGACGCCATTGCCGATGACGCCGGCAAGGTTTACCGGGCCGAAGTCACGCAAGCCCATGGCCAGGGCGCCGATCGTCTGGGCCATCGCACGCGCATCGATGACCGCGAGCACCGGAAGACCAAACTGCCGCGCAAGGTCGGCCGAGCAGGGCGTGCCGTCGTACAGGCCCATGACGCCCTCGACCAGCAGGATGTCCGCCTCGCGTGCGGCGCTCTGCAGCAGCCGCCAGCAGTGCGGCGCACCTCCCATCCATAGGTCCAGCACATGCACAGGGTGCCCGCTGGCGCGAGCGAGGATCAGCGGATCCAGAAAATCGGCGCCGGTCTTGAATACGCGCACACGTTGCACGGAGCGCGCGAGTTTTCGGGCGAGCCCCACCGTCACGCTGGTCTTGCCCTGGCCCGATGCCGGCGCCGCGATCATCAAGGCACGCTGGGCCATCACGGCAGGATCTGCGCAATTAACCGCAGCGGATTTGCCGGCGAATGTGCGAGTTCCCCAAACAGCTGCGCGAATCCGCCGGCACCGAAGCGCAGGAACGCAACGATCAAGGCGTAAAATATCAGGTTCGCAGTCGGCAGGAATAACACCGAGAAAACCAGGCCCGCTTCCTTGAGGTCGGTCTGGCGGTGATGCGCCTCGGCCCAGGTGGAGATCACGTGGTAGACGATCGAGGCGCCCAGCAGGCCGTACATCAGCCCCAGGTGTTGCGCGCCGACGAAGTGCATCAAGATCAGCAGCAGGATCGTAACAGTCGGAAAGAAATACGGGCCGGTCTGGATCAGCCAGTTTGGCGTTCCCCGATAGTGGGTTGCGCCGCCGCTGCGCAAGGTCGCCTTGAGCGCGACGACCTGGTTGAAGGTCAGCCAGGCGAAGATACAGTGCGTGATCTCATGCTCCAGCGTGCTGAGAAAATCTACCTTGATACGGCGTATGACCAGCAGCCATAGCGCAAGGTACGATGCAGCACCTGCGACAAATGGCACCAGGAAATGCATGCCGCGCACGATCCCAAGCAATTCATCGCCGAGGGCGATTGCGGTCGCGGGAAAATACGCGACGCAGAGAATAGCCAGCGGCCATTTGACCACGCCCAGGACGCTGGCAATTTTCTGGTTAAGCACGGACAATCAGTTTATCGTTTCTCCAAGGGTCGATCTATGGCGCAAAGTTCGACCATCTACGTATTTACCATACGCCTTGCCGATGCTGACCGACGTGTGTACGAGACGCTGAATCTGCGCCTCGCGCAGCATCCGTCTGAATCCCCGGAGTATCTGGTCACGCGCTTGCTGGCCTATTGCCTCGAATATCGCGAAGGCATCGTCTTTTCCAAGGGACTTTCTGCAACGGAAGAGCCTGCAATCACCGTGCGTGACCTCACTGGCGGTTTACTGTCCTGGATCGAAATCGGAATCCCGGAGGCGGCGCGCATGCATAAGGCGAGCAAATCAGCGCCGAGAGTCGCTATATATCCCCACCGCGATACGACGCCCTGGCTCGCGCGCCTGGCTGGTGAGCGGATTCACCGCGCCCCGGCGATCGAAATACTGGTTATCGACCGCGAGCTGATCGTCGCGATGGCCTCGCGCCTTAAGCGCCGTATGGATTTTGACCTCTCAATTTCGGAGCGCACGATATACCTCTCGCTCGGTGAGGATACCTTTTCCGGTACCATGGAGATAAGGCGCCTGAAGTAATTCAAGTCCATGGAGCTTAGTTACACGACCGCGGTATTGAGCGCCAGGAACTTTGTGAGATTGCGCGTGATGGTAACCGCGCGGTGAAACCCGCGCTAAATTTGCATTAATTACCGATCGGTAACGGCGCCAGTTCGGCGTTTTTGAGCCGGACCTGCAGCACGCGAGCGAGCGTCGGCGCGATCTGGCGCATGTCGATCTCACCAAGCGACTTACCTGCAGGGATGTGTGGGCCAACCATAAAAAAAGACGACCGCATTTCAGGTCGCTCGGGCAGGTAGCCATGCGTGCCCAGGTTCGATGGCGGCGCGAGCAGTGGACCGGACAGCGACAGCCCTAGTTCATACCCGGGTTTAAATGCGACGAGAAATGCGGCATCCGGAAAGCCGCGATGTTTGACGATCTCCTCGTGACTCAGGACCCGCTCGATCCCGTTCGCAGGATCGCTCGCGAGGCGATCGAGCAGTGCGTTGACCTGCTGGCGAACTAGAACGTCGTTCGCATCCTTGACCATGACCGCCGCGGAGCCGCCGGCGGGCCAAGGCGTGGCCTTCCATGCGGTGATCTTGCCGGCCGCATCGATGCTGATCAGGCCCGCCTCGACAAACGCCGTATAAAGATTCACATCGTGTGCGACCGCAGCGAAGCCATGATCGGAGATCACACAAAAGTTCGCGCGCCCCGGCGCCGCGCGCTCCGCGGCAGCGCGCAGCTGGCCAACCAGGGCATCGAGGCGCTCGAGGGCTGCGTTTGAAGCGGCGCTGAAGGGACCCGATTCATGTTCCTCGGAGTCCAAACCCGTGAAATAGACAGTCAGGAAATCAGGGTGATGCGTCTCCAGCAGGCGTATCGCAAAGCGCGCGCGGATCTCATCGTCGGCCACCGTTTCCTCCATGCCGCCGGGGTAACGCCCAAGCGTTGCCGACAGTTCCTGCACCAGCCCTGGCGTGCTCAAGGCGCGCTGCAGTTTCAGGTCATCCTCGGTTCCGCTGCGCCATATCTGCGGCAGGTTGTCTTGGATGTTTGCCCCCACGCTGGTCGGCCAGTAAACATTCGCGGTCTTCAAGTGCGCGGCGGCAGCGGCATCCCAAAGGGTCTGCGCCCGCACATCTTCCGCGTACCAGTACCAGCCTTTGTCGTTTCGCCGCAGCGGGTCGAATGTGGTGTTTGAGTAGAGCCCGTGATGATCCGGGGATGCGCCTGTCATCAATGTCATGTGGCTGGGGTAGGTCAGGGTCGGCAATACACCGCTCACGCCGGTTGCATAAACGCCATCGCTCATCAGCGTGCGCAGGTTCGGCACCTTCAGTCCATGATCCTGCGCTTCGACGATTGCCTCCGGCTTTAGGCCATCGACCGAGACCAGCATCAGGAACGGCTTGGCGTAGCAGACGCTCGCGATAAGTGTGCAAAAGAGGGCGGCTAGGTGACGGGTCGGTGCGTTCATGGGTGCGAAAGTTAGCACGATCTGCTTACTTCAAGCGCAGCTTCGCCTGCAGGCCGATCGTGAATGGCAGATGGTCCGCCGGTATCGGCGGCACCAGCAGGATGTTCGCGCCAAAGCGCCCGAAATTAAGGATGGCGCTCGGGACCAGGACAAGTCCGGTACGGTGGTTCTCGCCAACGCCAAAGTGTCCAAAGTTATAGCCTGATATCACGCCGCCCATCGCGCCAAGCCGGAACGGGCCCCAATGCAGCGATTCTGGCGTATAGACTGCCCCCGCATAAAACGAGGGGCGCAGCAGCGAATTACGAAAATAACCGGCGGATGCCGCCCACTGAGGCTTGAATTGACACTCCAGGCCGATGCCAGAATCGAAATCCTCGAAATGCTGGTCAGGATTAACATGATATGCACCGATCATGAAATCGGCCCAGGTCCCATACGGGCATGAATTTGCGGCAGTGCCGTCGATTGCAACCAGGCAAAGGAGAATACCGGCGGCGAGGGTGCGCCCGGCGTTCGCCGGAGCGCGGCCGGCGCCGGCTAAGGTCATGAGACCGGGGTCTTCAGGAACTCACCGTGAATGGCGAATGAGAACGCCGAGGCTTGGTGCGGTGTGCATGACGCGCGATAATCCACATTCTGCGCGCTGAAGTTCTTCGTGATGAATTCGTGCATATGGTCGATCAGTTCGCAATCACCATCCCCCATGAAAAAGGGCCGCTGGGCATTAATTTCGACCGCTGACCAACTGGCCATGATCGGTGGCGCAGCAATCTGCACCGACGCTGCCGGGCCGACCGGCGCAAGCGAGAACACGCGGATACTGACCGTCATTGCGTGGCCCATCGGCATATCGCGGGCACCGCAGGGGGTGGCATTTACGCTCATGTCCTTGCGCGCCCCCAGGGCCAGCAGGATTTGACGCACCTTGCTCTCCATTCCCGTGCAGGTATAAGTGGAAGTGAGCCCGAAATATGCGATCGAGCCTTTATGCTCCTGCCATTGCGCGGCGGTTGCGGGTTGGTCGGCATAGAGCGGGGATGCGAGCGCTGCGAATGCAGCCGCGCAGAGTGCGGCCGCGGCAACTTTTAAAGAGAGTCTTGGGGTAGATGTATTCACAGAGCACCTCGTTTGCTAAGGGGCCGCCGCCGATCCGGACGGCGCGCGCGAATCGGCAGCCCCATAAATCACGCCGGCGCGCGGGAAACCAAGCTTCTTGGCGAGCGATAGTTCGGCAGGTGCGGCACCGATGATTTCGGTGGCATTTCCGGACCCCCAATTTTCAAGCGGCACGACCTTGTAACCCATGCGAGTCAGCGCGGCCGTGGTATCTGCTGAAACTGCAAAAGGTTCAACTGCCAGCGTGTCGGGCAGCCATTGATGATGGACGCGCGGCGCATCAATCGCTTCCTGAAGTGTCATGCCATGATCGATAACATTCACGATCACTTCGAACACCGTCGTGATGATGCGCGAGCCACCCGGGGCGCCCAGCACCAGCAGCGGCTTGCCGTCCTTTAGCACAACCGTCGGCGACATTGAGCTCAGCGGCTGCTTGCCGGGCGCAATGGCGTTCGCGGTGCCCTCGATGAGCCCATACATATTCGGCGAACCAGGTTTGGAGGAGAAATCATCCATCTCATCGTTCAAGATGAAACCAGTCTCGCCGGCCATCACCTTCGCGCCGAAACTATTGTTGAGCGTGTAGGTGACGGAGACCGCATTGCCGAACTTGTCCAGAACCGAATAATGGGTCGTGTTGCGATTTTCCTTCGGCGCGGCAACCGGGCTCAGCGTGGACGAAGCGGTCGCCTCGTGGGGCTTGATGCGCGCTCGGATCTCATCGATATGCGCGGTCGACAGCAGCCGCTCGATCGGGTTGCTGACGAAGGCGGGATCGCCAAGATAGGTATTGCGATCAAAATACGCATTGCGCATTGCTTCGGTCATTACATGCAGCTCGGCGCTCGAGTGAAAGCCGAACTCGTTGAGGGGGTAGGGCTCGAGAACCTTCAGCATCTGGCACATGACAACGCCACCCGAGCTGGGCGGCGGCGCGGAAATGATCGTGTATCCCCGGTACTGGCAGGTGATCGGCGTGGTCTCCGCTACAGTGTAATTGGCGAAGTCAGCCTTGGTCAGTATTCCGCCATGGGCCTGGCTCGCCGCAACGACAGCCGCGGCAATGGGACCTTTATAGAAAGCATCCGGCCCGCCGTCACGGATTAGCTTAAGCGTAGTCGCCAGGTTGCGCTGTACCAGGCGGTCGCCCGGCTGCATGACCTTTCCGCCAGGCAACAAAATTGCCGCGATGTTCGGTTGCTTCAGGAGCTCAGCTGTGGAATCGTCGAAGTCATCAATATCGCCGCGCACCATCATGAACCCGGTTTCGGCGAGCCCGATCGCCGGCGTGATCAAGGTTTCCAGCGACATCGTGCCGTATTCCTTGCGCGCCGTTTCCAGTCCCAGCACGGTGCCCGGGATTCCCACCGCCAGATAGCCGTTCAGGCTCCTGTCGGGGACAGGATTACCCTTGGCGTCCTGGTACATCGTCGCAGTCGCTGCATGCGGCGCCTTTTCGCGGAAATTAATGAATGTGTCCTTGCCGTTCGCAAGGTGAACCGTCATGAATCCCCCGCCACCGATGTTGCCCGCGGTCGGGTGCGTGACCGCCAGCGCGTAGCCAATGGCCACCGCGGCATCGATCGCGTTGCCGCCCTGGCCAAGAATGGCGGCGCCCACGTCCGATGCGGTGCGTTGCGTGGTGACCACCATGCCCCGAGTCGACTCAAGCGGCGGAGGCGACACCGCGTATGCGGCCGGCACGATTGCGGCGCCGGCAGTGACGAGGAGGGCGGCGCGCAGCCTGCGCGCAAAGGGGTTCTTGACGGTTCTATTTTTCATATTGCCTACTATAACCTTGCCAACATCGCACGCAAGCTATGGGCGTAGCTCGCCTCGACCAGCAGCCGGATTTCACCATTGCAGCGCACGATCAGGACCGGGCAATCGAACATCCAGAGGGCGGCGACGTCGCGATCACGCAAGTAGAGCTCAAGCGGTGCCGCGGCGCTCAACGCGGGGGAATCCGGCGCAATTTCCACAGGTACCCAGCGTCCGCTGACATCGATCAAGGCACCGAGTCCGGCCAGCGCAGCCTGGGTGCGCTCGGCGAGCCATGCCTCCTGCGGCGCGACCACCAGCCAGCGCGCTGGCGCGATCGCGAGGGCGAGGTCTGAATTTGCATCACCACCATCAAAGTCCACCCATTCGCATGCGCTGAGGCTCATGCTTTGATCCTCTGGCCTTCCGGGTCGAGATGTGCCGGGGGCACGATGCGAACTCGGGTGTTGCCACCGCGCAGCGGATCGCGGGCGATTAGCTCGTTGCCGGCGGCACTGCAATTGCGCGCGATCAGCGCGAGGCCGATCCATTCCTGAAGCGCGGGGCTGAACACGGACGAGGTGATATAGCCGAGGCTTTGCGTTGCCGTTGTTGTTGTGGTGACTTGTGCGCCGCCGAGGAACTGGCTCTTGCCATCAGCTGCGCGCAGGCCGACCAGGATAGGACGATCCGCTGCCAAATACCCTTCACGCCCAAGCAGCGCGCGCCCGACACTATTGCGCGTGAGCCCGTCGGCGCCTGCCTTTAGCATTGCGCCAAGGCCCGCGTCCATCGGCGTTGTCAGTCCGTTCAGCTCCGCGCCTGTCAAGTAGCCCTTTTCGACGCGCAGGATGTCGAGTGCTTCAAGGCCAAAGGGCGCAAGGCCCGCCGCGACGAGCGCTTGCCACAGTGGGCACGCGATGTCCGGGTGACAGTGCAGCTCATAGGCGAGCTCGCCCGAAAAACTCGCGCGCAGTAAGCGCAGCTTCGCCCCTACGCCCGCGGCGGCGCTCCATGTGCGCTCGACAAATGCCATATGCCGGAGATTCAAGAGCGGCTCGTTCCAGGCACGGCCGAGCACCGCGGTGAGCGCCGTACGGCTCGCGGGACCTGCGACGATCAAGACGGACCAGCACTCCGTGACATCGCTGATTGCGATGCGCCGGCCACGCCATTCGGTATCGCGGTAGAACTCGAGGTGCGAAAGCACATGGGCGCCGTGGCTGGAACTTGTGGTCGCGGTAAACCGGTCCGCCGCCTGGCGCAGCAGCAGTCCGTCATCGAGCACGATACCATCTTCGCGCAACAGGGCGGCGTAACGCGCACGGCCGGTCTCGATTGCGCTCGCGCTATTCAAGTACAGGCGATCAAGGAAGGCGGGCGCATCGGCGCCGGCTATTTCGAGCTTTCCGAGCGTCGAGCCATCGCAAATGCCGCCCTGCTTGCGAACGCGTGCCGCTTCGACAATGCCCGCCGCGAACGCATCGGCGCCATTACCTTGGTAATACCGGGGCCGCATCCATCCCGCCATCAGCTCGAGCACCGCGCCGGCCTTCGCATGCTCTTCGTGCAACGCAGTGCGCCGTTCCGGACGCAAACCCGCGCCCACTCGGGATCCGCTGAGCACGCCCATGGGTACGGGCTGGTACGGGCCGCGTGCACGGCTCGTGCCGATCGCAGCGAGCGCGCTGCCGCTGAGCTCGGCGACAATGGCTGCGCCTAGCATGCCACCGGTCGCTCCCTGTTCGGTGCCTATCCCGAGCGTTGTGTAGCGCTTCACATGCTCGATGTCGCAAAAGCCCTCGGCAAGCGCTTGGCGCAGGTCAGCGACTGTCACATCGTTCTGCATATCGACGAACTGGTTTTTTTCGTCCGCTGTGGCGCAAGGGCTGCGCCAATAAGCCTCCAGTTGCGGCTCCCCGTCATCATCGCTTGCTCCGGCGATGGCAGCTAGCGCGAGCTCGCCCGCCGCGGCCCCGCATACGCTGTGCCAGTCACTGGGCGCCGCGGCGCGGACCGCGGGGGACCAGCCGCCGCTTACCAGCACCGAGTCGCAGTCGACCCGGCGTACCGCCGTTGCCTTTTTTATGGGCGCAATTTGCACCGCGCGCACCGCGCCGCCGCCCTCGGCGCGCACGATGGTGTAGGCCTGCAGGCATTCGACGCCTGCGGCGAGCAGGATTGCACGCGAGGCCGATGCCGTGAGCGCCCGCGTATCGATGATAGCCTTCACATTGACGCCGCCTTGGCGCAGGCGAATGGCGGTCCGGTACAGGCGGTCGTGATTGCCGAACAAGACGATGCGCTTGCCCACGCACACGCCATAGTCACTGATCAATCGCTCCGCGGCACCGGCCAGCATGATGCCAGGCAGGTCGTTGTCGATGAAGGCAATGGGCCGCTCGACCGCGCCCATCGCATTGACCAGCATTGGCGCATACAGGCGCAGTAGCGTGTCGGCGCCGGGCAGGCCCGCAGGCTGCTTATGAGCGATTACAACATTACCGCGCGCGCTGATGACCGCGGTATCCGTCATGATCCTGGCGCCGAGGTGCCCCAGTTCTTCGCTCGCGCGCTGCACCCAGTGAAGGGCCGCGACCCCGTCGATGCTCGCGGTCTCGAACGAAAGCTCCCCGCCGATCACCGGTTCGCGTTCGCACAGGATCACGCGCTGTCCGCTGCGCGCGGCATCAAGCGCTGCGCGAAGCCCGGCCGCCCCCGCGCCGGCGATGATCACGTCCGCATCCAGGTGCAGGACCTTGGACTGCGGCAACTTGCTCTCGGCTGGGGCGGCTCCCAGCCCCGCAAGCCTGCGAATCAGTCCCTCATAGAATTTCCATGACGGCCACATGAAGGTCTTATAGTAAAAACCCGCGCCCCAGAACCCGGCGCCGAGGCGCAGTAGCGAGCCGGCGTCAACGCGCAAACTCGGCCAGCGGTTCTGGCTGTACAGACGCATGCCAGGCGTGACGCGTACCACCGGCGCAGGCACGTTTGGTAGGCAGGCGGGCGGTTCTCCCACGGTAAGCAGCGCATTGGGTTCTTCCGGTCCCAGCGCCAGCAGGCCGCGCAGCCGCCGGTACTTGATACTGCGCCCGAATGCGCGCACGCCGGCGGCGGCGAGCGCGGATGCCGCGGTGTCGCCGCGCTGCGCGCAATAACGCTGCCCGTCGAAATAAAATGCGAAGGTTTCGCCCGTGATCCGCCGTCCGGTGCGAAGCTTTGCGCTCATGGCTTTGTCCCCGTCAGCAGCTCCACTGCGAACACTTCGCCGCTGGAGGGATTGCGTTGCACGCGCAGCCACGCGCGGCAGCCGTAGCGATGCTGCCAGTGTTCATCGCTGTGCGATGGCGCATCGCGGCGCAGATAGATCTCCTCGAAGGCGCCGCCCGCGACATTTGGCAGCGTCTTGTGGAAGGAAAATTCCTCGAGGTTGCGCGATCCGCAAAACGGGCAAGTAAAGAGGCTCACTGGCGCACCGGATAGGGCCCTGCGCCTTTTTCATCGATCATGTGACCGCTTGCAAAACGCGACAACCGGAAATTTCGGATCAGGTCTGGCGCAGTGCCGGTTGCGACGAGCGTCGCACAGGCGGCGCCGGAGGCCGGGATCGCCTTGAAGCCGCCGTAGCACCAGCCGCCATTCAGGAACACGTTGTCGTACTTCAGTCGGTCGATTAGCGGACTGCCGTCCATCGTCTGGTCGTTGGTGCCGGCCCAGTGCCTCAGGATCTTGACGCCCGCGATCTGCGGCAGCAAGGCGACCGCGCTCTGCACGATTTCCTCGAGCCGATGCCACGCCGGCTCGCGGGTATAGGAAGGCATGCCATCGAGCGCGCCGCCCATCACCAGGCCGCCGCGATCGGACTGCGTGATGTAAACCTCGGCGTGGCCGTACATATATATGAGTACCGAGCCGACCAGCGGCTTGATCGGCTCGCTTACCATCGCCTGCAACAGGTGAGTCTCCACCGGCAGCGGTATGCCCAGCATGGTGCCGATTGCGCCGGTGTGTCCCGCCACGGCGAATACGATGCGATCCGCCCGGATGTGCCCGAGGCTTGTCTCGACCCCGCTCGCAACACCCGCCTGCGTGGTCAGACCCAGCACCTCGCAGCGTTCGATGATGTCGACCCCGAGCGCGGCCGCAGCACGCGCATAGCCCCATGCGACGGCATCATGGCGTACGGTGCCGGCGCGGCGCTGCACGAGGCCGCCCATGATCGGATAGCGGCGCGGCAGATAAGGATTGAGCTCGGGGGCGAAGCGCACGAGCCCTGGCCTGTCGAGCAGCTGCGCATCGATGCCGGCCAGGCGCATCGCATTTCCGCGGCGCGCAAGCGCTACCATTTCATCGTCGGAATTCGCAAGGTCCACGACGCCGCGCGGGCTGTACATCACGTTATAGTTGAGCTCGCGCGAAAGTCCCTCGTAGCGACGCAGCGAGTCCTCGTAAAAATAATGGTTCTCGGGCAACAGGTAGTTCGAGCGCACGATCGTCGTGTTGCGCGCGACATTGCCGTAGCCCAGGATGTTCTTCTCGACGATCGCGATCCGCTTGATGCCGTGATCGCGCGCCAGGTGATAGGCGGTGGAGAGCCCATGCCCGCCCGCTCCAACGATCACCACGTCGTAATGGTCCTGCGGCTTTGCAGGATTCCACAACGGTTTCCAGAAGTGCCGGCTGAAGCGCGCGCGCAGCAAAGCGGCGGCGGAATAGCGCGGGCGGGGAGTCTGCATGGTGCTGCGCATTGTCGCAGAAACGATTACAGTGCGCCCACTTGGCACGGGAGTCGGCAGCAATGAAGAGTCATTATCGGGTCCTCATCATCGGTGGCGGCATCGTGGGCACGAGCGTGCTATATCACCTGACGCGCCTCGGCTGGACCGATGTGGCGCTGATCGAGCGGGCGGAACTGACGGCGGGCTCGACCTGGCATGCGGCGGCCGGATTTCACGCGCTGAATGATGACCCGAACATTGCCGCTCTGCAGTCGTACACGATCAAGTTGTACGGCGAGATCGAGAAGGAAAGCGGGCAGGATGTCGGCATGCACATGCTCGGTGGCTATAGCATTGCGACGACGCCTGCGCGCTGGGAGTGGCTCAAGGCCGAGTGGGCGGTGTATGAGACGCTGGGCATCGGCACGCGCCTCGCGACGCCCGAGGAGATCGTCGCGGATTGCCCGATTGTCGATCCGGCCGGCTTGCTCGGCGGACTGTACGATCCGCATGAAGGCAAGGTCGATCCGCATGGCACGACACATGCTTTTGCGGGCGCTGCGAAAAAACGCGGCGCGGACGTCATCCTGCGTAACCGCGTGCTGTCGCTGGCGTCGTTGGCAGATGGCAGCTGGCGCGTCGAGACAGAGCAGGGCGTCGTCAATGCGCAGCATGTAGTCAATGCGGCGGGCCTGTGGGCGCGACGCGTCGGACGCATGGTCGGCCTCGATCTGCCCATCATGCCGATGCAGCACCATTATTTGATCACCGAGGACCTGCCGGAACTTGTTTCCCGCAAGGGCGAGATGCCCTGCGTTACGGACCTCGAGGGGTTCACCTACTTGCAGCAGGAGCGCCAAGGCGTGCTGCTCGGTGTTTATGAGCGCGATCCACGCCACTGGAAACCGGAAGGTGCGGAGTGGGATTACGGCATGGACCTGATCCCGGAGGATATCGATCGCATCAGTAGCGAGCTTTCAATCGGCTTCGCCCGCTTCCCGACGCTGCAGCGCGCAGGGATCCGCCGCTGGGTCAATGGCGCATTCACCTTCACACCGGATGGAAATCCTCTGGTGGGACCCGTGCCCGGGCTGCGCAATTACTGGACCGCCTGCGGTTGCATGTCGGGATTCTCCCAGGGCGGCGCAATCGGGCTGGTACTGTCGCACTGGATCGTCGACGGGGACCCGGGCGCGGACATATTCGGCATGGATGTCGCACGCTACGGGGCATTCGCGAGCGGCGAGCGCTACCTGCGCGAGACGACTGCACAGTTCTACGCGCGGCGCTTTGTCATGGCCTACCCCAACGAGGAGCTACCCGCCGGACGGCCGTTGAAAATGACCCCGTCCTACGACGCGCAGCGCGCCAGCGGTGCCCATTTTGGCGTCGTATGGGGCATGGAGACGCCGCAGTTTTTCACGCCGGGACTGCCAGATTTTGTTGAAGTCCCCTCGTTGCGCCGCTCCAATGCGCATGCGGTCGTCGGCCAGGAAGTGGCCGCGACCCGCGCCGCGGCCGGCCTGCTGGATACTGGCGTGTACGCGCGCTATGAGGTCACCGGTTCGGGCGCCGCCGCCTGGCTGGATCAGCTGCTGGCGAATACCTTACCGGCGATCGGCCGCATCCGGCTCGCGCCGATGCTCACGCCAGGCGGCAAGTTGCTCGGGGACCTGACCGTGACCTGCCTTGCGCAGGATCGCTACTGGCTGATCGGCTCCTATTACCTGCAGGAGTGGCACCTGCGCTGGTTGCGCACGCACCTGCCGCCCACCGGCGTTTCGATCGAGAACCTGTCCGAAAGCTGGCTCGGCTTCTCGTTGTCGGGCCCGAAGGCGCGCGAGATACTTGCACGCACGACGCGCGCGCCCGTCGACAACGAGGCCATCCCGTTCATGTCAGCCCGCTCGATCGATGTAGGCCTGGCGCGCGCGATCGTCGCGCGCCTCTCGCTGACTGGCGAACTCGGCTTTGAGATCACGGTGCCCGCCTCGCAGCAGCGCGCGCTGTTTGATGTACTGATGCAGGAAGGAGTGCCCCTTGGCATGCGCCCGATCGGCATGCGCGCGCAGGACAGCTTGCGCCTCGAAAAAGGCTATGGCGTCTGGTCGCTCGAATACTCGCAGGGCTACACGGCCGCGATGGCCGGGCTCGAGCGCTTCATCGCATTCGACAAAGGGGATTTCATCGGACGCAATGCAGCGCTTGCCGAGCGCGCCAAGGGTCCTGACCAGCGCCTCGTGTTGATTGCGATTGATGCGCGGGATGCGGATGTCAGTGGGTATGAGCCGGTGTGGATCGGCGAGCGGCGCGTCGGGTTCGTCACCTCCGGCACCTACGGGCATCACGTAAAGAAAAGCCTGGCACTTGCATACGTCGAGCGGCCGGTGGCGGAAGCCTGCGCCGCGGTCGATGTGCACGTTGTCGGTGAACGCCGGCCCGCGCGCATCCTGGCGGAGCCTCCCTACGACCCGCAGGGCCTGCGGCTGCGCGGCTAGGCGGGCGCCCTCGTGCCTCAGCGCATCATCTCTTTCCTGCCAAGTGCCACCGAGATGGCATTCGAGCTGGGCCTCGGCGCTCAGCTCGTTGCGGTCAGTCACGAATGCGATTATCCGGCGGCAGCGAAATCGAAGCCGGTCGTCGTGCGCCCGGCGTTGGCCGTTGAGCATATGGCGCAGGCCGAGATCGACGTGAAGGTCGCGCAAAGACTGCGCGACGGCCAAAGCCTGTACGAGCTTGATGAGGCGGCGATCCGTGAGCTCGCGCCGGACCTGATCCTGACGCAGGATCTTTGCCAGGTCTGTGCCGCGTCGGGGACCGAGGCCAACCAGCTGATCGCGAGCCTACCGACGCGACCGCGGATCCTGTCGATGTCGCCCAAGTCGCTCGAGGGCATTTTCACGAACGTGCATGAACTCGGAGAGGCGACCGGCACCTCGGCACGTGCCAGGCAGCTGATCGCCGCTGCGCGGGCGCGCCTTGCGGACATCGCGGCCAGGACCGGGGCCGCCGCGCATCGCGTGCGCGTATTCTGCATGGAGTGGCTTGATCCGCCGTACTGTTGCGGACATTGGGTGCCGGAGATGATCGATGTTGCAGGCGGCACGGACGAGCTTGCGCGCCGCGGCAGCGACTCGGTTCGCATAGCCTGGGAGCGAGTGCAGCATTTCGCGCCCGACGTGCTAGTGCTGATGCCCTGCGGCTATGGCCTCGAGAAGGCCGCGAGGCTCGCGCAAAGTCTGCCGGATCTGCCGGGCTGGCAGCAGCTGCCCGCCGTGCGCAGCGGAGAAGTCTACGTCGTCGATGCCAACAGTTATTTTGCACGCCCTGGCTTGCGGGTCGTCGAGGGCAGCGTGCTGCTCGCGCACCTGCTGCATCCGGATCGGGTGGAATGGAATGGGCCGCCCGGCGCATTCCGGCGCCTGGCCACCAGCTGAGGGCGTTTAAACCTTCGGCGGTGGTAGCTGGCCGAGTACGCTTTCGAGCGCGACACCGATCGCGAGCAACCGGCGATCGGTGCCTGCGGGCCCGTCGAACTCCAGCGCGACCGGCAGGCCGGCCGCAGTAAGACCGGCAGGCAGCACGAGGCCCGGCAGTCCAGTTGTGCTTCCCGGATCGATGTTGCGTGATATCGCCGTTGTAAATGAGACCTGCTGTCCGTTCACGTTCAGCATGTCCTCATCGCCGATCAGCGGCGCAGGCACCATAGTCGCCGGAAAGACGATCGCGTCGGTCTTCTGCCTTGCGAAGTAATCCCGGAACAATGAGTGCAGCGCCGGCAGGATTTTATCGCGCGCCCTGGCGTAGACATCCTCCGCCACGAAATTCTTCGCTCCCGGCAGGATGTCGCTCTTGAAGGTCGACTGGATATCGGGGCTCGCCTGCGCGAGCAGCTCCTCGAGCGTGACGCCCGCATGGTATTCCTTCAGGAAACGCGCGAGCGACAATCGCACATCGTGATTCTGGATTTGCGCAGTCGACTGGTCGATCAGCGCCTGCAGGGTCGGCAGGGTCGACTCGAGCAGCACGACGCCGGCATCGGTCAGCCGCTGCAGCGCGCTGGCGGTGATTCGTTCAACCTCGCTATCCAGACCCTTGAACCAATAATCGCGGACAACTCCGAGGCGCAAGCCATGCAAATCAATCGCGGCCAGCGGCGCCGGATCTTTTGCGACGACTGCATCGAACAGCGCGAGGTCCGCCACGTTGCGGGCATGCGGGCCGACCTGGTCGAACAGCGCGGAGATCGGCACGCAGCCCGTCGTCGGGTAGCGTCGAGTCGAGGGCCGCAGCGCAGCGAGTCCGCACAGCGCCGCTGGTACGCGAATCGAGCCTTCGGTATCCTCGGCTACGCCGAGGGGCGCCATGTGCGCGGCGATGGCTGCCGCGGTACCGCCGCTGCTGCCGCCGGGGATGCGCGCCGGATCATAAGGGTTATGCACGGCGCCGAACGCCAGGTTGTTGCTGGTCCAGCCATAGGACAGTTCATGCAGGTTGGTCTTGCCGAGCACGATCGCGCCTGCGCCGCGCAGGCTCGCGACGACCGGTGCATCATCCTTGGGCCGGAAATGGCGCAGTGCCGGCGTGCCCGCCGTGGTCGGATAATCGCGCGTACACACGCTGTCCTTGACCGGGATCGGCAGACCAAACAGCGCGCCCAGGGGCTTACCTTCGCGCCGCTCGCGATCGCGAGCGCGCGCATCGGCCAGGACCCGGACAGGGTCCAGCGTAATGAACGCGTTCAGCGATTTGACCGCACCGCATCGGGCCAGAAGCGCCTCCGCATAGCGCTCGACGCTCAACTCGCCGCGTGTCATGCGGCCGACCGCCTCAAGCGCACCAAGATCGGTTAGTGCGGCATTCAGGCTGTCTGTGCCCGCGCCGACACTCGCGCCGGCCGCCGACACGGCGACTGCGGCGGTTGCGCCGGCGACGAATTCGCGGCGGGAGAGATCTCGAGGCTCGCTCATGTTTGTCCTTCGAATCCGCATAGTACGTTGACGACATTAAGGCCAATTTCGGCGACGGCATAGCCCCCTTCCATGACAAAGAGGGTCGGCAGGCCCAACTGGCCGATCAGGGCCCCGTAGGTGCCGAAATCCGGCGAGCCAAGCGTGAACGCACTGATCGGATCGCCGACGAACGTATCGACCCCCAGCGAGACTACCAGCGCATCGGCGCCAAAGCTGCTGATTTGTCCGAGCGCTGCTTGAAGCGCCTCGGTCCATTTGCCGAAACCCGTCCCGCCCGGCAGCGGCAAGTTCATGTTGAAGCCCGCGCCCGTGCCCGAGCCCGTCTCGTCGGCGTAACCGGAGAAGTACGGGAATGTGGTGGCCGGATCACCGTGCAACGAGGCGACCAGGACATCGCCGCGGTCATAGAAAATATCCTGGGTGCCATTGCCATGGTGATAATCCACATCGAGGATCGCGACGCGTACGGCGCCGCGGTCACGCAGGTACTGCGCCGCAATGGCGGCATTGTTCAGGAAGCAGTAACCACCGTAAAGATCGTGGCCGGCGTGGTGCCCGGGCGGCCGGCACAGTGCAAAGGCACCGCGCGCACCGCTGCTCAATTGCTGCGCGCCGGTCAGCGCGACGTCCGCGGATATACACGCGGCCTCCCAGGTGCCCGCACTGATCGAGGTCTCGCAGGCCATTGCGTAATACCCCAGCTTGCCGGCAATCGCTACCGGCACGCGTTGCGTCATGCGTCGCGCCGGCCAGCAATCCGGTATCGCCTCGCAGCGCGCGCCCGTGGCCAGCCATTCTACCCAGGCGCTCGCCAGGAACTCGACATAGCCGGCCCCATGCACTCGAAGCAGCGGTGCGCGGCCAAAGGTGTGCGGCGCAATCACCTGGCCCAAGTGCTCGCTGCGTACGCGATCGATCACGTATTGCGCGCGTTCGGGGCATTCGAACGGCTTGACCAACTCGCCGCGATGCAATTCAGTGCGGGCGTCGCGCAGTCGATGCTCCGGCGAATATACGGTTATCATGGCTGCAGGGTATTTTAGATGTGATGGAAAATCCAATGAGCCAGTTCGTCGGCGCGATCGACCAGGGCACGACCAGCACGCGCTTCATGATATTCGATCACGCCGGCAGCGTAGTCGCGAGCGCGCAGCGCGAACATCGCCAGATTTATCCAAAGCCGGGCTGGGTCGAGCATGATGCCGGCGAGATCTGGACCAACACCTTGCAGGTCATTGCAGAGTCCATGCGCAAGGCGGGCCATCGCGCCACCGACATGGCGGCGATCGGCATCACCAACCAGCGTGAGACCACTGTGCTCTGGGATCGGCGCACCGGCAGGGCGTTGCATAACGCGCTCGTCTGGCAGGACATGCGCGTGGAGGCGCGTGTCGCCGACTACCAGCGCGAGGGCGGCCTCGATCGCTTTCGCGCGCAGTCCGGCTTGCCACTGGCGAGTTATTTCAGCGCCCTGAAGCTGCAGTGGCTGCTGGAAAATGTCGACGGTGCGGCCAGGCTTGCCGAAAGCGGCGATGCGCTATTTGGCACGATCGACACCTGGCTGGCCTGGAACCTGACTGGGGGTGCGCAGGGCGGCGCCCACATCACGGACGTGACCAACGCGAGCCGCACGCAGCTGATGAACCTGGCGACGCTTGACTGGGATCCAGAGCTGCTGAGCGCTTTTCGTATTCCGCGCGCAGTGCTGCCGCGCATCGTTTGCTCCGGCGCGCGGCACGGTGAGATCAAGGTGGCCCCACTCGAGGAAGTCACCCTTGCCGGCATTCTCGGTGACCAGCACGCCGCGCTGGTGGGCCAGACCTGTTTTGAGCCTGGCCAGGCGAAGAATACTTATGGAACGGGATGTTTCCTGGTCATGAATACCGGAACCAAGCCCGTGACATCACATGCAGGACTCATCACGACGGTTGCCTATCGCTTTGAGGGGAAGCCGGCCGTCTATGCGCTTGAAGGTTCCGTCGCGATCGCAGGCGCGGTCGTGCAGTGGCTGCGCGACAACCTGCATATGATCGAGACCAGCGCCGACATAGAGCGCCTTGCGCTGGAAGTGGAGGACAACGGTGATGTTTATTTCGTGCCGGCATTTTCGGGTCTTTACGCACCGCACTGGAAGCACACTGCGCGCGGGGTGATTGCCGGACTTACCCGCTATGCCAATCGTGGGCATATCGCCCGCGCGGCGCTCGAAGCCACGGCATTCCAGACGCGCGAAGTCCTGGTCGCAATGGAGCAGGACTCGGGTCTGCGCCTGAACGAGTTGCGGGTCGATGGTGGCATGGTCGCAAATCAGACGCTGATGCAATTCCAGTCCGACATCCTGGGCATCGATGTGGTGCGCCCGGCTGTCGCGGAGACCACCGCGCTGGGAGTGGCCTATGCAGCAGGCCTTGCCGTGGGTTTCTGGCGGGGAACGGCTGACCTGGTCGCAAATTGGAGCGTCGCGAAACGCTGGTGCCCGCAGATGCCGGGCCCCCGGCGCGATCAGCTGACGACATCCTGGCAAAAAGCCATCAAGCGCACGCTCGACTGGACGTCGTAGGCAGGAAGGCGGCGACCACGCCGAGCAATGGCAGGAACGCGCAGACGCGGTAGATGAATTCGATGCCGTAATGGTCGGCCACCACGCCGAGGATCGCGGCGCCGAGCCCGCCCGCGCCGAAGGCGAAACCAAAGAACAGCCCCGACACCATGCCGACGCGCCCCGGCATCAGCTCCTGGCCGTACAGCACGATCGAGGAAAACGCCGACGCGAGGATCAGGCCGATCACGACGGACAGGATGCCGGTCCACGCCAGATCAGCGTACGGCAGCATCAGCGTGAATGGCGCCACCCCCAGGATCGATCCCCAGATGATCCACTTGCGCCCGATCCGATCGCCTATGGGGCCGCCCAGCAGCGTGCCAAGCGCGGTCGCGCCGAGGAACATCGCCAGGTGAACCTGTGCCGAGGCGACGCTCACATGGAACTTCTGGATCAGGTAGAAAGTGAAATAGCTGCTGATGCTGGCAAGGTAGAAGAATTTCGAAAATATCAGGACCACCAGAATCGTGATCGGCCATGCGATTGGCCCAGCGGCGATAGAGCTCGCTGCGTGCTGCGCTCGACCGGCGACGCTTGGGGCGACATGGTTGCGGTGGTACCACCCGCCGACGTTCCACAGCACTGCAATGGCGAGCAGCGCCACAAGGCCGAACCACGCGAGGCTCTCCTTGCCATGCGGCAGCACGATCCACGCTGCCAGCAGCGGGCCGATTGCGCTCCCGGTGCTGCCACCGACCTGGAATATCGACTGGGCGAGGCCATGCCGGCCGCCGGAGGCCAGTCGCGCGATGCGCGATGACTCGGGGTGAAAAATTGCCGAGCCGGTACCGATCAGGCCTGCGCCCACGACGATCAAGGGGTAGGTGGGAGCGAAAGCCAGGGTCAGCAGGCCGACCAGCGAGAAGGTCATGCCGACAGAGAGCAAATGCGCCTGCGGGTGGCGGTCCGTGTAGCTGCCAATCAGCGGCTGGAACAAGGACCCGCATAGCTGGTAGGTCAGCGTGATCAGCCCGATCTGCACGAAATTCAGCGTGAACGTGCCCTTCAATAACGGATAGATCGCCACAATCAGTGACTGCAGCATGTCATTCAGGAAATGCGAAAAGCTGATCGCGCCCAGCACGCTGAAGCGCGTCGGGTCAGCGGGTGAGGGAACGGCTCTTGCAATCAGGCTATTGTCCATGGCTTGCGTGACATTTTTGGTGTGGGCGAAATATGCCTACCCTACTAGCTAGTTTGCGGCTTGTCCTGCGAAAATGCCGGCATGCTTCGCTTCGAACCTTTTGGCTTCCTGCGAGATCTCACTTCGCGCTGGGACCTGATCGCTTTCGTGGTCGTAATAGGGCTGATCGCATTCCTTGGCGAAGCGGCGCGCGGGCTGTTCATTCCGCTGTCGCAGCTCGATATGGTGCCGCTCTCGCTCGATCCGCGACACCTGCCGGAGTATGCAGCACGCACGACCTTGCGCATGCTGGTGGCGCTGGTGTTGTCGCTGGTCTTCACGCTGACCTATGCGACCTGGGCGGCGAAGAGTGAGCGTGCTGGCAAGTTGCTGGTGCCGATTCTCGACATCCTGCAATCGGTGCCGATCCTCGGATTCATGTCGATCACCCTCGTGTTCTTTATGTCGCTGGCCCCGGGACGCGTGCTGGGAGCGGAATTTGCATCGATATTCCTGATCTTTACCAGCCAGGCGTGGAACATGGCGTTCAGCTTCTATCAGTCGCTGCGCACGGTTCCGACCGAGTTGTCCGAGGCGGCAGATTCATTCCGGCTCTCGCCGTGGATGCGCTTCTGGCAGCTTGAGGTGCCTTTCGGATTACCGGCATTGGTCTGGAACATGATGATGTCGATGTCCGGAGGCTGGTTCTTTGTGGTCGCTTCCGAGTCATTCACGGTCGGTCGCACGTCGGTGGCATTGCCGGGAATTGGCTCTTACATCGCGTTGGCAATCGAGCAGAAGAACCTCGCTGCAATCGGCTGGGCCATCGGCACCATGCTGCTCGTGATCCTGGCCTACGACCAGCTGCTGTTCCGTCCGCTCGTCTCCTGGGTAGACCGGTTCAAGGTTGAACAGGACCCGAGCGAGAACACGCCGGAATCCTGGGCACTGACGATGATGCGTCGCTCGCGCCTGATCAAGGCGGGCAAGGTCGCGTTCCAGGCCGCGGTGCTTGCGACCAGCCGCGCGTTCAACTTTGGCGATCCGGCCTCGCGCGTGGTCTCATCGCGGCCGAAGCGCAGTTTGGACCTGTTGTGGGTATCGCTGGTCGGCGTCGCAGTCGCGCTTAGCGTATGGCATGTAGTGGCGAGCCTGATTGCGCAAACCCCCATCAGCGAGGCCGTGCAGGTCGTTGGACTCGCGCTGGTCACGATGCTGCGGGTGATTGTGCTGATTGCGCTGGCGAGCCTCGTATGGGTGCCGGTCGGCATCTGGGTCGGGCTGCGCCCGCGGGTCGCGCAGGTCGTGCAGCCGGCCGCGCAGTTCATGGCGGCATTTCCGGCTAATCTGCTGTTTCCGATTGTGGTGTACGGAATTGTGACCTGGAAGCTCAAGCCCGATATCTGGCTGAGCCCGCTGATGATCCTCGGCACCCAGTGGTATATATTGTTCAACGTCATTGCCGGCGCCTCGGCACTGCCTGCAGAATTGCGATACGCCGCTACAAACTTTGGCGTCAAGGGGTGGTTGTGGTGGCGTAAGGTTGCCCTTCCCGGCGTGTTGCCATTTTACGTGACGGGAGCGATTACGGCGTCCGGCGGCTCCTGGAACGCCGCGCAGGTGGCCGAACTCGTGACCTGGGGCAAGACGGAAATTACCGCGAAGGGCCTGGGGTCTTATATTAGCCAAGCCGCGACGGCCGGCGACTTTCACCGGATAGTGCTGGGTGTCGGGGTCATGAGCCTGTTCGTCGTCGTGATCAATCGATTGTTCTGGCGGCCCTTGTATTATTTTGCTGAACGCAAATATCGGCTGACTTGATGGAATCCGCAGCGATGAGCACCACCCCCCTACTGCAGTGCATGGAAGTTCGCAAGTCATTCCCGAAATCGGATGGCGGCGAATTGCTCGTGCTCGACGGGATGAACCTCGAGCTGAATCCGGGGCAGATCGTGGGGCTGCTGGGCCGTTCCGGCTCAGGGAAATCCACCTTGTTGCGGCTCATCGCGGGATTGGCGGAACCCAGTGCAGGAAAAATCAGCTACCTGGGTGAGCCGGTCGCGGGCCCCGCGGCAGGCATTGCGATGGTGTTCCAGAGCTTCGCGTTGTTTCCGTGGCTGACCGTTTACGAAAACGTGGCCCTGGGCCTCGAGGCGCAGCACATGGCGAAGCCGGAAATCCGCAAGCGCTCGCTCGCCGCGATCGACTTGATTGGTCTCGACGGATTCGAATCCGCCTATCCGCGCGAGCTCTCAGGTGGCATGCGCCAGCGCGTGGGGTTCGCGCGGGCGCTGGTCGTGCACCCGAACATCCTGCTGATGGACGAGCCCTTCAGCGCCCTTGATGTGCTGACGGCGGAGACCCTGCGCACCGATTTCCTGGACCTGTGGGGTGAAGGCCGGATGCCGATCAAGGGCGTTGTGCTCGTGACCCACAACATTGAGGAAGCCGTGCTGATGTGCGACAGGATCCTCGTGTTCGGCAGCAATCCGGGCCGCATCCTATCGGAAATCAAGGTCGCGTTGCCGCAGCCTCGCAACCGTCTGGACCCGAGTTTTCGTGAACTGGTGGAACGGATCTACGTGGTCATGACCGCGCGGCCGGCGGATTCCCCGGCGGTTGGGCGCCAGGAACGCTTTCCTGGCTTAGGGATTGGCAGCATCCTGCCGGCGGTCGGCACGAACCTGATGTCAGGACTGCTCGAAGCGGTCGCGGCGCCGCCGTTCAGCGGCACCGCGGACCTGCCCAAGATCGCATCTGATCTGCAGATGGAGATCGACGATTTGTTCCCGGTAGCAGAGACCCTGCAGATGCTGCGTTTCGCAGAACTCGAGGGAGGCGACCTGAAGCTGACCGAGGATGGCATGGCGTTCGCCGCTGCGTCAGTTGATGAGCGCAAGCGGATTTTCCTGCGGCACCTCTTATCTTATGTGCCGCTCGCGGCACATATTCGCCGGGTGCTGGATGAGCGCGCCTCGCATAGCGCCCGTAAGAGCCGCTTCATCGACGAGATCGAGGACTTCATGAACGAACAGGCAGCGGAGAACACGCTGAGGGCGATCGTGCAGTGGGGCCGCTACGCCGAGGCGTTTGCCTACGACGACGTGAATGCGATGTTCAGCCTGGAGAATCCGACTTGACGGTGGCTAACACGTCGCCTTACCTGCAGCTGCTGGTACCGCCCGAGGAAATGGTCCGCTACATCCAGAACCTGATGAAGCTGCCGCACGCCGAGATTGCATCCGACACGGCGCTCGCGCTCGCGCACAAGCAATGGGGCGAGGGCACGCCGCTCGCGCACGCCGCGATGCTGCGCTGGGGCGCGCTGAACCTCGCGTTCTCGGACCGGCGCCTGGACACCTGGACGGTCGCCCGTGAGCATGACCGCATCCAGGTGCCCGCGGCGCTGGTTGCGGCGGCAGGCATTGCACCATTGCTGATTGCCGACGAACTGGTGGTATTCGACATTGCCAAGCTGCTTGATGCCACGCTGGAATTCCAGCCGCCTGCGGGCCAGGCTTGAGGTGCCATCATGAGGCGCACTGCAGCCACTGAGCCGCGCTTCGGAATGCTGCGCGCGATCGCACTCTACAAGCTCGTCAAGGTGATCCTGCTGCTGGCCACCGCCTATGAAGTCGTGCGGCTGCACGACGCCAATATGCTCGGGCAAATCTACAATTGGATGGCGGCGCTTCCCTCCGGGCTCGAGCGGCGCCTCGTATACAACTCGCTGGAGTGGTTCAGCGGGCTCTCGCGCCGGGAGCTCGGGACCTTGCGCGCGGCATCGCTCGTTTATGCCACGCTTTTCTCGATCGAGGGGATTGGGTTGTGGATGCGCCGCCGCTGGGCCGAGTGGATGACCGCAATCGTTACTGCGTCATTGATTCCATTGGAGTTTTGGGAAATCTGGGAACGTCCGAGTTTTGGCAAGACCGCGGTAATTGTCGTGAACTTTGCGATCGTCTGGTACCTGATTGCGAAGATCCGTCATGAACGGCGGATCGTGAAATGATCGTCATCTAGGCTGATTTTCCTGCAGTACGCGTATTCTTTAATTCGGTCTTTTCACTCACTCGCTGGAGAACTCATGAACAAGTCTGCTTCGCTGATCGCTTCTGCCTTGTTGACCGTTGGTATCGCTGCTGCCGCGATGGCTGCCGATGCCCCCGCCGCCGCCCCGGCCGCCGCTCCGGCTCCCGCCGCCGCTGCGCCTGCTGCCACGGCGCCTAAGGCTGCCAAGAAGCCGCATCACAGGAAGAAGGCTGCCGCTGCCGACGCATCTGCTGCCAGCCCCAAGTAATTGAGTGGTAAAACGCCCCGGCTGCTGAAAACGCGGCCGGGGCGTTTTTTCGTTGGAATAACATGCGAATGCTGCATTTGAGCAAGTTAGGATGCCGCGCCGCTGCGCTGGCGATGGCGATGGCGCTGGGCTTGGCCGCGCTGCCTGCTGCGCCCGAGGTCACTGGCTCCGTTCAGGTGACTGGAGCATGGTCGCGCCCCACGCCGCCGGTCAGTGCGATGGCCGCGGCGTACCTGACGATCACGAACTCAGGCGCCAAAGCCGATCGACTACTCGCAGCGAGGACGCCGGCAGCCGCGTCCGCTGAGATTAACGAAACCCGCCTGGAAGGCGGGCTTTCAAAAATGCGCCCGCTGGCATCGCTGGAGATCCCGCCGGGGCAGACGCTGCGCTTTGAGCCCGGAGCGCTGCACATCATGCTGCTGGGCATCGTGCGCCCGCTCAAATCCGGGACATTATATCCGTTAACACTTAATTTTCGCGACGCCGGCGCCGTCACCGTGCAGGTTCGAGTGCGGGATGAGCCCTGACATGAGCGAGGCAGTGGATATTGCGCACCTAATCCAGGTCGCACTGACGCCGATCTTCCTGATGACCGCCATCGGCGTCACGCTGAATGTACTGACCAACCGCCTGGCGCGCATCGTCGATCGGGCGAGGCACCTGGAGCTCGGCCTGGCGCATGCCGAGGCTGGAAGCAGCGGCGCCGATGCACACCGGCAGCTGGCGGTGCTGGCGCGCCGGTCCGGCTACATCAATGGCGCGATTACGCTGATCATCGCATCGGGACTACTGATTTCGCTGGTGGTCGTGATGCTGTTCATCAATGCATTCCTGCGCTGGAACCTGGCGGCGTGCATCGCGATCGTGTTCGTCCTCTCGATGCTCACGCTCGCGCTGTCGCTGCTCGCCTTCCTGATCGAGGTGCGCATCGCGACCGCCGCGCTGCGGATCGGCGTCACCCGTTGACTTAAGGTTCGCGTACCGGCAGCGGCACGTTACACAGCTCGATATTCCCGGCCTGGACCTTGAACCACGGTTCTGGCCGGTTGCGTCGAGATTCAACCAGTGCGGTAAACAATGGCGTATCGGTGCGCAGAATTTCCAGGTTGCTGCGCTCCGCTATCGGTACATCCGCGGCGATGCGCACCGTGCGTATAGGCAGCGGCGATTCGACCTTGTTGTAGAAACCCAGCTCACCCTTGCCGCGCGGCAGGCTCGACAGCAGCTCGACGCCCTTGACGATGCGTCCCACCAGCGCAACGTTACGATCAAGGTGGCGCGGCGCATGCCCGATCACCGCGTATAACTCCGCGCCGCTGCTTTTCGGGTTCTCATCGCGGCCGACCCCCACCATGCCGTAACAGTGCGCGAGCCAGGTCAGGTGCAATTGCTCATTGCGCGCACTGGGGAAGCCATCGGTAAAGCCGACCTGCGGGGCATAGCCGTCCTTGTCGGGCAGCGGCGTAAAATGCATGCTGGGCGAAATTCCGGCGTCGAACTCGGCCGCGACATCGCCGACGCCTGCCGGCAGCGCGCGCGTCCCCTCGGCATCCCCCCACTGGGCGACATAATTGTCCTGCAGGCGTATCACCGCCAGCCCGTCGAAGTATCCGGCGCGGACCAGCTTGCGGATGTTGGCGATGTGCAGCGGCGCAAACTGCGGCGCAAGCTCGATTACGACACGCCCGGTGCCGAGCTCGAGGTACAGGGTGTTGCCGGGGTCTGGTGTGCGCCAGTCCGATAGCGCCGAGGAGGCGAGGATCTCGCCCATGTTCTTAGGGGCAGCCCCGCAGCTCACCGGCACCAGCGCACACAAGGCGCAAAGGATCCACGTTCGCGAGTTACAATGCATCTGGTGATTATCGCAGATTCTGGTTATTGGCCGTGCGGAGGATTGAGATGCGAAAGCTCGTTCTGAAGATTGCTGCTACCGCTGCCCTGATAGGGTGCGCAGGTGCGCTGGACGCCAGTGCGCAGATGGGAGGCGGCATGGGCGGCCCCGGTGGCCGCGCGGGAATGGGTGCGAACGAGCCCTCCATGCAGATCGAGCACAAGGAGGAGAAGCCGGAAATCCAGGCCCGCAAGGCGTACAAGACCGCGCTGAAGTCGCTCGACAAGGCCAAGGCTTACGCCGCGCAGGCGCAGCAGGAAAAGAATGCCGACAAGCAGATCGCCGAGCAGCAGAATGCGACCGAGGCTTACTACCGGGCACTCGACTGGTTTACCGAGGCACTGAGCAACAATGGCGAGATGGTCGAGGCGTGGAAAGGCGCTGGCTACGCGCACCTGCACATCGGTGCGTATGGGGAGGCGCTCGATGACTACAACCATGCCCTGAAGCTCGCCCCGACCGACATGGATGCGGTTGCCGACAGGGCGGAGGCTTGCCTGCAGCTCGGCAGGCTTGATGATGTGCGCGTAGCGTACCTGGACTTATTCAACCATGCGCGCGAACGCGCCGACCAGCTGATGCGCAGCATGCAGCATTGGCTCGGCGAACGTCGCACGGATCCGCAAGGGCTCAAGGTTGCGGACCTTGATGCGTTCCAGCAGTGGATCGATGATCATCTTAAGGCGACGGGCGCCTGAGCTGATCGAGTTCCGCGCGCAGCGCGGCAACTTGCTGCTCGAGTTGCTCGACCCGCTCCGCCAATCCGGCGCCCGCTGGATCCGCCCCGGCCAGGCGCGGAGCCTCCTCCGGCTGGCTTGCAACGGGACCCGTGAACAACTGCACGTAGCGTGACTCGCGCGAGCCCGGCGCGCGCGCCAGGCGCGCAATGAACGGGCCGTCCTCGCGCGTCAGGAGGGCCTGAAGCGCGTCCTCGACCGCCTGGGCGTCGGCAAACTCGCACAGCCGGTTGGTGCGCGAGCGCAGCTCCCCCGGAGTCTGCGCGCCACGCAGCAGCAGCACGCACAGGATACCCAGTTCCTGCGCGGTGAATTTTAGTGAGCCGAACTCGGTATTGCACAAGCGCTGCTTGTACTTGTTCACTCGTCCGCCGTAGCCCGCGGACTTGTCGCTGACCAGGTGCTTTCGCGTGAGGCCGTCGAGCGCGCTCTGCACATCGCTCTCGGGCAGCTCCAGCACCGGCTCGCGATTGGTCTTCTGGTTGCAGGCATTGACAAGCGCATTCAGGGACAGCGGGTACTGGTCGGGCGTGGTGATTTCCTTCTCGATCAGGCAGCCGATGACGCGCGCCTCAAGGCTGGTCAATTCAATGTTCATGTTACGTCTTCCAAGTCGCCGCCGGTTGTTCTAGGGTATCGCTCTCGACGCCAATTAGGACCATAAGCTATGAAAACCAAAGCTGCAGTCGCCTACGCGGCTGGCAAACCGCTGGAAATCGTCAGCGTCGATCTGGACGGACCCAAGGCGGGCGAAGTCCTGGTCGAGATCAAGGCAACTGGCATCTGCCACACCGACGAGTTTACCCGTTCCGGCGCCGATCCCGAGGGCCTTTTCCCCGCAATCCTGGGCCACGAGGGCGCGGGCATTGTCGTGGACGTGGGGCCTGGCGTCACCTCGGTGCGCAAGGGCGATCATGTGATCCCGCTATACACGCCCGAATGCCGGCAATGTAAGTCTTGTACATCGCGCAAGACGAACCTGTGCACCGCGATCCGTGCGACGCAGGGTAAGGGGATGATGCCCGATGGCACCAGCCGGTTCTCGATCGGCAAGGATCTCGTGCATCACTACATGGGTTGCTCGACCTTCTCGAACTTCACGGTGCTGCCGGAAATCGCGATCGCGAAGATCCGTCAGGACGCGCCCTTCGACAAAGTTTGCTATATCGGCTGCGGCGTCACGACTGGCATTGGTGCCGTCATTAACACCGCAAAGGTCGAGGCCGGCGCAAACGTGGTTGTGTTCGGCTTGGGCGGCATCGGCCTCAATGTCGTGCAGGGCGCGCGCATGGTCGGCGCCAATAAGATCATAGGCGTCGACCTGAATCCGGCGCGCAAGCCTCTGGCGGAAAAGTTCGGCATGACGCACTTCGTCAATCCGCAGGAGGTCGGCGCCGATCTCGTGGCGCATCTGGTCGCATTGACCGATGGTGGCGCTGACTACAGCTTCGAGTGCGTGGGCAGCACCGAGCTGATGCGCCAGGCACTCGAGTGCACCCACCGCGGCTGGGGCGTCTCGGTGATCATCGGGGTTGCCGGGGCCGGTAAGGAGATCAGCACGCGCCCGTTCCAGCTTGTCACCGGGCGCATCTGGAAAGGCACCGCCTTCGGCGGGGCACGCGGGCGCACCGACGTGCCCAGGATCGTCGACTGGTACATGGATGGCAAGATCAACATCGACGACCTGATCACGCACCAGATGCCGCTGAAGGACATCAACCGTGCCTTTGAGCTCATGCACAGCGGCGAATCAATCCGCAGCGTCGTGGTGTATTGATGGGCGCACCGGAAATCATTTCCGAACACGGCTGCTACGGCGGTGTTCAGCGCTTCTACCAGCATGACTCCACTGAGACGGCAGGCCCGATGAAGTTCTCCGTTTATTTTCCGCCGCGGGCGCGCGAGCGCAAAGTCCCGGCGCTTTACTTTCTCGCCGGATTGACCTGCACCGACGAGAACTTTCCCCTAAAATCCCATGCGCAACAGGTCGCGGCTGCGCTCGGGCTCATGCTGGTCTCCCCCGACACGAGTCCGCGCGTGCCGCGCATCCCCGGGGATGCAGACAGCTGGGACTTCGGCTATTCGGCTGGGTTCTACGTCGATGCCACGCAGTCGCCGTGGGCTGCGCATTATCGTATGTACAGCTACGTCACGCGTGAGCTCCCGGCGCTGATCGAAGCGAACCTGCCGGCCCTAGCTGCCAGCCGCGGCATCTTCGGTCACTCGATGGGCGGGCACGGCGCGCTGGTCTGCGCGCTGCGAAATCCGGACCGGTACCGCTCAGTGTCGGCATTTGCGCCGATCGCCGCGCCGATGCAATGTCCATGGGGACAGAAGGCCTTTGGCAATTACCTGGGAGCTGATCGCGAATCCTGGCGCGCCTATGATGCGACAGAGCTGGTTGCGCGGAAAACCTTTCCTGGAACGATCCTGATTGACCAGGGAACCGAGGACAAATGGCTTGCGGAGCAATTGCTGCCAGAAAAATTTGTTGCGGCTGCGAGGGGCTCTGGGCAATCACTGAACCTGCGCATGCAACCGGGCTACGATCACGGCTATTACTTCATCCAGACGTTCATCGCCGAGCACCTGCGCCATCACGCGGCGCAATTACAATAGTTCGCGTCGCTTTGCGCGCCTTGACGCGGATTTTTTTTCGGCGCATCTTTATCCCGCACGACAAGTTCCCCGTTTTAGGGGATTGAAAGGGAACTCGGGTTAGAAGCCCGGGCTGCCCCCGCAACTGTAAGCGGTGCGCTCTGCCTCAAATGCCACTGGATCAGCGGATCCGGGAAGGTGAGGTAAGGGACATCAAGCCGCGAGCCAGGAGACCTGCTTGCCGTTGTCGCCCATCGACCAGCCGGGGTGAGCTGAGCGAGCGGATTTCCCGAGTGGCGACCGAGAGGACTGCGTTGACGCTGCCCTCGCACTGGTCTGTGGCTGCTTTACGGGAGATTCATGATGCCTGTTCGCATACTTTGCGCCGTGCTCGGCGCATGCATCGCTGCCGTGGCGCCGGCGGATGATGCCTCGCTCGATGAAATCGTCATTGTCGCAACGCGCGCCCCAACACCCATTTCCCGCATCGGCAACTCGGTCACCGTCATCGATGCGGCCGCGATCAAGGAAAGCCAGGCGAGCGCCGTTGCCGACCTGCTGGCGACAACACCGGGGGTCAATTTCGCGCGCAACGGCGGCGTAGGGCAGCTGACATCGGTCTTCATCCGCGGCGCGGCCAGCGATGAGACCGTGGTGCTGATCGACGGCGTGCAGCTGACGGACCCGTGGTCCACCGCGGGCGGATATTTTTTCGACAACCTGCTGAGCGCTGGCCTCGGCAAGATCGAGATCCTGCGCGGCGCGCAGTCCACTCTGTACGGCAGCCAGGCCATGGGCGGCGTGATCAGTATCATCAGCGCAGAGCCCGGCGGGTCATTCGGCGGCGGATTTACGGCGGAGGCCGGCTCGCATAACACCGGGTACGTCACGGGCAGTATCGGCGGCAAAGGCGATGCGCTGTTGTGGCAACTGAGCGCAAATGGCTACGGCGCAAGCGGCTTTCCGGCGTTCGACCCGGTCTATGGCGGCGCGCGCGCCGATGCCAGCCAGATCGGCGGCGGAACTGCGCGCCTGCGCTATGACTTCACGCCCGAAGTGCAACTCGATGCGCGCGCGTATTACTCGCAGAGCCGCGTTGATACCGACGGCTTCGATACGCCGAATGGAACGTTCGGCGACGACAACGAATACTCGAAGAAATCGCAGTTCGTTGGCTACGCGGGCCTCATCATCGCGACGCCGGACCACAGCTTCACCAACCGCATTGCCGTTCAGTACACGAATTCCGAGCAGCGAGAATTTGACCCGGGCCCCAGGTACCCCGCGGCCTTTTACGCCAATGCAGACCTCGAGACCTTCTATGGCATCGGCCACAACAACCGCGAGGAATACCAGGGAACCTGGTACATCAATCGGGGCTGGCACGCGGTGTTCGGCCTGCAGCATGAGGTGTCGACGATCAGCACCGATACGCCCGCATTCGACTTCGGGCCCTCGGAACTCGAGAACCAAGTCACGATCAATAGCGGCTACGCGCAGTTGCAGGGGGAAATTATTCAGGGGCTAACGGTGACAGCCGGCGAACGCTATGACAGGCACAGCCAGTTTGGCAGCCATTCGACCGGCCAACTCGCGGCAGCGTGGGCCTTGCCGGAAAGCCAGACCATCCTGCGCGCAAGTTTTGGGCAGGGATTCAAGGCGCCATCGCTCTACCAACTATATAGCGCGAATGGCGTTGGCAATACCGAGCTGCGCTCGGAAGCGGCCACGAGCTGGGATGCCGGCATCGAACAGCATGCACTTGAGGGGCAGCTTGTGCTCGCGGCCACGTACTTTCACCGCGACAGCCATGACCTGATCGATTTCTTCGAATGCCCAGTCTTCATGGGCGGATCGCCGCAGTGCGTGGCCGCAGTCTTCGGCGGCTATTACGCGAACATTGATGAGGCGACCTCGCGCGGCGTGGAGCTGGCGGCGACCTATAGACCCGAAGCCACGCTCACGATCACAGGTAATTACACGCTGACGAACACGGAAAACCGTTCGCCGGGCTCGCCGAACCTCGGCAAGGAGCTTGTGCGCCGCCCGCATGATGCCGCGAATGCGTCGGTCAATTATCGATGGTCACCGCGATGGAGCGGCACGCTCGCGGCGCGCTATGTTGGACGCACGTTCGACGACGTGGCCAATACGCATCCGCTCGGCGGCTATGTGTTGACGGACCTGCGCCTCTCGTGCCAAGTCAGCGACCGGCTGGAGCTGTTCGGGCGTATTGATAATGCGACGGCCAAGCGCTATGAGATGGCCTACCAGTACGGCACGGCGGGACGCGAAGGGTTTGTCGGGGTGCGCGCGAGCTTCTAGTTGGACACGGGCAGCGAGCGCTGGTTGATCAGCGGTTCGGAGGTGATATGTCCATCGAAATCCGTCCATACGTGATGGGCGAAATCGTACAGCTTGCAGCGCCTGACCGTGTTCCAGTAGTAGCGCCAGGTGAAGATTTCCGAGTTCAGGCGCTCATCGAGCGTTGCGGCGAGGCGCGCCTGTGCGCTCTTCAGCCGGTATAGCGGAATACCCATGTTCACGTGATGGGCCCCGTGCTCCAGGATGTAGTGGATGAGGCCATCAAAGGGCTTCATCAGCTTGACGTGTACCGTTGTGGTCGCATAGCCCGCATTCGCTGTCCACTCATCGCGGCGCTCATACCAGGCGACGCGCGGATGCGTGTGCTGCACATACACAACGAAGCCCATCAGGCAGTTCCAGCAGAAAAACGGCACAACAAAGGCGAAGAACAGCAGCGACGGAATCGAGCGGTGGCTATGAATGCCCCATGCGACCAGACCGCCGATCCACAGCACCGCGAAGCTTGCGACCAGCAGGCTGTCCCAGGTGTAGCTCGTGCGCCGCGTGCCTACATGCTTGCTGCTCGGGAAGAATAGTTTTTTCCACCACATCTCGACCATGTAGTAGACGCCCTGGCCGACACCGCTGCGGTAAATTCTCTCCATCAGACGCCGCGGCCAGCGTAGCGCGGCCCATTCGGCAGGCGAGTAGGGCGTCCAGACGTAATCGCGGCCCTTCAGGTTCGTGAAGCCATGGTGTGCGAGGTTATGGCCGATGTCCCACAGACTGAACGGCGTCAGCGACGGCAGGAACGCGATCCGCCCGATCCATTTGTTAAGCTTCTTGTTCGGCGTGTAGGAGCCATGGCAGGCGTCGTGCCCGATCACGAACAGGCGCGCGATCCATAACGCGGCGATCAGCGATGAGAACACCTTGATCCACATCGACTCGACGAACAGCAGGCTGGCAATCGCGATGCCGAGAACCAGCCAGTCGAGGACGAACCAGACTACGGGCGCGATGACTGCCCGGTCGGCCGCGAATGGCTGCAGCAGTTTGGTGAACATGCGTCGCGCGGGTTTGGCGACCGGTATTTCCGGAGTAGGCGATGTCTGCATAGCCCAATTATACCCCTTACGGGGCCTGCGTCGACCAATTAAGCCGTTTCAGCATCCGGCCAGAGTAAAACGCCCAGGTGATCGCAGGCCTCGATCAATGCTATTGCGGCTTCGCGGGTACTGGCATCAAGGCGGCGGTCATGCGTAAGCAGCCAGGTAAGGCGAGCGCGCCGCGAGCGCGCCGAGGGTTCGCTGTCAAAAAGGGCAGGAAACAGGTTCAGCGCGTCGACAAATTCACGCAGTCCCGGGCTGGCCCCGACATTCGGCGGTGTGCTTAGCAGCATTTTAAGCCAGGTGACACAACGTTTGGCAAGTCCCGTGCGAGTGATCCCAAGGTCGACGTGGCGCCGCGCCTGGACATCAGCGAGCGACTCGGTCAGTTCGCGGTATCGTTCGACGATGGATTCTTCGGCGGGAAGTGCGGGGCTCGCATCGGCCAGCACTGAGCGCAGCAGGTCGGCGAGTAGTACGGACAAGGACTCGGCCAGAAATCTCTGCCGCTGCTCGCCGTCGCATCGGGCCATCTTCTCCCATGACCAAGTGTGTGCCATGGAGCAACAGTGTAACCGCTATGGCGCGCATCGCAAACAGCGTATCGATTATCCTTGCGCCAGATGAAATTAAGCGGCCGCATGCAAATTAACTTATGCGAGGTAAGCGTCAGGCGCGCCAGTCGGTGGGCGCTCCGCGATATTACCTGGCGCCTGTTGCCTGGGGAGCGCTGGGCGCTTACCGGCGCCAACGGCGCGGGCAAGACACAGTTGCTAAAACTGCTGGCGACCCATGTATGGCCGACACCCACCGGCTATGGAGCGCAGACTTACCGCCGCGGCCGGCGTCAGTTGGACCGCCAGGAGGCCCGATCGCGGGTCGTTTACCTCGGTGCGGAAGCACAGGATAAATACTCGCGCTACGCATGGGATCTGAATGTCTCGGAGCTTCTGGCGAGCGGACTGCAGCAGACGGACCTGCTGCTGAAACCCGTCGACGCTCGCGCTGCAAAGAAGGTTGCCGCGATGCTGCGTGCCTGTCAAATGACCGGCCTTGCGGCGCGCCGGTACCTGAGCCTTTCAAACGGAGAAAAACGCCTTGCGCTGCTTGCCCGCGCATTGATCCAGCGTCCGGATTGGCTTCTTCTGGACGAACTTTACAATGGTCTGGATGCGAAGTATCGGCGCAGTATCGACCGGCTGCTCGCAGTGGCGCTGCGGCGTGGGCAATCGTGGGTCGTGGCAGCACACCGGGCCATGGACGTGCCCCGCGGCACGACTCGACTGATCGAGCTTGACGATGGGCGCATCGCGCGCGTTGCGCCACTGCGCCGCGCTGCGCTTGCGGCCCGGGATCCAAGGCGCAGCCGCGGTGCGCGTGCCCAACCCCGCGCGCCCGGCCGGCCCTTGCTGCGATTGATCGATGTGGACCTGTACGTGGACTACCGGCCGGTGCTGCTTGGCGTGAATTGGCAGCTGCGCATCGGCGAGCACTGGGCAATTACCGGCGCCAATGGTGCCGGTAAATCGAGTTTTCTCAAAATGCTGTACGGAGACCTGTCACCGGCGCTCGGCGGGCGAATTGAGCGCGCAGGGTTCCCGCCTGGGACGCCAATCGACGCCTGGAAGATGCGCGTCGGATACGTCTCGCCGGAACTGCAGGCGGAGTACCGGGTCGATGTGACCGTAGCGGAGCTCATCGCCAGCGGTCGCCATGCGAGCATCGGGCTCTCCGAGCCCGTCTCTCGCGCCGACCGAGCGTGCGCGCTGCGCTTGCTAAAATTTTTCGAACTGTCCGGGCAGGCAGCGATGCGCCCGCGCGAATTATCCTACGGCCAGATGCGCCGTGCGCTGCTCGCGCGCGCACTCGCGGCAAACCCGCGTATCCTGCTGCTCGATGAGCCGCTGACCGGGCTCGATTTAATGCAGCGCGCTATCATCCGGCGCCTGCTCGAGCGGCTGATGAAAAAACGAACGGCAGTCGTGATGGCCGTGCACCATCCGGAGGACCTGCCACACGGCATCACCGGAGTTTTGCGTTTATCGCGGCGCAGGGCGATGGTCGCGGGCGCTGCCAGTAGGAGACTGAGTTGATATTTTTTTTGCTGCATTTGCTGGTACAGGCGCTGCTGATCGTTCACGTCATCCGTACCGGGCGCAACACGATGTGGATCTGGGCCATCGGACTGTTGCCGGCGGCCGGGCCGCTCGCTTATATCGTGGTCGAGTTGCTGCCGGACCTGTTTCGCAGCCGCGGCGCGCGTCGCGCATCCTCGCGCATGCAACGCCTGCTGGACCCCGACAAGGAACTGCGTGAGGCGAGCGCGGCGGTCGAAGTCTCGGGCAATGTCGATGCCCGGCGGCGCCTGGCCGACCAGCTGTTCCAGCGCGGCGAGTTTGAGCGCGCGATCGAGGTCTGCACTCAGGGATTGCGCGGGGTGTTCGAGCACGACCCGACCCTGCTGCTGGGACTCGCCCGCGCGCAGTTCGCGGCCGGGCAGTTCAGTCAAGCGCGTGACGCGCTGGCGCGGCTGCGCCGGCATAACACGGGGCTTGAGTCACCGGAGGTGGGCCTGCTTTACGCGCGCTGCCTGCAGGCGGCCGGCGATCTGGCCGAGGCGCAAAAAGAGTATGCCGCCATCGCGCCGGGCTACCCCGGTGCCGAGGCGCGCCTGCGCTACGCGCAACTGCTGAAGCAGATAGGCAAGTCGCAGGAAGCGCAAAGCCTGCTTCATGACCTGCTGCAGGCCGCCAAGGTCGCGCCGCCGCACTACCGCAGGGCGCAAGCTGAGTGGCTGCGGCTTGCCGAGCGGGAGCTCGGTTAAAGATTCAGCTCATGCGCCAACTGCGTCACATCCTTGTGCTGCTCTCCATATCGATCGCCTTGGCCTGTACCAGCCAGCTCGAGCCCGCGCAAAGAATGCTGAGCGACGTCACGGTCACGATGGCCGAAGTATCTGCCGACGCGAGCGCTTCGATGCCTGAGCAGTATGCCGAGGTGCAACGGCAGATCGCGGCGCTGCAGGCCCGCTATGATCACGAGGACTACGGTGCCGTCATCGCCGCGGGTCCTGCCGTGCTTGCCGCGGCTCACAAGCTCGGTCAGGCGGCCGTGGCACGAAAAGCGCAAATCTCGCGGCAACTAACCGCTGTCTGGGCGCAGCGCGCGCAGAAGCTGCCGGATGAATTCTCGGCGATTGAGCGTCGGCTGGATTTCCTCGGTGCGCCCGCCAATCACCGCGCCGCGGCTGGCATGGACCCGGCCGCCGTACGCAGTGCCGTGCGCGAGGCGGTCTCGCTGTGGTCAAAGGCGCAGGCTGCGTATGCGGCGGGCAACCTGCCTGAAGCAGTGCAGACGGCGGATATTGTGCAGTCCAAGGCCGATGCGCTGGCCCAGGCGTTGTTGCAGTAGCTTTAGATCCGCAGTTCCCCGGCGCTGACAATCACCGCCGTGCCACCGATGCGCACGGCGCGCAGGGTCCCCTGGTCGAACTCGAGCGCGACATTGACCTGGCCGGGCCGAAGCAGCTGCCGGCCTTGGCGGCCGACGAAAGTCGTGACCTCGCGATCCAGGATCTTGTATTCCAGCAGGTAGGCGGCCAGCATCACATGCGCGTTGCCGCTGACGGGATCCTCGGGCAGGCCGAGGGCGGGACAGAACATGCGCGCATCGGTCAGCACTTCATGGCCCGTGCGCTGATAGGCGAACGGGAAGAAGCCCTCGACGCCGAGTTCACGGCCGATCGACTCCAGGGTATCGAAATTCGGCGCAATGATATCAAGCGCCCCGGCATCCTCGACCGGCACCAGCAGTCGGGTGCTGCCCTTACGCGCGAGTCGCGCGGGCAGCGATTCGTGGAGCTGGCGCGCCGGCAGGCGCAGCGCTTCCGCAATCCGCAGCGTGGTCTTCAACGGTATAGGCGCATCGAAGTCCGGCACGCTCTGGCGAAATTCGATGCTGCCGCGTTGCGTGTGCGACGGACCTGCCGCATGCGCCAGCACCTCGATAATTCCGGTGCCCGAATGCTGGAGGCAACGGCCGAGGCCGCGCCGCCCGACATCGAGCAGCACCGCGTGGGCGGCGATAGTTGCGTGCCCGATGAACGGCCACTCCTTGCGCGAGTTGAAGAAGCGCATACGCAGGTCATGGTCCGGCGCGCTCGGCGCGAGTACGAACGCGGTTTCGGTGCCGGGAAATTCGCGTGCGATTGCGAGTAGCATCGCCTCGTCCCGGCCATCCGCATCGAGCACCACGGTTGCCGGGTTGCCGGTGAATGGAGTCTGGGTAAAGGCGTCGACCCGATAAATGCGCACGCATCACTCCTAAGGTAGCCAGGCTGGAGTTTTGCATGCCCAGAGCCATCCGGCTAGACTCAAAGGACCTTGGGGTGGCCCGACAAGGGGCCTGAGACGCGCGCCGCGCGAACCCGTCGAACCTGATCCGGTTGATACCGGCGTAGGGAGCAGGTCCATGCCGAAAGAAGTTGAGTACGTGGCCGCCGCGCTGGCGCTGCTGTACGTCGTGCTGGCCATCAAGCGATGGCGCAGCTGCTGGATCGTCTCGTTCGTCAGTTCCTGCCTGTATGTGCTGGTGCTGTTCCAAGCACGGCTTTATATGGAGTCTGCCCTGAATGCCTTCTATGCCGCGATGGCGATCTACGGATTCTGGTGCTGGCGCACAGGCGCATCTGCGGAGCAGGCCAGCAGGGTGCATCGGTGGCCGCTGCGCTGGCATCTGCTGGGGCTGCTTGCGGTGCTGGTGCTCGCCGCCGTGAGTTCGTGGTTTCTGCGCCGCTACACCTCGGCCGCGTGGCCCTATGGTGACTCCTTCGTGACCTGGTCAAGCGTGTTTGCGACTTTCCTAGTGGCACGCAAGGTATTCGAGAACTGGCACTGGTGGCTCGTCATCGATGCGCTGACCATGTTCCTGTCCTACACGCGCGGCCTGTATACCACCGCTTTGCTGTTCGCCCTGTACCTCGCGATGATCATCGTCGGCATGCGCGAGTGGCAGCGCGATCTGGAGCCGGTGAATGCTTGATCCCGAGGGCCTTGCGCGCGAGTCGGTGCCAGGGCGCGGCAAGCCGCTGGTCAGGCTCGTGGCCCGCGGGCCGGGCCACAGTACCTATCGGGTCATGCGCGACGGCCAATTCTATGCAATGCGCCTGCCGCTATCGCCGTCCGCGCCGGTTACTGCAGATACGCTTGCATCCTGGGACGTTCGGGTATTCAGCGCAGTCGCTGCCGCCCAACTTGGCCCCGCGATCTGCCATGCCGATCCCGCCTCCGGCATCCTGGTGACCAAATGGGTCCGAGGCCGGACGTGGACGGCTGCCAGCGCGAAGAATTCGGCCCAGACAACGCGCATCGCCTTGCTCGTGCGGCGCATCCAGGCCCTGGATGTGCCCCCGCCGCGCCGCGCGATGCGACCCGATGGCTGGATTCATCACTATCGCGCAATCGGCGCCGAGTTGCCTGCCAGCGTCGGCCGCAGCGACTGGCCGGGCAGGGCGGAGCGGCATCTTGCCGCGCTTGCGGCACTGCCATCGTATGCGGACGTGCTGTGTCACAGCGACCTGCACAGGCTCAACCTGGTTGATGGCGTGGCGGGACTGACGATCCTCGACTGGGAATATGCGCACTACTCAGATCCCTATTGGGATCTTGCCGGATGGCTGTCGGCGAACGATCTGTCGGAACCGGATCATCGTCTGTTGCTCGAAGCATATCTCGGGCGTGCGCCGTGCACGGAGCACGTGCAGCGGCTCCGGCTGCTGGTGTGGCTCTTTGACTATGTCTGCCTGCTGTGGAGCGCGACGCACGCGCACTTGCAGGCCGATGCCGCCACCGCCCGCCGCACCCGGATACTTACCGCGCGCCTGGGCGCGGCGAACTGAGAATTAGCCGCCGCAGTAGTCGATCTGCCGAAGTTACGGCAAAATAGGCGGTTTGGTAAATTGGAGATCCCTATGGCGCGGATGAGTATTGTCGACCGTGACGGCAGGTTGCACGAGATCGAGGCAAAGCCGGGGTTGAAGCTCATGGAGATCCTGCGCGAGCTCGATTACGGCGTAGCAGCGATTTGCGGCGGACTTTGCTCCTGCGCCACTTGTCATGTATTCGTGGAAGAGAGCTGGGTGGCGAAGCTGCCAAAGAAACAAAGCGATGAGCAGGACCTGTTAACTGAACTTGCCGATTACAACCCGGCCACCTCGCGTTTATCCTGCCAGGTTGATTTCACGCCAGAACTATCCGGGCTGCGAATCACGATCGCGCCCGACGGCTGATTCCTTCTGCGGATCGTGCTTTTTCTGGCCCTGCTTGCGCACGGCGTCCTCGGCCGCGGCGATGGCCTTAGCATCCCCGAGGAATCGCCGGCCGAGTGAGGCCAGCTGCGCATCGAACCGGTAGACAATCGGCACGCCCGTGGCGATATTGAACTCGAGTATCTGGGCCTCCGACATCCCATCCAGCATCTTGACGAGCGCGCGCAGTGAATTTCCATGCGCGACGACCAGTACGTTTTTGTCGGCCATGAGCTGCGGCGCGATTCGCGCGTGCCAGAAGGGCAGCACCCGCTCGAGCGTGTCCTTCAGTGACTCGGCCGCCGGCAAAAGCGAAGGATCGACTTCCGCGTACCGCTGATCGAAGCGCGGATGGCGCGGATCTTCACGCGAGAGCGGTGGCGGGGGGATATCGTAACTGCGCCGCCAGATCTTCACCTGCTCCTCGCCGTGCCTGGCAGCGGTCTGCGCCTTGTCGAGGCCTTGCAGCGCACCATAATGCCGCTCGTTCAGACGCCAGCTGTTCTCGACCGGCATCCACATGCGGTCCGTGACATCGAGGATCGACCACAAGGTGCGGATGGCACGCTTCAGCACCGAGGTGAAGGCGATGTGGGGAACTATTTTTTCCTGGAGGATATCGCGGCCCGCCTGGAGCGCTTCCTGCCTGCCTTTGTCGGTCAAGTCGACATCGACCCAGCCGGTAAAGAGGTTCTCGACATTCCAGGTGCTCTGGCCGTGGCGAACCAGGATCAATGTTCCGGGCACTGCGGCATCCTTTGGTTGTGGTCAGGAATCGACATTCAACTCTCAGCCCCCGGCAAGTGCCGCACTGACTCGAGCGCGACCGAAAGCGTCGCGAAGTCAGGCGCAGGTCCCGTGCGCAGGTCGGTCAGCAGGCTATCCAGGTTGCTGATCGCGCCGGCGCGAGCTTCCAGCCAGGCGCTGACGCGGGCGGCAGCATTGCGCCCGCGGCAGCCTAGCGCTGCGCCTGTGATCTTGCGCTGCAGTTCGTACAGATTGTCGAGCAGCGCTGAATGCGCTACCGCGTGCCAATGGCCATCGCCCTCGAGGGACTCGATCTGCTGCTTGAGCCAGTCGAGTCCGATGCGCTCGCCGATGTCGAAGTACGCGGTCGCGGCGAAGCTGATCGGCAGGCGGCTGGCCTTGGAGATTTCCACGAGGTCCAGCGCGCTGTGCAGCGACTCGAGCGAGGCAATACGCCCGGCAAGTGCCTCCGGCAGGCCTTGTTCGACCAGCGCGGCGCGCTGCGCTGACTGCCGCGCATGTTCGGCGGGTCCTGACGCCGTGGCAATTGCCTGCGTCAGTTCAGCCACCGGAGCAGCGAAATGGCGCACGGCCGTCTCGATGTCCGCTGAGCGGGAATAATTCTTAAGCAGCCAGTAGCTCGCGTGCCGAAGCAGGCGCGTAGTCCTCTCGATCGCCGCATATTGCACGGTCGCGGCTATGCGGTTGTCGAGCTTGTCGATGTGCTCCCAGACGCTGCGCACAGCGAACACGTCACGTGCGATCGTGTACGCGCGGGCGACCGACGCCGGATCCGCGCCGGTATCGGCCTGCGCCCTGATTGGAAAGGCCGGGCCCATGCGGTTGATCAGGCTATTGGTGATCGCGGTGGCGATGATTTCGCGGCGCAAGCGGTGTTTCTTGAGGCGCAACGGGAAGCGCTTCTGGATCGGCGGCGGAAACTGGCGTGCCAGTTCGCCCGCGAAGTACGCATTCTCGGGCACGCTGGAATGGATCAGCGCGCGATACAGCCATATTTTTCCATAGCTCAGCACGATCGCAAGTTCTGGTCGCGTGAGCCCCGCGCCGCTGCGGCGTCGCTCGGCGATTTCCTCTTCCGCCGGCAGGAACTCAAGTGCGCGGTTCAAGTCGCCCGACCGCTCCAGCGCGCGCAATACGAAAGCCGCCTCGTCAATGTCGCTCTTGGCCTGCGCCTCCAGCACGCTCAATGCCTGGCTCTGCATGTAGTTGTTGCGCAGCACCAGCTCTGCCACCTCGTCTGTCATGCTGGATAGCAGCCGGTCGCGTGCGGGGCGGGTGACCTCGCCCGCCCGCATCGCGACGTTCAGGAGGATTTTCAGGTTCACTTCAACGTCGGAGCAGTTCACGCCGGCTGAATTGTCGATGAAATCAGTGTTAAGCCGCCCGCCGTGGCGCGCGTATTCTATGCGGCCGAGCTGGGTTAAGCCGAGGTTGCCGCCTTCGCCGATGACCTTGCAGCGCAACTCGCGGCCATCGACGCGCACCGCATCGTTGCTGCGATCGCCGACGTCGCCGTGTCCTTCGGTGCTTGCCTTGACGTAGGTGCCAATGCCGCCATTCCACAAAAGATCGACCGGCAATCGCAGGATCGCATGAATGATATCGATCGGCGTACTTTGTGCCGGCAGCCCGAGCAGCGCCTGGGCCTCCTTCGACAGGGAGATCGCCTTGAGGCTGCGCAGGAACACACCGCCGCCGCGGGAGATCACCTCGCGTGAATAGTCATCCCAGCTAGATCGCGGCAGGGCAAACAGGCGCGCGCGCTCGCGGAAGGATCGGGCCGCATTGGGATCGGGGTCAAGGAAGATGTGCTGATGATTGAACGCGGCGACCAGGCGAATCTTCTGCGACTGCAGCATGCCGTTGCCAAATACATCGCCGGCCATATCGCCGATCGCGGCGACGGAAAACTCGCTGCGCTGGATGTCGACGCCAATTTCCCGAAAGTGCCGCTTGACGCACTCCCAACCGCCGCGGGCAGTGATGGCCATTTTCTTGTGGTCGTAGCCGGCCGAACCGCCCGAGGCGAAGGCATCGCCCAGCCAGAATCCGTAGTCCGCCGACAGCGCGTTGGCAATGTCGGAGAACGTCGCGGTGCCCTTGTCTGCTGCCACGACGAGATAAGGATCGTCCGCGTCATAGCGCACAACCAGCGGCGGAGCGACGGGCTTGTCATCCACGATGTTGTCGGTCAGGTCCAGCATGCCGCGGATCAGTGTCTGGTAGCACGCGACCACTTCGGCCTGTTGCACATCGCGGTCGGCCGCCGGCATGTTTTTGATTACGAAACCGCCCTTGGCACCCACCGGAACGATCACGGTGTTCTTGACGTGCTGCGCCTTCATCAATCCCAAGATCTCGGTGCGGAAATCCTCGCGCCGGTCCGACCAGCGGATGCCCCCGCGCGCGACCTTGCCCATGCGCATATGCAGCCCTTCCATGCGCTGCGAGAATACGAATATCTCAAACAGCGGCCGCGGCAGCGGCAGGTCCCGCAGCTGCTGGCACTCCAACTTGAAAGACAGGTAGGTCTTCGGCACTCCCGCCGCATCGGTCTGGAAGGCGTTGGTGCGCACTGATGCGGCAATGACGTTCCATAGCGAACGCAGGATCCGGTCCTCATCGGAGCGCACGACCAGCTCGAGCGCTACGCGTATGCGCTCATTGACGCGCGCGAGCGCCTTCGGGCGAGCCTTTGGCAAAAGTTTCGGATCGAAGCGCGTGATAAACAAGTCCGCCAGCAGGCGCGTGAGTGAGGCCTGTTGCGTCAACACCTGCGCAATATAACCCTGGCTAAAAGGCAGGCCCGTCTGCAGTAGGTAACGGCAATAAGCGCGGATCACGTTGACCTGCCGCCACGGGATTCCGGCGTGCAGCGTCAGGCGGTTGAAGCTGTCGCTGTCGGCCCGTGCGGTCCATACCGCGCGCAGCAGGCTCTTGATTTCGCGCGCGAGCGTCTCGAAGCTCGCAAATGCGTTGGCATCAATCTGCAATTCCAGGTCCTGGATCCAGCCGCGCCGATCGTGCCCAAAGGTCAGCTGGTACGGCCGTTCTGTAATGACTCTGAGCCCCGTATTCTCCAGCATCGGCAATAGATCCGAGACGGGGATCGCTTCCTTGTCGCGGTAGATCTTCAGGAACAGCCGGTCCTTGTGCCGCGCGGGCCGGTAAAGCTCCATATGAAGCATCGCGGGATTCACCGCCAGCGCCTCGAAGAACCCTACGTCAAGGACCGCAGTGGCCGCATCGAAATCCTCCTGGTAGGCCACCGGGAACGCCGCCGCGTACTGCGTCACCAGCTGCAGCGCGCGCGCCTCATCGTAGCTTGCCAGCATGCAGGACTTGAAATCATCCGACCATGAGCGCACCGCGGCAGCGAGCTGCTTCTCGAGCCCGTCCACATCGATGCGCTTTTCCGCGCTCGCCTCGGTGCGCGCCACGACATGAATGCGCGCGAGCGTGCCCTGCGCAATCTGCACTTGCGACTCGAGGCTCGTGGTGTTAAGCGCGTCCGCAAGCACGCGCTCTATGCGTTGGCGCACGGGCGTGTTGTATTTCTCGCGCGGCACGAAAATCAGGCAAGAATAGAACCGCCGGAAAGGGTCGCGGCGCATGATCAAGCGCACGCGTGGACGCTCCTGCAGCCCGAACACGCCGGACACGGTGCGCACGAGTTCCGGCACGCTGGCCTGGAACAGCTCATCGCGCGGGATTGACGAGATGATGTGCTGCAGTGCCTTGCCGTCATGGCTGTCTGGCGCGAGGCCGAAATGCCCGACTACTTTGCGCACCTTGTGGCGCAACAACGGGATCTCCTCTGGCGTGCTGTTGTACGCTGACGATGTCCATAAGCCGAGGAAGCGTCGCTCACCGATCACCCGTCCCGACGGATCGCACTGCTTAATCCCGACATAATCGAGATAACCACTGCGGTGGACCGTCGCCTCGGAGTTTGACTTGGTGACCACGGCAATTTCGCGCGCGCGGATCTGGCGCTGCAGGTCACTGGCCAGGGTGCGATGCATCTGCAGCGGTCGCGGCCGGCCATCGCGCAATATCCCGAGGCCACTGCCGGGAACCGGTACCAGCGTGCGCCGCTTGGCGGCTCCGCGCAGCCGGTATTCTCTATAGCCCAGGAACGTGAAATGGCGCTCGGCCATCCATTGCAGCAGCGCGCGGGTCTCTTCCACGTCCTCGGCATCGAAGCGCGGTCCGCGCAGGTTCACATCCGCCGCCGCCAGCTGCGCGGCGCCGCGCATCTGGCTCCAGTCGGCGCAGGCTACGCGAACATCGTCAAGGTTTCTGATGATCTCCGCAGTGAGCGCCGCAATCTGGGCCGCGTCGACAATGCGATCGACCTCGATATGCTGGAACGATTCCAGGCGCAACGCCGGGTTACCCTCGGCGGCGCCGCGCGGCTTCAGTGCACGCAGCGCGCCGGCGCGATCGCGCGCCGCCGCGAGGACCGGATGCGCAAGAAAATGCACGGCGAGGGAGCGCCGTTCAAGGGCGAGGCCGATCGAGTCGACCAGGAAGGGCATGTCATCGTTGACCATCTCGATGATGGTGTGCGGCGAGAAATAGCCGTCGTCCTTGACAGTGGGATTGATGACCCGCACCAGCGTGTGACCGCGTCGTCGGACCTGCGAGAACTCCAGGTGCGCAAGCGCCGCTGCGGCCAGTTCCTTCGGGTTGCAGGCGGCCAGATCCGAAGCATCCACATTTCCGTAGTAGGCCGACAGGAACTCGGCAAGGTTGACGTTGCGCACGCGCTTGCGCAGGCGGGCGCCAGCCATTTCGATCGCGCGCAATGTACGGCGATGGGATTCGGACTGATTCTGATACATGCGCAAGCCCCCTCAAGAGCCGAAATCCAAGATCCTACTGCGTTTTTTCCAGGGCCTCGATGACCGCTGCAAGATAGCGGCAGGCTTCCCCGCCGTGCGTCCATGCGCGGCCGCGTTGTGCAGCGCGAGTACCTTCCGCAGTTCCTGCGCCGACTTTCCATCGATATCGCGCAGCACCGGGACCAAAAATCCGCCTTCAGTGTCCACTGCAACACCCAGATCCATTTGCTTGCAAAGGATGCGTGAATTGTTGGCAGGATCGTACCATGCATTCAGCGCCGGCTCGATGCGCCACGCCTGCACCATCGCGCGCATCAGGCGCGGCATATAGTCGCCCTGGACGGGCCAGCCCTCGATATCCGCAACATCGCAAATCGTGCTGGGCGCCGTCTGGTCACGCGCTGACGACATCGTGTGCGCCATTACGCGCCGCACCCCGCGCAGCGGCTCCGCTGTTGCGCCGGTTCCGGGCACCGGGCTCTTTGTGCGCTGCGCCGTCGTGACATCTGAATGGCGCAGTCACATCGTCGAGCGTGATGGTGCCCGCGCGTCCGCTGCCCTTCAGGCTTGCAAGGTCAATACCAAGGCGCCGGGCGAGCGCGAGCGCGACGGGCAGGGCGCGGCCATTGGCGGAATCAATCGTCTTCGCGGGCAGTACGCTAATCAGCGCCGTCTCGATGAATTTCTCGTCACCGATTTCAGGGAATACGCCCACTGATGCCGAGAATCCCGCGAGGTTTTTCATGCGCGAATTATGGCCGATGTTCCCGGGCGAGGTATTGCTGGGACTGCATCTCGATGAGCCGGCTCGCGGCTCGCCGGAAATCGAATTCCAATCTTAGTCCGCGATACAGCTCCCCGGGCGCGGCGTAGGCGGAGACCACGAGCTTCACGCCGCGGTCATAGCACTCATCGATTAGTGTCAGGAACCGGCGCGCGGCATCGTCGGCCTCTTCGGTAAGGCGCGGCACGCGAGTCACGAATATGGTCGGGTATAAGTGCGCAAGTTCGATGTAGTCATTCGCACTTCGTGGTGTAGCGCAGAGCGCACTGAACTCGAACCAAGCGGCGCCATTGGCCGTGTCCCTGGCGCGGATCTTGCGCCCCACGATCAGCAGATCGGACGGTCCGCTCTGGCTGCCCTGCGACAATGCGGCAAACAGTCGCTTCAGCTGCGCCTCGGTATCGGACAGCCCCGCGTCAAGGTAGATATTGGCCGATTCAAGGTGGCGCAGTCGATAATCAACCGGGCCGTCCACCCGGATCACATCCAAGTGTCGCTCCAGCATATCGACGGCGGGCAGGAAGCGCTGTCGTTGTAGCCCATCCGGATACAGCTCCGCGGGCGCCTGGTTCGATGTCGTGACCAGCGTTACGCCGCGGCGGAAGAGTCCCTCGAGCAATCCGGCGAGGATCATCGCATCGGCGATGTCGGTTACAAAGAATTCATCGAGACACAAGAGGCGCGTCCGCGATGCGATGCGCCGTGCGACCAGTTCCAATGGATCGGTGCGGCCTTTCGCTGCCTGCAGGCCGGCGTGGATGCCTTGCATGAAGCGATAGAAGTGCGTGCGTTCGCGCTGTGGAAAATTTAGCGTGGCGTAAAACAGGTCCATCAGGTAGGTCTTGCCGCGGCCGACTCCGCCGCAAAGGTAGATCCCGCGGGGCGCGCTCGCCTGCCAGCCGAACAGCGACGAGGCACCGATGCTTCTGAGCATCTTCTGCGCTAGCGAAGGCTTGCGTAGCGCGAGCGACAGCTGGTCCAGGCGCACGGCCGCAGACATCTGCGCAGCGTCAGCCGCAATGCGTTGGGCGCCAATATGCCGATCCAGAGTTGCTGCGACGGAATTCAGCACGACCGGCTCCCGCGCCGTCTATAGGCTCTGGTAATTCGGCCCCGATCCGCCTTCGGGCGTCGTCCAGGTGATCTGGTCCGGGTAGGGCTCCTTGATGTCGCAGGCCTTGCAATGCACGCAGTTCGAGGCGTTGATCTGCAGCCTGGAACCGGCCGCCCCGTCGGCGACCATCTCATAGACGTTCGCCGGGCAGAAATTCGTGCAAGGGTTGCCGAACTCCGTGACGCAACGCGTCGCACAGATACTGACATCCGCCACGCGCAGGTGCACCGGCTGGCTCTCATCGTGCGCCGTGGTTGCAAAAAACACCGATGCCACCCGATCGCGTGGGGGCAATTCCCGATCGCCCCAGTGCCGATCCGGCGACGCGTACTCATCGAGGCGGCGCAATGCCGAGTCATCGGCATGATTTGCGAGCGTCCAGGGCACGGCACCCCCGGTGACCGTCTCCAGCGCGGCATTTGCCAGCCCAAGCCACAGCCCGCGGCGAAAGCCCGGGCGGATATTGCGCACCTTGTGAAGTTCACGACCGCCTTGCGAGCCGCGCCAGCGCGCATCAAAGCCCGTACTGGCGCGCCTCTCGATGTAATGCTCGGCGGCGCTCATGCCACTGCGAATGGCCTGGTGGATTCCCTTGATCTTGGGCGTGTTCAGCGTGCCGCCAGCATCCCCGGCCAAAAGAGCACCGGGCATCTCCAGCGTCGGCATTGACTGGTAACCGCCCTCGATGACCGTGCGCGCGCCGGCGGCGACAATCTCGCCGCCCAACAGCAGGCTTTTGATGGCCGGATGATTCTTGAATTGCTGGAACGCCTCGAAGGGCTTGAAGCGTGGATCCGCATAGTCGAGTCCCACGACAAAGCCGACGTACACGCGATCATTGTCGAGGTGATACAGGAAGCTGCCGCCATAAGTCGCCTGATCCAGCGGCCAGCCGAGCGAGTGCTGTATCAGGCCCGCCTGGGTGCGGCCGGAAGGCAGTTGCCATAGCTCCTTCAGTCCGAGGCCATAGGTCTGCGGGGATTTTCCCTGATCGAGACTGAAGCGGCGTATCAACTGTTTGGAGATGCTGCCGCGACAGCCCTCCGCGAGTATTGTGAGCTTTGCGTGAATCTCAGGCCCCGGCACGAAGCTGGCGCCGGGCTCGCGGTTTTTCTCAAGGCCCATGTCGCCTATCTGCACGCCCATGACGTCGCCTTGTGCGGCAAAGAGCGGCGCCGCGGCGGCGAATCCGGCAAATACATCGACACCGAGGCGCTCAGCTTCCTGGCCCAGCAGCGGCGTCAGCTGGCCCAGCGAGACGATGAAGTTGCCGTGGTTATGCATCTGCGGCGGCGTCGGCAGCCGGAAGCGCCGGCGGCGCGTCAGGAACCAGAACTCATCGCGTGTGGCCGGCACGCAGATCGCAGGCTTATGGTCGCGCCATTGCGGCCAGAGGCTATCGAGCGGCCCCGGTTCCATGACCGCGCCCGACAAGGAGTGTGCGCCAACGCTAGCGCCTTTCTCCAGCACGCATACCGCGATATCCGGCTGCAGCTGCTTGAGCCTAATCGCTGCGGCAAGTCCGGCGGGACCTGCACCGACGATCGCCACCTCGTATTCCATGACATCGCGCTGGATTTCATTCATAAGTGTAGTAGACCATAACGGCCGCTTTTTGAAAAAAACCCGAGTCGCCGCTAATTGCCGAGCAGCCGCAGGGCGGTGGGCTTCAGACCAACTCGATCGCGACAGCGGTCGCTTCGCCGCCCGCAATGCACAGCGCCGCGACGCCGCGCTTCAGCCCGCGCGCTAGCAACGCATGGACCAGCGTGCTGAGGATGCGGGCGCCGGTCGCGCCGATCGGATGCCCGAGCGCACACGCGCCGCCGTTGACATTGACCTTCGCGTGGTCCAGGTGAAGATCGCGGATCGCCGCCATCGTGACAACCGCAAATGCCTCGTTGATCTCGTAAAGATCGACATCACTGGAGTGCCAGCCAGCTGCAGCAAGCGCCTTGCGTATCGCATCCACGGGCGCGACTGTGAACCACTCCGGCTCGCGCGCATGTGAGGCAAAGCCTGCAATGCGCGCCACGCTCCTGAGCTGCCTCGAGGACGCGACGGATTGTTGGGTCACGATGAGCGCTGCGGCGCCATCCGCAATGCTCGAGGAGCTCGCCGCAGTCACGGTGCCATCTTTGCTAAACGCCGGTTTCAGCTTTGGGATCTTCTCGGGCTCCAGAGTGCCGGGGATCTCATCGTTATCGACGGACAGTACGGCCTTGCGTGACTGCATGCTGCACGCGGTGATCTCAGCTTTAAATGCGCCGTTCGCCATCGCGTAGCGCGCACGGCGTAATGACTCCAAGGCGAACTCGTCCTGCTCGGTGCGGGTAAAAGCGTACTTTACTGCGGTGGCATCCGCGAATGTTCCCATCAGCTGCCCGTCCCATGGGCTCTGCAAGCCGTCGTAGAACATCCCGTCCAGCACCTGCTGATGGCCGAGGCGATAGCCCGCGCGTGCCTTCGGCAGCAGGTACGGTGCATTGGTCATCGATTCCATGCCGCCGGCAACAACTATTTTTGCGCTGCCCGCCCGGATCTGATCGGCCGCCAGCATCACGGCCTGCATGCCAGAACCGCACATCTTGTTGATCGTCAGCGCCGGGGTGCTCTGCGGCAGCCCGGCGCCAAGCGCTGCCTGACGCGCCGGTGCCTGGCCCAGACCCGCCGATAGCACGCAGCCCATGATGACCTGATCAACGGCGTTTGCAGGCACTCGGGATTCTTCGAGGGCCGCGCGTATCGCGGCGGCGCCGAGCTGCGGCGCGCTGGCCCCGCTAAGTGTGCCCAGCAGGGCTCCTAACGGCGTGCGGCGCGCGGCGAGAATGACAATCGAATCGGCGGTGGTCATGGCGGTCTCCTTGGGCTTGCCATTTTAAGCCAGAGGATCGTCCAAGGCTTGCGCAATCAGTTCGCGGCTGCGCTGGCGCGCCTCGGGCCCTCGCAAGGTCTCCAGGACTTCTACCCTGATCGGACCGCGGCGCAGGCGCCACGATCCGGGCGGCAAGACTGCGCGCGTGCCATGCAGCGCAACCGCAACAATGGGTCTGTCGGCGAGCGCCGCGGTTGCAAATGCACCCCGCAGGAACGGACCAACCTGGCGCCGGTGGCTGAAGGTCCCTTCCGGAAAGAACACCAGCGATTGGCCCTCGACTGCCCGCTTGAGCACCCGGCGGGCATCAGCTGCCCCCTGCTTGCGATCGTGGCGATCGACAAATTCCGATCCCAAGCGTCTTAGCAGGGTGCCTGCCAGCGGCATTTCACCCATTTCCTTCTTTATAACAAACACAAATTCCGGCGGTAGCGCAGCGGTCGCGACCACCCCGTCGATGAAGCTGGCGTGGTTGGCGACCACGATGCACGGTTCCCTAGGTAGCCGATCGAGGCCGTCGACTCGTAACCGCATGCCTGCAAGACGCAGGATCAGCCGCGCGGCGGCAGCGGCGATGAGGCGCCGGGTGCGAGGCGTGAATATTATTAAATTTACCAGCAGCACGAGGCATGCGATGACTCCAAAGCACGCCAAACCATAGGCTCCGTAGAGCCAATTGAGCGGCGTTGAGCCCCCAGCATGAGTTATTTCCGTGATCCAGTTCTCCTTATGTTAATGCTAACAACTTACTGTGATTCGGGTCACGCCTACCCAGGCAGGTGCCTCGCATACTGTCGGTCACGCAGTAACCAGCTGCAATTTCGTGCATACGCAAGCACGTAGGTGACTATGGCGACTGTCTTGAAACGCTCGGTATATACACGCACTTCGGCTTCGATCGCATCCCCGGCTAAGCCGGATGTGAAGGAAATCGCCGATCCGGCCCTGCAGCGCTTTCTTGAGGCTGTCTGGATGGAACGCGGGCTCTCCGTCAATACGCTTGCTGCTTACAAGGCCGACCTGACGGCGCTGGGGCGCTGGCTCGACTCTCATAACAGCGGCCTGATCAAGGCCACGCGCGCCGAACTGCTCGACTTCATCGCCGCCCGCGTGGAGGGAGGCTCTCGGCCCCGCTCAACGGCCCGGCAACTGTCGAGCTTCCGCCGATTCTACCGTTTCATGGTTCGCGATGGGCTCATCAGCACCGATCCGACCGCCCAGATTGCGATTCCGAAGATCGGCCGCTCGCTGCCGAAATCCCTGACCGAAGCCGAAGTGGATGCGTTGCTGCAGGCGCCATCCGTAACCGACCCTCTCGGACATCGTGACCGTACGATGCTCGAGGTCCTGTATGCGACCGGCCTGCGAGTGTCCGAACTCGTCAGCCTGAAGCACAACCAGGTCAACCTGAATCAGGGCGTCATGCGTGTCGTCGGCAAGGGCAATCGCGAGCGTCTGATACCGCTCGGCGACGAGGCTGTTGGCTGGCTGCAGCAATTCATGCAGGGACCGCGCGCCGAAATTCTTCTGGAGAGGCAGACGGACTACCTGTTCCCGACGCGCCGCGGCGATCGTATGACGCGCCAGGCGTTCTGGCACATCATCAAGCGCTATTCAAAGAAAGGCGGAGTCGACCGCGAATTATCTCCGCACACGCTGCGCCACGCCTTTGCGACGCACTTGCTAAACCATGGCGCGGATCTGCGCGTGGTGCAGATGCTGCTCGGGCACAGCGATTTGTCGACCACGCAGATCTACACGCATGTTGCGCGCGAGCGTCTGAAAGAGCTGCATTCGCAACATCATCCGCGCGGCTAGCCGCCCGACGGGCTAGAATACTTTCGGAACCACTGCGCCCAGCCGCAGTCCTTAGTATATGCCCCGCCAGGAGCCTTTCATGATCCTCAAATCCCCTGCCGCCGCGCTGTCCATCGTGGTGGCCGCTTTTATGCTGCACGGTAGGCCGGCCTCAGCCGAGGACGCCACGGATCCGCGCGTGGCCCTGCTCAAGCGACTGCCGCCCGGCTCGAAGCTCGAAGACCTGCGCCCGGCACCGATTGCTGGCCTTTATGAATTCTCGCAGGGCGCAGATCTCAGCTATCTGACCGCCGATGGCAAGTTTTTCATCGATGGGAATATCTATGACATGGCGACGCGCCAGAACCTGAGCGAGATACACCGCGCTCAGGCCCGGGTGGCCTTGATCGGGGCTGTACCCGAATCGCAGATGGTGATTTTTTCGCCCGACAATCCACGCTACACGATCACCGTTTTCACGGACGTTGATTGCCAGTTTTGTCGCAAGCTGCACAGCGAGATCGGCGAGCTCAACAAGCTCGGCGTGCGCGTGCGGTATCTGTTCTTCCCGCGGACCGGCCCTGGAACGGAGAGCTGGCATAAGGCTGAGGCGGTATGGTGTTCGGCCAATCGCAACGAGGCGCTGACGAGGGCAAAACTTGGCAACCCCGTGGACACGACCAAGATCTGCGCCTCGACCCCAGTCGATCGCGAATACAACCTCGGCTTGAGTGTCGGGGTGCGGGGTACGCCGGCAATCATCACGGAATCAGGTGAGCTGATTTCAGGCTACCTGCCGGCGCATGAGCTCGCTCAGCGCCTGAAGGACATGCACGTCGCGAGTCGCTAGCGCTCGAGATACTTCAGCTTGTCGGGAACGCCTTCCCACCGCTTGGCATCCCCCGGCGCCTCGCCCATTTCACTGATCACGGGCCACTTTTTCGCGAGCTCCGCATTCAGCTGCTTGAATTGTTGCTGACCCGCGGGGATGTCTTCTTCGGAGAATATTGCTTCGACCGGACATTCCGGCTCGCACAGCGTGCAGTCGATGCACTCTTCCGGGTCGATGACCAGGAAATTGGGTCCCTCGTGGAAACAATCAACCGGGCAGACCTCGACACAGTCCATGTACTTGCACTTGATGCAGCTTTCAGTGACCACAAAGGCCATGGCTTAAACCTTCAATGACGGTGCCGGTGGAAGAGCGGCAGTTTATAGTGCCGCGCATCGTTAGTCACCGCCCTTTAGCGCTTTAACGGGCGGTCCAGGACTGTGAAATGATAGTCCTCGCGCCCCGCCTTGCGGTCGGCATAGAAGCGTCGCAGTGTGAATTCCCCGCTCGGGAACGCGATCTCGCCCCACGGAACGTCCTCTTCACGGTACAGACCCACCGCCTCGCTTTCGGGGCCTGCCGAGAATTCCGGGTCCAGCAGCCGCGCCCGGAACATCACGTGCACTTGGCTCGCGTGAGTGACGCTGGCGACCGCGAGCAGTGAGCCAATCTCGACCGAGGCATTCGCTTCCTCCTGGCATTCGCGCGCCGCCGCCTGCTCGAGAGACTCGCCGTTTTCCATGAAACCCGCTGGCACCGTCCAGTAGCCGCGGCGCGGCTCGATCGCGCGGCGGCACAACAGGATGCGGTCCTCCCACACGGGTACGCAGCCCAGCACCAGGCGCGGGTTCTGGTAGTGGATCGTCCCGCAGGTCCTGCAGACAAAGCGTGGCAGGTGGTCCCCGGGGGGAATTGTGAGTGCGACTGATGCGCCGCAGTTGCTGCAGAAATTCAAGGGTTCATCCATCAGGTTTGAAGGGCTGGTGCCCGGAGAGGGAATCGAACCCACACGGTGTCACCACCACCGGATTTTGAGTCCGGCGCGTCTACCAGTTCCGCCATCCGGGCATGCCAGCCAGACTAGTATATGCGAACGGCGCACTTGGTAGTATCAGCATCCCGATGCTGCGCACCGACTTTCATTTTAACTTGCCGCGCGAGCTGATCGCGCAGGAACCGGCGACTGAACGTAGTGCCAGCCGGTTGCTCGCGCTCGATGGCACGAGCGGTGCGTGTCGAGATTTGCGATTTGAGGATCTCGCCTCGCTCCTTACGTCGCGCGACCTTCTGGTTTTCAACGATACCAAGGTCATTCCGGCGCGTGTAATTGGACGCCGGCCCAGCGGCGGACGCGTCGAGTTGTTGCTCGAGCGTGCGCTCGATCGCAATCTGGCGCTCGCGCATGTTCGCTCAAGCAAGGGACTACGTGAGGGCGCCACGATCGAGCTGCCGGGAGGGCAGCGGGCAACGATGCAGGGACGCGAAGGGGACCTGTTCCGACTTGAGTTCTCAAGCGAAGTCATTCCGTTTTTTGAAAAGCATGGGGACACGCCGCTGCCACCCTATATTTCACGTCCCCCTGCGGGCGCCGATCGGGAGCGTTACCAAACGGTCTACGCGCGCGCCCCCGGCGCCGTGGCAGCGCCTACCGCAGGGCTGCATTTTGATGCGCCGCTGCTCCAGCGTCTCGGGCAGGCTGGAATCGCGCATGCGTTCATCACGTTGCATGTAGGTGCCGGCACTTTCCAGCCGGTCAGGGCTGATGATATCGACGCGCACATCATGCATCCGGAGCGCGTATCGGTGCCACACGAGACCTGCTCCGCAATTGCGGCGACCCGTGCGAACGGCGGGCGCGTCGTTGCGGTTGGCACGACCGTGGTCCGCAGTCTGGAGGCTGCGGCCGCAGGGGGTGGGCTAAAGCCGTTCAATGGCGAGACCCGGATATTTATCAAGCCGGGATACAAGTTTCGTATGGTGGATGCGCTCGTGACCAACTTTCACCTGCCGGAATCGACGCTGCTGATGCTGTGCGCAGCATTCGTGGGGCGCGAGGCGCTGCTCGCGGCATACGCTCACGCGGTGCGCGCGCGCTATCGGTTTTTCAGCTACGGTGACGCCATGTTCATCACACCTGCCAGGGGTGCGCATGCGTTATGAGCTGCTGGCGAAGGACGGCGCGGCGCGGGCCGGCCGCCTGCATTTTACGCGCGGTTCGGTCGAGACACCGGCGTTCATGCCGGTCGGCACCTATGGAACGGTGAAGGCGATGACGCCCGAGGAGCTACGCGCGAGCGGCACTGAGATCATCCTTGGCAATACCTTCCACCTGTACCTGAGGCCCGGCGTCGAGATCATCGCAGCCCACGGCGATCTGCATGATTTCATGCACTGGCCTGGCCCGATCCTGACGGACTCCGGCGGCTTCCAGGTATTCAGCCTGGCGCAGATGCGCACCTTGAGCGAGGAGGGTGTCCGCTTTCGCTCGCCGATCGACGGCAGCTTGGTGTTTCTCTCCCCGGAAGTGTCGATGCGCGTGCAGCGCATTTTCGGTGCGGATATCGCGATGAGCTTCGACGAATGCACCCCGTATCCTGCGACCGAGAGCGTGGCACGTGCGTCGATGGAATTATCGATGCGCTGGGCGGAGCGCGGCCATCGCGAATACTATCGCGACGGTGCGCCCGGCACACTCTTTGGGATCGTGCAGGGCGGGGTGCATGAGCACCTGCGCAGAGAGTCGCTTGCGGCGCTCGAGGCGATCGACTTTTCGGGCCTGGCGGTCGGGGGGCTTGCAGTTGGCGAAAGCGAACAGGAACGCGATCGCATCCTCGCTGCCCTTCTGCCGCACATGCCGGGACTCAAGCCGCGTTATCTCATGGGTGTGGGCAGGCCCCAGGACATTGTCGCGGCGGTCGGCAAAGGCATCGACATGTTCGACTGCGTCATGCCGACGCGTCACGCGCGCAATGGCCACCTGTTCACGCGCTCCGGTGTGGTCAACATCCGCAATGCGGCGCACCAGCGCGACACCGGCCCCGTGGAGGCCGATTGCGCCTGTTACACCTGCCGCAACTACAGCCGCAGCTACCTGCGCCACCTCGACAAATGCGGTGAGATCCTGGGCAGCCGGCTCAATACGATTCACAACCTGCACTTCTACCAGCGCCTGATGGGCGAGATGCGCGCGGCGATTGCCAGCGCGGGATTTGCAGCCTTTTGCACCGAGTTCTACGCGCGCTTACGGCCTGATCCGGTATAATCACCGGCTGAATACACGCGGCCAGCGCCGCAAAAACGGATGTAACCCTATGGATTTCTTCATAAATACGGCACAGGCGCAGGTAGCCGGCGCGGCTGGCGGACAAAGCATGCTGCAGGCCATGTTGCTGCCAGCGCTGCTGCTGGTGGTGTTTTACTTCCTGCTGATCCGCCCGCAGAGCAAGCGCGCCAAAGAACAGCGCGAGATGCTCTCAAAGATTGCCACGGGCGATGAGATCGCCACCACCGGCGGCATCCTCGGCAAGGTCACCGAAGTCGGCGAGCAGTTCTTGACTGTCGAGATCGCTAGCGGCGTATCGGTCAAACTGCAGAAATTCCAAGTGTCGCTGGTATTACCGAAGGGCACGGTCCGCAACGCATGATCTCGTATGCGCGCTGGAAATTCGTGCTCGTTGGGTCGGCGCTGTTGTTTGGCATTTTGCTGGCACTGCCGAATCTGTTCGGAGAGGAAAATGCACTGCAGCTCGCGCGCGACCGGGCGGCGGTGCTGCCCGGGGATCGCACCTCGATCGAGAGCCTGCTGGCCAGCAAGGGCGTAACGGAAAGCGGCGCATTTCTCGACCAGGGCCGCCTGACGCTGCGCTTCGCGAGCAAGCAGGACCAGCTGAAGGCGCGCGACATCATCAATGATGCGCGTCCGCATGACTTTACGATTGCGCTCTCGCAGGCCTCGCGCGTACCTGAGTGGATGCGCAACCTCGGACTCAATCCGCTCAAATTGGGCCTCGACCTTCGAGGCGGCGTATACCTGGTCTACCAGGTCGACGTGGCGGGCGCCGTCAGGCAGTTGCTCGATCACTACGAGCAGGATTTTCGCGCCTCGCTGCGCGCTGCCCGCGTGCCCTACCAGGACGTACTGGTCGACTACCCGGGAAATCGCGTTCAGGTGCTGTTCCATGACGCGGAGAGTTTTGCCAAGGGCAGGACGGCAATACTCGGCGACAGCCGCACGCTGATCCTGACCGACACGACCGTGAGCGGCGCGCCGGCGCTGGAACTGAAACTGGGCGCCGCTCAGATCAAGGAACGCCAGGATTATGCCGTGCAGCAGAACATCGTGATCCTGCGAAATCGCCTGAACAGCCCGGAGCTCGCGGTATCGGAGCCCCAGGTCGCGCGGCAGGGCGTGGACCAGATCGCGATCCAGCTGCCGGGCCTGCAGAATTCGGCAGAGGTCAAGAAAATCCTCGGCAAGACCGCGACGCTTGAGTTTCGCATGGTTGATGAGACCAACAATCCGCTGGAAGCTGCCACGTCAGGACATGCGCCACTGGGCTCCAAGCTCTATAACACGCGCGACAAGCAGCCGGTGCTGCTGAAGCGCGAAGTCGTCGTGACAGGTGATCAGCTGACCGACGCATCCTTCCAGCCGAATACGCAGGATGGGCCCGCCGTTTCGGTCAGCCTCGATAGTCGGGGCGCCGCGAAGATGCTGAAAAATACGCAAGAAAACATAGGGCACCTGATGGCGGTTGTCTTTATCGATCGCTCGCGCGAAAAAAATGCCGAGGGTGTCGATGTGGATCGTGTGACCGAGGAAGTCATCAACCGCGCGACGATCCGTGGCGTGTTCAGCAACAGCTTCCAGATCACCGGCGTCAACCCGATCGAGGGTCGGGAGCTCGCGCTGCTGCTGCGCGCCGGCGGCCTCGCGGCGCCACTCTCCGCGGTCGAGGAGCGGGCCATCGGCCCCAGCCTCGGGCAGGACAATATCGACAAGGGCCGCAATGCGATGGTATTCGGCATGCTCGCGGCGTTTCTGTTCATGGCAATTTATTACAAAGTATTCGGCCTCGTCGCCGACATCGTGCTGATCGCCAACGTCATCCTGCTGACGGCGCTTCTCTCCTTGGTGGGCGCCGCACTGACCTTGCCCGGCATCGCCGCGGTCGTGCTCACCGTGGGCATGGCGGTGGACGCGAACATCCTGATATACGAACGCATCCGTGAGGAGCTGCGCAATGGCATCTCCCCGCGTGCGGCAATTACCGCCGGATTCGAGCGGGCGTTCTCGGCTATCGCGGATTCGAACGTGACTGCGCTCATCGCGGGCATCGTGCTGTGGCTGTTTGGCACGGGCGCGGTGCGCGGATTTGCGGTTGTGCTTGTGCTCGGCATCGCGACCTCGATGTTCACCTCATTAATGGGCAGCCGCGCGCTGGTGCAGCTGATCTATGGTGGCAAGCGCAAGGTCGATCACCTGTCGATCTAGCCGCCCACACCGGAAATCACGAACATGGAATTTTTCCACAAAGTCACCCGCTTCCCGTTTATGAACACCCGCAAGGTGTGGTACGGCTTGTCGGCGCTGCTGATTGTCGCCTCACTCGGCCTTGTGGTCATTCGCGGCCTGAACCTCGGCATCGACTTCACCGGCGGTGTCGTGGTCGAAACGAATTTCCCGCGGGCACCGAACATCGAGGTGCTGCGCACGGCGCTTGCCGCCGCTGGCGTCAGCGGCGCCCAGGTACAGGCATTCGGCAGTTCGCGCGATATCCTCGTGCGCCTGCCGCCGGACCCGAACGTCAAGGGCGAGCAGGTCGGGGGACGTATCCTTGAGGTCTTCCACGGCATCGACGCGGGCGTCAAGTTGCAGCGCACCGAGGTCGTCGGCCCCCAGGTGGGCCAGGAGCTGTTCGTCAAAGGCTCGTGGGCGCTCGTCGCTACGCTGGTGCTCATCGCGATCTACGTGCTGTTGCGTTTCACGCCGAAACTCGCCGTTGGCGCGATCCTCGCGGTATTGCATGACCCGATCTGCGTGGTTGGATTTTTTGCCGTGACACAGATGACTTTCGACCTGACCGCGATCTCCGCGGTGCTTGCCGTCATCGGCTACTCGCTCAACGACACCGTCATCGTATTCGACCGAGTGCGCGAGCGCGCACGCAATGCCCGCAAGCTGACCATTGCGCAGGTAATCGATGAATCGATAAACCAGACGCTGTCGCGTACCCTGATGACCAAACTGGTCACGTTGCTGGTGGTCGTTGCCCTGCTGATCTTCGGCGGCGAGACCCTGCACGGATTCTCCGCCGCGCTGGTCATCGGCATCCTCGCCGGAACGTACTCCTCTATCTACATATCCGCAGCCATAGCGCTGGATTTTGGCCTGCGCAGCGACGACCTCCTGGAGCGCAAGCACACGAAGCCCGAGGAAGTCGACGGCTTGCCCTGAGCCCTGTTACAGTCGCGTTCACCGGGAGTGATCGAAAACTAAAGCGAATGGGAGCACGACATGGCGATGCAGGAGCTGTTAGCGACCAAGCCGATCTCCGATTATCAGGAAGAAGCCGCCTCCAAGGGGCTGGCCCGTGCGCTCGGAATCCCTTCACTGGTAGCCTTCGGGATTGGCGGCATCATCGGCACCGGCATCTTCGTTCTGACCGGTCTCGCTGCAGCCCAGCATGCTGGACCCGCCATCGTGTTCTCGTTCATCATCGCAGGCATCGGCTGCATGTTCGCGGGTCTGTGCTATTCGGAATTCGCGGCGATGGTGCCGGTCGCAGGCAGCGCCTATGCCTATAGCTACGCGACGCTCGGCGAGTTCGTCGCCTGGTTCGTCGGCTGGAACCTGATCCTCGAATATATGATGGCTGCCTCGACGGTGGCCGTCGGCTGGAGCCGCTACTTCGTCAAGCTGCTCGATCACTATGGCATCAATTTCATTCCCGCCCAGCTGACTTCGGCCCCTTTCGAGACGCTCGGCTCGAGTTTCCAGATGCACCAGACCGGCGCATTCCTGAACCTGCCCGCGATTGCGATCGTCGGAGTCGTGACCGCGCTTTGCTACAAGGGCATAAAGGAGAGCGCCTTCGTCAACATGATCATCGTGATGATCAAGGTGTCAATCGTGCTGGCCGTGATCGCGTTCGGCTTCAAGTATGTCAACACGGCCAACTGGGTGCCTTACATACCGGAGAACACCGGCGTCTATGGCCAGTTCGGCTGGAGTGGCATCCTGCAGGCAGCAGGGATCATTTTCTTTGCGTACATAGGGTTTGATGGCGTGTCCACATGTGCGCAGGAAGCCAAGGATCCGCAGCGCGGCATGCCGATCGGGATCCTCGGTAGCCTCGCAATCTGCACATTGCTCTATGTGATGATGTCGAGCGTAATGACGGGCCTTGTGCCATTCAGACAGTTAAACGACGCGGCTCCGGTCGCTGTCGCGCTTGAATCCCATCCGCAGCTTGCCTGGCTCTCGGGCTGGGTCATCTGGGGTGCCCTGTTCGGCCTGACCTCGGTGATCCTGACGATGATCATCCCGCAGGCGCGCATCTGGCTGACGATGTCCCACGATGGGCTGATGCCGAAGTTCCTCGGCAAGATCCACCCGAAATTCCGTACGCCGCATGTCTCGACACTGCTGACCGGCATGTTCGCAGCGACACTGGGCGGCCTGTTTCCGATCGGCATCCTGGGTGAACTCGTATCCATCGGCACGCTGGTCGCCTTCATCGTCGTCTGCATTGGCGTGCTCGTGCTGCGTTATACGCGGCCGGACCTGCCGCGGCCGTTCCGGGTGCGGGGCATCTGGTTTGTCTCAATCATGGGTGTGGGATTCTGCTCGGCCATGGCCTACGGATTGCCGACGGCGACCTGGCTGCGGCTGCTTTTGTGGAGCCTGCTCGGATTCGCCGTGTATTTCCTGTATGGGTACAAGAACAGCCGGCTCAGAAAGCGTAATGAGTCGGAAGGTTACGGGCGCGGCGCCGCGAGCAAGGCCTAACGAGGCAGGCTTTTGCGCTAGTTGCGAAGCGCCGCTGGGGTCAGCGGCCCGATCGTTGCGAGCAGCCCTTCGTAGACTTTCGGGTTGCCGGCAACGATGTTCTTGCCAAGCGCGTATTCATCGCCCGCTGGTGTGCCGACGCGCCCACCCGCTTCCTGGATCAACAGCGTGCCCGCCGCCGTATCCCATGGCGACAGGCCAAATTCCCAGAACCCATCCAAGCGCCCGGCGGCAACGTAGGCGAGATCGAGCGCGGCGGATCCCGGCCGACGTATCCCCGCCGCGCTCGACATCAGGACTTTCAGCATCGCCAGGTACTCATCGATATGTTCCTCATGCATGCGAAAGGGCAGCCCGGTGCCGAGCAGGGAGCCTTCCACGGTGCGCTGAGTGCTGACGCGGATTTTCTTGCCTTCGAGCTGCGCCCCATCCCCGCGGGACGCGGTGAACATCTCCTGGCGCAGGGGGTCGTACACGACCGCGTGCTGCAGTCGCTTTTTCTGCTCGATCCCGATCGACACCGAGAATTGCGGAAAGCCGTGCAGGAAATTGGTCGTGCCGTCGAGCGGATCGATGATCCATACGGTATCCCCGCTGCCGCTGTGGCCGGACTCCTCGCCGAGGAAGGCATGATCCGGGTGGCTGCGGCGCACTGTCTCGATGATTTCCGCCTCGGCCTTGCGGTCGACATCGGTGACGAAATCATTGCGGCCCTTGCTGTCGATCTTGATCGAATCGAGGCGCGACATGCTGCGCACGATCAGGTCGCCGGCGCGGCGCGCGGCTTTTATAGCAATATTGAGCAGGGGTTGCATATGAGGGCGCTAGAATAACAGAGCATGAGCGCCCAGGTTCGCATCGTCCTCATCGATCCCAGCCATCCGGGCAATATCGGATCGGTCGCGCGGGCGATGAAAAACATGGGCCTCTCGGATCTCGTGCTGGTGCGGCCCCGTTCTTTTCCGCATGAGCAGGCCAGCGCACTCGCCGCCGCAGCCGAGGATGTGCTCGCCGCCGCGCGCATCGTGAACGCCGTGCCCGAGGCGATCGCCGATTGCAGCCTGGTCGCGGCCACGACCTCGCGCCCGCGCTCCAACCACTGGGAATTTGCAACGCCACGCGACGTGGCGGGGCGCATCGTCGCGCTTGCACCCACGATGCGCGCGGCGTTGCTGTTTGGCTCGGAGCGCTACGGGCTCGCGAACGAGGATTTGCAGTACTGCAATATACTGGTACGGATTCCGGCCAATCCCGACTACTGTTCGCTGAACCTTGCGATGGCCGTGCAATTGCTGGCTTACGAGATCTTCGTCGCACGCGAGGCGCCGCATTCCATCGTCCAACTGGATGCGCCGCTTGCGAGCGGCGCGGAGCTCGAGTATTTTTACGGGCATCTAGCGGAAGTTTTGAGCGATGTGCGCTTTGAAGACCGGACCGGGCACCTTATGGAGCGATTGCGGCGCCTGTTCAACCGGACGCAGCTCGATCAGAACGAGCTCAATATCCTGCGCGGCATCCTGAGCGCGATCCAGGAGTCGCGCCCATGACAATGCCGGTGTACCTGGATAGCGCCGCAACTACGCCGACCGACCCGCGCGTCGCGGCGGTTATGACGCGAATTTTAAGATCCGCCGACGAATATGGAAATCCTGCGTCCAGCACACACGAATACGGCGATCGTGCGAGCGAGCTTGTTGATGCTGCACGAGAGCGTGTTGCCGCGTCAGTCGGCGCGACAACCGCCGATGTGGTGTGGACCTCCGGCGCGACCGAGGCAAATAACCTCGCCATCTTCGGCGTCACCGCTTATTACGCCAATCAGGGCCGGCACATCATCACCGCGCGCACGGAACACAAGGCGGTGATCGACCCATGCTGGGAGCTCGAGCGGCGCGGCTGGCGCGTGACGTGGCTCATCCCGGGGCCGGATGGCATCGTCGCGGCCGACCAGGTCGAGGCGGCGCTCGAGGACGACACGATTCTGGTCTCCTTGATGCAGGTCAATAATGAAATCGGCGTGATCCAGGACACCCGTGCGATCGCCGCGGTCTGCGCGCAGCATGATGGCGCGCGTCTGCATGTCGATGCTGCGCAGAGCATCGGCAAGGTGCCGGTCGATTTTGGCGCCTCCGGCGCAGACCTGATGTCCCTCTCTGCCCACAAGGCATATGGACCCAAGGGGGTTGGCGCCTTGCTGGTGTCACAACGACGCGGCGTGCGGCTCGAGGCGCGCCAGTTCGGTGGTGGACAGGAGCGCGGCTTGCGCTCTGGCACTCTGGCCCCACATCAACTGGCAGGCATGGCCACGGCCTTCACATTGGCGTCGCAGGAACTTCCTAAGGAGGCGCAGCGCATTGGCGCGCTGCGCCGCCGGCTCTGGGACGGGCTTGCAGCCCTTGGCGGCGTACTGCGTAACGGCACGGAGCAAGGCACGGTGCCACAGCTGCTGAACGTCTCCTTCGAGGATGTGGAGGGCGAGGCGCTGCTTGCCTCGGTCAGCGAGCTGATCGCCGTGTCCAGCGGCTCGGCCTGCACCTCGTCGAGCAACGAGCCCTCGTACGTACTTCGCGCGCTTGGCCGCTCGGACCGCCTCGCCGAGAGCAGCCTGCGCTTTGGCCTGGGGCGCTTCACGCACGAAGCGGACATCGACCAGGCCATTACCGCAGTCGGCAACGCCGTCAAGCGTCTACGCAAGATTTCAGGGCAATGCGCTACAGCCGCTTAACCTGGGAGCACTTCTCCAACGCAAGCTCCGCCGGCGTCCTGACGGGCACGGACGTTGCGCGCGCTGCTGCAGGCAGCGCAGCGGACGGCACCTGGGTTCAATTCGATATTCGTGCCAAGCGGCGCGGCTTTGCCGCTGCCCTGATCATCGAGGCTCGCTTCCAGGCGTTTGGCTGCCCGCATACGATCGCCGTCGCGGACTGGCTCGCGGGCCGTGCGGCGGGGCGCAGCGCCGAACTGCGCTTGCCGGAACCAGTGGGGGCACTGCAACAACTGTTCGGCATGCCGGTGGAGAAACTCGGACGCCTGTTTGTTCTCGAGGATGCCTGGGTCGGCGCGGTGCAGGCACTGCTCAAGAAGCAGGAAAATGCATGAAATTGCACTTGGTTCACGTGCGCAGACGGTATTTGCGTGATATGTATACGGGGCCAGGCTGATGGCGTTGCGGAGGGCATGACTAAATGGCGATATCGTTGACGGATTCCGCTGCCGATCGGGTCAGGACCCATTTGCTGAAGCGTGGCGCAGGTCTCGGTTTGCGGGTCGGCATCAAGAAAACCGGCTGTTCAGGCTTCGCGTACGTAGTCAATTATGCTGATGAAATCCTGCCGGATGATGCCGTATTCGAGGCCAGCGGGGTCAAGGTTATTGTGGATCGGGATAGCCTCAGCTTGATCGACGGCACGATTGTGGATTTTGTCAAAGAGGGCTTGAACGAAGCATTCCGGTTCCAGAATCCGAAGGCCAAGGGCGAATGCGGTTGTGGCGAGAGCTTTAATATCTGAAAACTATCTTTTTTTCGTAATTTCCGCATTTGAACGCCTTTAAAACAAGGCATCAGTAACTACTTCACAGCCGCAAATCGCGCTCATGAGCCTCGAGCAAACTTGTGGCAGCTCCAAAAGGCAGGTTCGCGAAAGCCCAGGTTGTCCCTGAGCGGGCTTGCAGCTCAAGTTTGTTCATTGGTCTGGAAACGGCAATCTCTCCTCAAAATCAAAAAGCGTCTTGCTGTCCTTGGCGCGGCTTGCACTTATTTTTCGAAAGTTGCCGTTGTCGTTCCATTAACGCCAGGGGCCCGAGAGCGCCGCGGCACCGCGATTAATTTCGGATCCAGTTTGTAACTGAAGGTTACTATTCCTTGATGACGCCCATGAACGATCGAGTGCGCGCCGGCGACGTTGATATCGACTCGCCCTATGGGCTAGCGCCCGACGCGCCAGCGCGATTCAACGAGCAGGGATTCATCAAGCTGCGCGACGTCTTTTCGCCAGCGACTCTGCGCCACTACGGCGATGAGATTACGCGCCTGACCATTGCGCAGGCGCCGCCGCTTGCGCCGCTCGCCGAGCGCAGCGCCTATGACAAGGCCTTCCTGCAGGTCATGAACTTGTGGGAGACCAGTGCCCTGGTGCACGAGTTCGTGCTTGGCAAGCGCCTGGGGCGCATTGCCGCGGAACTGCTGGGTGTCAACGGCGTGCGCCTGTACCACGACCAGTCACTTTACAAGGAGCCGGGCGGTGGCATCACGCCGGCGCATGCCGATCAGTACTACTGGCCGCTCGCAAGTGATCGCGTCGCCACCGCCTGGATACCGCTGCAAGCGGTGCCGCGCGACAAGGGCGCGCTGGCTTTCTATGCCCGCAGCCAATCGGAGGAATTCGGCCGCAACCTTGGAATATCCGAGGAGAGCGAGCGACAGATCACCCGCCACATGGAAGAGCGCGGCTTCTTGTTATGCGAAGAACCCTTTGATCTCGGCGAGGTCAGTTTTCACCTGGGCTGGACTTTTCATCGCGCCGAGATCAACGCTTCGACCGAGCCGCGCTCCGTTATGACCATCATCTACATGGATTCGGACATGCGCCTGAAAATGCCAATCAACGATAACCAACGCAAGGACTGGGCCGCCTGGTGCCCCGGCGCGCTCGTTGGCGCGCGCATCGAGACGGCGCGAAACCCCTTGATCTACCTGCACGGCAGTCCGTGAAGCGCGGGGCAGCGCGAAGGTGGCATCGGTTGGCGTGCCGCATCCCTTGAACTTCGGCCATTTTTCCATGTAATACAGGCACTTCGACGCCTATTTTGATTGCCAGATTGCCTCTCGTCAGTTACCATTCCGAATCTTTGTCGCCCGCCGCTCTGGGCGGCCGCGCCCATTTCCCGAGGTCTGTATGCCAGTCGAACGCACCTTGTCCATCGTCAAACCTGACGGTGTTGCTCGCAATATTATCGGTGACGTCTATCGTCGGTTCGAGCAGGCCGGCTTGCGAATCATCGCCGCGCGCATGCTGCAGCTGTCGCAGGCCGACGCCGAGGCGTTCTACGGGGTGCATCGCGAGCGGCCGTTCTACAAAGACCTGGTAAAATTCATGACCTCGGGCCCCGTCATTGTGCAAGTGCTCGAGGGCGAGGGCGCCATTGCCAAGAATCGGGACGTCATGGGCGCAACAGATCCTAAAAAAGCGACGCTCGGCACTATACGCGCCGATCTTGCCACGAGCATCGATGAGAACGTCGTGCACGGCTCAGACGCTGCTGACACCGCGGCACGGGAGATCGCTTTTTTCTTTCGCGAAACCGAGATTTGCCCGCGTACGCGGTAGCGTACCCAAGGACCCGTGTAAATTGGAACTCGTGAATCTTCTCGGCTTGCCCCGTGCAGAACTCGAGGGATTCGTTGCCGATCGCCTCGGCGCGAAGTTTTTCCGTGCCCGCCAACTGATGAAATGGATTTACCGGCGCGGCGCGGCAGATTTCGCGACGATGAGCGATCTGGCGAAGGACTTTCGTGCCCAGCTGGAAACGGTCGCGCGGATTTCTGTTCCCGAGATCGTGACCGAGCAGCTCTCGAACGATGGCACGCGCAAGTGGATGCTGCGCATGGACCAGGTGCAGGGAATCGAGACCGTGTACATCCCTGAGCCCGCCCGCGGCACACTGTGCATCTCGAGCCAGGTCGGTTGCGCGATGGATTGCTCATTCTGCGCAACTGCGCAGCAGGGCTTCAACCGTAACTTGAGCGTCGCGGAAATCGTCGGCCAGGTATGGCTCGCGAACCGCGAACTGGCGGCGGCGCCAAGCGGTAGCCACCGCATCACCAATATTGTCTTCATGGGCATGGGCGAGCCGCTCGCCAACTACCGCAACGTCGTGCCGGCGATGCGCATATTCATGGACGACCTGGGGTATGACTTATCGCGCCGGCGCGTGACCTTGAGTACCTCGGGGCTTGTCCCGCAGATCTACAAGCTCGCCGAGGAGTGCAACGTGGCACTCGCGGTATCGCTGCATGCGCCCAACGATGCACTGCGCGACCAGCTCGTGCCGATCAACCGCCGCCATCCGATCGCAGAGCTCCTCGCGGCCTGCTGGCACTACATTGAGCGGCAGAATGGCCGCAGCGTCACGTTTGAATACGTCATGCTCGATGGCATCAATGACGCGCCGGAGCACGCGCGCGAGCTTGCGCGGCTGCTGCGCGGGCACCCCGCCAAGCTCAACCTGATTCCATTCAATGCGTTCCCCGGCACGCGATACCGTCGTTCAGGCGCCGCGGTGATTGTGCGTTTCCGCGACATTCTGAATGAGCATGGGGTCATTGCGACCATACGCAAGACGCGCGGCGATGATATCGATGCTGCCTGCGGACAGCTGGCCGGTCAGGTGAAAGATCGTACAATCTCACGAATGGGCAGCAGGTTGACGGCCGAACCCAGAGCCGTGGCGGAGGTTCGATGAAAATATCACTGGTCACCGGCGTATTGGTCCTGGTGTGCTTGGATTTTGCCCTCGGCGCGCAGGCCTCGACGAAACTGGCGCCGGGCAAGTCGCCGCAGGACGCGGCCTCCGTCAACGACCAGCTGGCCATCGAGTACATGAAGCTCGACAAGCTGGCGATCGCGCAGGAATTCGCTGAGCGTGCGCTCGACGAGGACCCGCACAATGCCAACGTGCAGATGACAGCTGGGATCGTCTACGAGCGCCTCGAGTCCACGGCCAAGGCGGATCGCGCTTACGAATCGGCTGCAAAAATTGGCAAGAATGACCCGAATATCCTGAATACCTATGCGGGTTACCTGTGCCGGCGCCATCGTATCGGCGAGGGCGAGGCGCTGTTCGTGAAGGTTGCGAAGAACCCGGCCTACCAGACTCCTGAAGTTGCCTATATGAATGCCGGCGTGTGCATGCGCGGCACCAATGACCTCGCGGCCGAGGGTTATTTCCGCCAGGCGCTGGCGCTTCGCGCGACGATGCCTGAAGCCATGCTGCAGCTCGCGGACCTGATGTTCGAGCGCGGCGATCCGGACCAGGCCGCGTTGATCGTGCAGCGCTATCTCGGCACGAATCCCGCGAACCCCGACATCCTGTGGCTGGGGGTCAAGGCACAGCGCAAGCTCGGCGATGAGGCCGTTGCCGCCGATTACGTGCGCCGCCTGCAAAAAGAATTCCCTGATTCCCAGCAGGCAAGGTCGCTGCAGTCTGCCCCTCCGAGATGAGCCAGTCGTCCGAATCCACGGGTGCGTTGTTGCGACGCGAGCGTGAGCGCCAGGGCCTTACCGTGCAAAAGGTCGCGGAAGACCTGTATCTCGACAAGGCAGTCGTCGAGGCGCTGGAAGACGATACGTATGAGCGTAGCGTACCGTCGGTCTATGCCAGGGGCCACCTGCGCAAATACACGCAGTTGCTGGGACTCGTGGTCGACGATGGCCCTGATGCGCATTCGGCGCAGACCAGCTCGCAGCCGCTGGCGGCGCCCGCACGGCCTGGCCCGCGGATCATGCGCATTGCGCCGCGAGTCAAGAAACTGCCCTGGACCCGGATTAGCCTCGGCCTCGGCATCCTGCTGGTGCTGCTGCTGTTCTGGTGGAGTCCATGGAAACACCGGGTCACGATCCAGGCGGCAACGCCACTGGTCACGTTGCCGACGGAAATACCCCGCGCTGTCCCTGAGCCCGCGCCCGCGCCGGCGCAGTCAACCGATATCGCAATTCCGGCTGCGTCAATGGCGACGGCCTCCGCGCCGATGCCACCCGCTAATGCGCCGGCTGATGCACGTGCCGAAGCGCCGGTCGTTGGACATGTCCGCCTGCATCTGATTTTCTCAGCCTCGTCCGCGGTGGAGGTATTCGATGCCTCCGGCAAGCGCCTGCTGCACGGCTACGCTAGAAATACCACCAAGAACCTCACGGGCAAGGCGCCGTTTCGTGTCTATATTGGCAATGTCGGTGGCGTACACGTCGAGATCAATGGTCGCGAGACGACGATTGATCCATCGCTGATCAAAGGCGATAGTGCCCGCTTCACGGTGGGCACCGACGGGTTGCTGCACCCGGGCGCATGAGCAAGATCATCGAGCCTTTGCGCGGCGTGCACGACCTGCTGCCCGCCGCCACTCCCGCCTGGCAGCACCTTGAGCGAATTACCCGGGAGGTATTCGCGGCCTATGGCTACGATGAATTTCGCGTGCCAATCATCGAGCAAACGCAGCTGTTCAAGCGCTCGATCGGCGATTTTACCGACATCGTCGAGAAGGAGATGTTCAGCTTCGTCGATCAGGGTGAGGACCATATCACGCTGCGCCCGGAGGCCACTGCCGGCATTGTGCGTGCGGTGATATCCAATGGCCTGCTGCGCGATGGAAGGCTGCGGTTATGGTGCATGGGGCCGATGTTCCGTCGCGAGCGGCCCCAGGCAGGGCGATTTCGCCAGTTCCATCAGATCGATGCGGAAGCCTTTGGTTTTGCGGGCCCGGACATTGACGCCGAGATGATCCTGCTGTCCGCGCGCATATTGCGTCGTCTTGGCCTCACGGACGTAAAACTGCTGATCAACTCACTTGGCACGCCGCAGGCGCGCACCGGCTATCGAGAGCAGCTCGGCGCATATTTTGGCGCGCACGGTGAGCAGCTCGATGAGGACAGCAAGCGGCGCCTGCAGGGCAACCCGCTGCGAATCCTCGACAGCAAGCATCCGCAGATGCAGCGCCTGATCGCGCAGGCACCCGTGATGCTCGATTCGCTGGATGGCGAGTCGCGCGAGCACTTCGATGCCCTCTGCGCGCTGCTGCGCAACGCCGGTATCGAGTATCATGTCGCGCCGCGGCTGGTGCGCGGCCTGGATTACTACTCGCGCACCGTGTTCGAGTGGGTCAGCGATGGCCTCGGCGCGCAAAGTTCCGTCTGCGCCGGCGGCCGTTATGATGGCCTGGTCGCGCAGCTGGGCGCTGCTCCGACACCAGGAATCGGCTGGGCAATGGGTCAGGAACGCATCGTGATGCTGATGGAGAAGCTCGGCCTGACGGGTTCAGTCCAGCGCCCGCAGCTCTATATGGTCATTGCGGGCGCGGCCGCGGAAGCGCAGGCGTTCAAGGTGGCAGAATCGCTGCGCGATGCCTGGCCGCAGTTGCGATTGCAGTACAACCTGGGCGGCGGTAATTTCAAGACGCAGTTCAAGCGGGCCGACAAGAGCGGCGCAACGTTTGCACTGGTCCTGGGTGAGGATGAAATGGCCCGTGGAGTGGTGGCGATCAAGGATCTGCGCGCCGGGCGGGAGCAGGAAGAGTGCGAATTTTCCCGTGCAAGTGAACGCATTGGCGTTTTGCTGGGTCTGAAGGCTGGGAAGGCGGAGTAATCATGGCTGAAGATTTATTGACCGACGACGAGCAGTGGGAAGCGATCAAGGTATGGGTCCGGGAAAACGGCATTTGGATGCTCGGCGGCGTTGCGCTCGCGTTCGCGTTGCTGTACGGCTATCGCTTTTATCAGGGTCATCGCGATACGCAGGACCTGAACGCGGCCGCGCAGTTCAGCCTGATGACGGCCTCCATCGATGCGAACGATCGCACCGCTGCGAAAGCCACCGCCGCCGTGATCGTCAAGAACTATCCGTCGAGTCCCTATGCCGACCAGGCTGAGCTGATGCTGGCGCGCCTGGCGATCGACGACGGACAGGATGCCAGCGCGATCGAGCAGTTGAGTCTCGTCATGAACAACTCAAAGGATTCGCAGCTTCGCCATATCGCCCGCCTGCGCCTTGCGCGCGTGCAGATCGACCAGGGTAAGCCTGACGATGCCATCAGTACGCTTGCGGCGGTTGCGCCGGGTAAATTCGAGTCCCGCTATCATGAAGTGCATGGAGATGCGCTGGCCGTCAAAAAGGATGTCAGCGGCGCGATCCGCGAATATCGCGCGGCCCTTACGGGCGCCGATCAGCGCAGCCCGGACTCCGCCGTCCTGGAACTCAAAATCGCCGACCTGGGCGCTACCGTCAACCCGCCCGAAAATAAGGCAAAGCCATAATGCGGTTACCTCTCGCGCTGGGCCTGGCCGCCATGCTGATCGCGGCCGGATGCAGCAAGGACAAGGATGTCGAGCCACCGGCTAAGCTAGTGGATTTTCCGGCGACCCTTGCCGTCAAGAAACTCTGGAGCACCGGTGTGGGCGGCGGCAAGAAGCAGATGGTTTTGCGCCTGGGGCTGGGTCCCACGGTGGATTCCGGCAACGTGTTCGCAGCATCCCACAAGGGCGAAGTCGTGGCGCTTACGCTCGACGCTGGGCGCCAGCTGTGGCGCGCCGATCTGAAGCTGCCACTGTCGGCAGGGCCGGTCGCCGGCAGCGGGGTCGTTGTCATCGTTTCCAGCAAGGGCAACGTGGTCGCGCTCGCCGAGGCCTCCGGCAAGGAATTATGGCGCGTGCGCGTCAATTCCGAATTGCTGTCGGCGCCTGCCATCAGCGAAAAAATCATTGTGCTGCGCTCGGTCGATGGGCACCTGCGCGGGCTCGATATCCAGACAGGCAGGGAGATCTGGGCGGTCGAGCAGCAGGTACCGCGCCTCAGCCTGCGCGGTACGGCGACACCGGTAATCGCAAAGGATGTCGCGATCTGCGGATTCGACAACGGCAAAATGATGGCGGTATCGCTGACCAACGGCGATACCGTCTGGGATACGACTCTTTCCTCGCCTCATGGGCGCACCGAGCTCGAGCGCCTGGTTGATGTGGATTCAGCGGTGCGCGTCCTCGGCGATGACGTCTATGCGGTGGGATTCCAGGGCCGCGTCGCGATGCTCGCGCTTGATAGCGGCCAGATCTGGTGGGCACACGATATGTCGAGCAATCGCGGCCTTACCGTTGACGGCGAAACTGTCTATATTGCGCAGGCGGATGGGGTCGTAGTGGCGCTGCGCCAGCGCGATGGTTCTGAGTTGTGGCACAACGACAAGATCCGGCGGCGCAACCTTAGCACTCCGGCGATGACCAGCACGGCAATTGTCGTGGCGGACTACCAGGGCTACGTGCATTGGCTGGACAAGAAAACCGGCGCATTGGTCGCACGCGAGCATGTCGCGAAATACCGGGTCACAAACCCACCCATAGCCGTCGGCGACACCGTCGTGGTCATGACAGATGCGGGCGATCTGGCGGCCTATCGCGCAACGCCGGCAAAAAAGCCGTAGAGATAATGCCTTGTTACCGGTCGTTGCGCTAATCGGCAGGCCGAACGTCGGAAAGTCGACGCTGTTCAATTCCATGACCGGCACCCGCGATGCCTTGGTCGCGGACCTGCCGGGCCTGACACGCGACCGGCAGTATGGCTTTGCGCGGCGCACCGATGTCCCGTGCATCGTCATCGATACCGGTGGCCTCGTGGAAAATGCCGACGCCATAGAAAGCCTGATGATTGCGCAAACCGATCGGGCCATCAGTGAAGCGGACCGCCTGATCGTCATCGTTGACGGCCGCGCCGGCGTGACGCCGCAGGATCAGTTTGTCGCGCGCCTCGCGCATCGCAGCGGCAAGCCCGTGTTCCTCGCTGTCAACAAGACCGAAGGCTTCGATGCCGATATCGCCGTGGCGGACTTCCATGGCCTGGGACTCGGTGAACCCTTGCCGATTGCGGCAGAGCACAACCAGGGCGTGATCTCGCTGCTGGAGACAGTGCTCGCGGGGCTGCTGCCCGATCCGCAGGACGGCCCGGAGATGACTGGCATCAAGGTGGCCGTGATCGGCCGTCCGAATGTCGGCAAGAGTACCCTGATCAACCGCATCCTGGGCGAGAATCGCATGGTGGCATTCGACCAGCCGGGGACCACCCGGGATGCGGTCCTCGTGCCCTTCGAGCGGGACGGCGAACTCTACACGCTGATTGACACCGCTGGCGTCAGGCGCCGTGCAAAAGTCGATGATGCCATCGAGAAATTCAGCGTCATCAAGACGTTGCAGGCGATCGAGACGGCCCACGTCGTGGTCGCCGTGATGGATGCCCATGACACGGTGGCCGAACAGGATGCGAGCCTGCTCGGTACGGTCATCGAGCAGGGGCGGGCGCTGGTGGTTGCCATCAACAAGTGGGACAACATACCCACCGAGCAGCGCGACCTGATACGCCAGCAAATAGAGCAGCGCATTCCGTTTGCCGATTTTGCGCCCTTGCATTTCATTTCGGCGCGTCATGGCAGCGGCGTCGGCGAATTGTTCGCGTCAATCAAGAGCGTGTTTGCCGCTGCAATGCGCGAAATGACGACTCCGCACCTGACCCGCGTGCTGGAAGGGGCCATGGAGAGCCACCCGCCCCCAGTGGTGCGTGGACGCCGCATCAAGTTGCGTTATGCGCACCAGGGCGGACGCAATCCGCCCGTCATCGTGATCCATGGCAACCAGACCGAGCATGTGCCAGAGGCCTACCGGCGCTATCTCGTCAATGTGTACCGCAAGGCGTTCGACCTGATGGGTACGCCGGTGCGCGTGATCTTTCGCGGTGAGGAGAATCCATTTGCTGGAAAAAAGAACCCGCTGACGCCGCGCCAGGTTCGAAAGCGCAAGCGACTGGTCCAGCGAAATAAGCGCTAGACTAGGCGCGATCGCGGGAGGGACAGCCTTGGCCAATTTCCTGAGAACAAAGACCGCCCGGGCACTGGCGGTCGTCGCACTACTGTTGGTCATCTACACGCTGGCGGGATTCTTCCTCGCCCCGCGACTGGTGCGCAGTCTGCTGGTCCAGAATATCGAGAAGACATTGGGTGTCACGCCCACGGTGGGCGATTTACGCATCAATCCCTTGCGGCTGCGCATGCAGATGCAGGATTTTTCACTGCCGGGGGCGAACGGGGCCAAGCTGCTGGGTTTCGAGCATTTTTCCGTCGACCTCAGATTTGCCTCCATCTGGCGCGGGGCGCTGGTGTTCGGGGACATCGTGCTGGACGCGCCGTTCGTTGATGCGGCCGTCGCTGCGGACGGCTCCGTCAACCTGATGCAGTTGCGGCCTAAAAATTCCGTGGCCCAGCCTCCGGAAAAATCCCCTCAGCCGCTGCCGCGGGTGCAGATCGGCCTGTTCCAGGTCAACCGTGGACTCGTGACGTTCGAGGATCAGAGCCGCAGCCCGACATTCTCGACGCGCATCGAGCCGATAGAGTTCGACCTGCACGATTTCAGCACGGGATTCGATGGCGGGATGTTCAATTTTTCTGGAAAGACGCGCAATGATGAGCGCATCGAGTGGCATGGACACCTCAGCCTGCCGACACTGGAATCGGATGGCCAGTTCAGCCTGATCGGACTGCGGGCCACGACAATTTGGGAGTACATCGAGAGTCGCGTGAACTTCGCGATCAGCGCCGGAACGATCAACCTTGACGGGACCTACCGGGTTTCGCTCAAAGATCGCCTGGATCTTCTCCTCAGCTTAAAGCAGTTAGACATCGCCGGCCTTGGATTACGCGCCAAGGGCGGCGATGTCGATCTGATCGGCATACCTGAACTTCGCGTCGGAATGACGACGCTGGATCTTGGCCACCGTGAGGTCAGGGTCGATTCCATCGCGGTTAAGGGACTGCACGCGGCGGCCTGGATGAATGCCGATAAATCCCTGAACCTGATGCAGCTTGCTACTCTGCCGCCCGGCGCTACGCCGGCGGTGCCGACTGCCCCGGCCAGCCCCATTGCAGCGGCCGCGGCGTCTGATCCGGCCTGGCGAGTATCGCTACGCGATTTCGCGCTGCAGGAAGGCAGCGTCACATTCGAGGATCGCAGCCTGACTCCGTCCGCAAAATTCGCGCTGACTCCGGTGTCGCTGGTTATCGAGGACGCGAGCCTAGATCTGTCGAAGCCGGTTCAGGTCAAGCTGGACATGACGATCAATTCGGGCGGGCATCTGGGCGTCGCCGGATCGGTGACGCCTGCGCCACTGGCGGCGGATATCGGCTTGCAGGCGGCTAAGGTCGACCTGACCGCGCTGCAGCCCTATGTTGCCAGGTTCACGGCAATGACCGTAAAAAGCGGCCAGCTCGGCGCAGATCTGCAACTACGATACGGCGCAGCCAAGCCGATGCTAGCGATCAAGGGCGCAATTGGCGTTGCCGCGCTGCATACAACAGACAATGGACTGCAGGCGGATTTCCTGAATTGGGACAGCCTGAATCTGCAGAATTTTTCCTATCAGCAACAGCCGGCGCGCCTTGAAATCGATCGCGTCCTCGCCCGAAAATTATATTCCCGCACGATCATTGAGGCGGACGGCACGCTGAACTTGGATCGCGTGCTTCGCATATCGAAGCAAAAGAATGCCGCGCCCGCACAAGCCTCGTCGCCTGCGCCCGCCCCGGCGCCAGATTCCGCTTCGCGCAGCTCTGCGTTGTTGGTCGCTATCCGCAAGGTCGAGATCGGCGATAGCACGGTGAATTTCTCTGATTTCTCGATCAACCCGAATTTTTCCGCTGGAATACAGAAACTGAACGGGTCGGTGACGGGCCTATCCTCGCGCGCGGAATCGCGCGCGACTGTCGACCTGAAGGGCGAGGTGGATGAGTTCTCGCCGGTGACCATCGCGGGCCAAGTCAACTTGCTCAGCCCAGCGCTGTACTCGGATGTCGCGATGAGCTTTCGAAATATCGAGCTCAGCATCATCAATCCCTATTCCGGGAAATTTGCGGGTTACAACATCACGAAGGGCAAACTCACGACCGAGCTGCACTATAAACTGAATGGCCGCAAGCTCGACGCACAGCATCACGTAACGATCGATCAGCTCGAGTTTGGCGACAAGACGGAAAGCAAGGACGCGGTGAGCCTGCCGATTAAGCTTGCGGTAGCCCTGCTCAAGGATCGAAACGGCGTCATTGATCTGAATGTGCCCGTCAGCGGCTCTCTCGATGACCCGCAATTCAGGATCTGGCCGATCATCGGGAAAGTGCTGGTCAATACCCTCGAGAAGCTCGTTACGGCGCCGTTCGCGATGCTCGGTTCCTTATTCTCGGGGGGCGGCGGACCGGACCTGCAGTTCGTGGATTTCCACCCGGGGAGTGCTGCCCTCGATGCAGCCGCTGGCGATCGGCTGAAGTCCATCGCTAAGGCGCTTGCGGAGCGGCCACAGCTCAAGCTCGACTTGCCGATCGCCATGGTCGCGGACCTTGACCGGCCGGCGCTGATCGACGCGAAATTGCAGGCGCAGCTCAAGGCTGGGCAAATGGCGAAATCCGGCGCCTCGCGGCTGTTTTTGCTGCACGCGCTGTACCTCAGCAGCGTAGGCGCCGAACCTACGTACCCCGATGCCACAAAGACCGAGGCACAGAAGGCGGATTTTCTCGACGCCGAAGTGCGCAAGCACATCGCGGTCAGCGACGCTGAATTACTCGAACTTGGCCAGCAGCGTGCGCTTTCCTTGCAAAGCGCATTGCTGAGCGATACGCAACTCGATCCGGAGCGAGTGTTTCTGGTGCAGAGCGACAAGGCGAAAGTCGAGGGCGGAGAAGTGCGGCTCGAGATGTCCCTTCGCTAAAGCCGGGTGCGCCAAGATAGTGCAGCGGCGCCGCGGGCTGGGCACGGCATCGGGGCGGCAGTGATGCGAAATCACCGCCACATTTTGGCTAAGCCCCTGATTAGGAACCATTAGCTGTATTTGGCACGCTCGGTGCTTGTCATTCAGTGATGCCCACACTGGTTAGCACCAATACTATCAGCGCGGGTGATACGGCCTGGATGCTGACCGCGACGGCGCTCGTGCTGATGATGACGATTCCGGGTCTCGCGCTGTTTTATGGCGGGATGGTGCGCAAGAAAAACGTGCTGTCGACCCTGATGCAGAGCTTTGCCGTGACCTGCCTGGTAACGATCCTGTGGGGGTTGATCGGCTACTCCTGGGCATTCAGTCCGGGCAGCGCGTACCTGGGTGGGCTCTCGCGGGCGCTGTTCAACGGGGTTGCCTATGCTCACGGGGAAAATGGCAACCGGCTCAGCGTATCGCGCCTAGCCCCGACCATACCGGAATCGGTGTTCGCGATGTTCCAGCTGACCTTTGCGATCATCACGCCAGCGCTGATCGCGGGCGCGTTCGCAGAACGCATGAAATTCTCGGCGATGCTGCTCTTCGTGGCGGCATGGTTGCTGATCGTCTATGCACCGGTTGCCCACTGGGTGTGGGAGCCGGATGGCTGGCTGAACGCCGTCGGCGTGCTGGACTACGCCGGTGGGACGGTCGTGCATATCAACGCAGGCGTCGCCGGACTTGCCAGCTGCCTCGTGCTCGGCAAGCGCCTGGGATATGGACGAGAGTCGATGCAACCGCACAACCTGACGCTCACCCTGATCGGCGCCTCGCTCCTGTGGGTCGGATGGTTTGGCTTTAACGCAGGTTCCGCGTTCGCGGCGGATGGACGCGCGGGTATGGCCATGCTGGCGACGCAGATTGCGACTGCCGCTGCGGCCCTGGCGTGGATGTCGGCCGAGTGGCTGCGGATGGGCAAGCCAAGTGTTCTAGGAATCGCCTCCGGCGCGGTCGCGGGGTTGGTTGCAGTCATGCCGGCCGCCGGTTTTGTCAGCCCGTCAGGGGCTGCGGCGATTGGGCTTGCGGCGGGTGTGATCTGTTACCTCGCCGCCACGTCGCTGAAGCGAGCGGTCGGTTACGACGATTCGCTCGACGCATTCGGTGTGCATGGCATCGGCGGCATTATTGGAGCGCTGCTGACCGGTGTTTTCGCAAACCGTGAGATCAGTGGAATTGACGGATCGCTGCTCGCGCAGTTCAAGGGAGTGGCGACGACCGTTGTCTACGGGTTCATTGCGAGCTATGTCATTCTAAAAATCATCGACGTCACGATCGGCCTAAGGGTAGCGGAAGACCAGGAGCGTGAGGGCCTCGACATCACCTTGCACGGGGAAAGTTTGGAGTAAGCTAGCAGGATGTTCATGAACAACATCGTGCTTTTGATACTGATCCTGGTTGTAATTTCCGGCGTGCGCATCGCGCAGGAGTACGAACGGGGCGTGGTTTTTCGGCTGGGCCGCTTCAAGGGACTGCGTGGTCCCGGACTTTACTGGATCATTCCTCTGGGCGTCGACCGCGCCGTGACGATTGATATCCGAACGCGCACCGTTTCCGCAGAGCAGCAGGAGACGATTACCCGAGACAGTGTGACAATCAAGGTCAACGCCGTCCTCTGGTACCGGATTGTCGACGCCAGCAAGTCCGTAATCGAGGTCGCTGATGCGCCGGCCGCGGTTTACCAGCTGGCGCTGACCGGACTTCGCAATATCATCGGGCAGCATGACCTCGACGAGGTATTGCAAGAGCGCAACAAGATCAATGAGCTGCTGCACGCGAGCATCGCGAGCGAGACCGGCGCCTGGGGCCTGCAGGTGCAGCGCTTCGAGATGAAAGATGTCGAGCTGCCGGTGGCAATGCAGCAGGTCATGGCGATGCAGGCGGAGGCGATCCGTGAAAAACGCGCGCGCGTCATCAAGGCGGAGGCGGAACTTGAAGCCTCCGTGAAGCTCTCGGCCGCGGCCGCGCAGATCGCGGCAAACCCAGCGGCGCTCGAACTCCGGCGCATGCAAATGATTTCCGAGGTCGGCGCCGAGAACAACAGCACCACGGTCATCATGATACCGTCGGATTTTGTCTCGCTAGCGCACAGCTTTCAGGAATACCTGGAGCGACAAAAGTCCCGGTGACTGCGCCTGCGCGCTGACGTCCATCAGGGGGCCATGGCGAACTTCGCTGTAAATCCGATAGCGCGGACATACGCGCGTCGGTGAATATGGGAATCATTCAATCTCGCTGGCTGAAAACGTGCGCGCGCCCCCAATTGCACTGACAAAGATACCTAAGTGACCCGCGATCCCGAGGTCAGCTGCGCGCAACGGAAATTCAGGGCGTCCAAAATCTGGCTCGTCCTGGGTGTTCTTGCGATTGTCGTTCAGTGCTCAACCGCAGAGGCGGCAGAGAACACCCCACCAGCTCCAGTCTCCGTGGACGCCATAGTTGTCACGGCCGATAGGCTTTCAGTTGAAACGCTGATTGACCGCAAGGTTTACAGCGTGGCATCGGATGTGCAAAGCACATTTGGCAGCTTGAGCGACATATTGAACGTGATCCCGTCTGTCGATGTGGATCCCGATGGCATCGTATCTCTGCGCGGGGACAGCAATGTGATGATTCTAGTCGATGGCAAACCATCGACCGAATTCTCCGGAACCTCGGCCGGCGACAATCTGCAGTCCATCCCAGCCAGCGACATCGAGCGCATCGAAATCCTCACGACTCCGCCGGCCCAATTCCGGGCCGCCGGTGCGGCCGGAGTAATAAATATTATTATGCGCAAGAGACGGGAGGTCGGTACCTCCGGTTCGGTCCAGGGCAGTCTCGGCAGCGGCGGCCGCTCTGTTGTCGGGGCGGAGGGAGGCTTCAGTGGTGGAAAGCTCACAGCGTCCGCCAGCGCGAGCTACCGCCAGGACCTCAGGCAGCGGCTCACCCAATCCGAGCTGATAACAGCAGACCCGGTAAACGGAATGTCGGCTACTAGCAACAGCTCCATCGTTGAAAGGATTCGCCGCGAAGTGCCAACAGTCGCACTTGCTGCTAGTTACTCGTTCAACGATCGCCAATCTATCAGTGGGTCGGTGCATTGGACCGATCGCGGGGGCTTGCGCACCTACACGGAGCTCAACGATAGCAGCACACCCTCCGGACCTGTCACAAGTTCGACAAGGCGACTGAGTGATGGCCACGATCCAGAAACGGATTACGATCAAAGGCTTGGATTCACCCAGAAGCTCGCTACAGCCGGAGAGACACTTGATTTCTCACTGCATCGATCGACAGCGCAGCAACGCGAACATTACGATTACACCAACGACTCTTTCGTTCCTGCATTATCGACGTTTTATAATAATCTGACCTTTCATGAGGAACGTGAAATAACCGCTTTCGATGCTGACTATGTTTTGCCGTTGTCAAGGACGCGCTCGGTAAAGCTCGGCTATTCCTTTGAACAAGATAATTATAGGTTCGGAAATTTCGGCAACAATGTCGACCCGTTGACGGGCGTTCAGACGAAAGACCCAAATCTCACTAACGAATTTGAATATCGGCAGCCGATCAATGCAGCATATGCAAGCTATCAGGCGAGCAGCGGTGCCTGGACCTGGTTGAGCGGGTTCAGAGCAGAACTGACGCGCACCGCTGCCCAGGTATTAACCAACAATATCGCGAACACCGGCAGCTACTTTCGAATATATCCGAGTCTGCATATTGATCGCAGCATCTCTGATGACTCGACGCTGTCTTTTGGCGCAAGCCGCCGTATAACTCGCCCCGACCCCAATAACCTCAATCCATACATCGACTATGAATACACTCCAAATCTGCGCGCCGGCAACCCCAATTTAAGACCGCAATACACCCAATCCTATGAGGTCGGCTATTCGATCGACGGCGGCGGCGTAAGCCACAGCCTGACGGGGTACTACCGGCTAAATAAGGACAGCGTGACTGACCTGACGGAATATCTCAGCAATGGCTTGACGCTCACCACAAAAGTTAATTTGCCGAAATACAATTCCGCTGGCGTTGAATTTACATCGGACGGCCATATCCTCCCAAAACTTGCGTATAGCATCAGCGGTAATCTGTTCTACAGTCAGATCGATGCGACGGCCCTCGGTACGTCTGGCCTGCAGTCAACCACCGGACTCAATGCGAAGCTCAAGCTCGATTACCGGCCAAACGCGCTTGATTCTGCGCAGGTCACAGCGACCCGTACCGATAAACGCCTGACACCGCAGGGCTACATGAGTGCAATCAATATTGTAAACCTAGGGTATAGGCGCCAGATGATGTCGGATCTGACTGCGGTGATGAGCTTGTTTGACGTATTCAATGGTCAACGGATCGAGAGATTTATTACAGCCCCGACATTCTCGGAAGAATACCGGCGTACTGTGCGGGGCAGGGTCTTCTACATTGGTTTTGTTTATTCCTTTGGAGCTGGAAAGAAGGGCAAGCAGCCAAATATCGAATATGACCAGTCAGGCTGAGCGCGCAGTAAAGGCAGGAAGTTTGGTATCGGTTCCGTTTATATTTAAACAATGGACACCTTGTCGCGAACGTAGCTGGGTATTCCTAGCTCGCGCGCACCGTGGGCAATTGCTGTTTTCCGGGTAGGCGATTCCCAATCGGCCACAATCATTGGCGAGCTGATGCGCACACTTTCCTTTCTTCCTCCGCTCAGACTTTTAGCTCGCCGCTCAATGCATGCGCGAAGTATCAGTAGATAAGGGGGTGACGGAGCCTCCTAGGGCTTGGAACAGCGCGGCGGTATCTACATATCGATTTGCGCGCGCCTGTATGAGAGAAATCATGGCCTGCTGGTAGGTCTGTTCCGCATTGACGAGCGCCAAGTAACTGACAGACCCTAGCTCGAGCTGGTGCCGCACGACATCCAGACTCTTTTGTGATGCGCTCGCCGCGTGATCCGCGGCATTCAGAGCGTCAGCATCGGTGTCGAGTGCATGCAGCGCGTCTGCTACATTTTGAAAGGCGGTCAATACCGCCGATCGATACAGGGCCCCTGCTTGATCAAGAGCGGCATCGGCAGCCCGCTTGCGATGAATCAGGGTTCCGCCCTCGAATAGAGTCTGCGACAGGGCCGCACCCACGCTCCAGAAGCCCGTGCCAACTTTGAATAGGTCGCCCAGGGCCGTCGCGGAACTGCCGATGTCTCCGGTAATCGACACTTGCGGCAGAAGATTGGCAATTGCCACGCCGACCTGTGCAGTGGCCGCATGCAGTTGCGCTTCCGCCGCCCGAACGTCGGGACGCCGAGTGACCAGTTGCGAAGGTATGCCCAAGGGCAGGTCGGTGGGCAGCACCAGCTGATCCAACTCGAGTAGCAAGCCATTGAAATCAGCAGGCAGATGTCCTGTCAATACCGCCAGAGAATCGTGTGTTGATTGCAATTGACGCCGCAATGGCGGCAGTGTCGACTCCAATTGTGCGAGGGCGGCATCCTGAGCGTACACATCGCCCTCCGCGATTGCGCCCAACTCCACCTCGCGCCGAAGTACCGACAAAGATTGGCGTTCCAGCTCGACCACGTGTTCCGTGACCGCGATTTGCGCCCGCAGGCTGGCTTCACCGATCGCGGCCGTCACCACATTGGCCGTGAGCGTCAGATACGTAGCGTCCAGCTGAAAGCGGTCAGTTTCTGCGAGTGCGGCCAGCGATTCCACTTGACGATGGTTGGTACCAAACACATCCGGGACATAGCTCACGGTGACCTGCGGCGTGTATAGATTGTAGAGCGCGGTTCCGGAGGCGAGACTCGGGCTAAGCACGCCGACCGCATTGCGCTGGCGGGAGGCGTCGAATTTCGCCTGTGTCGCGGGATAGTACGACCCGCGCTGCGCAGCTATGTTCTCCTCGGCTTGACGCAGCGCCGCCGAGGCGGCCTGCACGCTGGGATTGGCGCTCAGCGCATGGCTGACCAGGTCATCGAGTTCCTCGGACCCGAAGCGCGTCCACCAATCCCGCGGCACGTCCTGCTCCATGAGGAATCTTTGCGCCGCACCCCCGGGGACTTTCGCAGATGCGGTCTCGGGGGGCAGCGCCTCGGCGGTGAATCGGTCGACTTGTGGCGGCGCCGGTCGATGAAAACTCGGGCCCACGCAAGCGCACAATCCGAGCGCGGCGCACCATACAGCCGCGCGCCTCATGTGGCGGATTCCCGCGGCAGTTCGTCGGGATTCACCTGTGCCCGCGAGTATTTCAAAATCAGCACGGGCAATACCAGCAGTATCAGAACCGGCGCCAGCAGCATGCCCCCCACGACCACGATCGCCAACGGGCGCTGCACTTGAGAGCCGATGCCGGCCGAAAATGCCGCCGGCAGCAGGCCCACACATGCCACGATACAAGTCATCACCACGGGCCGGAGCTGCGTCCGGCAGGTCTGAAGCATGGCATCCGCGCGATTGAGGCCGGACTCGAGGCTCAGATGGTAGTACGACAGGATCAGGATGCCGTCCATGGCGGCGATGCCAAACAATGCTACGAATCCTATCGCGGAAGACACGCTAAACGCGGTACCGCTAACCCATAATGCAAGAATGCCGCCCAATAGCGCCATGGGGATTACGCTCGCGGCGAGCAGCGCGTCGCGCAGGCTGTTGAAGTTCAGGTACAGCAGCAAGACGATAAGCGCGAGCGACAGCGGCACGGCTACGCCCAAGCGCGCTGCAGCCTCCTGCAGGTTACCGAATTCCCCCACCCACTCGAGACGATACCCGCCGGGCAGCAGAACTGCGGAGTCGACGGCACGCTGTGCCTCTAAGACGGCGCTGCCTAGATCACGGCCGCGCACGCTGAATTTGATAGGCACATAACGCTGTTGCTGCTCGCGATAAATGAATGCGGCACCGGACACCAATCGCACATCGGCTACATCCTGTAACGATACTTGAATGACGCCGCCGCCCGCGGCGGCAGGGGCGGTGATCGCAATGTGCCGGATTGCATCCAGGCTTTCGCGAAAGGGCGTGGCAAGGCGCACCATCATGGGGAAGTGTCGGTCGCTGCTGCCTTCATAGAGATCGCCGGCACTCTGGCCGCCGATTGCGGTCTGCACGATTGCGTTTACATCTCCGGGAGCGAGGCCAAAACGCGCCGCGCGCACCCGATCGACGTCGATCCGGATCGTCGGCTGCCCCAGCGAGCGCAGCACGGCGAGATCGGTGATGCCAGGCACTTTGGCAAGGACTGCGGCGATGCTATCGGCCGTTTTCTCCAGTGTTCCAAGATCGTTGCCGTACACCTTGACGGAGTTTTCACCCTTGACCCCGGAAGCGGCCTCCTCGACATTGTCTTGAATATATTGGGAGAAGTTGAAGTTCACCCCGGGGAACTGCTGTTGCAGCGAGTTCGTCATGTCGAGGGTGAGCTTTTCCTTGGTCGTGCCGGACGGCCAGCTGTCGGAAGCCTTTAACGGCACGAAAAATTCGGCGTTGAAAAAACCGCTTGCATCCGTGCCGTCATCGGGGCGGCCGTGTTGTGAGACCACTGATTGCACTTCCGGATACGCGAGCATCGCCAAGCGCATCCGATTCACATAAGCATCGCTTGCCTCAAGGGATATCGACTGCGGAAAGGTGGCCCGGATCCACAAGTTTCCCTCTTCCAGCTTGGGCAGGAATTCCAGCCCCAAGGAGCGCACGGCGAAGAAAGCCAACAGCGCGACTAACGCGAGGCCAGAGAAAGTGACAATGCGGTTAGCCAGCACGAATTTCAGCGCGGGCTCGTAAAGATGTCGCAGCTTTCGCACGATGAGGGTTTCAGTCTCGCGAACTTTATGCGGAAACAGGAGCAAGCTTAGCGCCGGTGCCACGGTGAAAGTGGCGATGAGCCCCCCAGCAATGGCGTAGGCGTAAGTCTTCGCCATCGGGCCAAAGATATGGCCCTCGATTCCGGACAGGGTAAAAAGCGGTACGAAGCCCGCGACGATGATGGCAGCGGCAAAGAAAATTGACTGGCTGACTTCAGCGGCTGCAACCGAGATGATGCCCGTCTTGCCGCGAAATCCGCTGCGCAGGCGCATACGGTGCAAGGTGCTGGGACCGTGGCCGAGGTGCACGCTCGCTTCGGCTAGGTGCCTGAATATATTCTCGACCATGATGACCGTGGCATCGACCACCAATCCAAAATCGATGGCTCCCACCGACAATAGGTTCGCCGACTCGCCGCGTAGCACCATGAGCCCGATCGCGAAGGACAAGGCAAATGGTATGGTCATCGCAACAATAACGGCGCTGCGGATATTGCCGAGAAAGGCCCACTGCACCAGGAAGATAAGGGCAATGCCCGCCACAATATTGTGCAGCACTGTATGCGTGGTGACATTAATGAGATCGCTGCGGTCGTATATTCGCTGGATGCTGACTCCTGACGGTAAAATCCCGCTGCTGTTCACCTTGTCTACTTCCGCTTCCACCAGCTTGATCGTGGGGATGCTTTGCGCGCCGCGCCGCATCAACACGATGCCTTGCACTATGTCGTCGACGTCGTCGTAGCCGGCGATCCCTAGGCGGGGTAAATTTCCAACTGTCACTTGCGCCACGTCGGCGATGGTTACTGGGGCCCCTTGGTTGTTGGTGATCAATGTGTGGCGGATTTCATCGGCCGCATGAATAAGGCCAACCCCGCGCACCACCGCAGATTGCGCGCCGAAATTAACCGTTTGGCCACCGACATTGATGTTGGCATTGGCGAGAGCTTGCAGTACCTGTGACACCGACAAGCTGTAACCGGCTAGCTTGCGCTGGTCGATCGCAATATCATACGTTTTGGTCTTGCCGCCCCAGCCCGTCACATCGATTACGCCTGGCACCGCCTTGAAGCGGCGCTCCAGTACCCAGTCTTCCAGGGTTTTTAGGTCCGTTACCGAGTAATTGGGAGGTCCCACGATGCGGTAGCGATAGATCTCGCCGATGGGGCTCGTGGGCGATATCTGCGGTCGGGCGTTGTTCGGCAGGCTGCCGAGTTGGGCGAGCCGGTTGGTGACCCATTGTTCGGCCTGTGTGTAGGTGAAGTCATAAGTGAATTGCACTTTGACGTCGGATAGACCGAATAGGGAGATGGTGCGAATGGCCTGCACGTTCGGAATTCCGGCCATTTGAATTTCAAGTGGAACGGTAATGTAGCGTTCGATCTCCTCCGCCGACTGCCCGGTGCCTTGTGTGACGATGTCGACCAGCGGCGGCACGGGGTCAGGATAGGCTTCGATATTGAGTAGCCGAAAACTCGCGATTCCCGTACCGAGCATCATGACCAGCAGCACCACGATCAGCACCCGCTGGCGCAGTGCAAAGGTAACGATCGCGTTCATGACGAGGCGGGAGTTACGGCTTGATCGATAAACAATGCGCCTCTGGTGACCACCCGTTCGCCCGCCTTCAGTCCCTCGGATACCTCGACCAGGCCGTCATCGCTGCGTCCCGTGCGTATGCGTCTGAGGCTTAGCAGATCGTCAGCAGCGACGACCCAGACATGCGCGGAATCGCCCTCATAGACCACAGCAGTCTCGGGCACTGCCGGGGAGTCCGAGGTATCGCTGGTGAATATGCGAAAATTGGCGAACATTTCCGGCTTCAAAGCGCCATCGCCATTGTTGATTTCGGCGCGTACCGGCAGGCGGTGCGTCACCGAATCCACGAGCGCGCTGATATAGGTCACGCGGGCCTTGAAAACTCGCTGAGGATAGGCAAGGACGCGAACTTCCACGGATTGCCCGGGCTTCACCAGACCGGCGTCGGCTTCGCGCACATTCGCGAGGAGCCATACGCTCGTTGGATCGGCGATGGTGAATACCGGCGTGCCGCTGCCCGACTGGATGTACTGACCGGGCCCAACCTGTCGATCCACGACCACGCCGGATATCGGTGCGGCCAGGGTGGCGAGCGAGTTCACGAGCGGTGCCTGCTCCAGGGCAGTTATGTCCGCGGCCGATTTGCCAAGAATGCCCAGGCGATTTCGCACGGAACCCCAGGCGGCCTCGGCGGTCGCCAGATCAGCCTGTGCCGATTGCCAATCCTGCAAACTGCCGCCCTTTGCCTCATACAAAGCACGCTTGCGCGTTTCATTGATGCGTGCGAGCTTCACCTGGGCAGCTGCCGACTTAAGATCATTCTGCGCCTGTACGAACTCCACCGCCTCGAGCGTCGCAAGTGGCGCGCCGGCCCTGACGGTATCGCCCAAACCGGCGACAACCCGGGTTACCCGTCCTGAATAGGGCGAAAATACCGGTGTCGCGCGATCGGTATTGATGGCGATCTTTCCCTCGGTCAATTCCTCCCCGACGAACCCGTGGGTATGCACCACCTCCACCGTGAAGGTCTTGAACTGCTGCGCTGAAGCGCGAAAGGTGCCCGGCGGAAGCGCCGCGGCGGCTGGCGCTTCTTGCGGCCCGAAGACGCGGCTGATCAGCCAGAACCCCAGGACGAGGGCCAAGACCACCACCGCGCCGATGCCCGCCGCCCGCCATTGGCGTTCACTGGACCATGCGCGCCCTTCGATGGCATCCTGGCCATTTGGCGGCAGTCCGGGATCGCTTTGTGGTTCTTTCACTGGGTGACCCCGGTTCGCCCAAAGCGGCCGTGATAATTTTCTGATAACCCGCCCTGATCCCTCGTTCGATCGGTACGTCTTGAGATTACCGGCGCGGGGACCTGGCACCGCAGGTGCTGCCCTTGAGTGCGATCAATCGCAACGAAAAAGGATCCAACTGCTTCTCGCATGCACACCCACAGAACGCTGGCCGCTCGTGGGGTGGGCGTGTTGCTGTGCCCTGTCCGGGCAACAATAAGCTTGCGGTGCGGCATCGGCCCGCACACCGCCATTGCCAGCAGGGAAGATCTGCGCTGGGGTCTGCAAATAATGATCGCTTGGCGCATGGCCGAACCTGGTTCACCGGCAAACTCGCATGATGTCGATGTCCGCCGATCCAAGGTACTGGGAAGGTTCCCTGTGACAATTCACAGTACCGCAGCGATGCTGTCTTGACTCAGTATGCGGTGGGCCTGCGGATCTGGTCCGCTGCCGGCCATTCAGCTGGATATGGCTCCGATGAGGTACCGGCGTAGGATCGCTCTGGTGGTAGCTTAATGTCGGGCGCGTTCGGCAGAGTGTGCGCAAAGTGCTCAATCCGGGCGGCATGCTGTCGCGCGGTAGCGGCGGCTGAAGTCGTAAGAGATAATCGATGTTTGCCGACTTGTCGTTCCGGGAGATTTTTCTCATGGTTTCCTCAAGTAAGAAACTCCTTTGCATTGAGGACGACGCTGAGACTGCCGCACTGATCAAGGAAGATATGGAGGAGCGCGGTTATGTCGTGACAATCGCGGCTGATGGCCACACAGGCTTGAGCGCAATACTGAAAACCGGGCCGGATTTGGTATTGTGCGACATCAACATGCCGGGCATGACTGGCTTCGAGGTAATGCAGTGCTTGTCGGCAATCGCGCCACGGTTCGACGTCGTGCCATTCATATTTTTGACCGCGCGTTCGGACCGCGACAGTGAACTAAAGGGTCGGCGCCTGGGCGCAGACGATTACGTCACCAAGCCGGTCGACTTCGAGATCCTCGCCGCTATCATTGAGGCGCGTCTAGGGGGCGGCGCGCGTAATGAGTTGTGGTCGCGTCACGTGGCGCTGAACGATCGGGAATTGGAGTGTCTGACCTGGTCAGCGCGAGGAAAAACGTCGCCCGAGATCGCCACGATTTTGAGCATAAGCAAACGTACAGTGAACTTTCACGTCGAAAACGCCTGCCGTAAACTGAACGTGTCCACGCGAACCGAGGCCGTGGTCAAAGCAACCTCCGGCAAACTTATAAACCCCAGGGACTTTCGTGAAACGCCTGATTGAGCGTTCTGTCGAATACGTCACAGCGCCGCAGGCGGCTGACAGCAAACGGGCAAGACGCGGCATGTCAGGGTTGCACCCATATTCAGTCCGCGCACGCCTGTACTCGGTGTTTGCCCTGATTTTCCTTTTGGTGATTGGGCTCGGCACCTTTGGATTTGCGCGCCTCGCCGAGGTCAACCGCGTATCCGAGGTCATTCGAAATCATTGGCTGCGGGACACGCGCATTCTCGGTGACCTCAGTAACTACATGTCAGACTATCGAACCGCTGAAGCAGAGCAACTACTAGCCACGACACCGCGGGAATTCGCTGCAAGCGAGAAAGAGATCGCGACCCTGGGCGCGACAGTTGCCCGCAGCCAACGCGATTACGAAGAGATTTCTGAAGATCCATCTGAAACGCTGCTCTATTCGCAGTTTGACAGACAGTGGGTAGCCTATCAGGCGATAGCCACCCAGGTGGTCGCTTTTGCGCGCGCCGAGCGCAGGCGAGACGGCGTGCTCTTGTACAACACCACCTCGCGTCGCGCGTTTGACCTTGCTAGCGATACCCTGAGCCGGCTTACGGACCAAACCGTTACTAAGGCGCGCACAGATACTGCGCTGGCTGCAGCCACGTACCAGCGCGCGCGCATTCTGATCATTAGCGCAATGCTGCTGGCAACGTGTCTGCTGATCGGCGTGCTCGTGTACATCACTGGGTCCATCCTCGCCCCTTTGCTCAAACTCGCCGCCTGCATGCGCGCAGTGGCGGATCAACATACAGAAATTGCGATTCCCAGTATCCAAAGAGATGATGAGATTGGTGAGATGGCGCGCGCAGTGGCGATCTTTCGGGACAACGCGGTTGCATTGGTGAATAGCCAGCGCCGATTGATCGAACAAGCTGCAGTGTTGGAGCAGGGACTCGATAACGAACGTCGGCTGACCGCTCAGCAACGCGATTTTGTGGCTATGACCTCCCATGAATTCCGCACTCCACTGACAGTCATCGACGGACATGCGCAACGGCTCATCAAGAGAAGTGAAAAGCTCGATCCAAGAGACATTGCAGAGCGGGGCGCACGCATACGCAGTGCGGTGCAGCGAATTACCAACATCATGGACAGCTTGCTGGGGGCATCGCGTGTGCTCGATGGCCACGCCGTATTCCATCCAACCGAACTCGAGCTCAGTGCGCTGCTGCGCGAGGCTTGTCAGGCACATCGCGATGCGACTCGCGGCGTGATCATCAGCGAAGAGTTTTCTGCTCTGTCGGCTATCATTCGAGGCGATCAAAAATTACTGTTTCACGCATTTAGCAACCTGATATCGAATGCAGTTAAATACTCGCCTTTGGGGAGTTCCGTCGACGTTGTTGCGCGGCGCGAATCCGACTGGCTTGTTATCGAGGTTCGAGACCTGGGTATCGGGATCCCCGCACATGATCGAGAGCATCTATTCGAGCGCTACTTCCGTGGTAGTAACGCCACCGGGATTGCCGGCACGGGGGTCGGTCTGCATTTAGTTTCCATGGTGGTGAATTTGCACCGCGGCGAGATCTTCGTAGAGAGCCAGGAAGGGGTGGGGTCGCGATTCATAGTGCGGCTTCCTCTTCCGGGTCCGGAGGTGACTGCGCAAATAACCTCTTCGCGCGATGCGGCCTGACAAATCGCGTGCGTACACCCCGAGCCGCATCGCCTTTTCAGCCTGGCGTTACTGAAGCGTCGGGGCGGGGCGGTTAACCATGCCTATTGGTCGGCACGCTATTTAGTCATTTAAAAACAATGGCTTGAGAGTATCGATATTTGCACATGAGCAGTGGCCATAGCGGCCAAACTGGCGATTCTGATGGCTCTGGCTGAATGCAAACCCCAGATGCACGTTCTACGGCACTTTCCGTAATCTAAGCTCGAGAATCCCCTTGATTTTTTCCTTGGCATCCGTAAATTATTATGCGCGCGCCCTCTGAGCGAAGTCACGGGCATTTCTACCGGCGATTTGTTCTGCCGAATACGGCGGATAGTGACAAGGTGAACGCGACCGGGAAGAACGGCGTTTTAACGGTTACGATCCCAAAACAGGCGAAGGCGATGCCTCGTCGGATCGAGATTGCGGCATAAGTTGGTGTAGATTCAAGAGAGCAATTGCCGTGACGCGGTAAGGATTGCCGCGTCACCGACCTCTTTCCGGCAGTCGCTGGTAAATCTGAGCACGTCCCACGTACAGCAGTTTGTCCGCCTTGATGCACTTGAATTTGCCTACATGAGGTTGCGTCAATGAATCACCGTCTGCAACGAGCCGCCGCGGCACCCAGCTGGCCGAGTTTTACCGGGACAGTGCACTATATCGGGACCAGTGCAGTCGCCCGAGTCGCAGTGTATGTCGATGCATCGTTGGGATCCCCGGCGGAAAAAAACGGTACCGATCTGGTTGCCGATGCTGATCGCGTTGTACAGGCCAATGACGCGATCTTCGGAACATCCAGTCAGCCGGTTAACGTTGTTTTGTTCGCACTCAGCGGCCGAACGGACGGCACGGGAGGAGCAGATCACGACGGATGCGATTTCACCCGTGGCGGCAATATCGAAGTCTGCGTGTCCTATGGCAACTCCGCGCGCGTCTCGGCGCTCTTCGAAGCGGAGCTTAGTGAGTGCGCGATGGGCGGTAATCTTTGCGGGGTTAGTACCGGCGAGGCGTTGTCGCGATGGTGCGCCGCGCTGCTCGGAAATAATGCACTGGCGGATTTTGCAAGCGCGCCTGCCTGGGCAGATAAAGGGATGCCGGATTACGTGACTCGAACTGACCCGACAGACCAGAATGAAATAAGCACCGGATGCGGGATGGCATTCCTTTCCTGGTTGCAGAGCCTTGGGTTTGCGCTGAATCGAATCGCACCCTCCATGGTCTTGTTGGGAACCGATGGGGTTCTGGCGCAGCTTTATTCCAAGCTGACCGGCGACAATTCCACCAACGCGTGGCCGAAGTTTCTTGCCGCGGTCAAGGCTTTGCCAAGTATCTCGTCAGACGATCCATTCGGAGGCGCCGCGCATAGCCATCGCGGCGCCGCTTCCGGGCGGAGCAGATCGAAGCACCCCAAGCCAAGGGGCAAACCCGTAAAGTTAGGGCGGGCGATATCGCGCCGTCCACGGTAATCGCGGCCGTGGCGATTTGAGATTCTCGAGCTCAGCGCAGAAACAGAGCCGGGTCGACCCACACATGCGCGAGACTCAGGCCCCAGTGCAGATGGGGACCCGTCGCACGGCCCGTCATGCCGACCTTGCCAAGCACCTCACCTGCGCTGACGTGCTGGCCCTCCGTTACGTTGATCGCACTCAGATGGCAGTACATGCTGACTAGGCCCCGTCCATGATCGATGAACACGGCGTTGCCATTAAAGAAATAATTGCCCATGGCAACAACCTCACCGGCTGCGGGCGCAAGCACTGGCATGCCGCTCGCTGCGGCGATGTCCATGCCGCTGTGCGGACTGCGCGACTGGCCGTTGAATATCCGGCGCAGGCCGAATGAACTGCTGCGCACGCCGGGAACCGGCTGCGCGAACGTCAACGCATCGGGTTCGCGCTCGCTCCAGCGATCGAGCGCCGCGTCGATGCCGATTCTCTCGCGGTCGACCCGCGCCGCGTCCTCGGCGGACAGGTCCACCTGCGATGGCGCGACGGTGAGCGCCTGCGTCACATAGCGCTTGTCATGGACCTTAAAGCTAATGTGATGAGGTGCGCTGGGCCCGAGCAGGGACACCTCGCGAATCCCGGGGCCTGCCGCAAGTGGTATGCCGATAACGGCGATCCAGCGGCCGCTAACATCGACCACGAGTGCGCGATGACCATCAGCCTCGACATCCGGCACGGTCCGCCCAGCAGTGCCGAGATCAATGAGCTTGACTCCTCCTGGTACCGGGCTTTCGTGCGGCAGGGTGGCGCAAAGCGCCAACCCCGGGAATAACAGCATCACGCCTGGCCAGGAGTATCTCAAGGCTTCGATCCTTCCACGCGTGCGATGATCGTGCCCCTGGCAAGGCGCGCCTCGATCAGCACGCCCTCGGGCGCCGCCTGCGCCTGGCGCAGGATTGCGCCGCCCTGGGCGCTCACGATTGCATAGCCCCGATCAAGGGTCGCAAGCGGACTTACCGCCTGCAGCGTGCGAATGAGCGGCAACAGGCGCTCGCGCCACTCTTGCAGAAGTGCCTGCTGCGCGCTTCTCAGTCGCAGGGCCAGTTCACGACGCCGCGCCGCTCCTTCGCGTATCAGCAGGGCCGGACTTGCGCCCCACAGGCGGCTTCTGAGCTCGCCAAAGACATTGCGCAGGTCGCCGGCGCGCTGGCGCAGCGCGCGAAATAGACGCTGTTCCAGTTCATCGAGATGCTGCATCTGGTCCAGCAGGCGCGCGATGGGGCTGACTAACGTGGCTCGATGGGACAACCACGCGAGCGCCTTGCGGTCGTGTAGTAGCCGGCGATGCATGCCACGAGCCAGGCGCGCCTCCAAAGTGCGAAGTGCCCTCAGCCACTCTTCGCCATCGGGCACGACCATCTCCGCCGCGGCAGATGGGGTGGGCGCACGCACGTCTGCGGCAAAATCCGCAATCGTCGTATCGACTTCGTGCCCGACGCCGCTGATGATTGGGATCGTTGAGGACACGATCGCGCGAGCGAGCGCCTCGTCGTTGAAGGCCCAAAGGTCCTCGAGCGATCCGCCACCACGAGCCAGGATCAGCACATCGCACTCACGCCGCGCAGCGGCGAGGGCAAGGGCCGCGACGATTTCCCCGGCGGCCTGTGCGCCCTGTACCGGCACCGGATAAATCAGTACCGGGATCGCCGCGAAGCGGCGTGCCAGCACGTGCAGGATGTCGCGGATCGCGGCTCCGGTTGGCGAGGTAATGACGCCTATTCGCCGCGGTAGACTTGGCAGGGCGCGCTTGCGTCCGGCCTCGAACAGCCCCTCGGCGGCCAGCCTGGCAAGCCGCTCGTCATATTGGCGCCGTAGGGCACCCAGGCCTGCATCCTCGATATGATCGATGATCAGCTGGAATTCGCCCCGCGGCTCATAAAGCCCGATGCGCGCCCGCACCAGCACTTTCTGGCCGTCGCGCGGCACTAGCGTTGACAGCATATTGCGTTGCCGGAACATTGCGCAGCGTACCTGCGCGGCGGCATCCTTGAGCGAGAAATACCAGTGGCCTGACGCGGGTTTGGCGAAATTGGAGATTTCCGCCTCCAGCCACAGGGCGCCGAATCCCCGCTCCAGTAGCGCACGCACCTCCCGATTCAGTCGCGAAACCGTGTAAATGTCGCGCTCCGGGGGGCGGGCCGGATATTCGCTCAAAACTGGCATCGACGGATGATACTGCGGTTTACCGCACCGCAGGGGATCGGTAGAATGCGCCATGCGAATACTTGAAGAAGCACTGACTTTCGACGATGTCCTGCTCGTGCCAGCCTACTCGGAAGTGCTGCCGCGCGATGTGTCCCTGGCAAGCCAGCTGACCCGAAAGATTCGCCTGAACCTGCCGCTGATCTCCGCCGCAATGGATACCGTGACCGAGGCGCGCCTCGCGATCACGATCGCGCAGGAGGGCGGCATCGGCATCATCCACAAGAACATGTCCATCGAGAACCAGGCGCGCCAGGTCGCGCGGGTCAAGAAGTTCGAAAGCGGTGTCATCACCGATCCGATCAGCGTCAGTCCTGACATGACGATCCGCGAAGTCATCGAACTGACGCGCAGGAAAAACATCTCGGGCGTGCCCGTCGTGGTCGGCGCTAAAGTGGTCGGCATCGTGACGCACCGTGACCTGCGCTTCGAGACGAAACTCGACGCGCCGGTCTCCGCGGTGATGACCCCGAAGGAGCGGCTGATCACGGTGCGCGAAGGCGCACCCAAGGATGAGGTGCTCGGGCTGCTGCACACGCACCGGATCGAGAAGGTCCTGGTGGTATCGGGGGATAACGTGCTGAAGGGCATGATCACCGTCAAGGATTTCCAGAAGGCCACGGAATTTCCGCATGCTTGCAAGGATGAAGTGGGCAGCCTGCGGGTCGGGGCGGCGGTGGGCACGGCGCCTGATACGATAGATCGGGTGGCGGCCTTGCTGGAGGCCGGGGTCGATGTGGTCGTCATCGACACTTCGCATGGTCATTCCCGCGGTGTATTGGACACGATCTCGCGCATCAAAGCAAAGTATCCGAACCTGCAGCTGATCGGCGGCAACATTGTCACGGGCGAGGCGGCGCTTGATCTTGTGCGCCACGGCGCGGATGCCGTCAAGGTTGGCATTGGTCCGGGCTCGATCTGCACGACCCGCGTTGTAGCGGGCGTCGGTGTGCCGCAGATCAGCGCGATTGCACGCGTAGCCAAGGCGCTGGAAGGCACCGATGTGCCGCTCATTGGCGATGGCGGCATTCGCTATTCTGGTGATGTGGCCAAGGCATTGGCCGCGGGCGCACACACCGTCATGATCGGGGGGCTGTTCGCCGGCACGGAGGAGTCGCCTGGTGAAGTCGAGCTCTTCCAGGGCGGCTCGTACAAGGCCTATCGCGGCATGGGCTCGATCGGCGCGATGGCGCAATCCTACGGCTCGAGCGACCGGTACTTCCAGGACACGACCTCCGAACTCGAGAAGCTCGTGCCAGAGGGGATCGAGGGGCGAGTGGCCTACAAGGGTAGCCTGGTCGCGATCCTGCACCAGCTTGCCGGAGGACTGCGGGCGGCCATGGGGTACACCGGCAGCAATAGCGTCGAGGAGATGCGCTCGCGTCCGCAGTTCGTGCGCATTACCAGTGCGGGCGTGCGTGAAAGCCATGTCCATGACGTAACAATCACAAAAGAAGCGCCAAACTACCGGATCGGATGATGCCCGACATTCATGCCGATCGAATCCTGATCCTCGATTTCGGCGCCCAGTACACCCAGTTGATCGCACGGCGCGTGCGCGAGTTGGGCGTTTATTGCGAAATTTATGCCTGGGACGTTGACCCGGCGCAGATCAGACGGTTTGCGCCGAGGGGCCTGATCCTCTCCGGAGGCCCGGAATCTGTCTACGAAGTGCAAGGGCCGGCCGCGCCACAGGATGCGTTCCAGCTGGGCATTCCGGTGCTGGGTATTTGCTATGGCATGCAGACCATGGCCGCCCAGCTCGGCGGTGCGGTCGAGCACTCCGCACACCGCGAGTTTGGCTTCGCGCAGGCGCGACCGACGGGAGATTCGCGCCTGTTTGACGGACTGGCGGATAACCACGATGCCGAGGGGCACAGCGTGCTCGATGTGTGGATGAGCCATGGCGATCGGGTCACGGCGCTGCCGCCGGGATTTTCGGTTATTGCCAGCAGCGACAATGCGCCGATTGCCGCGATGGCGGATGAGTCTCGCGGTTTCTACGGGCTGCAATTTCATCCCGAAGTTACGCATACGCTGCAGGGCGCCGAGATCCTGCGTCGCTTCGTTCGCGAGATCTCGAAGTGCGAGGCGCGCTGGGCGACCGCCAACATCATCGAGGACAGCATCGGCCGCATCCGCGCCCAGGTAGGCAACGATTCGGTACTGCTTGGGCTTTCCGGCGGGGTCGATTCCTCGGTGCTCGCCGCCTTGCTGCATCGCGCGATCGGCAAGCAGCTGACCTGCGTGTTTGTCGATCACGGGCTGCTGCGCTTGGGCGAAGCCGAGCAGGTCATGGCAACATTCGCCGAGCACATGGGCGTGCGCGTGATCCGCGTCGATGCCGAGGCGCGCTTTCTTGGCGCACTCGCCGGCGAGGCGGATCCTGAACTCAAACGCAAGATCATCGGCCGCCATTTCATCGAGGTCTTCGATGAGCAAGCCGCCCGGCTTAGCAATGTCAAGTGGCTCGCGCAGGGCACGATCTATCCGGACGTAATCGAATCGGCCGGCTCGCATACCGGCAAGGCGCATGTCATCAAGTCGCACCACAATGTCGGCGGCTTGCCTGCGTACATGAAACTTAAGTTGCTGGAGCCGCTGAGGGAACTATTCAAGGACGAGGTTCGTAAGCTCGGCGTGGAACTCGGGCTGCCCGCCGCGATGGTCCATCGCCATCCTTTTCCGGGCCCGGGGCTCGGCGTACGCATACTCGGCGAAGTTACTAAGGCGCACGCGGACCTGTTGCGCCGCGCGGATGCGATTTTCATCGAGGAACTGCACCGGGCGCAGCTGTATGACAGGGTCAGCCAGGCATTTGCCGTGTTCCTGCCGGTGCGCTCGGTCGGCGTCATGGGCGATGCGCGCCGCTATGAGCCAGTGATCGCGCTGCGGGCGGTCGAGACGATTGACTTCATGACGGCGAAGTGGGCGCGCTTGCCCTACGACCTGCTTGATCAGGTGGCGCTGAGGATCACCAATGAAGTCAGCGGGATTTCAAGAGTGGTGTACGACATCTCGGGGAAACCGCCGGCCACGATTGAGTGGGAGTGAGGGGCCCTTTCATTCAGTCTGCTTGCCCGTCGTCATGCTGAAATACTTGGCTCAAAGGGGTCAACGAGCCACGCCCACGGCACGTACATTGCCAAGAGGCGGCGCGTAGCCGAGCATAGGTGAACGATAAGAAGGCGGAGACAGGGATGGCAGAAGGATTG
>JANXZG010000133.1 GCA_025355645.1 Gammaproteobacteria bacterium | reverse complement strand
GAAGGGTGGCCCACCCGGAAAGCCGTACCCCGGGTGGGAGATCTTAAATCACTAAGTACTTATACAGTAATGAGTTGGCGAATCATTTTTACATGTCTAATTTACCTGTTAACGCGGAGAGGGAGGGACTGAAATGGTACGGTTTTCTAAGCTCAGTGCCACCCTCAGTTTGCCAAGGCAACCTCTGAAGCTAGTGGGACTTGGATACTACATCAACACCCATCAATTGTCGTGCGTAAACATCCTTTGCCGTTGACCAAAGACTAGATTTGACTAGCCCGGATTATTCATAGTTGGTATCCATCGATGAGCCGCAGTCGCGACGAAACGGCGGAGGGTTGTAATTTTCGGCAATTTTATCGGCAGAGCGTCTGTATTGGCAAAAAAACATTAGGTATCTACGCGACTGCCCTCAATTGTGCTGGATGAGGGCAGAATTTCTTCCCGCTGTTGTTCGAACGACGGACATCGACAAATGAAGATTCATGGCGGCTGCCGCTATGTAGCGACTGCGCCAACGCATTTCGCCAGTTGCAACCAAAGAGCGCGGTGGGGAGTACAGCGAGAGAGTTTGAGCAGCCATCGCCGAGTGCTTTCGCAGACGACCGATGCCAATTTTATCACACGCGTCCGTAAGGTGGCTACTTCCCATCGCCCCGCCTCGGTCTGAGCGCACTGCGATCGCAACTCCTGAACCAACGCGTACGCCGTCGCCGTCAGCAGAACACGAACCTGGTTGGCTTTGAAATCCGAACAACTGGTGCGATCTATAAACAGGTCACGCTTCAGTTCGTTGATCTCCTTCTCCATCGCTCCTCGCGGACAATAATTCTCACAATAGATGTGTTTGGGGTCAGACTTCAGATTCGTTATCACGAAGCGCGGATTGTCGCGCATCTCTTTGCTTTCGTCTCGTGGGTCGAGTGTCACCTCCGCTTTGATAATTGTGCGTCGCGCAGCGCTCCACTTCCCAGCCTTGTACCATTCCTCGACAAACACTCGCTCAGTTTTTCCCGCCAATGTCGCCGCCAGTCTCGCCCGAATGAGAGCGGGAGCGGCAAGGCGCTTGAGAACATCATTTTTCCCCATGTTCACGATGTATTCGACACACAGTTCGTCTTCAAGCAATTTGAAGATCGCCGGCGTGGCGTAAGCGCCATCCAACCGCACACGAATGCGGGCTTCCGGAAAGAGAGCGCGGCATCTCGCGACCAACCGGCGCAGCACGAAGGGCAGGCCAACGGAAGGTCCAGAATTGCCAGGGCGCAGCAACGCTGCCAGAAGGTATCGTTCCGACTCCTCCGTATTTCGTTCGTCATGGAAGGTGGCGAAGGCCAGCAGTGGGAGATAACACCATGCGTCATAGTAAGTATTGAAGAAGGTCAGTTGCTGCTGTCCATGTGTTGCATCATCGGTTGGATCAAGATCCAGCGTGATCCGACGCACCCGCTTGCGACGCTCTCTTTGTCGCGTCAGAACCACGTCCGCCAGCGTGAAACCCCAGCGCAGCAGCGACCCTTTGCTCAATCGGTTTTCGAAGCGCGAAAAGGTCGGTTGGGAGGCCAGCGCGTCCTGCTCATCATCCAGCTTTCGCCCCAAAAGCAGACGAAATGTCGGATCATCACGCAAGCGGGCAGCATCGTTACAATCGGCGAATCCACCCAACAGCCCATATATCCGCTGTCGCACCAAATCCTCCAAGGTATGGACAATCAGGTCGGGATCGCGCTGATCATGCAGGTCTGCGGCAATGCGCGCCGTGAGTCCCATGCGCCGGTCAAGTGCGCCGAAGAGCAGCAGTCCTGCGTTCTCCGTTAGTTTTTCCGCAGTGAATTCCACCGCGACCGGCTTATCGAAAAGATCCGCCCAAAACAGGGACTGGACCTCATTATTGACTTTGGCAGACTGCTCCATTGGCGTGGCTCCGTTTGGGCCTGGAAATTTGAGATTGGTCTCTCGTATTTTCAGACCGACCGGACGCCACGCTCTTCAATTACTGTGAATAATCCGGGCTAGAGGTATGCAAACAAAAAGATTCAAAGTTCAGTTACGCGTTGCGAGCCAATCCAAACTCAAAAATCCAAATCGAGGATTCAGTCTTTCCCCATCAGCGAACGCGCGGTTCGCGTTTCGTGATAGTCGGAGCCCAGCGCCTGGCCGGTCTTTTCGTTGTACCAGGGTTGCCAGTTGATCCCGAGGATACCGAGGTTCTTTCTGGCGATCGCGCGCATGATCTCCGAGGCCGGGCTGTCCGCATTGGGCGTGGCCGATGTGTTGACCGAGTGCTGCATGGCCTTGTCGTCGGTATTCTGCATCGCTTTGATGAAGCTTAAGAAAAGCGGATCGTAATCGATCTCGCGCGAAGCCCACGCCGTTGCGGCGCGGACGGTG
>JANXZG010000112.1 GCA_025355645.1 Gammaproteobacteria bacterium | reverse complement strand
TGGGTCAGAAAGCTGGCTAATTTGTCGAGGTGGCTCGTGGCACCCGCCATCAATTCCGACCGACCGGTCGCGAACAGTACATCACCGAGTGTCAGTACCAGCCCGCGGTCCGTGACCTTGAACTGGAGCGCCTCGATTTGGCGTTGCAACTCGGCCGCCTGTTCGGCACTGGCCGCGGCCGCGGCGTTTGCCGAGTCAGCATCATTGCGCGCCTGGCCGGCGGCCAGCCTCTGCGCCTCCTCACCGGCCCGCGCGCGCGCAGCCTGGTCCCTCGCGATATCGACTTCATGAGTGCGGGCATCTAGCCGCGCATTCTGTTGCTCCGCCTCAAGGGCGGCGCGCTGGTCCTCATAAAGGCGTGTTTGCGCCAGAGCCGCCGCTATGTCTACCTTACGATCGGCAAGATAGACATGGTATTCACCTAAGGCTGGATCAGGTTCGGGCTGTTCCGCGATGCGTACAGCCGCCTCGGCATCGGCGATGGCCTGTGGCGCGCGCGTCGCGAGATCAGGGTTTGCTTCGAGGCGCGTTAATTTGGCACGGACTTCTTCGGCACCCGATGGCTTGGTGGGTGCCACGGCGCAGGACGCAAGGAGGATCGACGCCACCGCAATGGCGACCAGACTTTTGCTTCGATCGAGGATGTCGTTGGCGATATTCATGGCTGGTCCCCGACGTTGCGATGCAATTCTTCCTTCAGATTTTGGTTAGCCCGCTGCATTTGTGCGTTGACTGCTTGCGCCTTCACTTGGGCTGTCGCCGCCGATGCCAGATCCGCCTCGACGCGTGCTTCGTTGGCGAGTCGCTCGGCGATAATCATATGATTTGCCGCGACGGCGCTGTTGGCAGAACTAAGCCTGTCCCTGGCCTCGGCAAGTTGGCCTGCGGCATACTTGCCGGCATCGGCCCGTTCGGCATTCGTTATCGCGAGCTGAGCGGCAGTGAGGGCGACAGTCGGGGCCGGCGGCGTCGATGCACATGCGGCAAGAACAATGCCAGTTCCTGCAGCCGCGATCAGCGGGCGCCAAAAACCGCGAGGTATTTGTCTTGAGTTCATCAGGCATTGCTCCGTAAAATGAAGACGAAAAGCTGCGAGTGGCGATATATACAATGGTACCACGGAAATCCGGTCCCCATCGGTACGGCGGCGCACATGGTGGACCGGAAAGCGTTAGCTCTGTCAGCGTCGGCGGCCCCGAATTCCATGCAACAAATAGGCAATGACCACTACGGCCAGGATCAGCCCGATGGGTCCGACGCCCCATCCCGCGCCCATGCCCCAATATAGACCGCCGCCGCCGCCAAATAGCAGCAGCAACACAATAAGCACTAATAACAGATCCATGATTTTCTCCCTTCATTGATATTGTTAGCGTACATCGCAATCCGGCAATCCATCCCGCATCGAATGGTACACAATCGGCTTGGCATTTACTGCGGTCCGTGCACTTGCGAACATTCGGCAATCTTGACTAGTGAATCGTCTTGGTGAACCATGCGCCGGGTTTGCCGCGCCGGTACAATACAATGCTGAGCGGGGCGGATTCGGATTGCCAAAGCCGGGTAATCCGCAGTCCTTCGCGATGCACGCGGCCGACAAATCGTGCCGCGGGGCTCGCGACACGAAAATCAACTGCGTTGATTATTAAGCCGGATGGGGCGCCGTTTTCCTTTATGCTCAGGTTCGCAATGATGGACACCGGGTGCTGGATGCCGGAGTCGAACTCCTCGCTTGTAATCGCTGCGGTGTCGGCGCGAAACGTACTCACGCCCGAATCACGCGGCACGCGTAGGTCGGGCGGCGCGGCTATCAGCCGAGCGTCAATCGTGGAAATCGCGGATTTAGTTCGCGATGCGATGGGCGCCACGTGGCCTGTCCGCGGCGCGGCAATCGCGCAATTTAAAAACCCCAGGGCGCACAGGCCAATTGCGCCGATAGGTAGCAATCGAGCGATATCCCGGTTTTGCAAATCCCATTTGGGTATGGATAAGCAGGTCCGTCTGGGTGCCAGCGCACCCAAAGTGTGACTGCGACCCGATCGTGCGTTGGCGCACGTATATCGCAGTGTGAGACGAGGTAATGGGCGGAATTTGCGATCAACGATCCCGAAACTGGCGCAGGCGGCGATCAA
>JANXZG010000108.1 GCA_025355645.1 Gammaproteobacteria bacterium | reverse complement strand
CGCTTCAACGCCACCGCCGATCCGCCCTGGGCGACCGCCCGCCAGCGATACAGAACCGAGGGCGACAAGCCGTGCCGCCGGCACACCTCGCTCACCGTTACGCCAGGCTGATCCGCTTCGCGTAAAATCTCGATCTTCTGCCGCCGTAAACCGTCGATACTCGCGTTTGTTCATCTACTTCGCTCCGTCTGCGGGGTGCCCGCAGCAGCTCGAAGTCTCTCATTTTTCGCCTAGCCTTTTGTCCGGAAGTCGATGAAGCTACACACGTTAGACGGTGTAGAGGGTAATCGAAAGCGAGGCCGAACGGTTGCGTTGCCCAGGTTGGGCGTCATTGATCAAAGATCGGAGTTCTTGCAGCGGAATCCAGTCGAAATCTAGACTCGACTGCACAAATAAATGGCATTTAGTCAGTCAATCACCGTTACGCGACGTTGCCCACCAACACGCGATCATTGCGGATCTCACGTATGAAAGAGAGGAACCTTTCCCGCGAAATATCTGGGTAGTACTGTCTGGAATGCCGCCACGCGCGTTCCGCATAGTTCGCGTACCCATCCTGGCCCGTCGTTTGCCAAATCGGTGAAAGCACCTCCCGGATGACTTCTTCTACAGCCGCCGATAGAGCTTCGCGGTCTCCGGTTGCGACGAGCTTTGCAAGGCCCCCTGATATGACGGTGGTATTTGAATTATTGTAGGCGATAATTCTGCAGGCGTTCGAGAGGGCCTCTAGTATCGGTATACAAAAGCCTTCGTGATACGTTGGCAGCACAAATAGATCCGCCTCGCCTAGAATGCGCGCCTTTTCAGATTCGCGCGCGTCACCGACGATTCGAATGGTCGCCCGGCCGCCAAAGCATGCTTTGATGTCTTCGGCCATTTTCCTGACCTCATCTAGTACCACGCTATCAGATAATGAAATGTTGCCAACCAACTCAAGGGATAGCAGCAACCCGGCGTTTCGCCGGAGCAGGCCGGTGATTGCGTCGAGAAGCTCGGTAGGGCCCTTGGAGCGAACGAAGCGCCCGACAAAAGCTATCCTTATAACACTGTCTTCGAAACTTGGCTTGCGTGCCGGGGTTGCACGGGCGCCGTGCACTGCCAATGGAATGACAGTTGCGGGGGTCACGATTCCTGCACTTCGCAGCGTGTCTAGATTGAATTGGCTATCACAAATAACGTGGTCGGCAAATACTATGTTCGACATTTGCTGAAGTGACTTGTCAATTTGCTCAGATGCTTCCGGCGGAAGAAACTCTTTTGGGGTGATATTGTGAAACACGACAAGAACCTTCGCGTCTTTTGGCGCCAAACACAATAGATCAAAAAGCCCGAACGCCACACCAAAGTGGAACACAATGAGATCGCTATTTTGAAATTGCACATCAAAGGCGACGTCGGACAAGTTCTTAATGCAATATGCAGGAACGTCCGGCCTGTTGGTTGCATAGCAGTATAAACGCACGTCGTTGGAGCGGTCGGCGCTTAACCATTCGATCTCATCGCGTATAGCGCCAGAAATTGCGTCATTTATGAAACAGGTGCCATATACGTATGATATTTGCATCTTTTTGCTCTTGTGTCGCGCCTTCGCCGCTTGGTACATCGCGAAGCTACGCTTCGCAGTTTGACGCGTCGTCAGATGCTCCTCGAATTTTTGCCTGGCAGCTGCGCCTAGGGTAAGACGAAGGGGCTCATTTTCAACAAGCGCTAAGATTGCATTTGCAAGGGCATTCGGATCATCCGGTGCGACGAGTAAACCGTTCGCCCCGTGGTCGACGATCTCCGGAACTCCACCGACGCTGCATCCAATAACCGGTTTACCTTCGCGCATGGCCTCGACGAAAACGAGACCATATGACTCAAACCGACTGGGAGCGACAAAAATATCGCAGGCTGCATAAGCGTCGGATAGCGCTTCGTCGCTTACCCGACCGCAAAAGGTAGTGCGACTAATGCACGCGTGTCCAGCGTTGTCCTTTCGAAATCGATCCTGATAGTTGAGGTTGTCCGGGCTCGTCGCGGTATCCTTTCCCACAATTGTAAATGTAGCATTCGGATTGGCGGTGGCTACTATCGGTATCGCCGCAAGCAGGACATCAATGCCCTTGCGTTTCTCCAGGCGGCCAACGAACAAGACGTCAATTTGCTTGCCAGTCTTCCTTGCTTGTGACATCTCGAGCGGAGCAATACCATAAGGGATGACAACTGTCGTACCCATGTCAAAAGAAAAACCATAAGCGCGCTCGATTTCACCAATAATTGCTTTGCTGTTGGCTCGCACGCCATCGGCCCGCATAATCATCTCTTTTTCAAGCGCGAGCGTCGGCGCTCCAAACGCCGTCATCCAAGCCTCGTCCGACCTCAGCTCTGTTTGATAGTCGAGACAAAAATGTAAGGTCGTCGCGAGACTGGTAATTAGCGGCCACGAGCCATCCAATAGAAAGGCAGCCCCCTCGCAGCCCCAGATAGTTGCCTCCACCACATCGATATTACGGTGTGTCGCAATCCGTTTCGATTCCGCGAGAGCAGAGGCGGACCAGTTCCATATGTCGCTGGGAACGCGTCGATCGGCGGCTTCTGCCGAAAGTGCGACGCTGTTAACCACCACGCGGTGAACCCACACTCCGTGCTCAAAATCCACGCGGTTAACGTCGTTGCTCTGTGCGATAACGTGGATCGTATGCCCTAGCGCTGCCAGATTCTCCGCTAAATTCTTGTTAAAAGTGGCGATGCCCCCGCCATGATTCGGAGGATAATCGCGCGAAATAATCACGACTACCTTTCGATCGTTGATTCCGATTGTGCGAAACGGTGCAAACGGCGAGCGATAGCGCTCGATTTTCGCAAGGCCGATTGTAGCTCCCGGTGCGACGCCTTCGAGGCCGCGCTTCAGGCCGACCTCCAAGGCCCGCTCGGCGTCAACTTTGAACTTTGCCGCATCACCTTCGCAAAGGTCTTTCGCCTGAACCGCCCGACTGACCCCGTTATATTGTTCCTTCGCAAATCCACGAAACTCCTCGAGGATGCCTTCCAAAGAGTGATATTGGCGTCCGTGTTTCAGCATAAAGTAAAGCTTATTCTTTAGAATCGAGTACCAATTACGAATAACTCGATTGGCGCCTCTAAAGTCACTTGCGGCAAACTTATGATGAACGAAAGCGAAGGGCAGCTGCGTGATCGTATATCCGCAGTCTACAATTCGCAGACAAAGATCTGTTTCGTCAAGAAAATATTCGAACTCTTCGTCAAAACCTTGCACCTCCAGCAATGCTGACCGGCGAAATGACGAATTGCAGCCCAGCAAGTGAGGAAATTGATAGCTTCTTGGAAATGCAAGTGCGGGCGCTGGACCAGATTGCGACGGGTCAGCTTTCCCGAGACGATCTACGACGGCATATTTGTACTGAAAGTTGTAGCCGGTGTAGTCAAAGACGAATCCACCGACACCGCCAACGATTGGATCGCCGTATGGCTTGACAAGCTGCGTGAGCCATTCGGGCTCAGGGATGGCATCATCGTCGATGAATGCGACGATATCGCCCTGAGCCATGCATATTCCGATGTTTCGGGAGACTGATAGGTTAGCAATTTCGCACTTGCCAGTTCGAATGTGAGGCAGCCACGATGCTGTGACCGCGTCGGTATTGTCTTTGGACGGCCCGTTAACCACGATTACTTCAAATTCGCCCGGGTAGTCTAACCACAGCAGACTCTTCAGGGTCTTCTGTAATTCGACAGCGCGATTTAGCGTATTGATTACGATTGAGACTGAGGGATACATGGCGGTAGTTTGATGTGCTGCGGTTAATTTTGCCAAGTCTTTCGGTTTAGCCGCGATCGAGCTAAAAGGATGGCCGAGTTTGCCCTGCTTACATGCGTTGCAAGCACATACATGTTGTCGCTATCCAGGCAAGCGATGGGTATCGCGACGCAGCCGCGATGGCAGGCGAGCCGACCCGCACCCCGCTCTCGCCGTAGGTCGACTGCGCAAGCGGCTTTGTAGGGAACAATCGGTTAGGCAGCTTCCGGGTTTGGGATTAAGACCCTTTTAATCATAATGAGCATTTCATCACGCATGGCATCTTCGGTAAAGCGACGCTCATAATCGACACGGGCGGCAGCACCCATCGCGCTGCGCATCGCGCGGTCTGTGAGAAGGGTTTCAAGCGCCGCCGCCAGTGTTACAGGATCCCCTGGCTCTGCAAGCAGGCCCGTTACGCCGTGCGTTACAACTTCGGAAGCGCCTCCCGCGTCACAGGCGATTACTGGTTTTCCAAACATCATCGCTTCAAGAAAAACAAGTCCAAAAGATTCATAGCGCGAAGGAGCAACGAATAGATCACAGTTTCTATAAAAGGCACGCAGAGCATCTTCTTCGACGCGTCCGTGAAAAACTATTCGCGTCTGAATGTCTTGCGGCACACCAGACTTCAGAAATTCGTCCTTATAAGTCGTGCCGTCCGGTCGCGGAATTGTATCGTCACCTAAAATATCCAGCGTCGCGTTGGGGAAGCGCTTTAATAACGCCGGGGCTACCTTCAGTAAAACATCGATACCCTTGCGGCTTTCGAGACGTCCCACAAATAAGATCCTAACGCGTTCGTCGGCATTTAGATTTAGCGTGGCGGAGGGTTGTTGCGCCCAATCCTCCAGTCCCAGCGGCGACACCGCTATCCGCTGGTCAGCTATCTCGATTTTATACTTGCGCTTGATATCGTTTACGATCGCGTTGCTGATGCCGTGCAGCAGGGGCGCCCGTGCGAGGATGAACTCTTCCATCGCCACAATTGGTTTCCCGAATAATCGCATCCACTCCTCGTCGGCTGCCCTTAACGGCTGGCTGTCGAGCCAAAACTTCATTGTCGTTTGCAAAGCACAAATCGTTGGAAAGGTTCCATCGATGACGAAGCCCAACGGTTCGCAATCCCATAACGGACAATACACAACATCCACGGTACGACGCTCGTTGATTATTTTTACCTCTTCCAGCATTGTCTGCCCGTAGCTCCAAATATGAGACGGCACGGTCAGAGGATGGATTGGCGACCGAGACGGTTTCGCAAAGTGGCGAATTTCGATTCGATGTACCCAGACCCCTTCCTCGAAGTCGACAGTACTCGCACTGCGAGTCCTAGTCAGTACATGAATATGATGCCCTGCCTCGGCAAGCGAGCGAGCAAGTTGCGAAAAATAGCGAGCGATACCGCCATTTTGCTTTGGCGGGTAATCCTGAGTCACGAGGCAGATCACACGTCGGCCCGCTTGCGGTAGCCTCCGTTCAAATCTGCTGAAAGGCGAGGCAAATTCAGCGAGCTGCTGCGCTGTCAGTGAGTTTCGCGAGGCGCGCAAGCCTCGTTCAAAACCATCCTTGATTGCGGCATCCGCTTGTCCGAGAAACCTGTTCAAATCCTCCACTATTAGTACGCCCGCATCAACCTTAGCACGAACATGTTTCTCCCAAGCGGCGGCATCTTCGAGCCCTGCGCCGAGGAGTTCACGGACGGAGTGGTGGCGGTGGCCGTTGCGCATCCCAAAATAAATCCGGTTCTTGATGAGCGAATACCAATTGCGCACAACATTCATCTCATCGCGCAAATCGCTCGGCGCATATTTATGGTGGACAAATGCGTCGGAGCGCTGATCGATGCGATGCGCTGCGTCATTTATACGGCAGCAAACGTCCGTTTCGTCGAGAAAATACTCGTATTCTTCGTCAAATCCACCGATTTCGATCAGAACGCTGCGTCTAAAGGAGCAGTTCGTACCAAGAAGATGAGGATATTCGGCTGAAAACGGAAAATTCCGCTGACTTGCCGCTTCCGACCAGTGCGAGTTGGGGTACCCGCGGCGATCGGTTGTAACGAACTTTGCTTGAAACGCCGCCCCGGTGTTGTCATAAACGAATCCTCCTGCGGCCCCAACCTCGGAATTCGCGTAGGATTTTGCCAGGTCGGTCAGCCACTCCGCCTCCGGTACGGCATCGTCATCGATAAAAGCAACGACATCGCCGGCTGCCATCGCGATTCCGATATTGCGTGACTGCGACAGGTTTCTTTGCGGACAGGCCGCCAGCTTGATCCCGTTTCCATACCTTGCCAGATACTCCTTAGTTCCGTCATCGCTAGGTCCGTAGACGACGCAGACTTCAAAGTTTTCGTAGTCAAGATATCGAAGACTAGAGAGTGCGCGCTTGAGAAACGAGAACCGGTTGTCGGTATTGATAATGATGGAAATTGAAGGATCGTTCTTCACGGCGGAATGACCAGCCCTATCGCTACGCGTGCTTAATGGCGATATCGCAAAACATGCTACGGTCGAGCGCGAACCCGGCGACGCGCCAGGCGCCAGAATCAATTAATTCGTTAACCACCGGAACGACGCCGTACTCTACGCGCATGCTGGAATCGTAGAGGATGTAATCGTTGAAGACGAGAACGCCGTCTGGTTTGATTTTCTGGGTACTGATGGCCGCGTCTCGAGAGACCATCTCGTATTCGTGGTTAGCGTCGATGTAGATCAGGTCTAGTAACGAATCTGGCAGGTTCTGGGCGGTGTCGGTACTCAGGCCCCGCATCATAATCATACGATCCCCAAGGCTTGCGAACCGGTCGCGGTAGAAATCATGATGCGTCTTGCCCTTAAACATCACTTCCTGCGGGACCCCCCAGTGCACGGGGGTCGTCTCCATGTCGAAGCGGTCGAGTGCATAGAAGTGCGACGGCTCAATCTCGCGGATTAGGAAGTCCGAAAACTCCCCGTGAGCGACGCCGATTTCCGCAATTCGCGCCCCCCGGGGGATGCCAAGATCTTTCAGCATCTGGTATCTATCGGCATACAGCCTCGCGCCGATGACGCTCTCTGGCCGAATTGCGGGATAGTACTTTGGCATCTCTTGTCTCCTTTATGGATTGGACCCGCCGTGTTTTGCCTGCCGGTGTCTAAGATAGTCCAGCAGTTTGTTCTCATTCAGCCGGACTAACGCCAATTTTCGATGCCGTATGTGCGCAATTGCATGCGCCTTGGAACTCACCCATTGCCCGCACCACTTTCTTCTACGTCCGGACGGCGCGCCAGGATTTCAAATTCCTTGCAACCCCCGTTTTCGCGATTTTCTGCGATCACTTTTACGTCGGTGAATCCGGCCTCCAGTAGTAAGGAGGTGAGCGATTTTGTGTTAAGCATGTTGAAATGAAAGTCACCGTTGTAATCTTGTCCTCCGAAAGTGACTTCGCGCAGGCGTTCGAAGGGGTATTCACCGATGAAATAGGCATTCATCATTCCCTCCGCGTCGGGCGCGACAACACGGAAATCACCTCCCGGCTTGAGTAGGTCGCGCCAGTAAACGAGAAGGTTCCTCCGCAGCTGCTCTTGGGGAAAATGCTCAATGACGTGAGCAGAGAAGATTTCGACTACCTGCCCCGGCGAAAAAGGCAGATCGTCGATTTCCGCCACAATGTCCACTCCTGGCAGGGCCCGGCGATCGACATTTAGGTATTTTTCTAGGGCAACATGCCCGCAGCCTAGGTTCAGGCGTACCCCGTCCTTTTTGGCAATACCCAATTTTTCCGGCGACAAGATCTTGCATTCGGCACGAAGTTGATCGTTCGAACCCGACGGTGCAGTGGCTCCGTATCTCATTTCGAACATCAACTCTCGGCGAACAAATTCAACGCGACCCAAAAGGTAACCAACGTCATGCAAGGCGCTGTGCACTTGGCCTTCGATACCCGATGCGCATTCCATTTTATCGCGGACCGCGTCAATTCGTTGGTCCAGCAATCGCGTCGCTTCCTGCAACCATTCGCGAGTCAAGTCGAAGCGTTGATCGGTCGAAGTCAATCTGTCGGCGAGCTGTACGAACTGCCCATCTGCAGCGAGCGACATGTTCTCTTGGCGCGCACGCAACTCGAATATATCCCGAGTAATCGTGCGCAGCGCGATCGGGACGGATTTGACGAGATTGATGCGGTCGCTATCACTTGCGAGTTGACGGTGATTGAGTTCCGAGAGGGTCCGAACAAGAGTCGGAAGTTGCTGAGTTTGAAAAGTGACGAAGTGGTGCTGCAAATCTTCCAGGGGCCGCATTTGCGTCTCAAGATGATGATGTCGTTGGCTGATTCGTGACAACTCCTTTTTGAGGAGGAAAGCCTGCTGCTCGGCGACGCGCGAGCGCACCTCGATATTGGAGTCACCCTCCAGCCTTAAAACGAATCCAGCAAGGTGGCCAAGTACCGGAACTTTCGAAAGTCGCTGCATCCTTAATGCTGCAGCTAATAAGCCTGGAATCTCCACCCCGGCCCTGCGCGCTTCTTCAGAGGACGTCAATTCAGCCAGGATTTGAAGTTTTCGCACACCACCGCGGAGGCGTGTTGAGTAGTAGGTCAGCCCGTCAGGCTCGGGCGCACGTCTTAATATTGCCCAGTAGGCAGCCTCAACAAAGTCTGTATCTTGAAGATGCAACAACGCCTGAAGTCCTGGCGTGCGGCTCCCAGTAGTTGAAGCAGCTGCGGCTCCGAATTCTTCGACGGGTGCACCTTTGGTTGTGGTACGGACATAAAACAAACCTATTAATGGTCCAAGTAGCGGAATCGACATTAGGCGATGCCACCGTAGGCTGCTTCGAATCCCCTGCAATTCGCCACCGCGAGCGAGGGCCTCTTCGGACTTGCTTAATTCACTGACAATATCCAGCTTCTTTGTGCCGCTGCGCAACCGTGCCAAGTAGAACTGGAAGCCGTCAGTATCGGCGTTGCGAGCCAACACCAATCTGTACGCGCCCTCAACGAATTGGCGATCATGACACTGCAACAGATCGTCGAGAGTAGCTGGACCCGAACCTTGCCCCGTTAAGAAGTGGTCGCCGTTCATGTCAAAGGCCTCGTAGACGCCTTAGGCGGCTTTGGGGTGGCGAGCGTACGCGCTGTTGAACTACTGCGTGAAAGATCGTGATGATCACTCCGCTGCGATCGATATATTAGTTGACCAAAAAAACGGGGTAAAGCGGATGCTAAAGGGTCCATTGATCCTCACGATGAAGCTTCATAAGCGTCTTCCCCGACGCCAGAAGCGGCGTATTCTGGCGAGCACACCGAACGGAAATCTTCGTCAAATGCCGTCCGCTACCCGGATTTATCTCAACACACGTCGTCGAATCTTTGTATTTTATCATCAACCGGCCAGCACTCGACGCTTTCACGTGCGTCGGTACGGAGGATGCGTTACGCCGGGCTCGCTCTGGTATTGCACCGGTGCGACGGTTAAGGCGGCTTTATTGTAATTGGGCGCGGATATGAACGGGCCGCGAGTCGCTGGTCTATCTCCAGTTCAAGTCCGGACTGTCGTCGGATTCCCTTTCGAAGGATTGAGTCGGCGCACAATACGTCGCGCTGCAGCACTCTTCCGGTACGCCTTGATAAGACAGTCGAACCAGCCCATCAAATGAGCGGGGTGCTATTCGGGCGTGGATCAGGAGGGCTTGTGCTATTGGCTGGCCCCCAGCAAACCAATGGCAGCGGCGCATTGCGTGTCCAGTCGGCGAACTATGCGTGTGACTAGCCATGATCCTACAATCTGCATCGTTGTCCAAACTCGTTTTTTTGTTCGAAATCCGGGGCGGGCGGCGTGAACCTATGTCCGGCGATTCTCGTCCCGCATAAATCGCCTACAATGCCAGGAGGATGAAGCGCAATTTCAATAGCGACAATGTCACGCCGGCGTGCGCGCCGATCATGGCGGCCCTGCAGGCGGCCAACGAGGAGCCAATGCCTTCTTATGGCGCGGATCCGCTGACGCTGCGACTGCAGGCCAAGGCCAGTGAGGTCTTCGAGAGGGAAGTCGCTCTATTTCCGGTCGCGACCGGTACCGCTGCAAACGCGCTGGCGCTTGCGCAGCTCGTGCCGTCTTATGGTGCCGTGTATTGCTATGAAGCCGCGCATATCGTGACCGATGAATGTGGTGCGCCGGAATTCTTCACCGGCGGCGCCAAGCCGATCGGCCTAGCCGCGGCCGATGGCATGATCTTGCCGGAACAAATCGAGAAAGCCGTGGCGTTCGCGCAGGACATGGGCGTCCATCATGTGAAACCGGCCGCGGTCAGTCTGACGCAGGCGAGCGAATGGGGCACGGTTTACACGCTCGCGCATGTGAAAGCCATCGCGGAAGTGGCGAAACGCCATGGCCTCGGGCTCCACATGGACGGCGCGCGTTTTGCCAATGCGCTCGCGCACCTGGATTGCAGCGCGGCGGACGCGACCTGGCGCTGCGGCGTCGACGTGCTCTCGCTCGGCGCCACAAAGAACGGGGCCCTGTGCGCCGAAGCGGTCGTGTTTTTCGACTCGAAGCGCGCGGAAGATTTTGCCAGGCGCCGCAAGCAAGCCGGTCACCTGTGGTCGAAGATGCGCTTTCTGAGCGCGCAACTGCTCGCCTATCTCAGCGACGACCTGTGGCTAAAAAACGCTCGTCACGCGAATGCGATGGCCGCGGCGCTGGCGCACGCACTGAAGGACTTGAAGGGAGTGCACCTACTGCAATCGGTCGACGCGAACGAGCTGTTCGTCGCGATGCCTAAGGCGCTGGTCGCGTCGCTGGAGGCCGCGGACTTCCAGTTCTATCGCTGGCCCTACCCCGGCCTTGGCGATGCGGTGGCGATCCGCCTGGTGACCTCCTACGCGACGACGGGCAGCGACGTCGAAGCATTGGCCGCGGCGGCGCAGCGTTTCCCGGCATGCAGCTGAGCAAGCCCTACCTGCTGTTCCTGGGTGATGCGACGTCCTTCCTCGATTGCAAGACGGGGGCGGGGCTGCGCGACTGGTGCCCCTTCGATGTCATCGGGCAGCATGCATTGCCCGCCGGTACGGTCGATCTGGGCATCCCCGCGCTTAGCCTGGCGGAGTCGGCGGCGCGGGGCGCGCGCTCGCTGGTCATCGGCGTAGCGCCGGTCGGCGGTGCGATACCGCCCGGCTGGTGGCCGACGCTGTTCGCAGCCCTTGAAGCGGGCCTCGATATCGTGAGCGGCATGCACATGCGCCTCGGCGAGGTACCCGGCCTCGCTCCAAGTGCCGCGCGCCTGGGGCGCAAGCTTTTCGATGTGCGCCATGCCGATCGGCGCTTCGCCGCCGGCACGGGCAAAAAGCGCATGGGCCGGCGCGTGCTGACGGTCGGCATGGACTGTGCGATCGGCAAGAAATACACCGCGCTCGCGCTTGCCAAGGCGCTCACTGAGCGCGGAATCGAGGCAAGCTTTCGCGCCACGGGGCAGACCGGCATCATGATCAGCGGGCGCGGCGTGGCGATAGACGCAGTGGTTGCGGATTTCATCGCCGGTGCGGCCGAGTGGCTTTCACCCGATAATAAACCCGACCACTGGGACGTCGTCGAAGGCCAGGGCTCGCTGTTTCACCCAGCCTATGCGGGCGTCACGCTGGGGCTTGTGCATGGCACGCAGCCTGATGCGTTGGTCCTATGCCACGATCCGCGCCGCCAGACCATCGATGATTTTCCGCATTGTCCGCTGCCAACCCTTGAAGAGGCGATGCGACAGTACCTGACGGCGGCAAAGGTGACGAACAGACATTCGCGCTTTATCGGCGTCAGCCTCGATACGTCGCGGCTCGCCGATCCCGAGCGCCTGGAACTTCAAAGTCGGCTGGAAGCGCAGCTGAATTTACCGGTCATTGATCCGATGCGCGATGGCGCCGCGCGGCTCGCCGCCGCAATCGAACGCGATTTTCCGCGCGCCGCATGAGTGCGCGCCTGTCACTGCACATCTCGACCGAGAGCTGGCCGTATAAGCGCCCCTTCCGTGTCTCGCGCGGCTGCGATGCCGCACTCGAGGTCATCGTTGTCTCATTGGCCGATTCGGCCGGCCTGGTAGGGCGCGGAGAAGCAGCCGGCGTCGATTATGACGGCGAGACAATTCCGCTGCTGGCAGCGCAGCTCGAGGCGCTGCGCGCGATCATCGAGGCGGGCCTCGACCGGGCCGCACTGGCCGCGCGCCTGCCACCCGGCGGTGCGCGCAATGCGCTCGACTGCGCCCTATGGGATCTCGAGGCCAAGCGGGCGGGGCGGCGCGCCTGGCAGCTCGCGGGGCTCGAGAATGCACACTCGCTGCAAACCTGCGTCACCTTGGGTATCGATACCGACGAGGCCATTATCGCCGCAGCGACGCTGTACCGCGACTGGCCGCTGCTGAAGGTCAAAGTCGACGCGCTGCGCCACTTGGAGGTGCTGCGCCTGGTGCACGCCGCGGCGCCGAGTGCCTGCCTGATCATGGATCCGAACCAGTCCTGGACGTGCGAGCTTCTGAACGAGCTCGAGCCCGAGTTGAAAGCACTCGGTGTAACGTTGGTCGAGCAACCCGTGCCGCGCGGCCAGGATCTCAGCTTGCGTGGCTACCGCGGCAAGATTAGGCTCGCCGCCGACGAATCGCTGACCGATCGGCGCTCCCTCGCTGCGCTAGAGGACATCTATCAGGTGGTCAACATCAAGCTGGATAAATCCGGCGGTCTCACCGAGGCACTGGAAATTGCGCGCGAGGCGCGCGCACGCAAGCTCTCCGTCATGGTCGGCTGCATGGCCGGCACCTCCCTCGCCATGGCGCCCGGCATGGTCGTCGGGCAGCTGGCCGAATTCATTGACCTCGATGGTCCGCTGCTGCATAGCGCCGACCGGGCTGCGGGCATCGTGTACGAGCGCGGGGCGATGCAATTGCCGACGGCAGCGCTATGGGGCTGAGCCCGCCGAGTGGCGCCGGCGGCCTGTGGCTGGGCCTGGACACCGGCGGCACCTTCACCGATGCGGTATTGCTGGCTGACGGTCGGGACGTCATCGCGAGTGACAAGGCGCTGACCACACACTGGAACCTGGCGATCGGTATCGGTGCGGCGATCCGCGCGGTGCTCGCTTGCCTGCCGGCTGGCATCCAACGGGACTCGATCAGCCTGGTATCAGTCTCGACGACGCTCGCGACTAATGCAGTGGTCGAACACCGGTTTGGCCCCGTATGCACGCTCGTGATCGGGTTCGATGCCGCCATGGTCAGTCGTTCCGGGCTCGAGCGCGACGGCGGCATCGTGCTGCGCATCGCGGGCGGCCATGACGCAACGGGTGAGCCGATCATGGCGCTCGATGAGGCGGCGGTGCTCGACGCTGTCCGCGATCATGGGCCCAGGGTCGAGGCATTTGCGGTTGCGGCCAGCTTCTCGGTGCGCAACCCAGCGCACGAGCTGCGGGCGCGCGCGCTGATTCGGAACATCTCGAAGCTCCCGGTCACCTGTGCGCATGAGCTGAGCTCAAAGCTCGATGCGCCGCGCCGGGCACTGACAGCCACCCTGAACGCGCGCTTGACGCCCCAGATCCGTCACCTGATCGAAGCGCTCGCGCAGGTGCTGCGCGAAGAGTCGATCGATGCGCCGCTGATGATCGTCAAGGGCGACGGCTCGCTGATGAAGGCGCAGGTAGCACTCGAGTATCCGGTTGAGACGATCCTGTCAGGGCCCGCGGCAAGTGTCGTCGGCGCCGGCTTCCTGACCGGACTGACCAATTTTGTCGTGTCCGATATAGGCGGCACCACTACCGATGTCGCGGTCGTCTCGGGCGGACGGCCCGTAATTAGTGCCGAGGGCGCGCTGGTGGGTGGCTGGCGCACGATGGTCGAGGCCATCGATGTTCGCACCTGCGGGCTCGGCGGCGACAGCGAGGTGTTGCTGGATCGCCAGTGGCGGCTGCGCGCGGGCCCCCGCAAGGCGATGCCGCTGAGCCTGTTGGCGCACACCCACCCTGAAATCCTCGCGACCTTGCAGGCCATCGCGACGCAGGATCGGCCGCCAGATTTTCCGACGCTCTTTGCGCTGCGCAATCCAGAGCGTGAGCTGCCAACGCACCGCGTGGGGACCGAGGCGCGCATCTGGGCGGCGCTGACAAGCGCGCCGCGTCCGGTCTCGAGCATGGTGCGCAACGGCGCAGGGCTCGCGGCGCTGCGTCGCCTGGCCGATGCCGGGCTCGTAACGATCGCCGCATTCACGCCGAGCGACGCAATGCATGTGCTGGGCCGCCAGCACGGCTGGAATCGTGACGCGGCCGTGTGCGGCGCGCGCATCCTTGCGATCGAGGAGCGCAATGGCCGCGCTGCGCGCACCGTGGCTTCGGCTGAAGAGCTAAGCGAACGCACCTACGAACTGGTCGTTCGCGAAAGCGCGCGGGCGCTGTTGGCAGCGACGCTGGCGCAGGATCCTGGCATCGAGTGCAGCGCCGAGCGCCGTGACTCGCTGGGTACGCGCCTGATCGAAGCCGCGATCGCCGGTCGTCGGCTCTCGTCGATTGCGCACGCGACGCTCGGGCTCGATCGCGCACTGGTCGCTATTGGCGCCCCCGCGAGTGCCTATTATCCAGAGGTCGCACGGCGCCTGGGCGCGCCGCTGACAATTCCGGAACACGCAGCAGTGTGCAACGCGGTAGGTGCGGTCGCCGGTGTGGTCGCCCAGGCGGTTGCGATCCTGGTGAACCAGCCGACGTTCAAGGTCTTCCGGGTCCATGATCCGGCCGGCAGCAAAGATTATGAGAATGCCACGCCCGCGCTCGAGCACGCGCGGCGCGTCTCGCGGGAACTGGCCATGGCGGCGGCACATCGCGCCGGCGCTGCCGATCCGAATGTCGAGACCAGCGTCACGGAAAAAATGGCGCACATCGAAGGCGGGACTGAATACCTCGCAGAGGCGACGGTGCGCTCGGTCGCTACCGGAAGGCCGCTCGCTTCGCATTGATGGCGCTGTGCAGGCTCTGTGCGGCGGCTCTTATCTGGTTGGGCGCGCCGGACCCTGCGTACATAATTCCACGCGAGGAATTAACCAGAAGTCCCGTTCGCTGCGCATTGAGACCTGCCTGCAGCGTAGCGTCAAGTTCACCACCCTGTGCACCGATGCCCGGCACCAGGAAGGGCAGGTCGGGATGGGCGGCACGCAGTGCTGCCATTTCTTGCGGCGCGGTGGCCCCGACGACCAGCATCAGGTTGTTATTCTGGTTCCAGCGGGTGGCAGCGCGATCCGCGACGTGGCGATACAGCGGCTTGCCCTCGATCGGAAGGTCCTGGAAATCTCTTGCACCCGGATTTGAGGTACGGCACAGCAGGATGGCGCCGCGATCGGGGCGCGCCAGGAACGGCAGTACCGAGTCCTCTCCCATATAGGGATTGATCGTGACCGCATCCGCACCATAGCGTTCGAAGGCCTCGCGGGCGTAGGCCTCGGCCGTGTTGCCGATGTCATTGCGCTTCGCATCCAGGATGACCAGGGCATGCGGTGCGCGCTCGCGGATGTAGCGGATGCTGGCCTCCAGCTGCGCTTCGGCGCCTATCGAGCTATAGAAAGCGACCTGCGGCTTGTACGCCGCGGTCAGATCGGCCGTGGCATCGACAACGCGCCGGTTCAGGAGCAGCAGCGGCTCCGGCTGCTTCGCGAGGTCCGCCGGCAGGCGTGCCGGATCCGGATCGAGGCCAACGCACACCAGGCTGCCGCTGGCGGCGTAGGCAAGCGCAAGGCGTGCAGCGAAACTTTGCATCGTGCGCATGATAGCGAGCCAGGGTCCTTTTAGGGAGTATGCTTATTGGTTGTGATTAGAGCCTCACGTGACAACTAAGTCTCACCTGGGACCGCGTCTGGTGTTGCAGCCGGCGAGCCGTCCGGCGGCCCGCAGTGCGGGCACCGGCGCGCTGAAGCGTTTTTTTGCGATCGCCGACGCCTGGGAACTGTCACCGCTGCAACAGTGCCGCTTGCTGAAAATTCCGTCCCCGCAGGTGCTGACGCGTTACCGCCTCGGCCAGGCGCCGCGCCTCTCAGCGGGGCAGCAGGAGCGGGTGGCATTGCTTGCGAATATCCAGCACTCGCTGCAAGGCAATGCCGCCGTCAAGGATCATGCCTGGGCATGGCTCAATGCCCCGCAGCGTTCCAGCCCGTTCGCGGGGGACAGCCCACTTTACTTTATGCTGGAAAATGGCCTTCCGGCGCTGCGGGAAGTCGCCCGGCTGCTGGTGCGCGAGCGCGCGCGGCGCTTATAACAGGCGCGCCAGTCCGCTATACTTCGCGATTGTTCTGAAGCGAGAGTGGCGGAATTGGTAGACGCGCTGGGCTTAGAATCCAGTGGGGTAACCCGTGCGAGTTCGAGTCTCGCCTTTCGCACCACTGCGCCTGGTCATCTGGTCTGAAATTCGTCCGAGGGGATTGTCATGCAGGTTTCTGTCGAGAGCACCGGCAAGCTGGAGCGTCGCATGCAGGTGCAGGTCCCGGCGTTGCGTATTAGCACCGAGATAGCCGCACGGCTGAAGACCATCAGCCGCACGGCGCGTCTGAATGGGTTTCGCCCCGGCAAGGCGCCATTGACCGTCATCCGGCAGCAGTTCGGCCCGCAGGTGCACCGCGAGGTCATTGGCGAATTGCTGCAGTCCACCTTTTCGGAAGCGGTCGCACAGCAGCAGCTTGCGCCCGCGGGCAATCCGCGCATTCAGCCGCAAAGTATCGACGAAGGGCAGGATCTGACTTACGTGGCGACCTTCGAGGTGTTCCCGGAGATCACGCTGCAGCCCTTCGAGACCCTCCAGATCGAGCGCACGACCGCCGAAGTGACCGAGCCCGACGTCGATGCAATGATTGCTCGCCTGCGCAAGCAAACCCCCAAGTACCTTGCGGCAACGCGCCCGGCACAGAAGGGCGATCGCGTGACGGTCGATTTCGAGGGCGCCGTCGATGGCGTGCCTTTTGCCGGTGGCGCGGCAACCGGCGTTCCGGTGGTGATCGGCGATGGCCGCATGCTGCCGGATTTTGATGGCGGACTCCTCGGCGCCGTCGCGGGTGAGGATAGGTCGGTCAGCGTCAATTTTCCGGCCGACTATCGTGCCCAGGAAATTGCAGGCAAGACCGCGCTTTTTAAAATCAGTGTCAAAAAGGTCGAGGAAGCGACGCTTCCGGAACTCGACGAGGAATTTTGCAAGGCCTTTGGCGTCACGGAGGGGGGAATTGCTGCATTGCGGGAAGAAGTGACAGCAAATATGCGCCGGGAGCTTGAACAAACGCTACGCAACCGCAATAAAGCAGCGGTGATGGACAAATTACTGCAGACGAACCCGGTCGACGTGCCAAACGCGCTGATCGAGGGCCAGATCCGCGACATGCAGGTCGATGCGATGCGCCGCGCCGGGATCAAGGATCCGGCCCAGGCACCCAATCCCCAGCAGTTCGTGGAACCCGCGCGCCGGCGCGCCGCACTTGGTTTGATCCTGAACGACATCGTCAAGCGCCAGCAGATCATCGTCGATCCGGTGCGCGCCGAGGCACGCCTGGACGAGATGATCGGTAGCTACGGCGACCCGGCCGCGATCAAGCAGTCTTATCAGCAAAATCCCGAGGCCATGCGGCAGGTGGAGAATCTTGCACTTGAGGATCAGGTCACTGATTGGGTGCTGGCTAATGCCACAATCCACGAAGTTGCCTCGACGTTCAAAGACATCATGAAATTTGAAGGCTAGAGACTCTTAACTATGACGACACGCGCATTGAATCTGGTCCCGATGGTGGTCGAGCAAACGGCACGCGGCGAGCGCGCTTACGACATTTATTCGCGGCTGCTGAAGGAGCGGGTCGTTTTCATTGTGGGCCCGGTCGAGGATTATATGGCTAATCTCGTGGTGGCACAGCTGCTGTTCCTGGAATCCGAGAATCCGGAAAAGGACGTGGCGCTATACATCAATTCGCCGGGCGGTTCGGTTAGCGCCGGCCTCGCCATCTACGACACGATGCAGTTCATCAAGCCTGACGTCAGTACGATTTGTGTCGGGCTTGCCGCTTCGATGGGCGCATTGCTGCTCGCCGGAGGTGCCGCCGGCAAGCGCTATTCGCTGCCAAATTCTAAGATCATGATCCACCAGCCCTCGGCAGGTTTCCAGGGCCAGGCTTCCGACATCGATATCCACGCGCGCGACGTACTGGAGACCAAGGAGCGCCTGAACGGCATTCTCGCGAAGCACTGCGGCCAGACCGTTGAACGCGTCAAGCAGGACAGCGACCGGGACAACTTCATGAGCGCCGAGGCCGCGCGTGCCTATGGCCTGATCGATGCGATGCTCGACAAACGCGGCGGAGTGCCAACAACGGCCTGAAACGAGGCCCAAACGGCGGATTTGAGGCTTCCGGGACCTTGTTTCGGCATTGCGAACTGCATCTTTGCGTGGAGTTGGCCGGGTGCTATATAGTCGAAGGGACGAGGTCAGTTCGAGGAACGCATGAGCGAAGATTCGCGTGGCAAACATGATGACGGCAAGCTGCTGTATTGCTCTTTTTGCGGAAAAAGCCAGCATGAAGTACGCAAACTAATCGCCGGCCCCTCGGTCTTCGTCTGCGATGAATGCGTTGAACTGTGCAACGACATCATCCGCGAGGAGCTTGAGGAGCGCGCCGAGCGCACGCGCGACAAGCTCCCCAAGCCGCAGGAAATCAAGAAGGTCCTGGATGAGTATGTGATCGGCCAGGAACGCGCCAAGCGGGTGCTGTCGGTCGCCGTCTACAATCATTACAAGCGTCTGCAGACCCGCGGCACCGACAAGGTACGCTCGCGCGATGAGGTCGAGCTCGCCAAGAGCAACATCCTGCTGATCGGGCCCACAGGCTCGGGCAAGACGCTGCTGGCCGAGACTCTCGCCCGCCTGCTCAACGTGCCATTCACGATCGCCGATGCGACCACGCTGACCGAAGCGGGCTACGTCGGCGAGGACGTCGAGAACATCATCCAGAAACTGCTGCAGAAATGCGACTACGATGTCGAGAAGGCGCAGACAGGTATTGTCTACATCGACGAAATCGACAAGATCTCGCGCAAGTCCGACAATCCCTCGATCACGCGCGACGTCTCAGGCGAGGGCGTCCAGCAGGCCCTGCTGAAGCTGATCGAGGGCACGATCGCCTCCGTGCCGCCGCAGGGCGGGCGCAAGCATCCGCAGCAGGAGTTCCTGCAGGTCGACACGACCAACATTCTTTTCATCTGCGGCGGCGCGTTCGCCGGCCTCGAGAAGATCATCATGAACCGCACCCACAAGAGCGGTATCGGGTTCATAGCCGAAGTGCGCGAGCAGAATGCTCGGCCGCATGGGAACGATGTGTTCCATGACACGGAGCCGGAGGATTTGATCAAGTACGGCCTGATCCCGGAATTCGTCGGCCGCTTGCCCGTGGTCGCCACCCTCGAGGAACTCGACGAAGCCGCGCTGATCTCGATCCTGCTGCAGCCGAAGAATGCGCTGACAAAGCAGTATCGCAAGCTCTTCGACATGGAAGGCGTGGAACTGGATTTCCATGAGGATGCGTTGCGCTCGGTGGCGCGCAAGGCGATGCAGCGCAAGACCGGCGCCCGCGGCCTGCGCACGATCCTGGAGAACGTCCTGCTAGACACGATGTACGACCTGCCCTCGCTGCGTAATGTGCAGAAGGTTGTCGTCGATGAGAATGTCATCGAAGGCAACGCGAAGCCGTATATCGTGCACCGCACCGAGGAGGCGCGCCAAATCGCTCCGCTCGAGGAAGTGCGCCGGCCGACCGGTTCGGACCACCTGTAGGCCCAACGATGTTTAGGCTGGCGGGCGGCACTTGAAACGCGGCGAGCACGACCGCATCTTGGTGACAGGTAATAGAAGGCCTGAAGATGACTGACGAAACGATTTCTGATACGCCCACGCCCGTAACGCTCCTGGACGGCATACCCGTCCTGCCGCTGCGCGACGTCGTGGTCTACCCCCACATGGTCATACCGCTGTTCGTCGGGCGCGAAAAATCCATCGTCGCGCTCGATGTGGCCATGCGCGCCGACAAGCGCATCCTGCTGGTTGCCCAGAAGCAGGCCGACGTCGACGATCCGAAGGCGACCGACCTGTACTCGGTCGGCACCGTCGCGACGATCCTGCAGCTGCTGAAGCTACCCGACGGCACCGTCAAGGTGCTGGTCGAGGGTGTCGACCGGGCGCATATCGACAGCGTCGACCCGGGCGAGTACTTCCTCGCGAAGGTCACGACCCTTCCCGATGTGGAGCGCTACGAAGAGCGGGAAATGGACGTGCTAACCCGCTCTGTGATCAGCCAGTTCGAGCAATATGTCAAATTAAACAAGAAGGTGCCGCCTGAGATCCTGACCTCGCTCGCGGGCATCGAGCAGGCCGGCCGCCTGGCGGACACGGTGGCGGCGCACATGTCGCTGAAGCTCTCAGAGAAGCAGAAAGTGCTCGAGATCCCCGACGTGCGCAAGCGGCTCGAGCATATGCTCGCCGTCATCGAAGGCGAAATGGACGTGCTGCAGATCGAGAAGCGCATCCGTGGCCGCGTCAAGCAACAGATGGAGAAGAGCCAGCGCGAGTACTACCTGAATGAGCAGATGAAGGCCATCCAGAAGGAACTTGGCGACCTCGATGAGGCGCCGAATGAGATCGCCGAGCTCGAGAAGCGGATCAAGGCCGCCGGCATGCCCAAAGAGGCGCGCGACAAGGCGCAGTCGGAACTTGCCAAGCTCAAGCTGATGTCGCCGATGTCGGCTGAAGCGACCGTCGTGCGCAACTACATCGACTGGCTGGTCAAATCGCCATGGAAGAAGCGCAGCAAGGTGCACCTCGAAATCACCGCGGCCGAAAAAGTGCTCGAAGCCGATCACTACGGGCTCGACAAGGTCAAGGAGCGCATCGTCGAGTACCTGGCGGTCCAGCAGCGCGTGAAGAACCTGCGCGGACCGATCCTGTGCCTAGTGGGCCCCCCCGGGGTCGGTAAGACATCCCTCGGCCAGAGCGTTGCACGCGCGACCAATCGCAAGTTTGTGCGCATGTCGCTCGGCGGCGTGCGTGACGAGGCGGAGATCCGCGGCCACCGGCGCACCTACATCGGCTCGATGCCCGGCAAGATCATCCAGAATCTCGCCAAGTGCGGCGTGCGCAATCCACTGTTCCTGCTCGATGAGGTCGACAAGATGTCGACCGACTTCCGTGGCGATCCGTCCTCGGCGCTGCTTGAGGTGCTCGACCCCGAACAGAACGCCACCTTCAATGATCACTACCTCGAGGTCGACTTCGATTTGTCCGAGGTCATGTTCGTGTGCACGGCCAACAGCCTGAACATTCCGGCGCCGCTGCTCGATCGCATGGAGGTCATCCGCATCCCCGGCTATACCGAGGATGAAAAGAGCAACATCGCCCGGCGCTACCTGCTGCCGAAGCAGGTCAAGCTGAATGGGCTGAAACCGAGCGAGCTCGTGGTCGAGGACGTCGCGATCCAGGACATGATCCGTTACTACACGCGCGAGGCGGGAGTGCGCAATCTCGAGCGCGAACTCTCGAAGATCTCGCGCAAGTCCGTCAAGCAGCTATTGCTGCACCCGGAAGAAAAGACCGTCACGGTTGGCTCGGAAAATCTTGGCACTTACCTCGGCGTGCGCCGATTCCGTTACGGTAAAGCCGAGGAGAGCAATCGGATTGGCCAGGTCACGGGACTTGCATGGACCGAGGTCGGCGGCGAGTTGCTCACGATCGAAGCGGCTGTCGTTGCCGGCAAGGGCAAGCTCACGCACACGGGGCAGCTCGGCGAGGTCATGCAGGAATCGATCCAGGCGGCAATGACTGTCGTGCGCAGCCGCTCGAACACGCTGGGGCTGGAAACTGATTTTTACCAGAAAGTTGACGTGCATATCCACGTGCCCGAAGGCGCCACCCCGAAGGACGGCCCGAGCGCAGGCAGCGGCATGTGTACCGCGCTGATCTCGGCGCTGACCAAGATTCCGGTGCGTTCCGATGTCGCGATGACCGGGGAGATCACGTTACGCGGCGAGGTGCTGCCGATCGGCGGCCTGAAAGAGAAGTTGCTGGCCGCGCATCGCGGCGGCATCACGACCGTGCTGATCCCCGATGACAACGTCAAGGACCTGGCGGAAATTCCGGCCAACATCAAGGAAAAACTCGATATCCGCTCGGTCAAGTGGATCGACGAGGTGTTGCAGCTCGCCTTGATCCACGCGCCGGTTCCGTTGGTCGCGCCCGAGGAAAAGCCGCCATCCGCAATTACCGATGGTAAGCCTGCGCGCAAGGCTCCGCGCCCGAAGAGCCAGGTGGCTCATTAGGGCGCGGTGGACTAGCCAAGGCCGACTGGCCGCTGTAGACTTCTGCGCCTCTTCCAGGGGTGCTTAACCGGGTGCTTAGCTCAGCTGGTAGAGCGTCGCCTTTACACGGCGAATGTCGGGGGTTCGATCCCCTCAGCACCCACCACATGCGGAGTGGTAGTTCAGCTGGTTAGAATACCGGCCTGTCACGCCGGGGGTCGCGGGTTCGAGTCCCGTCCACTCCGCCATTTCCTGCTGAAGAGCTGCGCGCGCGAGACCAGCCGCGCCCGCGGATCTGCGTTTTAGGGACCTCGAGGTGCATCGGAATGCTTCAGTCAATTCACGATAAGTTGCATGGGTGGGTCGCCTACGTCGTGCTCGGCGCTATCGCCTCGACGTTCGTGCTCTGGGGCATCAACTGGTCCCTGGGCAGCGCCGACTATGCCGCCAAGGTCAATGGCCGCGAGATTGGGGTCAACGAGGTTCGGGAGTCCTACCAGCGCCAGCTCTCGCAAATGATGCGCGCGGATAACGGTGCGGTCGATGAGGCGCAGCGCGCCGCGCTGAAGCAGAAGGTCCTCGAGGACTTCGTCGGCGGCGAAGCGCTGATATCGCGCGCGCAGGACCTTGGCTACCGCGTCAGCGACGAGGAACTCATGAAGGAGATGGGGCGCATTCCCGCCCTGCAGGTGGCCGGCAAGTTCGACAAGGACCACGCCATTGCCGTGCTGCGGTCGCAGGGCCGGGATATTGCAGAAATCGAGGCGCAGATCCGCCGCAACGTTCAGCTCCAGCAGCTCGACAACGCGCTGCATTATTCAAGCTTTGCGACACCGACCGAGGTCAGCAAGATCGGCTCGCTGCTTGGTCAGCAGCGCGAGCTTGCCTGGATGGTGTTGCCGGCGCCGCATTTTGCGGCGAGCGCAACCCCGGACGATGCGGCGGTCAATAGCTATTTCAATTCGCACAAGAGCGAGTACATGACGCCCGAGCTTGTGAACTTGCGGTATATCGAGATCAGCCTCGCGCAGCTCGCGGCCGGCGTTACGGTCAGCGAGCCGCAGCTCAGGTCCTACTTCGAAGAACAGAAGACCAAAAACCCGGATGCCTATTCGCAGGACGAGCAGCGTCGCGTCCGCCATATCCTGTTCCAGGTCACTGATCCGAAGGATGATGCCGCGGTCAAGGCGAAGGCGGGCGAGGTCATGAAGCGCGCGACGGCTGGCGAGGATTTTGCCAAGCTGGCGCAGCAATTCTCGCAGGACCCGGGTTCCGCCAAGCAGGGCGGGGATCTGGGCCTGTCCGATCGCAAGGGCTGGGTGCCGCCGTTTGCAGACGCGGCGTTCAGCATGAACGTGGGCGAGATCCGCGGGCCCGTCAAGAGCCAATTCGGTTACCACATCCTGAAGCTCGATGCGATCCAGCCCGCCAGCACGAAGACATTTGAACAGACCCACGCCGACATCGAGGCGGAGTATCGGCGCAGCGAAGCTGACCGGCTGTTCAACAGCCTGCAGGACCGTGTCGCGGATGCGGCTTTGCAGAACTCGACCGACATCGAGGTGGTCGCACGCAAGGCCGGGCTGCCTGTGCAGGACATCGCTGATTTCAGCCGCGCCAATGGCGGCGGCGCTTTGGGCAACGCGCCGAAAGTCATCGAGGCGGCCTTCAGCCCGGAAGTGCTCGACGGGCATCTGAGCCAGACCGTCGAAGTGGAGAAGGGCCGCGGCGTGATCCTGCGTGCGACTGATCATCGCCTGCCGCAGCAGAAGGCACAAGCCGATGTGCGCGTCGAGGTGATCAACGCGTGGAAAAAGCAGCGCGGCATCGAGCTCGCCCAGGCCGCCGCCGCAGATGCGGTCAGGCGCCTTGAGGCAGGCGAGCACTGGGACAGCCTTGCCAAGTCCCTGGGGGCGACGCTGCAGCCGCCGCATTTCGTCAGCCGCGCGGATGAAGCGGTACCAGTGGAATTGCGGCGTGAGTCCTTCGAGGCGCCCAAGCCTGCCGGAAAGCCCGTCTACCAGTCCGTTGCGCTCAGCAATGGTGATGCGGCGGCCTTCGGGGTTACCGCGGTGCGCGATGACCCCTCAGTCGATCCACAGAAAAAAGCCATGATGATCGGCCAGTTTGCTTCCGAGATCGGCGGCGCCGACGCGCGCGGCTACGCGGATGGGGCACGAGCGGAAGCCAAGGTCATCGTCAATCCGCATTCGATGGATTGATTGTCCGACCTGATCCACCAGCTGTCGCAGTGGTACCTGTCCGAGTTGGCGACAGGTGGCTACTGGCTGATCGCGGCATTGATGGCGCTTGAAAGCACGGTCATTCCGATCCCCAGCGAGATCATCATTCCGCCTGCCGCCTACCTTGCCAAAACACAAGGCCAATTCTCGCTGCCGGGCATCGTCCTCGCCAGTACCTGCGGCTCCTGGGCCGGGGCGAGCGCCATGTACTGGACCGCGCGCGCGCTCGGCCGGCCGCTGGTGCGGCGCATAGCGCCCTATGTTGCACTGACGATCGCAAAAATAGAGCTCGCCGAGCGCTGGACCAATCGCTACGGATGGGCCGGGGTGTTTTTTTCCCGGCTGCTGCCGGTCATCCGCCACCTGATCGGGATTCCAGCGGGCATCATGCGACTTAATTTTCGCTGGTACTCGATCGCCACGCTGGCAGGCTCCGCGCTGTGGTGCACGGTGCTCGCCCTCGTAGGTGCTGCGGTAGGCGCCAATCCCGAGCTGCTCGCAGGCTCCCTGCAGCGCCTCTCACTGCTGCTGGGCGCCGGCGCGGTGGTGCTTGCGGCGCTGTATTACTTTCTCGTGCACCGCGCCGCCCGGCGCGGTGCACGAGTGCAGCTCAAGTCGCCTTCGGGACGGGGCCGCCCGTGACGGGAGGCGCTGCGCCGGCGGGGACCGGGAACTTCGTGAAGATCGCATTCGCAGCCTCGTTGATGCGCAGCTCGGCATTCGGTCCGGTCAGATCCGTCACGTTCTGGTTAACCGAGGCATGCCAGATGGCCTGCCGGCTGTGGGCGTCGAACAAATCGATTGCGATGCGCCCTTCGTTGCGTACCGGCGGCCAGTCGTAGCCCACGCCGCCGAATCCAAAGCCGCGGCGCCCACCCCAGCCCCAACCGACGCCAAAGCCGGCAAACTCGTCCGCAACGACCCGCGAGCCGATGGCATAACCCACGACACAATCAGCGCTCCCATGCTCGACGGTGGGCTGAAAGCCGCGGGAGGAAAGGTTGGCGGCAATGACAGCGCGCAGCCGGTCGCTGTTCAGCGGGTTGCTGTAGGCCCCGCCAGGCTGGGCTGACGCCGCAGAATGCTCCTGCGCAAAGGCGTAGGTATGGCAGACCGCAACGCTGGCATTGGGATTTATGTCGGTCGTCACTGGCAGGGACGTGCAGGCTCCCAGGGCGGCAAGGCCGGCCACTCCGATCGCGCAGCGGATGGCTTGGTCAATCGCATTCATGGTTCATTACTCCTGAAAATTAGCATGCCCCGAAAAGATTAACGGCCATGCACCCCGTGAGTTGACCGGCGGGACATTAAAGTTCAATTCCCCAAGCCGGTTTCCGGAAAGCTCATGCCGACCGTGCTATAGCCGCCATCGACGTACAGGATTTCGCCGGTGATCCCCGCAGCGAGGTCAGAGCACAGGAAGGCGGCCGCATTGCCGACATCCTCGATGGTCACGTTGCGCTTGATCGGCGAGGCGGACGCGACATGGCTCAGCATCTTGCGCAGCCCCGGGATCCCTGCCGCAGATAAAGTCTTGATGGGGCCTGCGGATATGCCATTGACCCGCACCCCCTCGGCGCCAAGCTCCGAGGCCAGGAAACGCACATTGGCCTCGAGACTCGCCTTAGCGAGCCCCATGACGTTATAGCTCGGTACCGAGCGCACGGCCCCGAGGTAACTTAGTGTCACCACCGACCCCTGGCGGCCACGCATGAAGGGCAAGGACTCGCGAGTCAGCGCGGTCAGGCTATAGCTCGAAATATCGTGGGCCACACGGAACCCCTCGCGGCTGGTCGCATCGATGAAACGACCGGTCAGCGCCTCACGCGTGGCAAACGCGACAGCGTGCACCAGGATGTCGAAGCCATCCCAGTGCTGCTTCAGATGCGCAAAGCCCCGGCCAATATCTGCATCGTCGGCGACGTCCATCGCGAAGGTGAGCTGTGATCCAAGCTCGGCCGCGAGCGGCACGACGCGATCAGCCATTCGCTCGATGTGGGAAAACGCCAGCGTCGCGCCCTCGCGGTGCATCGCCTGCGCAATGCCCCAGGCAATCGAACGGTCGGTTGCGAGCCCGACGATCAAGGCGCGTTTAGCGGTTAAAAACCCCATGGTTGCTCCCTCAAGTTTAACCCTGGCTGCGGTTCTTATCGACGTACATCACCAAGCGCTGTCCCGCGCGGATCTTGTGATGCTTGTTCAAGCCGTTCCAGCTGTTCAGCTGCGCAACGGTGACCTTGAACTGGTTGGCGATGCTGTAGACCGTGTCCCCCTTGCGCACCGTGTAGAGCAAGCGCTTGCCTTCCGAGCCGCCTTCATCGCGCAAGCGACGAGTGCTCGCACGGATGACGAGGCGCTGGCCTGTGGCGACGCTATCGCCAGGGCTCAGATTGTTGAGTTGCGCCAGCGTGGCCACCGGGATGCCGTGGCGGCGCGCGATGCTGCTGAGCGTCTCACCGGCGCGTACGCGATGCACGATCTGGTGCTGGTGCCGACCGGTATCCGATGAGGGACGATCAACGCGCGCGGCGGCGAGCAGCACCTTTTCTGGCAGTTGGTCACTCGCCGGGGGCACCTTGAGCTCATCGCCCGCCGCAATTTTCTTGCCGGCCAGGTCATTGATCTTGGTCAGCACCGAAACGGAGGTGCCATATTGCTTCGCGATCTGCGCCAGGGTCTCCTTGCGCGTGACGGTATGCGCGAGGAAGCGCACGCGCTCCGCGGGCGCTAGTCCTTTCAGCGAGGTCTCGAACGCGTCGGCATTGTCTATTGGCACGAGCAGCCGATGCGGTCCATCCGGATCGGTGGCCCAGCGGTTGTAACCGGGGTTCAGCGTGACGATTTCATCGTAGCCGGTGCCGGCCAGGTGCGCGGCGATCTGCAGGTCGATCTGCGAGTCGAGCTCGATAACGGCGAAATACGGCTGGTTCGGGACGGGCGCAAAGTCTAAGCCAAAGCGTTCCGGCTCAGCCATCAGCCGCTTCATCGCCAGCAGTTTCGGCACGTACGCCCGCGTCTCAGCCGGCAGGTTCAGGTGCCAGAAATCGGCGGGCTTGCCGGCCGCCTTATTGCGGTCGAATTCGCGCTGTATGGAGTTCTCACCGACGTTGTAGGCGGCGATCGCGAGCAGCCAGTCCCCGTCGAATTGATCATGCAGCGCCTGCAGGTAATCGAGCGCTGCGCGGGTCGACTCAATCACGTCGCGCCTGCCGTCATACCACCAATCCTGCTTCAGGCCGAAGCGCACGCCGGTGCCCGGTATGAATTGCCATAGGCCCGCGGCGCGGCTGGGTGAATAAGCGAACGGCTCGTACGCGCTTTCGACGACCGGCAGCAGCGCAAATTCCAGCGGCATGCCACGTGCCTCGACCTCGGTCACGATGTGGTAGAGGTAACGCTGCGCGCGGGCAAGCGTGCGATCGAGAAAATCGGGGTTGTGCTGGAACCAGGCGAGCTGCTGGTCGATCGCCGGTTCCTGCACCTCGTCGAGCACGAACCCCGCGCGCATGCGGTCATACAGATCGTCGTAGTCCTCGCCGTTGTGATGCTGCCATTCGCTTGGCATTGCCACCGAAGGCGCCCCGGTGTCGGCAGGTGCTTCGAGGGGGGCCTCGGGCGGCGGCGCCGGCCGCTCGACCGGGGCGCGCGACACGGGAGGCGCGGCCGGGGGCGTGTTGGCGCAGGATGCAACGAAGAGTGCCAGTCCCAAGGCGGCGCAGCGGGAGAGCGGAATACCCATCAGCGAAATCCGTCCTTCCAGGCTCGCAGCACCGCAAAGGTTTCGACGGGGTCGGGCATCGGGCGCCCGGCGTGCCGGCCTGCCGCGGCCTGCACGCTATCGGTCGCACAGCGCAGGAACGGGTTGATCTGCATCTCCAGGGCGATACTTGAGGGCAATGAGGGGGCATCCTTTGCGCGCAGCGCCTCGACCGTCATGGCGTGCGTTGCGACGGCCGCATTGGCAGGTTCCACTTCGCCCGCGAAGCGCAAATTGGCGGCCGTGTATTCGTGGCCGCAATAAACCCGTGTCGCAGGCGCAAGGGCCGCCAGGCGTCGCAGCGATGCATGCATCTGCGGCGGCGTGCCCTCGAACATGCGCCCGCAACCCGCGCTGAAGAGTGTGTCGCCACAGAACACCGCTCCGTGGCCTACAAAGGCAAGATGAGTCAGGGTGTGCCCAGGGACGTGCAGCGCTTGGAACTTCAGGCCGAGGTCCGGCAGGTCGACCACCTCGCCGTCGCCGACCTTTCGCGTCAGGCAGTCGATGCGCGCATCGTGCGGGCCGATGACCTCGACGTTCCCCAACTCGCGCAGCCGCGCGGCTCCCCCGATATGATCGGGGTGGTGGTGAGTCAGCAAAATGGCGGCTAAAGTGCAGCGGCTGCGTTGCAGTTCGGCCATTACCGGCTCGGCATCGCCGGGGTCTACTGCGACCACCAGGCCGGGCCGCTTGGGCGAGTCGATCAGCCAGATATAATTATCGGTAAATGCGCGCACCGGCCGCACACGTAAAAGGGTAACTCGAGTATTCATTTTGCGCCGTATTTAACCTGTAACATGAGAAGTTCGCTAGTATTTTCATTAAGGAGCATTGGTTGGATCCGAACCCGGACACCGCCCTCGACGCCTGGTATGGCGCTGCGCTAGGCCAGTCGGTACTGGGGATCGAAGCGGCGCTCGTGCGTAGGGCGCTCGACGATGTATTCGGCTTCGAGTTCCTGCAACTTGGCGCCTGGGGTCGCGGGCCGGCGCTGCTTGCAGGAGCGCGCATGCCGCATGCGACGCTCGTGGCCCCGCATGCGGGCAGCGGCGTCACGCTGCGCGCGCCACTCGATATGCTGCCGTTCGCTTCGGACAGCATCGATGCGATCCTGCTGCCGCACACCCTGGAGCTTGTCGAGGATCCCTATGGGATCGTTCGCGAAGCGGAGCGGGTGCTATGCGCGGAAGGCTGCCTGCTGGTATGCGGGTTTAATCCCTTGAGCGGGTGGGGCGTGCGCCGGCTGTTGGCGCGGGCCCTTGGCCGCGGCGTATTCCCGCCGCAGATCCGCCGCCTGCTGACCGAGCGGCGCCTGCGCGACTGGGTCGCGGTGCTTGGCTTCGACGTCGACCAGGTATCGGGCTATCTTTCGCCACTGCCGTTTGCGGCGAACGCAGCCGGGGAGGGGCACGAGCGCTCGGCGCTGACGGCGGGGGCGTACCTGCTGAAAGCGCGCAAGCGCGTGCAGACCCTGACGCCGGTGCGCAAGAAGAGCTGGGCCCGCCAGCGCGTGCTGATCGGGGCGGCGGAACCCACGACCAACGTGCAGCGCTGATCGAATGACCCGAGTGCAGATCTACACCGACGGCGCCTGCCGAGGCAATCCCGGGCCCGGCGGCTGGGGCGCCTTGCTGATCGTCGGCGACACGCGCAAGGAGATAAGCGGTGCGGAAGCGGCGACCACCAACAACCGCATGGAATTGCGGGCGGCGATCTCGGGGCTGGGCGCATTGAAACGTCGATGCGAAGTTGACCTTTTTACGGACTCGAAATATGTGTTGCAGGGAATTACCGAATGGCTGCCGAACTGGAAGGCCAAAGGCTGGCGCACAGCGGCGCGCAAGCCGGTCAGGAACCAGGACTTATGGGAGCAGCTCGATCTTGCGGGTGGGTCCCAGCATGTGATCTGGCATTGGGTCCGGGGGCACTCGGGCAATGCGGGCAACGAGCTGGCCGATGAACTGGCCAACCGGGCCATCGATAAATTGTTGGCAGGAGGCTAAGGGATCATGCGTCAAGTTGTGCTGGACACCGAGACCACGGGGCTCGAGGTAGACAAAGATCACCGGATCATCGAGATCGGCTGCATCGAGATGTTGCATAGGCGCGTAACCGGACGCTCGTATCATCAGTACTTAAATCCCGAGCGTGACGTCGATGTCGGGGCGCAACAGGTGCATGGGCTGAGCCGCGAACGCCTGTCGCCGGAGCCGAAATTCGCAGAAATCGCCGCACAGTTCCTGGAATTCATCCAGGGCGCCGAACTCATCATCCACAATGCGCCCTTCGACGTCGCCTTCCTGAACGCAGAGCTTCGTCGCCTCGGCGATGCCGCGGCCGACGTCGCGGCTAGCTGCAGCGTGCTCGATACGCTGCTGCTGGCGCGCAAGATGCATCCCGGGCAACGCAACAATCTTGACGCGCTATGCAAGCGCTATGGCGTGGATAATTCGCAGCGCGACCTGCACGGCGCGCTGCTCGATGCGCGCATCCTCGCCGATGTGTACCTCGCCATGACTGGTGGCCAGGTGAAACTCGTCTGGGGCACCGACGCGGACCTGGAGCAGGAGCCGTTCGCCGCGCAATCAGCGCGTAGCGCCGCGTCCGGCGCCGCAGAGGGCCGGCGGGTGCCGATCGTCCACGCGAGCGAAGAGGAACTCCTGGCGCATGAGCAGGCTTTGCAGCGCCTCGACAAGGCGTCCAACGGCCAGACGGTCTGGCGCAGATTGTGAAGGAGCTGCCCACCCGGTGCGATAAGTCGAAGGCTAACGGCCGGCGATCGCGCTCGAAGTCGGGGCCGGCGCCTTGTTGACTGGTATCTTGGTTATTATAGATCCCCATGAACACGCCTATTTCATCCTCGCCTGCCTGGGCGGCGCTCGTCAAGCACGCCGATGCACTGAAATCCGTGCACCTGCGCGACTTGTTCGCAGGCGCACAGGATCGCTACGAGAAGCTGCATGTGGAGGCCGACCCCTGGCTGCTGGATGTATCGCGGCAACGGATCACGCCGGAGACGATCGCGCTGCTGATCCGGCTCGCCCATGCCTCTGGCCTGCCCAAAAAAATCGAGGCGCTGTTTCGTGGCGATAAGATCAATGTGACCGAGGGCCGCGCGGTCCTGCACATGGCGCTGCGCTCCGCGTTTGCCGGGGACGCGACCATCCAGGCCGAGGTGCAGGAGTCGCGCGAGAAGCTCGCGCAATTTGCCGGGAAGGTGCGTAGCGGCGCTCTGCGCGGATCAACCGGCCGCCCGTTCAAGCATATCGTCAACGTCGGCATCGGTGGGTCTGACCTCGGCCCGCTGCTGGTGTGCCAGGCACTGCGCCAAGAGTGGAGCGGCGGCATCACGCCGCACTTCGTGTCGAACGTGGATCGCACGCAGCTTGATGACCTGATGCAGAGCCTCGACCCTGCCGAGACTCTGGTGATAGTCTGTTCAAAGACCTTCACGACCCAGGAGACGCGCGCCAATGCGAATGCCGCGCGCGCCTGGATTGCGGGGGCTTTAGGCGAGGCCTCGACCAAGGATCATTTTGTCGCGGTCTCGACAAATCACGAGGCGATGGACGCCTTCGGCATTGCGCGCGACCGGCGCTTCACGATGTGGGACTGGGTCGGTGGCCGCTACTCGGTCTGGAGCGCAGTCGGGCTGATTGCCGAACTGACGGTGGGCAGCGAGCGCTTTGCAGAATTCCTGGCGGGCGCGAGCGCAATCGACCGGCATTTCACCGCTACGCCCTTTGAGCGTAACCTGCCGGCGCTGATGGGTCTGCTTGCCGTCTGGAACCGCACTTTTATGCACCTCCCGACCCTAGCGGTACTGCCCTACGATCAGCGGCTCGATCGCCTGCCGGCCTACCTGCAACAACTCGTGATGGAGAGCAATGGGAAGTCAGTCACCCTGGAGGGTGGCAAGGTCAACTATCCGACTGCGCCCGTGGTCTGGGGCGAGCCGGGATCCAATGCCCAGCATTCGTTCTTCCAGATGCTGCACCAGGGTACGGCGACCGCCGCGCTAGATTTTCTGGCGCCGCTGCGCGGCTCCTCCGGGGACACCGTTGGCCAGGATCTGGCGCTACAGAATTGCTTTGGGCAGGCTCAGGCGTTTGCGTTCGGCTACGAGCGGGAAGCTGTCGATGCCGACATGCGCGCAGCAGGTGCGACGGCCGAAGAGATCGCGCGCATCGCGCCCCATCGGGTTCATCAAGGCAATCGGCCGGTGAGCCTGCTGCTATATCCGCGGACCACCGCTCATGCCCTCGGTAGCTTGCTGGCGCTTTATGAGCACAGCGTTTTCGTTCAAGGCGTCATCTGGGACATCAACTCGTTCGACCAGTTCGGCGTGGAACTCGGCAAGAAGCTTGCAAGCGGTATCTCCCTTACTGGGGATCCTGCGCCGGCAGGAATGGGAGCAGCGGGTCTTGCGGCGTTGATCGTTTATGTACGGAAGGTGCGGGACATAGCGGGTCGTGGGAAGTAGATTTTTATTCCGGCTCTACGCGCAAGGTTCGCGTCCGGCCGATTCGCGTTTTCCCACAAACGTCACCCACTAAAATCCGGTTTCTCGGGAGCAACCCGAATAACGGAATCCCCGGCCCAACGATTTTCGCATCCTGCCGGACTTGGACCTAATAATCGTTGCAACGCGGACCCGTAGATAGGTGAAGGGGCTTGCCTAGGAGGTATGGTTTATGACGACGGAGCTTTACATCGACGTAAACACAGATGCCCGGATTTTAGGATGGGCCAGAGACAGTGATTACCCTAGTATGAACGCCGTTGTTGAAATTCTCGTCGATGGGCAACCACTCGCCCGAGTTATAGCGGACGAGTACCGGGCGGATTTGCATAAGGCGGGAATCGGAAACGGTACTTGCGCATTTTCATATGTGCCACCTTCGCCATTTGTCGTAGATCCTAAAAAATATCTGCTGTTGTCGTCGGGTTTCAAATTCCAAAAAACTCACCGACACGCCCGATAGGCCCGATCCCGCCCCCGGCTCTCCGAGCGCGCGTGGCGGGGACAGAAGACGAGAGGTGGTTTGATGGTTCTGGGCAAATGACCGCTGATGAATGGATTCGAGCGTTGAGCTGCATCAAGGTCAATATAAAACAGTTAGGTGTAGTAGTCGATTTTGGTTGCAGATGTGGGCGGGCACTCAGACATTTGGAAGCGATGCGAGAACCGTGGCAACGCTTAATAGGCATGGATGTTGATCAAGAAGCAATTGAATGGGTGGCTGCGAACTATCCCGGAATCTCGACATTCGCCCTAGAAAGTGCGCCGCCCAGCCCGCTTGACGCTGCCAGCGTTGATCTCGTTGTTTCGCACAGTGTGTTCACGCATCTTCCGGAGCATCTTCAGTTTCTCTGGCTCAACGAGCTCGCGAGAATACTCAAACCCGGAGGCATATTAATCACTTCGATCCATGGGTCAAAGGTAATTGATGAATTCGCACCCACCCTTGGCTCAAACGGCAAGGCATTTTTGGCAGAAATAAACGGCCGCGGCTTTTCGTATTCTCAGGCAAAAACCTTGGCGGAAGCGAGCTTGCCCGAGTATTACGGTCTCGCATTTCATACGATCGGCTATATCAATAAGTACTGGACAACTATGTTCAATCTTAGGGCGTGGCTCCCGACGTTTGCATTGCGCCATCAGGACGTATTGGTTCTCCAAAAAAACTGAGCTCGACTCGGCGCTTGGGTAGAGCGGCACAATACACCGTGTGCATAGATATTCATTTGTGCGCGCGTTCGTAATTTGTTAAGACCACCTACGGCTGGTTCAGAGGTTTACTGCGATATCGTTCGTCCATCCGTAGGTATTTCCAAATAAATGCCAGAACCCTAAACCTAACCCTAATGACAGCTGATTGCGCCGTGCTATCGCCGTTGGAAAAGCTGATTTAGGCTAGCATTACTGGCCTTATCTGCTGGCAAGGTTGCAGTCAGAACGGATACTTTCCAAATTCATCTAGCGGCGCAGAAGCGGACCATGCGACCTTAGGGGCGCCCATTTTCTCGGTTAGCACAGCGGACGCCAACATCGCATGATCTCCCTCCCAATAGAGATTGCGATTCCCTGTGTTTTGACGTGCCACCAAATCTACCCCGAGCGCCTCGACCGTCTCAAGTACGCGAAATCCCGTTGCCTCGCAGAACAGCGCTCTCCAGCCGCTATCCCAAAAGCGAAAGAAATCCCACGGCATTTCATGTTTCGGCCAAGAGGGATGGGACTGCATGAAGGCCACGCCGCCAACCTTCATAACGGCATTGAGCTCGAGAACAACCTTCCACGGCCACATCAAGTGCTCAAATACTGATACCGAAAAGCAAAAATCAAAGGTTGCTGGCGAAAAGTATCGCGACAATTCGTGCGCGTCTCCGACGACATTGACATTCTCGCCAGCTACAATATCGAATCCTGTGTATTCGAGTTTTTCGCCGAACATAGAACGGCGCACAATGCCACTGCGGGCCCTTGCCCCGATTTCCAGCACGCTGCCGGCTGTCGCACCACGCGCGCGCTCAAAGAACTTTTCAGTGACTTCGGCCAATGGCATATGAGCTTTATTAAGAGCACTTTCGCCAGGCTTTTCGATGATTAATTCTTCTGCCAAAGTCGTAAGAATTACAACAATGTCTTCGGGGGCCGCTATCCCCGTGACAATGGCGCGAAGCTCGAAGCCACTTTGTACCGGCGCATCAGAAAAATGGGCATTAAGGTCCGGTCGCGCCTTTCTGATTAATTCAGACTTTATCCGGTTGCCCTGATATCGAAGGCTTGGGATTACTTGAATCGGACCAGAAAATGCCCATCCCTCAACATATAGGAAGCTTTTGAACAATTGTACATTGTCGATGTAATAATGAATTGTCATGGGTTCAGGTAGCTCTTGTAGAAAACCTGCTGTCCTTCATATTACTCGCCGCTCAATTCCTATAGCGATCAAAAGCAGTTTCTCATTGCGCACTCCCCGAATCCCCTGCGAACGCAATCGATGGGCATGCATGGCGGTTGTCATTTCCGCGCGCTTTAGCCTTCATGCTTTTTCTGCCCTAAATGAGGCCGTTGGCGAGGCAGTATTCTCGGATTTTCCTTTCATCGGACGAAATTTGATCACTTCGATGTACAACGATCATAGGGGTTAATGGAGCCAAAAAATGGATACCAAGTGTCGCCCCGGCTAAAGGCGCCGTCGTGCGCACCTTGGTATTGATTGCCACGCAGGGTAATCGCGCGACGCGACTCGCCGGTATCGATTAAGCGCGAGATACCTCGCGCTCGGTCAGGTTATGGTATAGATCGGGTGCCAAGCGTAGGCAGTATCCCGGACCAGCTGCGAAAACAGGCCATGGTTCGATCCATGGGCTCAGCAGCCTTCCACAGGTTCGAAATATCGGTTATTCCCGCAAAACTCAGTCCAGCCGCGATGCCTCTTACCATAAACACCGCTCTTTATAGTCGATTAGAGTAGATGATGCAGTACCTAATGGCCGAGCGCGCCCGGATTATTGGGCCCATAACTTGGATCCGTTCTTCAGTGCATTGGTAGTCGGCAAATACTTTATAATTTCCAGTTTATTAGCCACGGAGAGCGATTTTGTCAAAGCCGCGCAAGGGGATCATTCTGGCGGGTGGGGCCGGTACCCGCCTGCATCCGATCACGCTTTCGCAGAGCAAGCAGCTTTTGCCGGTGTACGACAAGCCTATGATCTACTACCCGCTCGCAACGCTGATGGGCGCCGGCATCCGCGAGTTCATGATCATCACGACTCCACGTGACACCATCGCATTCCGCGATCTTCTCGGCGACGGGACGCAGTGGGGACTTTCATTTACTTACGCGGTGCAGCCTGAGCCCAATGGGATTGCGCAGGCGCTGATCATTGCCGAGAGCTTCCTGGATGGCGCGCCTTCGGCGCTGATCCTTGGCGACAACATTTTCTATGGCGCGAACCTCTTCACCCTTCTGCAATCCGCATCGCAGCACGGGGCAGGTGCGACGGTATTCGGCTACTACGTACAGGATCCAGAACGTTACGGGGTGGTCGAATTTGATGCGGACGGCAAGGTAATCGATTTGCTCGAAAAGCCAGCTAAAGCTCCTTCGAATTATGCCATTACAGGAATTTATTTTTATGATGAAAGGGCATCACAGCTCGCACGTCACATGCGGCCGTCGGCCCGTGGGGAACTCGAGATCACGGACCTTAATCGCGAGTACCTGCGGCTCGGCGCGCTGACGGTTGAGCGTCTGGGCCGTGGCACGGCATGGCTAGATACCGGGACACATAATTCGCTGCTGGATGCGGGTTTGTTCGTGCGCATCATCGAGGAGCGCCAAAGCCTGAAGGTGGCTTGCGTCGAAGAGATCGCCTGGCGCATGGGCTTCATTAATGCCGCACAGCTTGAACGACTCGCGAAGCCGCTGATCAAAAGCGGGTACGGGGAATATCTACTGCGCATCGTGCGCGAGCACGGTAACCCATGAAGTTTATACCCACGCCGATTGCCGACGTGGTCGTGATCGAGCCGCAGGTCTTCGGCGATGAGCGAGGATTCTTCATGGAATCCTGGCACGAGGCAAAATTCGCCGCCGCTAGCATCGATGCCACCTTCGTGCAGGACAACCAAAGCCGATCGACTCAGTGGATCCTGCGCGGCATGCATCTGCAGGTTGAGCATACGCAGGGAAAGCTTGTGCGGGTCACCGCGGGGTCCGTGTTCGATGCGGTGGTTGACCTGCGGCGCAACTCACCGACATTTGGCCGCTGGTGGGGCACTGAGTTGTCCGAGCAGAACAAGCGGATGCTATGGGTACCCCCGGGTCTTGCGCACGGCATTTTGATCACCTCGCCTTCGGCGGATTTCCTGTACAAGTGCACCGATATTTATAGCCCGGCCCACGAGCGCACACTTGCCTGGGATGATCAGACGGTCGGAATTGTCTGGCCCCTGCCTGCTGGTGTGAAGCCCAATCTATCTGCCAAGGATATCAAGGGCAAAACGTTTGCCGATATCGAGAAATTCCCTTGAGAGTCCTCGTGCTCGGTGGCGGCGGCCAGGTAGCTCGGGCGATTATGGCTACGGTGCCATCGCAGCATGTAGCCATCGCGAAGAGCCGGGGAGAAGTAGACATATCGGACCCGGCAGCGGTGGCAGGTACCGTGGCGCACGCGTCCATTGACTGGATCGTCAATGGCGCGGCCTTCACAGCGGTCGACCTCGCTGAGGACGAGGTCGAGAGCGCGACGCTGATTAACGACACAGCGGTTGGCGTGCTTGCCAGCGCGGCGTTTGAGGCCGGTTGTCGCCTGGTGCACCTGTCCACGGATTTTGTCTTCGACGGAAAGTCCGGCCGCGCCTATTTGCCGACGGATGTCACCAACCCTATCAGCGTCTATGGCAAGACGAAGCTGGGCGGCGAGCGCCACGTAGTCGCTGGCGGGGACGGTATCGTACTGCGCACGTCCTGGGTGTATGCCTCGGCGGGGCGAAATTTCGTGCTGACCATGTTGCGCCTGATGCGCGAGCGCGAAAAACTGAACGTCGTTGCGGATCAGATCGGGACACCAACTTGGGCGACGGGAATTGCGCACGCAATCTGGGGCCTGATTGATGTCAATGCGCCGGGCGGGCTTTATCACTGGACAGATCTCGGCGTTGCCAGCTGGTACGATTTCGCGCTCGCCATCCAGGAGGAGGCGCTCGCCCGCGGGCTGCTTGCGCGGGCAGTGCCAATCACTCCGATCGCAACAGTTGATTATCCTACCAAGGCTGCGCGCCCTCGCTTCAGCGTACTCGACACCCGCGCGATGCGCGCGCTGGTCCCGGCGCCGGCGCAGCATTGGCGTCAAAACCTGAGAAAGATGCTCGATGAACTTCGAACCAAATAATTTACTGATTACCGGGGGTGCTGGATTTATCGGTACGAACTTCGTGCGGCATTGGCTGGCACGCAGGGGCGCGGGCAAGGTTCTCGTGTACGATGCGCTGACTTATGCCGGCAACATTGACAATCTCGCGGGGCTGGATGCGAATTCCCGATATTCCTTTGTCCGCGGTGACATCTGCGATGAGGCGAAGGTCCGGGAATTACTCACGGCCCACGCCATTGATACGGTGGTGCACTTTGCCGCCGAGTCCCACGTCGACCGCTCCATTCTGGGACCTGATGATTTTATCCGCACGAATATCGTTGGCACCCACGCCCTACTGAAAGCCGCCAAATCGGTGTGGCTCGACGCGACGCTTTCCCGTGGGCATCGCTTTCACCATGTCTCGACCGATGAGGTTTATGGCTCCTTAAATCCTACCGATCCGCCGTTCCACGAGGCCACCCCCTACGCGCCCAATTCGCCGTATTCGGCCAGTAAGGCGGGCTCCGATCACCTGGTGCGTGCCTATCACGAGACCTACGGCCTTAACACAACAATCACGAATTGCTCGAACAATTACGGGCCATACCATTTTCCGGAAAAACTAATCCCGCTTATTATCATCAATATCCTCTCTGGCAAGCCGCTTCCGATCTACGGAGACGGCTTGCAAGTGCGGGACTGGCTGCACGTGGCAGACCATTGTGTCGCCATTGAGCTCGCCGTGACACGTGGCGAGTCGGGCGAGGTCTACAACGTGGGAGGCAACAGCGAAACGCCTAACATCGAGATCGTGCACCGCCTCTGCTCGCTGGCGGATGAACATTTCGCTGCAGATACAATCCTGCGTGCAACATTTCCCAATTCGCCCGGCGCGACTGGCCGACCGGCCGCCGAATTGATTACACATGTTAGCGATCGTCCGGGCCACGACCGGCGATATGCGATCGATTACCGCAAGGCGCAGCTGGCCTTGGGTTATGCGCCGGCTCGCGACCTTGCGGCTGGGCTGCGCACTACCTTTGACTGGTATTTGACGAATACCGGCTGGTGGCAGGCGCTACTAGGGCGGGACTACAAGGCGTGGGTGGAAAAGAACTACCGCAGATAGCGGCTATAACATATTCTCGAGTTCCGCCTTGACCATCATCGCGACTACGCTCTGCAGGTTATGGCGGGCCTTCCAACCCAGCGCCTCCGCTATTCTGGCAGGATTTCCCCTGATTTCCGCTATGTCGGTAGGGCGGAACAGGGAGCGGGAAGTCTCCGTGTGACCGCGCCAATCGAGGTCGACTGCGGCAAATGCCTCGCTTACAAAATCACCAAGACTGTTGCTCGATCCGGTCGCAATCACGAAATCCGCAGGGGTGGCCTGCTGGAGCATCAGCCACATGGTTTCGACATATTCGGGCGCCCAGCCCCAGTCGCGCCGGATTGCCATATTGCCGAGAACCAGTTTTTCACCGCTGCCTCGGGAAATTCGGCACGCTGTAGCAATAATCTTGCGCGTCACGAACCTGGCGGGTCTCAGCGGAGATTCGTGATTGAATAGGATGCCGGTACAGGCATATAAGCCGTAGGCTTCGCGATAGTTAGCGACCAACCAGTATGCGGCTGCCTTCGCGACCGCATAGGGACTTTGGGGTCGGAACGGATCACCCTCACTCGCACCCCCTGGTTGACTCTCTCCGAAACACTCGCCCGAGCCCGCGTTGTAGAAGCGCGCGGGCCGTCCGAGCCGTCTGATCCCTTCCAGTATATGGAGATTTCCGCCGATGATACTGTCCAGGGTTTCCGCCGGTTGCTCGAACGAAATGCCTACCGAACTCTGTCCGGCCAGATTGTAAATCTCATCTGCTTCCGTCTTGCGCAGGACATCCAGCACGCTGTCAGGCTCATGGGTAGTCATCGATACGAGCTGGACCTGGTTCACAATGCCCAGCCGCGCGAGATTTCCGTTCGAGGCGGTGGCGACATTACGCGACGTGCCCGTCACCGCATAGCCTTTCTTCAGCAGCAGGTCGGCCAGATAAGCCCCATCCTGGCCGGAAATTCCGCAGATCAGCGCACGCATGGTCTAGGCGCGCTGGTCAATCTTGTAGCCTTCGCGCGCCACTAGAGCATCACGCCGTGCCAGCAGCAAATCGGATTCAACCATTTCCGTGACGAGCTCTGCGAAACTTGTTTCGGCTTTCCAGCCAAGCTTCTGGCGCGCCTTGGTAGGATCGCCAAGTAAGGTATCGACCTCTGCTGGGCGAAAATAGATGGGGTCGATACGGACGATTTCCCGGCCCGTGACGCTGTCGACGCCTACCTCCGCAACGTCCTTCCCGCGCCACTCAATTTTCATGCCGAGCGCCGCCCCGGCTGCCACGACAAAGTCTCGCACGCAAAATTGAACGCCGGTGGCAATGACAAAATCCTCCGCCACGTCCTGCTGCAACATCAGCCATTGCGCACGGACGTAATCGCGCGCATGTCCCCAATCGCGCCGCGCATCGAGATTGCCGAGATATAGGACCTGCTGCAGGCCGGTCTTGATCCTGGTTAGGCCGCGGGTGATCTTGCGGGATACGAAAGTTTCCCCGCGCAATGGGGATTCGTGGTTGAACAGGATCCCGTTGCAGGCGAACATTCCATATGCCTCGCGGTAATTCACCGTCGTCCAATAGGCAAAGACTTTCGCGACTCCGTAAGGCGAGCGAGGGTAGAACGGGGTCGTCTCGCGCTGGGGAGTTTCCTGCACCAAGCCAAACATCTCGGATGTAGACGCCTGGTAGAAGCGTGTGCGGTCCTGCATTTTCAGGATTCGCATTGCCTCGAGCACGCGCAGCGTGCCGATGCCATCGGTGTCCGCCGTATATTCCGGGCTTTCGTATGAAACCCCTACATGACTTTGGGCCCCCAGGTTGTAGATTTCGTCCGGCTGGGTTTCCTGGATAATGCGGATCAGGTTCGTCGAGTCCGTCAGATCGCCGTAGTGCAGGGTAAGACGCCCATTGCTCTCATGGGGGTCCTGATAAAGGTGGTCGATACGGCCGGTATTAAAGGACGACGCCCGGCGCTTGATGCCATGAACGGCATAGCCTTTCGTCAAAAGAAGTTCGGCGAGGTAAGCGCCATCCTGCCCAGTGATTCCGGTAATAAGTGCCGCTTTAGCCATGTTTTTTCATAAGGCGCAAGTATCCTGTGGGCTGACAATATAGCGTTTATTTCCGAGACTTGCTGTACCGGGAACCGCGCCAGAACGCTGTTATGGCCGTTGCAAAGCGGCGCATGCCAGCCTACGATCATTTTTTGCGGCTTTATGCCGAACGGGCGGAGCTCCACCTTGCAAGCGATACGACATATCAACCACCTCCTGGCGCTAAACGATCTGCCGTTGGTTGAGGCACTCTACGCCAGTGTCCTGCAGCGACAAGCGGCGCCCGACGAGCTGGAGTTTTATACTAGCCAACTGCGCGGCGGATATGGCAAAGCCCAGATGATTGCTGACTTCGGCGCGTTGCCAGAAGCGAATGCCGGGGCTGCGACGATCGCGGGTCTGCGGGAACATATGGCGAAGCAGTTGAAAAATCGCAACTGGTTGTGGCGACCGGCGGGGCGCGAATGCAAATATGAACGTCAGCTGAACCGCGTAGAGAACAGTCTGGGCCAGGTAACGCAGGAGCTTGCCGCTCTAAAACTAGAGGCGCGGCTGCGGCTGGAGGCTGTCGAGAAGGGCTTAAAGCTGTTGCCCGGTAATGAAACAGACGTATATGAGCGGACAAGGCTCCCACGAGAGCCTGAAGCAACTACGGATGGCGTTGATCTGTCCGGTGAGTCCGCCGCCGTTAGGCGCATTTTCCGCGAGCTCGTGAAGCAGGTTGATTCAGCCGGTAGTCAAGAGCCAGAGTAGCGCCGGGGAGCAGTTATGCATTTGGTGCTTGACATGCAGGGTGCTCAGGTTCGGGGGCGCTATCCGGACGTATGCAGGGCTGTCCTGGCACTCGTCAGAGCGCTGGCTAGAACTTCCGGCGAGAATCGCATCACGCTGGTCCTAAGCGGACTTTTTCCAGAAACCATACAGCCCATAATTGCAGCGCTATCCGGTGCGATTTCTGAGAAAGACATTCGGACCTGGCAGGGGGTCGGACCTACCGCTGATGCGAATTTGGAGAATACATGGTGCCGCGAGGTATCCGAGCGGCTGCGTGAGGCTTTTCTCGCGACCTTACGGCCTGATGTTGTATTGGTTACGAGCTGTTTTGAAGGCTATGACAACAATGCGATATTCACCGTCGACCTGGCAACAAAAATACCAACGGCAGTCTTGCTATTGGCCCCGCTACCGCAGTTTGATCGGGCGGCGCAACAGACATCGAATTTCGCAGAGGAGGGCTGGTTTCGCCGCAGGCAGGCCTCGCTTGCAAAGTGCGGAACGATCCTGGCTGCAACGGAAAGCTCGCGA
>JANXZG010000069.1 GCA_025355645.1 Gammaproteobacteria bacterium | reverse complement strand
TCTCCGAGCAGTCCGTCCGAAGAAAACATCGTCTTCGGATCCCGACCTTTGAGTAACTCGTCCAGAATCTCTTTCTTGATCGCCATACTCTCGCTCCTTGGGTAAAGTATGGCTCAACACACAAAATTTAGGACACTCCCTCGGCCGATGGGCGGCAGCTTCGTCAGCGATGGCGTTTCCGCCAGTAATCGATAGCGCCGCAATGCTTTCTTGAGCAACTCATAGTGATAGAAGTGCGGCTCGATGGCCGCAACGCCCGCTACAACGCTAGGGGCAGATGATAAGGCTTCGATCGTCTTGGCGCCGTCAAAGTCAGTCCTCGGTTCGGGCAGTTCGAAACCCGCGGCACGGGGGTCGACTCGGCCGGAGTGCAAATGCGTCGAGAAACGCAATGCGGCTGCGGATAGCCAGCGATCAAACCCCTCCCAATCGGCAGTCGTTGTCAGGCAACGCTTCGCGCTGCTGAGGGCATCCCCTCCGTAGTCGGCCGATTCTAGGGCGTAGCTGCCGCTCGAGTTCAACAATTGCAGCAACTCACTGCCTTGGGGCGAGAGTTTCCCGGACTCGCTCCACAATAATCGAGTGGCTCGGTCCGAGTAAACGCTATTAAGGGTCTCCTCCTCTTGCGCGAGCGCGACTCCGGTCAGATTCGAGGGGCTGACACACCCAGTGGCAGGCGGTGCATCCAGCGCCCACGCGCTACCGCTCGCGAGCGCCGCGGCCATTAACAAATCCCGAGCCCAATTACGTAGCATGTGGAGAGAGCGCCCTAGAAAGTTGACATGCTTGCACGCGTGCGCAAGGAACGGCGCCTGTTGCGCAAGGCCCTTGGTCGATCCTCACCGGTCGAATCTCAAGAGCAGCGGTTAGGTTACTTGCGGTGCTGGAACGGCCTCGATGAATCTTGTGGTCTCTACCGGCTCGGGTGGCCGAATGATGGTGGTGTAATTCCGAATCCCCTTGACGCCGCGTATGTAGAGTACCGCCTTTTCCGCGGCTTCTTTGTCTGCCTCATCGCGACCTCTCCGGTTAGGGTTACCCAGCCGCTTTCTACAGCCACCTTGATAAGCTGCGAGGCAACTCGTAATGCAACGCGCAGGCCGCGTTTTCGCTGAGTTCTCTATCTGTTACCAATTGCGTCATTTTGCGTTTGCCTTCTGCCCTATCAAATATCGATGTCAAGCTGCAGAATGAATGCAACAGGCGTTCGTTTCTATCGGTAATTACCGAATCAGGATCTCGGATTGTCCCCAAGAAGTGCTTACGGACAGCCCCACGGTCCTTACGATACGTGTAACCCCCTATTCACAGAGCGTCGTTTCGCTCGCCAGACTCTCATCATATGCGTGCATTCAATAGAAATCTGGGTACTTTGATTCTTGGGCTCCTCACCATTGACTCATGGGTCCTGATGCCGGCTGCTCACGCCTCGGAGGAGTCCGTGGACCAGGCGACGAAAGCAGCATTGGCGCTAGACGCGAAGCCCAAGCACCGTCGCAGCCTGTATAGCGCCCAGTGCGTCAGTTGCCACGGGCGGGCAGGATTCGGTGATCGCAGTCGCAGCATTCCGGCGCTTGCCGGCCAACGATTTGCTTATATTGTTCGCCAGCTGGCCAATTTTTCCGGTGATGAACGCGAAAACGACACGATGCATCATGTCGTGTCTCGGCGGGACGTGCACGCGACGCAATCCTGGGCCGATATCGCCGCTTATGTGAGCCGGATGCCGGGCAATCCCGCGGCAGAGACCGGGGACGGATCTCACCTGGCCCTGGGCCGCGGCATCTTTCACGAGCAATGTTCCTCCTGTCACCAGGCTGATGCCGGCGGTGACCATGACGGCTTGGTTCCCGCGCTCAAAGGGCAGCACTACTCTTATCTGGTCGGCCAACTACACCAATTAGCCGCCGACCGCCGCCACAACGTAGACCAAGATCTGCAACGGTTTTTGCACAGTTTCGATGAGCAAGAGATCGAGGGCGTTGCCGACTACTTATCGAGACAACATGCGCTCGGCAAGAGTCATCAAGTCATGCGTGAGAACGGCACAGTGGTCAATTGAGACTCACTGGCGGAAGAGCAAATCCCGAATAGTTTGGTATCGAAGACCAGCAGTTCGGGGCTGGCGCGCAATCTAGAGGCCAAAATGGCGGCCTTGTGCACAGCGGGCTGATCGGATGCTGTGGGATCTTGGGCATCAAAAAGACCAACTTCGTCGATTACTTGCCTATTTAGCAATCTCAAGATTTTTCACTCAGCATTAGGTGCATTTTGACCAAATGTGCTACCGACCGCGCGCCCATTTTCTCCATTACTTTCGCCCGATGAATTTCGACTGTGCGTTCGCTCAAACCTAAATCGATAGCCATCACCTTATTGGCTTCGCCCTCGACGACCAAGTCCATCACTTGATTTTCCCGCGGCGTCAGGGTCTCCATGCGGCGGTGAACTTCGGCACGCCGCGCGACATCCTTGCGATTGTCTCGATCAGACTGCAGCGCATGGTTGATATGATCGAGAAGATCCTGATCGCGGAAGGGTTTTTGGATAAACTGGAAGGCCCCTTCCTTCATAGCCTGCACGGCCATGGGTACATCACCATGGCCGGTAATGAAGATGACTGGCAGCATGGCACCGAGACGATTGAGCTGCTGCTGAACTTCTAAGCCGCTCATTTCAGGCATCCTGATGTCCAAAATCAAACAGCCCGGCTCGTCCGCTTTGAAGCGGGCGAGAAACTCGCTCGGCAGCGCAAACAACGCGGTTTTGTAGCCCACTGTGTTAAGCAATTTACCGAGTGCGCGTCGCATCGCATCATCGTCGTCGACCACAAAGATTGTGCCGGCGGGCGCCTGTTTTTCTTGAGCCATTGCTAACCCCCTAATCGCCGGCCACCGGCAAGCGAAACCAGAAGCGGTTGCCGCCCGAGGACACGGTATCAAAACCAATTTTACCTCCATGCGCCTCCACTATTGCTTTACTGGAAGCGAGCCCGAGTCCCGTACCGTTTGGCTTGGTGGTGAAAAAAGGCCGAAATAATTGGCGTTGAATGCTCGCCGGTACACCGGGACCTGAATCATTGACGCTGGTCTCGACCATATATCGATCGCTGGTCGCAGAAATCCTGATTCTAGGCGCGCTCGCGCCGAGGGCGCTAGCATCGCACGCGTTCTGTACCAACGCGACAATGACCTGCTGTATCCTCAATCGGTCTGCGTTTACGGCGGGCACGCCCAAACCGATATCGACCTGAATCTCGCCCCCGGCGCGTTTCGCGAACAACTCCAGCACAGGTTTGAGTTCATCGATGAGATCCAGGACCTGGCAACTCATGCGCACTGAGACATCCTGATCGAAAAGTCGTCTGATTCGATGAATTGCCTCCCCCGCTCCTAAGGCCGCCTCACTGATCTGCCGCAGCACATCGAGGGTTTCGCCAACAAGCGGCTCTGCGCGATTTAGCATTCGCTCGCCTGCCTGCGAAAAAGTGGCAATGGCGCCCAGCGGCTGATTAAGTTCATGTGCAATGGCGCTCGCCAATTCCGTTAATGCCGAAATGCGCGAGACTTCCATGAGCTGACTCACCAGTGCAGGCGAGCCAAAGCCATTTGAATGATTTTCGGCCACGATTCACCTGTTTAGATTGAGTCTTTCCAAAGATCGCCGGCCTTACGCTTGGCGCCGGTCCTAATTGCGCAAAATCACTATGGCTGCACAGCGAGCAATTTCTCGACCTTCGAGACCCCCGCCCCCGACCACGCGGCAAACGCCGCATCGTTGCGTTCTTGATGCGACTGCACGTATCCGCGCAAGGTTACTACACTGTTTTTGAACTCGACGACAATATCCTCCGCTTCGAGAGCCGCGTGAACTTGCAGTGCGTCCTCAATCGATTGCTGCGCATCAGCGCTCGAAGTCGCAGGCTTTAACGTCGTGCAGTTGACCACGCCTTTGACACTGGGTAAGTTTCGAACGGCTAATTCGGCCCCCGCTCTTTGATCCTGCGTCTCAAGCTGGCCGGAGAGCCTGATCCAGCCGCTGGTGACAATTGCTTTCACTTGGTTCGCGAAATATTCATCCTTGTCATGCAGCGCGGCCGCAGCCGCTTCGGCAATCTCGGTGTCACTGCACTCGCTCGTTTTGGCGATGCGCACTTCAATCTCGTTCGCGATCGCACAGACACCGTCGATATACTCGGCGATTTCGGCCGCCGTCTGGCGCTCCGCGTAGTGGGGTACCGTGCCAACCAGCGTAATGACACCCTTGTGAACATTAACCCCCACGCCACGTTCATCGACGCGCGGATCGCATTGCAACTGATGTTGGACCTCGCGTTGAATATCCAAATCGGTCTTCACGACCCGTGCTCCTCTGACATCGATTCCGCTTGCTTTGATGCGTTCGCGATCTGCGCCTCAGCGGCGATCCCAGTCCCCTAGTTCGTGGCCGGGCTCAAATCCACGGCGGTGCGCCATGAAATATGCCGCCTTTGCAACACTTTCGTCATAGGCGCACCGAGCCCTCAAAATTTCTCCTGTCAACCCCATGGCATTGGCGGTTTTCGACGCAAATTCATCCGCTGAAATCGATGCCGATTCAAAGGATGGCGCTACCACAGGCGCCCGGAAGATCTTGCTGGGCGTACTGAATTCAGTGTTTCGCGCATTCATTGCTGGGCTCTCCCCATTGAGGTTCATTCCTGTTGGAAACGCCGCAATGCAAGGATCCCCCTGTGCTGTCTGGCGCACCATCCGTAGTTTCCCTCATGCGCTACGGTGGAGAGCCGACTCCCCTTCGGAGTTTTGCGATACGCGTTAACCCGTATGTTCTGCGGGCGCGGAGCGCGGCATAGTGAGGTCTATTCCATATCGCGGCGGGATAGTTCTTGTGAGGCACGCGTGTTAACCCTTTGGTACTCCAACGCGGCGAGTCTCACCGTGGCCTTGGCCGTCGGTCTGCTCATTGGCCTGGATCGAGAGAAGCACAAAGATCCCGGTTTCTTGTCCGAGGCGGCGGGCGTCCGCAGCTTTACCTTGGTGGCGTTGCTCGGTGCTATCGCTGCTCTGGTGGAGTCGGGGATCATGGTTGCCGTCTTGGGCGCTGGGGTAGTCGCTTTGAATGTGCTCTTCTCCTATACCAAAGCGTTGCGGCGTGCCAGTGGGACGACGGCTTTCGCGCTGTTAGCCACTTTCGCGATCGGCTTTATGACCGTTCGTCATATTGAGCTCGCCGCCGCCGTCGGCGTACTGATCGCATTGGTGCTGAGTTCTAAGTCGCGATTGCACAAACTTGCCCTCTCGCAACTGAGCGAACAAGAGTTACGCGATGCGACGCTGCTGGCTGGCGCGGCACTTATCGTGCTGCCGCTGCTCCCAGATCGCACTGTGGACCCGTTGGGTGTCATCAATTTGCGGGTGATTTGGCGGCTTACCATTCTCATTCTGCTAATTAACGCCCTAGGATACGTCGCGCGGCGCACGACCGGTGAACGGCTGGGCCTTGCGATCACCGGATTTTGCGCGGGCTTCGTCTCCAGTATCTTGACGATTACCGCCATGGGCCGGCAAGCTCGCATCCAGCCCGCCCAAGTCAATTCGGCTGTTGCCGGCGCGGCATTGTCCTCCATTGCCACAGCCATCGAGCTGATCATCATTTTGGCTATCACCAATCTCGATGTGTTGCGTCGTCTAGCAATCGGCATCACGGCCATGGGTCTTTTTGCAGCTGTTTACGGCCTGGCGTTTGCGCTTAAACCTCGCGAGCCATCCACAACATCCGAGCCAATTACGGGGCGAGCCTTTGAACCGAAGCTGGCCATCATCTTCGCCGGAGGATTCGCGCTGATGCTCACGATTGCCGCCCTCTTGCAAAGAAGTCTTGGCTCCTCGGCTGCACAGGCGGCGATCGCCGTCGCCGGCCTCTTCGATACCCACGCCGCAGCAGCCTCGGCGGCTCGATTGGCCTCTTCGGGCACACTGGCAGTAGCGTCGGCCTCATTTGCAGCGCTGCTGGCGATTAGCCTTAACGCACTGGTAAAACTTGGCGCTGCCGTGGTGGGAGGAAGCCGCCCGTTTGCCTTGCGACTGGCGCCGAGCATCGTCGGGATGTTGGCAGTGCTCTGGGGCGGGTGGCTACTGACGTAAATTTGGCGGCGGATGCCGATATCGTGAACGTGACGACGCATAAGCGTCGCCAATCAAGATCTCATTCAGAAGACGCTCACCCGACTGCAGGCAGCCCTACTGGTGCAGCTGTACGCGCTGAGTCGCGACTTAACTACCGAATCCGTGCATCACACCCGCATTGCATTCACCCACTGCGGGTCGCGCTTCTATGAAGCAACACCTTATACCTTCACTATGGCGCCGCTATTTCCCGCGCTGCGTCACTTTATGTCGGACCTCGAAAACACCCGCGAGGCAGGCATCCAAGAATCGGCGGTGGGGAAACTGATTTCGAATCACGCCCTTGCGGACCATGCGAGGCACATCACTTACTTGTGATGCTGGCCGCGCAATGCGCCAGGGCAAGCACGATCTGCGAGACCTTCTAACTACGCCCGCTTGGCAGCACCGCTTGCGCCACGCATTGCGCGACGTCGGACCTAATCCCGGCAAGTTGCATCGCCCTCGGGCACGCATCAAAGCGTCGTGATACCAGGATGAAGAATTTGGATCACTGATGACCGCCTCACCCGATCCCGAGTTCGATACCCTGCGTCATTTGCAAGGCCGTTTGAGTGAGTATCACGACAACTGGCGTGTGAAGAAATGGTTACGAACGCCATCGACTTGTTAGTCAATCGCAGCGAGTCTGTGCAACGTTGTGAATGCGTGTCAAGCAGGCTTGCTCGAGACAATCACTCGCCTGAGTAGGACTACGCGCCAGCTCACAAATCGCTAGGTAGTTGTCCTAATGGTCCACGCAGCCGCCCCAGTGCACGCTGGAAGCCTTGAAAATGTACGTCGATCGAGGGGACTCATGAAATTTAAGGGTTCGACGAGTGCTGATCGCCGTTGCGGACGGCTCTGCGAGAAAGGTTGTCGATCGGGCTGCGCAGATCGTTGGCTCGTCCAAAGCGCACATCGAGCTGTTCAGCGTGGTGCGACCGCCGCCGCCGATGCTGGGAATGTCTCGAATCGATGATACTCAGATTACTCGCTCGCTCGTGGAGGCAAAACGTCACCAGTTGGAAAAGCTAGCGGGAAGATTGCGCGACAACGGCATTGCCGTGACGTGCACAGTGGCCGCGAATGCCTCGGGCATCGACGCCATTGTGCGCCGGGCCAAGCAAACGAAGGCTCATCTCCTGGCCATCGAGGCACATCATCACAGTCTCCTGGCGCGCCTGTTTTTGTCGCAACACGACTATGACTTGCTCCGCCACTCCCCGGTGCCGCTGCTGATTGTCAAAGGAGGCAAGATCAAGCCCGCCGCGCCGATTCTCGCCGCTCTCGATCCTTGGCATTGGATCCGCAAACCGCAGGCATTGGATAGCTCAATTTCTTCCGCGGGCCGTGGCTTCGCGGAGGCATTGGGTACAACGCTACATACTGTGCATGTTTATTCACCGCTGATGAGTTTTGCCGCCGATGCCACTTTCGCACCAATGGCGATACCGATTTCCGTGCCGGAGGAGAAACAATATGCTGCCGATATCCGCCGCAACTTTGCTAAAGTGAGTGCGAAATACCGGATAGACAAGCGTCGCTCGCACTTGCGCATGGGCGATCCGGCATTCATTCTTCCCGCTCTGGCGAAATCCCTTAAAGCACAGTTGCTGGTCATGGGCGGGATTTCCCGATCAGCCATCGGGCGACTGCTCATCGGCAGTACGGCGGAGCGCGTTCTGGACTCGTTGCCCTGCGATATTTTGATCGTCAAGCCAACAGCGATGCGCTCCGTGGGTAACTAAAACGCTCGAACCACTTTTTACACCGCGTGGGTGGCGCGGGTAAGGACACGAGGCCCAACGCCCCGTAGGAAACTCCCGCCAAGGCTAACAGCAACAAGTTGAGCGGGGTTGTTGGCTCGGTCCAAGAGCTCCCGAGCAACACTGCTTTTAGGCGCATGACCGACCAGGTTGGCACCGCCCGCGGCCAAGCGCCCCTAGGCCGCTGGGTTCTTACGTCCCTGCTCCGTACTGCCGAGCTCCGACAAGACCGATACGCGGTCAGTGCGGCGGTATCGAGCAGCGCTGGTTTCTCGCTCCTAGCACCTTTAGGCAACAGGCTGAGTGGCATGACAATTATTACCCCTTTGAGGCGGCTATTTAACGAGCATTGCGCTGCGTGTCATCGTGGGATGCCACAGGTACCACCGATGGCACCGTGCCCAACATTGGAACCCAACACTATTCCTACCCGGTGGAGCGGCTGCGCGCGCTAGTGCGAGACGCGCCGCACGAGTCCGATGCGAAACCAATGAGTTCCCCGACATTCTGACAAGAGGGATCGACGCTGTCGCGACGACTTATCCTACTTTAGACCGTTCCCACTAGGTGGTTTCCCTTATGTTCCCGCTCGACCATTGCGCGATAATCGGCCGAATGTCCAGTTACACCGGCCAATTTGATGACTAACCCAATCGGCATATGGATTGACCATCGCAGGGCAGTCATTACCGAACTTGCCCCCGCCGGTGCGCGCATCACGGTTGTTGAGTCAAAAGTTGAGAAGCATCCCGAGCGTGGCGGCGATTCTCCTTTGAAAGGTCGTTACGAGGCGCAGCAAGTACCCGCTGATGACCGTCGCCAGCGTACCCTGACAGGTGCACTCAACCGTTACTACGACGCGGTCTTGGCAGTTTTGCCCCATCAAGAGGGTCTCTTTCTGTTTGGCCCAGGCGAGGCGAAGGGAGAGTTCCATCGGCGGCTTGACAGGAATAGGCGGAAAGCGGGAGTCCTAGCAGAAGAAACCGCTGATAAGATGAGCGACAAGCAGATAATCGCAATGGTGCGCGAACATTTTGCTACCGGCCATTCCGGCGCGCGACAATCATAAACAGTCCCTGTTGCAACAATTAGGAATGGCGCAAGGATGGCGTCCATTTCGCGCGAACGCGAGTAGCGAGGGCCCTATTCATTTGCACGAGGTGGATTAACGCGCTTGAGCTGGCCCTTGCGTAAACAGACCAATCGCTATAATAGAGTTACTGGTCGCACGCGCCTCCTTGGCCGGCGGCGGCGCTCGCAGGCAGCCCCCACGGACTCGTGAGATAGAAATTTCAGCGCGTTCCTGCGGATAAATACTTCGAGGAGCTACATAAACCCACTGAAGACGCGAGCGAACGGGGTGGGAACAACCCGCAACCTCGACCGGTATTCGCGGATAGCGATGAGCGAGGCCAGTTGCTACCGTGGATATACCTTCCTCAGATGAAGTTCGTCAAACATGGCCGTCGCAGAGATATTCGAGCCGCTAACTACAGACTCAGAGCCCGTCTTTAGCATCGACGAGCTGCTGAAGTCGGCGCCCTATGCGCATGCCGTTAGGAAAATTAGTCTTCACGAAACTCACATTTCCTGGGTCATCCTTACCGGCGATTACGCCTACAAGGTCAAGAAGCGCCTCAAGCTTGAGTTTCTGGATACCACGTCGCTCGCGAGGCGCCATTTCCTCTGCGAGGAGGAGCTGCGGCTGAACAAGCGACTCGCGCCCGAGCTATATCTTGAAGTCATCGCGATTACACGAGACGCGAATGGTCTTCATCTAGGCGGCAGCGGCACGCCAGTCGACTATGCGGTAAAAATGCGGCAATTCGAGCCGTCACAAGAATTGCCCGCGCTGTTGGTCCGCGCAGACGTCAAGGCGCCGGAGTTGGCTGCGCTGGCCGAACGCGTGGCCGAATATCATCGCAGCGCGGCGGCTATACCCGAGAATTCGACGTTCGACTATGTGGCGCAACTTCGCGCTTGCGTGCTCGGCAACCTCACCACGTTACTCGCGCGCTTGCATTCGCTCCAAGAGTCCCCCGCGATGAACCAACTCATCGATTGGACCCATGATTCGCTGAATGATTTGCACGAACTCTTCCGCGCGCGCCAGGCGGGCGGCTTTATTCGCGAGTGCCATGGCGATCTTCATGCGCATAACATCGTGCGTTGGCAAGGACAGCTCACGCCGTTTGATTGTCTGGAGTTTGATCCAAAATTGCGCTGGATTGATGTCATGAACGATGTCGCTTTCCTGGTTATGGATCTTGTCGGACATGATTATAATGATTTGGCTTACGAGTTCTTGAGCCGTTACGTGGAACAAACGGGGGATTATCAGGGATTGCGCTTGCTGCCCTTTTATGCCGTATACCGGGCTCTGGTTCGTGCCATGCTCGATGCCTTGAGTGTTGAGCAGAGAGCCGCCGAGCGATTGGTATGGATGGGCCGCCTACACGGTCGAATCGCCACGGCGCAGCAGTTCATGCGCCCCAAGCAGCCAGCGCTGTTCATCATGCACGGAGCCTCCGGCTCCGGTAAGTCCTGGCTGAGCGAGCATTTGGTACCGCTGGTCGCTGCCGTGCGTCTGCGTTCTGACTTAGAGCGCAAGCGCATGGCCGATCAAGAGCCCGCGCCCGGCAGAGGCGCCGCGGGGTCACCTGATCTTTACACCCCAGCGCGCACCCGCCAAACCTATGCGCAACTGCTTGATTGCGCAGAGAGCTGCCTGGTGGGAGGGATTAGTGTCATTGTCGACGCCGCCTTCTTAGACGTGGAGGATCGACAGCAGTTCAAAGCTCTTGCCGATCGTCTCGGGTCATCGTTCGTCATCGTTTCCTGCGTCGCCGACAAGGCGGAAATGGCGTGCAGGATCGCACGTCGCGCTACCGAGAAAGCCAGCCCATCCGACGCGACCATCGCCGTGCTTGACAATCAGCTTCAAGGTTTCATGCCGCTGCGCGCCGATGAGCTGGCGGATGTTGTTCGCGTGGATACGCAGCAAGCCAATCCAGAGCGTGCCGCGTTTGCTATGCTTCAGGCCCGCGAAGTGAACCTGGGCATTCGTCGGATCACGTGGCCACAGCGGCACGACCGGGCATTCTCACGGGAATTGCCTCTCTAGGATGAGACCCCTTGAGGCGCTACTGCTCGCGGCTAACTTTTGCGCGCTGGTAGGGGTGATGGTCCAATCTCGAAACGTTCCATAGGTACACGCGGTACAACCCTAGAAGGTACTCACCAGTCCGAACGCCAAACTTGACGATCAAGAAAGGCACATGGGTCGCGTTGCTGACCAGTAACGGACGCAGCGCATTGTCCGTTGGATGTACGAGTACCGTGCCCCAGATCAAAAAGAAACCATTCAATCCGTAGAACTCCTTAGACCGTAATGCCAAGAACTCGATAGGCTGTTGGTGAGGTTGGGGGCGATGTTAGATTTCCCACTCGATACTTACCATCACCTCAGCGGTGCATTGCTATTGGTCATAACGGCCAATATGGCGCCGTGGACATCAGGAATGGTGCTGCGCAAGCACTTCGCGTGACCCGTCGATTTTCAAGCGCGCAAGAACGACGGCGCCAGAGTACTGGGCGATCACAAGACTCGGCGCGCCGTCCTTGCGGGCGCGGCCGCATGCATGTTCGCGTTGCCTCAACTAAAGCCTTACTAAACGATTTCGTTGCCTCAGGCGAAATGTAACCATTGCGCGTCACTCACAAGGGAGGCCACGATGAAAAAAAACCTGACGCGCGAGGCAAAAGTTCAACTGGCGAGTTCGTTGCG